>CAZVHJ010000033.1:17773-54664 GCA_964627715.1 uncultured Spirochaetaceae bacterium | reverse complement strand
CGCTTCGCGTCCGCTTCGGCCAATTTCTCAGGGTTGCGGGACAGCCTGAATTGGTGCGGCGGGACTCTCACACGGGCACACCCCGCCTACCATCCATGGCAGGCAGGGTGGCTCAAGAGCGCGGCGTAGGGAGGCGCCGCGCGTCCTTCCATAATCAGCCCTGCCAAGATAACGGCGTTGGTACCTTGCCTACGGAGACTTTCTTACTTAGAATAGATATGATGGACAAATGGAGTGGCGAGCTCGTATTCGAGGTGGTTCAGGAACAAGACGGCGGCTTTGTAGCCGAGTGCCTGAGCGAGAATATCATCACCCAAGCTGACACATGGGAAGAATTAAGAGAGAATGTGAAGGAAGCTGTCGCAGCATTTTTCTTTGACCAGCTTGCACCGACTTCGGTACGATTGCATCTTGTGAGGGATGAGCTGCTCGCCCTTAAATGAGGATTCCTCGAAATCTCAGCGGACAGAAGGTCGTCCAGGTTCTCGTAAATAAATTAGAGTACCGTGTTGTTCATGAGCGAGGAAGTCATATCGTATTGGAGACTGACAGGCCTGCTCATCAGAGGATCGCAATTCCGGACCATAAAAGCCTTCGGATAGGAACTCTCAACGCAATTATCTGAGCTGTGGCGGATCATAAGAACATATCGAAGGCTGAGATTATTGCCCCTCTGATGCTAACGCGCTCGAGGGCTTGCCGAGAAACCGGCGGCGCCGGTGAACGAAGATCAGGATCTGCAAGAAAAACTTGATTCAGCAGTTTTTTCTCCCTTGAATCACCGGAAGAATCTACATTATCCTTTTCATGCGCAGGTGTGATGATCCCATTGTCAATGATTGAATCATTTTGGGACTCCGCCTGCTCTTTCCTTTTCTTGGTTTGCCTTCTGGAAATTGGCACATGATTGTCGTGTTCCTGAAACCGGCGAGATTTGTCGGGCCGTTGAATTGGTTCCTCATGGACCGCTGTATTTCTGTTCGCCCTGTCAATCTTAGGATTATAAGAAGTGCTGTTTAATGGTTTAGTATGATATGTTCGTTCTCGCTTACTCATCAAGCAATAGGAGCCGGTATATGAGAATCATACAGGCGGTTCGACGCGACGGGAAGGTGCGATATCGGCCGCGGGGTGACTCACCGTCGGGAGATCATCAAGACGTTTATTGAGCCGAGCCAAGTCCGTAGACCTGCCTCGGGGCCAGGTATTGAGGAAAGCGGTCCAGCAGGGACAGGCGCACATCATAGCAACAGTGACAGGCATCGACATAACTCTGTTCCCGGTCCACTTGATAGGCCTCGGCCAAGGCGGCCGGACCGTCTGCCAGCAGAGGAGCGCAAATCGGGTGGGATTCAGCATCGTAATTCTGTAGCAGCTTTGAAAGCGGAACCTCCCACATGTTTCCCATGCTTAAGCCCTGGCAGAGGTGCACATTGCCGTAGCAGTCCAGGTGCACGCGGCCCGGATCCCGCAAATCCTCGTAGGGGCATTCTTTAAAATCCCGCCAAGGACTGCGGGGTAGACCCTCGAGGAGCTTTTCAACAGCCCGCCCTCTGAACATGACACCTCTGCCTGCGACCGGAGCGTCCCTCTCCTGCTCTGGTTCCTTCACAACGGCGGGTTTCTCGATACAGATCGAATTCACGGGGATTCCCAATTCTCGTGCGCAGGCCACGGCCTGTTTCGGAGGGTTGTCCTCGACATTGCGGTAGTGAAACGCGTCATCACTAATGCTCAGGTCGGCGATACCAAGATCGGCCAGGGGCTGCAGCCAGAGCCGCGCGTCTTCCCGGGAAGTGGCAAAGTAAGCATTGGTCACCACTCCCACCTGAAACCCCATCTGTCGAGCACGTTGCACACCCTCGATCATGAGCGGATAGAACAGACAGGGTTCGCCCCCTTCGAAGTAGATCCATTGCACCGTACTGGTCTTCTCCGCTTCCGCCAAAGCAGATCGTATCTGTTGGACTGTGAATGTCCCCTGCGCCGACGGTCCGCTGAACACGAAGCAGTGATCGCATTCGAAGTTGCACATGTAGGAGAGAAGAAAGTGGATGCCGGTGAGCATAGGACGCCTCCCCAGGATTCCTTCTGGTTTGCCGCTGCCTTGTGTTTGCAGCGGTCAGCTCAGATCAACGGAAGGACCGGTCAACAGATCAGAAGTTGAACAGAATACCCACGTTAACATGAAGAACCCTGAGGTTCTCACCTCCCTCGAAGAGAAACTTGTACTTGCCCTGGACGAAGATATCGAGGTTGCTGATCAGGGGGAAATTCCCCCCGGCAAGTACTCCAACGTGGGGTACGATCACATGGCTAACCGCCGTTAAGCCCGGTACGAATCCGGCGTACAGATCGAAGCGTGACAAGGGAACGATGAACTTGAAGGCTATCGACATGTCCGTGGCATTCTGATCGTCAAACTTGTAAAGCTCGGAGGACGGGGTCAGGTGAAAGGTATAGATCAGTGGGATGTTCACATAGAACCCCCAGTTGAGGCTGGTTTTCCAATCCGTGCTTGAAATGCTACCTGTGCTTCCCTGGGGGAATGTGGCGCCGACGGAGATCCCTAGTCCGACGGAATCGCCGGCCGCGTAGGATGCCAAAGGGATAGAAACAACGAGTATGATTGCCAATACGACAACAACATACATTCTTCTTTTCATAGATACCTCCTATAAGGCCAGTTGGGTTAGCCTCTGATTCCGCCGCCCAATCCAATTCCGTTCAGTATAGCATATCTCATAGCCGCCGGATCTGGAAGACCGGCATGAGTCGGCGCAAATATACGCGAAAAGCGAATTGCGCAATGATTTCACAATTACAAAAAGCACCCAACCTCTCTATGTTCTTGATGAACTTCCCTGTACCCCTTGAAATCAAAGTCGGCTATGCTTTACCGCTTCTGGGGAAAAACTCAGATGCGACGAATATCGTTGTATTCTTGTTTGCATCCCATTCACTAGCTTCCAAGCCTCTCAAAAAAATCCAATTATAAGCACCTTGACAGCCGAGGTACATCTGGTACAATTTAGGCATATACCTTGGTAAACGAGGTAGAGATGTTCGTCCTCTGCCTCAAAAATGTTATATCAGGAGGAACACATGAAAAAACAACTCTGCTTCCTGCTTCTTATCATCATAGGGTTTTTTGGCATGCCGATGATGGCCAGCGCGCTCGGTATGGATGTTTCGTTGCAGGCTGGCGGTGGTGCAGCTATGGGAACAACGGATGACGATCTGAAGAGTGGCAAGCTGAGATGGTCGGTAGAGGCGGGATTGGCGGTCGATGTCTATGCCCTTGAGTTTGGGTCCCTGTCCGTGGGTTTGTCCACTGGTGCGGATTATGTCCTGTTGAACTTCTACGGTATTACTGATCTTAGTGCTTATGGTGCGGGGGATCGTACATCCGAGCCCAGATACAATTACCTGTTCATCCCAGCGGCTCTCGTCGGCAACCTGGGGCTGCAGGCTGACAAGTCAGTTACCGTACGGATCGGAGGATTTGCCGCCTATTTCCTCGGTGGAAAGACCGACATCACCTATGAAACTGAGATTCCCGGAACTTTCGACAACGGTGAGTACGATCTCAACGATACCAATACAGAGCAATGGATGTATGGTATTCGCGCCTATGTTGGCGCCAACCTATTCAAGAAAGGAAAACTGAGCATTTCTCCCGGTATCCAGTTCGATATGGGACTTACCGATACTTCGGTCTCTATCCCTCCTATTGACACCTCCAAAGATACCTTCTGGGCCATCACGGCTAATGTGGGCGTGAAATACAACCTTTTCTAAGAGAAACCTGCGGTCCATCTAGGCAAACGAAAAAGCCCCACCGTTCAGCGGGTGGGGCTTTTTATTCTCCCAAACGGGATTCAATCCTCCATGATCATCAATGCTTGAACGAATATGCATGCACCATATATAATTAAACTACACGCATCTAAGTCAATCCTGCTTATGTTGATTGTCTCCAAATAGGGGGACTACCATGAACCGATACCTTTTCATAATCCTGACAATCGTCCTCGTGGTGAGCTCGACCCCTCTATTCTCTGACGGAAACAGGGGCGTGAAGACATATATGGAAGGTTTAGATCCGAATCTAAAGGTGGGGAAGCAGTATCTCGTGGTTATCGGAATCAACGAATACCAGCAGTGGATGCCCCTTCACAGCCCGGTGAAAGACGTCAAGGAAATAAAGGATATCATCGTTTCCAGATACTACATCGACGAAGTGTATGAGCTCTACGACGCTGAGGCGACCAAAGCGAACATCATCAAGTTGTTCGTCAAGTTGCAGGAAGAGGTGGGGATCGATGACTCCCTGCTGATCTTGTACGCCGGTCACGGCCACCTGGACAAGAACTCCAATACGGGGTTTTGGATTCCGGTAAATGCAGGTACGGATGTATACGAACAGCATAACTGGCTGCCACATACGCAGCTCAAAGGTCTGATCGCGAATACCGAGGCGAGCCATATCTTCGTCATTTCCGACTCCTGCTTCGCAGGGGATCTGATACACACCACACGATCGATCCCGCCGACCATCAATGACGAGTATTTCAAACGAGCCTACTCACGGGTGTCCCGACAGGTCCTCACATCGGGAGCCACAGAAACCGTTCCGGATGATTCGGATTTCGCCTATCAACTGAAGTCGATCCTGAAGCGAAACGAAAACCGATTCTTGGACACATTGATGCTGTACAACGAAATACGGCTCGGCGTCGAAACTTCGATACCCCTGCTGGGGGCTCTGGAGGGTACCGGGCATCAGGAAGGCGCCAGTTTTCTCCTGTTCTTGAGGGAAGAGGCTCAGACCGATCAGACGATTTTTGGTCCTATTCACTTAGAACCGGGCCCATCCCTGGCTGCAGTCGGGGAAACGGAAGAAGGTTATCTCACAGCCGGAATCAGAGTTGGCTATGTCTTTCCCATTGCGGATATGGCGCAGGTGATGGATGGAGGGATAGACCTGCTGTCACAACTGCATTACAACCTCCGTTACGATTGGGGTGATATCGGAATCGGCCTTTCGACCGGGGCCATGAGGCTGTCCACAGACCCGAGTGTGCAGATCAACTACAACATGCTCTGCGTTCCGGTAGCCTTGAATTTGAAATATATGACCGGCTCCAAGTCTCCCTTCTATTGGAGTGTCGATATGAGCAGCGGAGCGATGATCAACGTGGTTCGTTTTGAGGGCCAAGATACGAATGATATTACGACGTCCAAGATCTTTTTCAGGCCAACGGTATGTATCGGGCGGCAGTTTTTCAATCGTTGGGGATTGTCCGTGTTCGGCAGCTACTTACTTATCCTATTCGATACCAACTTCTTTACAGGAATTTCAACGGGAGTGCGTTGGGAATACTCGTTCTAAACGGAGAGAAAACAAGCCATGATGAAATTGAGGGAATTGAGGCGTATCGGTAAAGTTTCTATACTCGCGGGCACCCTCTTCGCGCTGGCAGTTGTATGGAGCCAACACCTGATCGCCAAGGAAGAGTCGACCGTTTCGTTCAGCTGGGCCTTTGTCTATCAGGACAAAGATGGGATCACCAAACCCATAGATTACAGCAAGAGCATTGTTCGGCTGGAATCCGGTGATAAACTCAAGATTTATTTGAGGCCCTTGAATGCCTGTCATTTCTATCTGTATCTCCATGACTCACAAAAAAATCTATATCTTCTCTTTCCTGAAGATTTCACCTTCTTTGACAAGAATTTGCAAGTCACCCGGAAATACGACCTTCCGGGAGGAAACAGCTGGTATTATCTCGATGACAACAGCGGCATCGAAGTGTTCTACCTGATCGTTTCGGATCAGCGTCTTCAGAGTCTTGAAGAGAGCACGAAGAGGTATTTGGAGGGAAGTGCAAAACGAAGGAACTTTCAAAATATCACCTACAAGCATGAGGTGCTGGATGAAATCAAGCGGATCATCAAGGAGAATAGCTATTTATCAGATGCCGTGGAGAAGCCGATCGCCGTGGCCGGCGACTTTCGTGGAATCAGAGAAGAAAATGAGCTGAACGGAGTAAGCATAGAAGCTGCAGATATCTATGTTAAGACGATTCGCTTGGCACATTAAAAATCCTCGGAACCTGACAGCCGCCGGTATAGTCGTAGGTTCATTTTTGCTTGCATTCTTGCTTGCCCTACTTCTGCCGTACGCCTTTACCAGCGGAAACAACCAGGTCATCGATCAGTTCATCAGATTGCGGTATCGCCTGGCCGGAAAACGGGAAGTATCACCGTACCTGATTCACGTGGTGGTAAACGACACCAGTCATCAGGTATTGGAGCTCCCAAGTTGGGACAGAAATGTGTTCGGACAGGTGATCGACATCCTGCAGGACACGAACGTCAAGCTGATCGCCTGCGATGTATTTTTAAAGGATGCGAGCTTTCCGGAGAACGATCGGCTCCTTTTAGAGGCCACTAAGAAATCGAAAAAGGTCATTTTCCCCATTCTCGTGTATCCGGAGGAGTATTTCACCTTTCAAAACCTGGATACGCTGGCGGATGAGTACAAGGATCTGGTCGAGGCGCAAACCCTATACCCTAAAGTCGAACAATGGGGTGAGCCGCCGGTGGGCAAATATGTAATCCCTCCGTTCAGGGAGCTCAGCACACAGGTGTTGGGATTGGGGCACATCAACTATAGTCCGGACAGCGACGGTATGTGCCGCCGGATACATCTTCTCTATCGTTACAGGAATGGATATATCCCGGCGTTCTCCCTGAAAATCATTCTGGAGTATTTCCAAGTGCCCCAGGAGAACATAGAGGTCTATTTCGGAAAGCACATCCTTCTACGGGATGCCCGGATTCGCGAAGATTTTACCAAGGATGTAGTCATCCCTATCGACAAGCAGGGAAGAATCATCGTCAATTTCGTTGCACCCTGGGAGAACTCCTTTCTAAACTTTCCTGTACATAACCTGCTCGCCGCGAGAAACGACAATGATGCCCGGGCTCATCTTTTCGATCTGATGGACGGGGCTCTGGTCGTCATTTCCGATATATCCACGACGAACAGAGACTACGGGCCCGGTATATTCGAAAATGTCTATCCACTAAGCGGCATCCACGTCAACATCGTAAACAGTATACTCACCGAGAGCTTCTTGACGGATCAGAGTCTTCCTCAATCGATTCTGATCTCCCTCTTCTTTGTTGCGCTGTTCTGGCTTCTCGCCGTCAGGATCAGGGGCGTCAGTTTCTCCCTGTTTTGTGTCTTGTTGTACGCCCTGTTTGTTGGATTCAACGTCTGGCTTTTCATCTGTAGACACACGGTGCCTATGATCATTTCCCCGTCTCTGGGATTTCTTTTTGCCCTGATCGCAATCAATGTGTATCGCATCTTCGTCGTGGAACGGGAGAAATCGGTCTACAAAGTGAAGTCCGAAGCCAGCCAAAAGCTCGAAGCAGTGAACAAAGAGCTGGTCCAACAGAAACGGGATCTGGAGATCGCCAACCAGAAATTGGCGGAGCTGTATCGATTCAAGACAAAATTTGTACAAAATATCGCCCATGAGTTTCGAACTCCCCTTACATTGATCATCGAGCCGTTGGATTCTATTTGGAATCACGGTAATGAATGGTTCTCAGACTTTGTCACAAAGAACCTTGCCTTTGTCCGAAGCAACGCTCGCAAGCTGCTTCAACTCGTGAATCAGTTTCTCGATCTGTCCAAATTTGAGGCCGGGAAAGTACAGCTGGAGGTGCGCAGGTCGGATATCGTCGATTTCCTACGTACGTTTCTGAGGAGATTCGAGCCGATCGCTGAAAGCAAACATGTCCAATTGAGATTGTCCAGCACAGTGGATTCGATTTATTCGTATTTTGACCCGGACAAGCTAGACAAGATATTCACGAATCTCCTGTCAAATTCCTTGAAGTCGACGAAAACAAACGACCTGATAGAAATTATCGTGGCGCCCCCCACAAACGGCGAAAAACCGATGCGGAAGGCAAAACCCGGCGAGATTCCCCTCGAGGAGATGATTGAAATCAAGGTGCGCGATACGGGCTGCGGAATTCCGGAAAAGGACCTCCCCTTCATATTCGAGCGGTTTCACCAGGTAGATCATCCGGCAACCAAAGCTGTCGGCGGAAGCGGGGTTGGCCTGTCTCTGGTGAAAGAGTGTGTAGGCATCCACCATGGCCAAATAACTGTAGAAAGCAAGATGGGCAAGGGCACCCAATTCACCCTGCTTCTTCCCTGGGCAAAAGAGCATTTTTTACCGGAGGAAATCGCCGAGGAACGGAATCTCTCGGAGCTCCACTATCGAAAACCTGAAAATATTAAAATGAGCACTCCCTCTTTCGAAGAGCTTGGGGAAATATCTTCGAAGGACAACCGAATAACCAAATCTCTGACCTGCGAAATTGGCGATGCGGCAAATCTGCACTCAGCTGACGACCCAAAACATTTCGGCGCAACGCGAAGAATCGAGGGGAAATATCCCGAAGATCCCATCCTGATCGTGGATGATGAGATAGATATCCTGGAGAACTACGAGATTCAACTGACAGAAAACGGAATCGACAATCTCATCCTATGCTCAAAGGGAACCAAAGCTCTGCCTATATTACGAAATCAAGAGGTCTCAGCGGTATTGTTGGATCTCTCACTACCCGGAGTATCGGGCAGAACAGTACTTGCCGAGATCAAAGAAAATTTCCCCAATATCCACGTTCTGGTGGTCACGGGGCTGCAGGACGTCGATGCGGCCGTAGATTGTATCAAGCTCGGTGCGTTCGACTACATGGTAAAACCGGTGGAATTGAGCCGTCTGGTTTCCAGCGTCAATCACTGCATCGAGAAGAGGAACTTGGAGAAGAAAATCAACGTCCTGAGTCACAAGATTCAATCCATGGAGCTGAAGAACCGGGAGGCTTTTTCTGAGATCGTCACCAACAACGAATCGATGCTGTCGAAATTCAGATACATCGAGGCGATCGCAGAAAGCAGCAACCCCGTTCTGATCACCGGCGAGAGCGGTGTGGGCAAAGAACTCGTAGCCAACGTGATTCACCGGCTGAGCAATCGCCAAGGGAAGTTCGTATCCGAAAACATCGCCGGGCTCGATGATACTATGGTCACCGATACGCTCTTTGGACATACAAAAGGGGCGTTCACCGATGCTGAGGGGGTACGGAAGGGATTGGTCGAGGAAGCGGCGGGGGGCACGCTCTTCTTGGATGAAATAGGTGATATGTCCATCAACTCCCAGGTAAAGCTGCTTCGATTCATCGAGGAAAAGGAGTATCGCCCCCTCGGTACGGACACAGTAAAGGTATCCGATACCAGGATCATCATCGCAACAAACGCGAATTTGAAGGAGAAGCTGGAAGAGGGGAAATTCCGAAAAGATCTGTTCTACCGGCTTACCTATCAGATCCACATCCCGCCGCTGCGAGATCGCCTGGACGACCTGCCCCACCTTGTCGACCATTTCGCGGAGCAGACCTCAAAGGCTCTTGGCCGGAAGAAGCCGACAGTGCCGAAGGAATTGATCCTCCTCTTGAGGACCTACGATTTCCCGGGGAATATCCGGGAGCTGAAAAATATGATCGAAAACGCCCTAAGCCGGAGTACATCCAAGAATCTGTCGCTATCCTATTTCAAGGAGTACCTGCAAAGCAGTTCCGTTCAAGACAACGGAAAAGAGCTGGATATCAACTTACAGGGAGATCAAATCTCACTCTCCGGCAAGTTCCCCAAACTCAGAGAGATCGAGGAATACATCGTTGCCGAAGCGCTGAAAAAAAGCAACGGAAATCAGAATATCGCCGCCAGGCTGCTGGGCTTGTCACCTTCGGCTTTGAGCAGACGGATAAAAAAGATGGGCGGAAGGCAGGGAGTGTAACAGAATGAACCGTAACCTCGGCATTTCGGCGAGGGTCGTTACATGTATTGCTCTGTGTATTGCACTGTCGATTTCTACCTTGTCATGCGAATACTTCGACCCCCTCGATCCTTTGAATCGCGGTCTTACCGACGGGGTGACCACCTGGGAGAAGTCCCTTGGCGGCGGTGGTGATGACGTCGGATTTTCTGTTCAGCAAACTACTGATGGCGGATACATCATAACCGGGTACACAGGTACTTACGGTGGCTCTTACGCACTCTTACTGATTAAAACAGACGCCTACGGAAACGAGGAGTGGAGCAAGAGCTTCGGTAACGAGGGGACGAACAGCGGACATTGTGTACAACAGACCACCGATGGGGGCTACATCATTACCGGAACGACAAACTCGATCGGAGCGGGGGGAGATGATGTCTGGCTGATCAAGACGGATGCCGACGGTAAGGAGGAGTGGAGCAAGACCTTTGGCGGAAGCGCAGATGATGAGGGATGGTGCGTACGGTGTACCAGCGACGGTGGATATATTATAACCGGGATTACCTTCTCCTTCGGCGCGGGATCCTGCGATGCCTACCTGATCAAGACGGACTCTTCCGGCACCGCGCAGTGGAGCGTGACTTTCGGCGATAGTAATGAAGATTGCGGATATAGTGTACGACAGACAACTGATGGGGGCTATATTATTGCTGGCTTAACGGAAGGACTAACCCCCGGGGATGATAACGCCTACTTGGTCAAAACGGACGCCTCAGGTGCTGAAGAGTGGAGCAAAAAGTTTGGGAAGACCCCGGATCTTGACGGAGGGACCTGTGTCCAGCAGACCACCGACGGGGGATACATCCTAGTCGGGTACACCCATTCTTACGGTGCCGAGGACTTCAATGTCTGGATGATCAAGACAGATTCCTCCGGGGAAGAGCAGTGGAGCACAACCTTCGGAGGAGATGCGTGGGACCGTGCTGATGCTGTACAGCAGACAGCCGATGGCGGCTACGTCATTGCCGGGATGACGAGATCTTTTGGCGCTTGGGAGCAGGTCTGGCTGATCAAGACGGATGCCGACGGGACCGAGGAGTGGAGCAAAACTTTCGGGGGAACCGGCAACGATCGTGCACTTTTTACCGAACAGGTCGCCGATGGCGGTTACATTATAACCGGGTATACGAATTCTTTCCCCGGCGGCCCTGATGTTTATCTGATCTACTACAAGCCTTGATCTTGAACTCAGGATTGACGCTGTCTAGTAGACCGTAATTCGAAACGAACCGCCCTGATAATAGGCATCAACGATGATGTATACTGTCTCACCTGAAGTCAGAACAACTGAAATAGGTTTATCATAACCATCGTCCTCTTCAGTAAAAGGACGCAAATCCGGCGGAAATTTTAATATGGGGGTTTGTTTATCCACTTCATAGGCGGACACGATTATGTCACTGCTGTAATCACCGGAACCGTCAAACTGATCATCCCACGAAATCTCATAAACGCCGGCTCCCGAGGCGGAAAACGTATATAATTTAAGCGTTTGGATCGCAATAGTTCCTGCTTTCCAAGCACCGTAGGTTAGTTCTGTGGCGGTTTGATCGAATACGTCACCTCCAGGTTCTGTGAATTGCCGATAGTATATGAATCCCTTATACAAATAATGGTCATCGCTTATCTTTGTTATTACATCCGATGCTTCATCCACCGTTAAAATATCACCGCTCAAAGACCACGTTCCTGTCTTTCTCAGATCGGAACCGTCATAATTTTCGTACCAATAGCATTTGCCGTCTGCCTCGAAATCCAGTAAGTCCGAATAGGGCGCCCATGAATATGAACGCACCCATTCCCCGAGAATCCAGTTCGAATCTAGTGAGATGTCGTACCAGCTGCAACCCCAACTAAACAGAGTAGCCAAGGCAATTGCATATAATCCTATACATGTCGAACATTCTCTGTGAATCATCCGGTCAGAAAAGTTCCCCTCCCCTTTTAGTATTACAGTCATCGCAACCGCCCTGGAAAATCCACAGCTATAAAGCAACTTGCGTGCCAAACTTAATTGTCGACTAATGTGTTGTAAGATAACCATACACGATAACAAAGATCCACTTCTGAGGCGGCAAATGGTCGCCGCGGTAGCGCATCACGTGGGGCTGATGGCTGCTATTTCTTTTTTTTTAGATCGATAGGCTCGGTGTTGTATTCCTTGCAAGAATCCCAAATCCACGTTTACACGGCCCACGTTGCAATATTTAAAAATGTTGCACAATCACAATGATCGCCGTCCATGGAGGAGATACGTGTTTAGAAGCTCAAACCTCCGAAAAAGGCGAAGTGAAAGTTCTTGAGAGGATAAACATCAAACCGAGTGGCAGGAGGCGGCTGATTGTAGAAGCGGTACAGAGCTTTGGCGCCCATGTGTAGATGATGGAGACGAAAGGCTAACCCGCCTCCAATCTGGCCGAAGAGGGACAGGTTCAACGGATCTCGTTCCCCGCCGAGGGCGTATGCGCTGTAGTTGGTGATGTCTACCCTACCTGCACAACCAAATCCTGCCTCTGCGAAAGGATCCAACGGGAAGTGCCTTAGGAAGTGATAACGGAAATCCCAGGATCCGATCCAGTCGAGATACCATTCATAGTTGATCTCCGGCAGCACCGATTCCTGACGGCTGAACTTCACCAGATACGTCATCCCGAAGCCCACATTGTTGGGAATGACTTCCCAGTAAAATCCAGGAATCAGGTTAGCCTGGTCATCGAACTCTTTCAGGACCGTGTCGTACCGTGGCCGGTTGAGCAGTTCCACCCCGCCTTGAAATCCGAGACGGAAGCCCTCGGCAAATACCGCCGCACTGCCTATAGAGATAATGAGCAACACTGTAACTATTAGTTTCTTCATTCCGTTTTCCTCCTAAATTCGTGCATACTAATGCAACACCTCTGCCCCCCATAACTGTTACTTCAGCTCGTACACCTTATTAGGGGTAGTCGTACGAATACCATTTGTTGCCATCTGAGATCGAGAGTCTCATCAGCTCTTCAATGGTTATAGGAGTTGATGATCCTGCTGAAGATGACGACCGATTCCGAGGCCGGGATCTCTCTTCCGGTAACCAGAAAGTTGGCGGCCAAAATCTCGCCGCCTAGGATACACATGTACTTTTCCAATAGCGCAATCTCAGAGTCAAAGCTGTCATCGCTCAAACGGATCCTGGCGTTTTTTTAGCTCCTTTTTACCTCAAATGCCCGAAAAAGCGCATTGTAGAGCTTAGGCGAGTAGTAATAATCTCCGTTGATTTCCTGCAGTGCAAGGGCATAATGGAGCATACTGCCAGCCTCGAGTGCCCTTGCATCGGAATAGCCGGTAACGGGATTGCTCACGCTCCCAAAATCCAGCATCACTTCTATAGGTTCCATCTGGTGCGGGATGCCATCGAGGTCCGTATAGCTCGTTTCCACGAGCGCATCGACTTCGGGAAAGATGAGGTACGACAGCCCCACACCCATGGCTGTGTTCAGATACAACCCCTGAAAGAAACCTCCCAGAGCCGCACCCCCAAAATTACGATTGCCTACCTCAGCCGGACGGCGCTGCCCAGGGCGGCGTCTCCTCGGCCCGCTTGCAACCATTGAGCCATGGCCCGAATGGTTCGTCGCAGTTATATGTTGTCCCTCTGGCTTTTTTCATGTAGTGTTGTTGAAACAAAAAATATGAACAATCATTTTGAGCAGCCTTAAAACACCTTTGAATCAGGATCTCGATGCCGTTATAATGCCGGGCGGCTCTCTAAGGCTCGAATGGAGCGATGCCGGAGAAGCGGTATCGAAAAGCACCTCACTGTTACAGGAACAGATATACAAACGCTTCGTCTCGGAGCCGGATTCCTGGCTTCTGTACCTGGGCTACGGCGATCAAAAAGTCGATCTATCACCGTCGCTTACCTTCTGGCGTTGTTTCGCCGGTATGTTTACTCGGAGATTGAGCCAAACACCTGATTTGGAGTATCTGCGCCATAGAGCAGAAATCGCCATCACAGAAGGTGAGCTGCTTCATTTTCTGAGCAGCGCCCCAATGATGACCGGCGCTGAATACCTGAGCTCAAAGGTGCTCAGAAACTACTGGTCCGCCTTGAACCGGGCTTTTTCAAGGGCGATCAAAGTCTACAGCGGAACCGTTGAAGAGTTTGTCAGAGAGTACAGCCCCGATATACATCTGGTGGGCCGCGTCTTTTTCCATTTGGTGGAAAACCGCAACGGCAATCAGCCCTTCGCCTTTCTGGCGACCTATTCGACCCGCTTGAACAAACTGGGACAGTCCAAGCACCTGCCCTTGAAACATGCCCTCCAGGAGTATGGAAAGGAAAGTAACAGGCTGTTGGAGTTACTGGCCACCGTCCATGTTGCCGCGCAGCGCAGTGCCCTGATATCCGAGCTTCTCGAAAGCGGTGAGCTATTTCACCCTCTCGCCTGGTCCTCCGAGGACGCGTATCACTTCCTAAAGGAAATCCCGATCTACGAAGATTCAGGGATACTATGCCGTATTCCCGATTGGTGGAAAGGCAAGGCATCAAGCATCAGGCTCAACTTCAATCTAGGGAATGCGCAGCCCTCCTTTGTAGGTCTGGATGCGCTTTTGAGCTTTGACACCCAATTACTAATCGGGAATACGGCGATCACGGTGCAGGAAGCCCGGCGCCTGCTGGAAGAGTCGGAGGGGCTTGCCTTCATCAAGAACAAGTGGGTAGCGGTGGATCCTGAAAAGCTTCAATCTACGCTCGAGGCGTATGAAAAGGCAAAGGCACTGATCGATCAGAACGGTCTCAGCATGAGGGATGCCCTGCGCATGGAGCTGGAACCCGAACGTATGCTGGGCGGCGAAGCCGAGGCGGTGGATGTTACGGTCACAAACGGCCAGTGGCTCGAATCGGTGGTCGAAAGAATGCGCAATCCGGAACGGACCTCCGAAGCCAGGCCCGGTGATGGTTTCAGGGCCCGCTTAAGGGGATATCAGCAAAAGGGACTGAACTGGCTGTCTTTTCTGCACTCCCTCCGCTTAGGCGCTTGTTTGGCCGATGACATGGGTCTTGGAAAAACAGTCCAGTTGCTCGCTTTCTTAAGCACCACTAAAACCGAAGAATCGAAAAACGCCAGCCTTCTGGTAATACCCGCATCCCTTATCTCCAACTGGGTCCATGAAATCGAAAAATTTTACCCGAGCCTCGTTTTTTATGTTGCTCATCCGTCGATGCAGACTGGCGGTGTTTCTTTAACGCGAAAAGAGCTGGACTCTCTTGACCTGGTCATCACCACCTACTCCTTGGCCCACAGATACGAATGGTTACGATCGTATTCCTGGAAGTATGTTATTCTGGACGAGGCTCAGGCTATAAAAAATCCAGGAACGAAGCAGGCAAGAGCGGTCAAGAAATTGCCGGCTTCGAACAGGATCATTATGACAGGGACGCCAATTGAAAACCGGCTCGGGGACCTCTGGTCTCTGTTTGATTTCCTCAATCCCGGACTGCTCGGCAACAAAACCGAGTTCGCTAGATTTTCCGAAAGCCTAAAGAGCAGGCCTGAAGGATATTCGCGCTTGAGAAAACTGGTTATGCCCTACATATTGAGGCGCTTGAAAAGCGACAAAGCGGTCATATCGGATCTCCCGGAAAAAGTGGAGATGAAAACCTATACGGCCTTGAGCAAGAAACAAGTTGTCCTGTATCGGAATATGGTTGAGGAATTGGAGAAAACAATCGCCGAGTCAGAAGGAATCCAAAGAAAAGGACTTATCCTGTCTTTCCTGATGAAATTCAAGCAACTGTGCAATCATCCGGATCAATACCTCGGTACCGGCGAATATGAAGAAAAAGACAGCGGCAAGTTCACCCGGCTTCGGGAGATATGCGAGACGATCTATGAAAAACGGGAAAGAGTGTTGGTATTCACTCAATTCAGAGAGATGACGGACCCGCTGCGTGTTTTTCTAGATTCTGTTTTCAACCGCAGGGGGTTGATTTTGCACGGGGGCGTGCCGGTCGGCAAAAGAAAAGACATCATCGATCAGTTTCAAAGCAAAGAGTATGTTCCCTTCATGGTTCTGTCCCTGAAAGCGGGCGGAGTCGGTCTGAATTTAACCCAGGCGAATCACGTCATCCATTTCGATCGGTGGTGGAATCCCGCTGTCGAAAATCAGGCTACCGATCGGGCGTTTCGAATCGGCCAGAAGAAGAGTGTTGTCGTTCATAAATTCATCACCAACGGAACGGTTGAAGAAAAAATAGACGAGATGCTTGAAGAAAAATCCAGGTTGTTCCAGAGTGCTGTGGCCACCACTGGCGAAGCCTGGATAACCGAAATGAACAACGACAAATTGATGGGTCTCTTTACACTGACGCTTTGAACAGAGGAGGGTTTGATGGGTTACTGGGGATATGCTCCATATGTGAGCGTAGCGCAAAAGAAAGCCAAAGCCGCCAGAAAGTTACAGCAGCTTAAAAAGAAGAATCCGCATATACGTCCGGTTATCGTTCAAGGATACACACTGGCCAGGACATGGTGGGGCAAGTCCTGGAACTTGAACCTGGAGCGCTACGCCGATTATGCGTACCGGATTGAACGCGGGCGGAGTTATGTTCGTCACGGATGTGTGTTGGACCTTCGGATAGAGGTTGGATTGGTGGAAGCGCTGGTTCAGGGAACGGCTTCACAGCCCTACTCGGTATCCGTCGAAATACAAAAGATATCCAAGGATCGATGGAAGGCGATTACGCGGGACTGTCAGGGTAAACTGGAATCTCTCCAGGAGTTGTTGGAAGGGAAATTCCCCAGGGCCCTTGGCGAGATCTTCACGGCGAAAGGAAAGGGGTTGTTCCCGAGTCCACGGGAAATCAATTTCTCATGCAGCTGCCCGGACTGGGCTTCGATGTGTAAGCATGTGGCCGCCACGCTTTACGGAATCGGCGCCAGGTTGGATGAGAACCCGAGCCTGTTCTTCGAGCTCAGAGGAGCCGAAATCAACGAGCTGGTATCCCGTGTTGTAACGAATAAGGCCCGGCAGTTGCTCACCAAGGCGAAGAAGAAGAGTGGACGGGTTATGGACGATTCAAACCTGTCCGAGGTATTCGGCATAGACTTGGAGGAAGGCATAGACCAAAAAGATCCCATCGCGGCCGGGACGGTGAAAAAGACGGCGGCAAAAAGACAGGCTCAGGGAAAGCCGAAAAAGTCCCCTGCGATCTGTACCGTTGAGAAGATCATTAGAAGAAGCAGGAAGGGTATTGATATCGCTTCCCTGAAACAGAAGACCGGTTTTGATGAAAGAAAGATTTACAATACGCTTCAGCGGCTCAAGAAGCAGGGAAAGATCAAGAATGTATCGAGAGGTGTTTACTTACGTGCCTAACGCCCGCTTGACCGTCTCCGCGCCGATCACCTGCTTCCTGCCCGTTGACGCCAGACTGAGGAATCGTTAGGCTTTAGCTATGACCAAACGAATCGCTTCTGCTTTTCAAATTACCGACCAGGAGCTTCTGAAGATAAGCTCGGCAAATCCCAATATGCGATTTGAGCTCATTGAGGGGGAGTTGGTTGCCATGACACCGGTGGGAGGACATTCAGGAGAACTGGAGTTAAAAATCAACGTTGTTATCGGCAATTGGTGCAGTACATGCCAGGCGAAAGGGTTCAGCCCATCCACCGGATTCAGGCTGGCAAACGGTAATATACGCAGCCCGGATGCCGCGGTGCTCTTGCCCTCGAACCCGGCCTATAGGAAAAAAATCGAAGGTTTTGTTCCTGGTGCTCCGGACTTCCTTATTGAAATCCGCTCTCAGAGCGATTCGCTGCCGATCCTAAAAGAGAAGATGCACGAGTGGATCGAGGCCGGATGCCGCCTGGCCTTCCTGATCGATGCGGTGCAGCGTAGGGCATACGTCTATCGAAAAGACCGCTCGGTGACCGAATACCTCTATACCGCGACTCTGACCGGCGAAGATGTCCTAAAAGGGTTGAATCTATGTCCAGCGGATCTGGATCCGGAGAATTGAGCGGATGATCATCCTCCACAACACCGCTTATATTTCTTCCCGCTCCCACATGGACACTGATCGTTTCTGCCAATTTTCTTTCTTTTTTCACCAACGAATGGAGAGATATTGTTTCCAGCAGCAAAATACGGAGGATGATCGTTGGTTGTAGGCGTGGCTTGGAAGATAGTCCTGCTTTTAAGGGATTTTGACTTTATTGAATCGAGTTGCGCCGCCACCTTTCGTCCTTTATCCTTTTGCCCGCTTTCCTCATACAAATCAGACAGCCTCTCAAGTACATCAGCCCTATCCCTTAGTCCGGGAATTCCAACAGCTCTTGTCAGAATCTGTTCCGCCCTCTGATAATCCCGCCGCCTTTGGGAGAACAGCCAATACAAGTCCGACCAACCGATCCATCCCCAGCCCCATTCGGGATCCGCCGCCAGCCATTCTTCGTAGAGTCTGTCTGCCTCTGGCGCCTCCCCCATATTGAAGCAGGACTCAGCCACAGCGCGTCTCATGTTTTCCTGAAGCAACCTCTCTTTAGGATCGACAAGCGGAATGATTTGCCGGCAATACTGCAGGCGTGCGGCATTGTATTTCCCGTCGCTTAGTCCTGCATTGCCCAATTCCATTTCGAAATCCTGACACCAGTTGAACAGACTCTGTGTTTGCAAAAACTGCTCGTCAAACTGGCTTACCGTCTTGATCTTCCACTTCTCCATCAGCTTCAATACGGTTTTCCAATATGAAAGCCAGGCCTCGCAAGCCCCTGCTACATCCTTTCGTGCAAGCCTTTGATAACCGAGCTGCATCGTATCGTCGATCATCTCCAGATTCGGCATATCCGGAAACCATCTTTCCCATAGTATTGTTGTACAAAACCAGACCCAATCCGAATCCTTTATATCGTATTCCCCATGTAAGACCTGGGACAGTTCCTCCGCCGAGCGATAGCGCTCGCAACGCTCTCGAAGCCAATTCTTGCCGGCCGCAATGCCAAGCGACTTCAGCTTTGCCAAAAGCTCTTCGTCGGATAGTTTCCGAGCGTCTGAGAGCAACGTTTTTGTCCTTTCTCGTGGTTTTCTTTCTTCAGCAAATCGATCCAGGGTTATGAAGGAAAGCTTCAAACCGCCGGGACTCATCATTTTTTACTCCTCATCTCTTATCCGGGTACGAATATTCTCTACTCATCTTCTGTGTAGAAATCCAGCATGTCTTTTTGCATCTGCTCCTCTTGTGCTTCATGTCTTACACTGATTCTTGCAGCCTTCTTGGAGTACTCAGACTCTCCGTTGCAGTCTCCTGAGAGAATCACTCTCACTGTAGTCAGCATCTCCTCCAATCCAAAGTAATTAGAATCATAATCATGCTCCTTGGCGGCTTTCTCAAGAACTGGCAAATAATCAGCACAGAGTAAGCCTGCTAGAATCCTATACAGCAAAGCCCTATGTTCATAATTTTGTGCCTTCTGTAGATAATCCAGACAGAGATCTACCACCGATTCATGTTTGACGCTGTCAATAGCTTCAAGGCATCGTAGAATAAAAAGAAAGTTCGCCCTGTGAAACCGTCGAAACATATCTTTCACCAACCAATGATCGCCGATAGCGTTTATCGTGAATATGACAGTATCGGCGACCGCGTCGATAGGCGCCTCAGGATCGGGCGTGCGTTGAAGGAATTGCAAAAAGGGGGTTAGATCGATATCGAAAGCTGCGCTTCTGATCGTTTCATGCAATAAGATGCTCAGCCAGCCATCGTAGATTTTCGAATCCAAGCAAAGCTCTACAATCTCTTCAAATGAAGACTCATCCACAATCAAGCCAAGTTGGTAACCGATGAATCTACCATAGAAATAATCTTCATTATCGAAGCCGATCAGTATGTTCGGACTTCGCGCCGCCCTGTTCAGCTCATCATACAGAGTATTAAAGTCTATCTGCGGAAGACCCGCGAATCTTGAGATGATTCTCCTGTTTAGGGAAGTGAGATTGCATGTGTTCAGCAAAGTATCCGCAGACCCCTGTAGAAAATTTGCAGATCCCCGCAACAACAACCATTCAAACTGTTTGCGTAATAGAGTGTTTTCTATCTTCTGAGGAATATCTTTCAGCATATTCAGAATCGTGTTTAGCTGATTGTTGTTGATTTTAAACTCGTGGGAAGCAGTCAACAGTCTGACGCATTTGCTCGCATCGTAGTTACTCACTGCTTTGAGTATCCATTCCATGAGATCGCAGGGTTGATAATTATGATTATGAAAATAGCCTGCCGCAAAGTCTCGCACCATTTGAACTGGGTGCAGTATAAACGGCTTGACCTGTTCTTGTGAAAACACGGCGCCCTCCTTAACCGGCAGCGGATATCCCACTGTTACGGGAATCAGTGTATCGAACACGGCGGGTGCTTTCAACAGGCGGCACAACCCGAACTCGATGGAACATCCATTTACCCAGGCACGAAGCTTCCTTGCAAGGGAATAACTGATCATCGTTCCCATCCAGATTCCATGTTGTCAAACCTCTCCATGTCAGCCGATCACCTGCAGTTATCGAGAGAGAATATGTTCACGTCTTTGATCACTCGCCTATCTTGAAAGACATCAAACAGACGATCACGAATCCAGCTACTGCCAGCGCCTTTTGACCCTCACTGAGCTGCAGATCCTGGCAAGGTTCACGATCGAGGCGGTGATCCGCACCGGGGAATTGTTGGCTGGGCAAATAAATCAGAAAGGAGGACAGAGTTCCCCCGACGGAACCCTGTGTGCAGGGTCCGAAAGTCTACTTCCCCCCAACATCGACAAGAAATGCAGTCGCATATGGCAGCAGTGCTATAAGCGCCGAGTAAGTGAACGAGTATAAAAATTATTAATCTTTATTGACAAATTGTACTTGCCGATGTACATTGCAGTGTACAAAGGGAATGGTATCAAAAAAATATCAAGGGGGAACGTAATGGTCAAGGATATGACGATTAGTGATGCCAGAAAACGGCTTACATCGCTTGACTTGGGCCAGGAGGAAACAATCGCTGTCACCAGCCGAGGTAGGCGTGTATATGCACTGATGACTTGGGATCTGTACGAGAGTCTCTCTGAGACGATTGACGTACTGAGTGATCCGGAACTTGTCGAGCAACTGCAGCGTAGCATGCAGGAAGCAGACAACGGAGAGTTTATCTCCCATGAGGACATTGTGCAGGAGCTCGGCTAAAACCGGAGGAGGAGCAGCTGGGAGGGGGTAAGAACAAAGTGGTGTACAAGATCAAGTACACAAAGACTGCTCAAGAGATGCTTGTTTCTATTCAGCAGCCGCAAAGAGGAACCATTTTAGACAGAATCAAAAAGCTCGAAACGGATCCGGAAAAGCAGGGCAAGGCTCTTTGGGGGCCTTTGCGAGCACACAGAAGTCTTCACGTTAGTCGGTACCGGGTAATCTACCGTGTTGTTCGCGATGAAGTCCAGGTTTTTATTCTTTACGCTGGATTGCGGAAACAAGGAAGTAAAGATGATGTGTATGAGCTGGCGAAGAAACTGGTCAGAAACTTTCTGGATAAATAAGGATCTACGAAACAGCGAGTAACATCAGAACTCGAAATCACTATTCCCAAATACCCTGAATCAGCTCTCTCGAGCCGGCCAGTTTCTTTAGTTGATCCTCCAAAGCAGGATGGTCATAGCGCTCCGTCATCGCTTCCGTCCTGTGGCCGGTAAATTCCCTCAAGATCTTTTCCGAACGCACTTCGCGTATAAAAGTGACGTAAGTATGCCGGAAGGAGTGAGGGACCAGGTTCCTGCCTTGTACTTCGATCTCAGCCGGACTCAGAGCAGCGCGAAACCTGTCCAATAGCGTATGCTCGTTCAACGGGCTATAGCCGTCTTCCCGAAATAGATCAGAATCCTCTGGTTCCGTATATGGCGAGCTGTCGTGCCAGTCGCTCAAGAGCTCACGGCCTTGATCCGACAGGTACACTGGTGCCCCGGATCTCCTTCGCTTTCGGTTGCCCGATGGATCCGTCGGCCTTGATCGCTCGAAGAATGAGCAAGCCTTTCAGATCCCACCACGATACATCCTGCCATTACTATGCCCTGGCCTCCCCCGAGCGGATCCCCGTGGTCGCCATCGTGTGAAACAGCGACGCGTATTTCAATCCGGTCCATATTTTCAGTAGCTTTTCCCGGTCGTCTTTCGGAAACAGCTTTTTCAATTCATCAAGAGTGAAAATATCCCTGGCCTTGTAGTTAGCCGCCAGGGGCTCCACCTCGTCGATCGGATTATGAGCGATCAGCTTCTCCCGTTTCGCTTCCCTTAAGACGATGTTGAGAGTGTACAGGATGTTGTTTTTCGTCCCGTTGGCTAGCGACAGCCCGACGAGCCAGTTCTCGATTTCTACTGGATTCAGATCGTTCAGGCGCCGCTTCCCGAATTGCGGGATGATGTAATTTTTCACAACCGCGGCGAAGGCGAGCCATCACGTAGGAAAACGACTTGCCCTTGGCGTGCTGCCGGCGGATCCACGGGCTGCTTTCTCATGCGAAGGAGTCCTTCGCGTACTCCTCAAGGGAGACCTGGGTTTTCCCCTGGTCCTTCTCTGCCAAGAGGTTTTCGACGTAGAGCTTCGCCTGCCATTTTTTCTGCTTTTCGGTTGACTTCTGCACCGGATTTTCCGGGGTTCAGTAGTAGAAAATGACTTTTCCGCTGGGAAGCGTTCGTTTGATGAGGGTGTAAGGCTATTTTTAGCGTGCCATTGTCTAAACCTTTTTGGTAACAATTCGGTAACAATGGCCGAATTTGGGCAGAAAAAAGCCATCCGTTTTTTCGTAATGGCTCGTAATTCTTTATATTACCTGCAATAAAATTGGGCGGCATAGGAGTTGAACCTACGACCCCCAGCGTGTCGAGCTGGTGCTCTAACCAGACTGAGCTAGCCGCCCTAATTAACCCGTATCAAGGCTCTTGATACCGTATATCACCCGGATTTGTCAATAGGTCGCTCGACTACTCTGGCATTACCACCCCTCAACTGCAATCCGAAAAGCTCAACCCCATTCCATCGATCTCAGGCTAGAATCCATGTCACTCCGGAGCTTGGGACTCCCGCAGTGCTACGGTGAGCTCTACCGTGCCCAGCGGCATCTGCAGTGCAATGACAGCGGCCTCGATCTCTGCGCAAGACAGCTGCATCCCCTGGCCCCAGAACAGGGCAGCAGGAGCGATCGAAACCTCGATATTCTGATTCCGAAGCTCCCGGGCTGCCTCATCCATGATCGTGTCCATTAGTCCAATGATCGCTGCCTGAGCTATATCATCCATGGCGGAGACCTCTTCGTTGGTAATCACCGCGACGATCGACAGAACAACATCCAAAGGCATGGAGAAAAAGACATACCCCTCCACAGCCCCGGTAATCCCCGCCATTACGGAAATGCGGTGCAGGGAAAGAGTTTTATCGTGCTTTGAAAGCCTTCGGCGAGAGATATCTGTACCCAGGACCTCTTCGAGAACGTCGAATGCCACTTGGACAAACGGATTGACAATCTTGGCTCTCATTTGCAACAGCCATCCTCACCTACACCGGATTCGCAATAGTTTTGTCTATGGTATTGGCTTGATCTCGTGGAGTCAAGAAAACAGGATTCCAAGCGTCGTGCATGCGGAGGATCGGTTTATTGACATTCCACCGGCCAGCGGATAGTGTAGATTTGAATCGAGGTATCTATGGATTATCTGGTTGCAGAAGCCACACAGAGCATAAGGGAATCCCTCTGCTACCTCCTGCTCTCCTTCGGAATTAAGGGGATACCCGTTTCCAACAAACAGGAAGCCCTCGAAACTCTGCAATCGAGAAAAGAGGTGGACGGCGCGATCATCGATCTGGACAGCAAAGAAGTGGATGGAGTGAACCTGATCGCAGAGCTGCGGGAAAAGGAAAACACCCAGCACCTGAGTATCATCGCCCACAGTGTACGGTCCAGCAAAGAGCTGGTGAACAAGATGATGGAATCTGGGGTCATCGGTTACCTGCTCAAGCCGTACAATGAAAAAGAGGTCTCGCAGAAATTGAAGAAGGTGCTTGCGCGTGGAGAGAACCACAACACCCAGCGCAAGCATATCCGGGTGCGTCCTGATCCCGACGAGCTTCTGCGGCTCCACTTCAAGCTGCCGGGTAAAACGTCGCTCATTTCCGGAAAGGTTGTTGATATTAGTGTCGGAGGCGTGGCTGTCGAGTTGTTCAACCCGCCGTCCCCAGGCGTTTTGGTTCCCGGAACGCAAATTCCCAGTATTCAATTCACCGTAAATCGCAAGACCTTCTCTCCTCCCGGGAAGGTCATTCTCTTCAAAGAACAACTTTTGGCCCTGCGCTTCGACTATCTCAACCCGGGAGAAAACTCAGCGCTCAGTAAATATGTCTTTAAGAGATTGACAGCCTAATCCGTTAATCTAGTTGAAATTATATCATTACGCAATACATTGATATGTACAGGATATTTATGAAAGTGGGGGCGGTAGATATGAATAAATGGCAAATAATCCCCAGAATTCTTTTCTCCCAGAAGGCGTTTTTTCTGGCGGTTCTGATCGCGTTTCTGGCGGCTGCTCCACTTTTCAGCGCCAACATCACGGTACCTTCTCTCGAGATCTACAGTTGGGCTCGAAACGACGGGACCGGATTCGCTCTGGATTCCTACGGAAATATGGAGCTTAAGCTGGACGGTGGATACAAGTTCGGCGGGGCGATGAAGTTTGATTTCACAACTTCAACTGGTTCAAGCCTGGAAACCGCCGCATTCAACGACGCGCTGGCCTTCAAATCCGTGAGCATCACGCTTCGGGATCTATTCAACATACCCCTCGATTTCACCTATTTCATCGGGCAAGGAGACACATTCGGGACAGGTGAGCTTTTCACCACCTACTTCGGCACTGCCCTGCTCGGCAGCAGGTATACGAGCTACCTGCACTTCCCTACCGTTACCGGTAGGGAATTCAATTTCTACGAAGGCATTCATACGATCTATGGAACCGGTGGAAAGTTCGAGTTTGCTCCCGCCGAAAAGAACTGGCTGCTGTCGCTGTACATCTACCAGGACTCCGCCCCGGTCTTTCTTGATACCGCCGCTTCTCCTGTAGTCTTCAGCTCCAGACAAGGGTCGCTGGACATCCGTGCGGCCTTCAATCTCGAAAAGTTCAGGTTGGAGGCGTTCTTGGGGGCAACCCTTCCCACGTCGGATTCTGCAATCGGCTACATTCGAAGCGGATTATTCTTCCACGCGGGAACGGAGAAGATAGAGTTTTTGGCCGAGCTTGGCATGCCTCGTTGGCGACCTCTGGACGATGCGTTCGGTCTGGATCTTTTTTACCTGCTTCTCGAACAAAAGGTTCATTTCGGAAGCATTTCGATCGTTCCAACCTTTTTCTGGCGCCCCGGATACTACCAGCAGGACGTGACCGGCGAAGAAGCAATGGATATCAACCTGGATCTCCAGTTTCACGGCAAGGAGGAGTCCATGGTCAGCGGCGGTGTCGAAGGCAATTTCGTCTATCAGACCAAGCCCACCAGTGAAATGATAGCGAAGGCTATCCCGTACATCCGGCTTTCCACCCCGGGTGTGATATATAAAGCTCAGATCAACACCAAGGTCTGGCCTTTCGACCTCACCGATATGTCCGACACGTTTGCGGTCTTCCTCTCTATTGAAGCGGCTTTCTAACACAACACACTGGACAGCTTTGGAGGAAGGCAGAGGAAGACCGGTGGGCGGGTGGAGGATGCATCGAGTTGTATGTTATTAGATAGAACCCCAGGTAGAAAAAGGGCTGTCCGCGAGGGACAGCCCTTTTGTTTCAATCTCCAGGATGCTTTCGCCATGGCGGTAGCCAGGCGCGAGCGCCGTACCTTAGGCTGACTCAGGGGGGATTATTCCTCCTCCTTGTGCATCTTCTCTTTCTCCAGAGAGCGCAGCACCTGCATGTCACCGACCCGTCTCAGCTCGGCACGCTTTCTGGCTTCCTGGCGCGCAGAAAGGATACCCCAGATCGCTTCGTCGTTGATGTCACGCTGGGTCTCAAGTAGGGCCAGGTCGTAGGTGATCTCTATGTCCTTCACGTAGGTTACGAGGTCCCCGCCTTCCTGCATGGAATCCCTGTAGAAGACTAAGCCGACCAGCTTCACAAACGGCTCGCTCTTCGGATAGAGAGGGAACTTGTGAAGCTCGCGGTTGCGGACTTCAGTGATGTAATTCGGGTTATTCCACACCAGCTTGCGCCAACCGTCGAACTGCAGATGATCGAGATAAATCGTCATCTCCTTCTCATTCTGGTCTTTCAGGATCAGTCCGAATCCGTTGGGGAAGTTGGAGCCGTACACGGTGGCTTCAACCGACTTCAGGACCCCGACGTTTTTCACCACACCGTAACCGTCGAACTTGGTGCCTTCGTCCCCTTCGATCTCAACAAGGGTGTCTCCCTGCAGTTGGGTGGCGACCTGATAGGCGGGAATTTCAAAGGGTGGTGTGACAAGAGCGTAGGAATTGAAGTTGGGCAGCGGGAAGTGAACCCGAATACCCATTACGCTCTTCCCCGCCATCTCTTCCCCGTCAAACGGCTTGGCCGTCGGTTTCAGCTGGGCTTCCTTGGTGTAGGATTTAGCCTGATTGCCAACCGTCTTGGACGAGGAGGCGAGCTGCACGTACCAGTTCTCGATCGCCAAAGAGGTTTTCATCTTCTTCTTGATCTCTTCATCGTAACTGGCACCGGCAACTTCACTGAAGTCGATCATCGTCGCTTCATGTTCGTTTGGCTCGGTTGCGGCGCCTACAGTCACATCCGCAATAAGATTTGAAAAATCGATGAGTACGGATCTGTCAGCAAACCCGACACTCGCCACAAGAAGGGCAATTCCAATAAAAATGCACAGCTTTTTCATGCAATGCTCCTTTCCTCTCCTTGTTTACCATAAAGTATACGGCACTCCAAACCGATGTCAACAAGTTTTCTCTTTTTATTATATCTGATACGGGGTGCATAAACTTAACGTTTTATTTTTCGTTATTTTAATAATTTTTTTTCTGAGGCGAATCCGTCGGCGTAGCGCTCCCCTGGAACCTGGCCCTCCACCAGCAGATAGAGCCGTTTGACATGGGGGAAGTTGTACAGTACGCCGTTAGCGATCGTCTGCATGGCTTGGTCAAAGCTCAGGGCAGCGTCGGGGGATAGATTGACGATCTCTTTGGACAGATTCACGTACACCTTTC
The DNA here is from genome assembly GCA_964627715.1 of uncultured Spirochaetaceae bacterium. Classification (GTDB taxonomy): domain Bacteria; phylum Spirochaetota; class Spirochaetia; order SZUA-6; family DRHE01; genus JAFGQJ01. The sequence goes on along the minus strand of CAZVHJ010000033.1, from coordinate 27,492 downwards.
CCTGCCGGGAAAGCACGGATTGCAGAGCCACGTCTCTGGGCACGACACGAGTCAGCAGAGGATCGGCAGGGCCCAGGATCAGTTCCTGCACGTACAGTTCGACATTTGCCGTCAGTCCCCGGCGGGGAGGGAGGAAGCGACGTTCCCCGACCAGCCGGCCGGTGGCAATCTCGGGAAAGAAAAGCACCCGGGCGCTCCAAGGTTTGCTTAGAAAGTAGAAAGACAGGGACAGTACGATCAGGAACAGAAACAGGGCTCCGAAAATGAGACGGGTGGATTTGCTGTCGATTCTCAAGGCTGTGGCGGCTCTCCTACTCAGGTTACTCGGTTCACTCCGTGAACCCTTTGGTGCTCTCGAAGTCGGCTACGAAACCGCGAATCCCAGTATATATTCCCCGTGCAAGTTTTTGCAAGTACGACTCATCGGCCAGGAGATGGGCTTCTTCCTTGTTGGTCACATATCCTAGCTCTATCAGGATCGAGGGCATCTTTGCCTTCCGTACCACGAACCAGGATTCCTCCCTGATACCGCGGTTTTCCGTCACATCCCCTACGAAATTGTCAAAGCTGTCCAGCACGGCCTTGGCCAGGGACACACTCTCTATCGAGTACTCCTCCTCGAGAAGGACGTTCAGGATCGGGGCGATGGGTCTGGTTTCTTCATCCAGCGTGGTGGTATCGATCAGCGTTCGCCGATAGTCACCGGGAAGCACCCACACCTCGTAGCCCTTGGCATCTTTATTGAAGGCGGCATTGGCGTGGATGGAAACGAAAATGATCGCTTCGTGTTCCCGGACCTGTACATTGTTGGCGATTTCCGTTCGTTCCTCGAGCTTGAGATAGGTGTCGTCGTTCCGGGTAAGGAGGATCTCCTTGTCCGGATATTCTTTCTTCAGCAGCTGATAGAGCTTTTTCGAGACCTCCAGCACCACATCCTTTTCCAGGATGCGCAGCTCTTCACCCTTAGCGGCATGATATCCGATCGCCCCGGAATCCTTTCCCCCATGGCCCGGGTCGATCAGGATCGCCACCACCCTGGGGAGCATTCGTCGCAGGACTCTTAGTTCGAAGTAGCGATTCAGAGCTTCAAGAGTCTCCTCGGGAAACAACAGGTTTCCCTCGGAGCGTAGGACCCCCTGGGTGCGGATCTTCTCGCGGTAGTTCACCACCATCCAGGGAGAACCTATCGAAAATATAATCCGGTCTCCCCGCTCCCCTAACCCTTCTCCGCTCAGATCGAGATATCCCGTTTCGGTTTCCGGATTCCACTGCAGGCGGGCATTGAACTGCTCCAGCACCCCAGCAAGGGACATAGACTCGGCAAAAAGCCCCGCCCCAAGCTGTAGCAGGAGTAGACCTACAATCGTGTTGCGCATCCTCATTGCCAGCCTAACCATCTCCTCACTACCTGTTTCGGATTGCCCGCCGGATCACATAAGGTATCGATCAGATAGACCCCGGCCTGCACACCTCCCTTGACCAGAGCCTTCCAGAACAGCCGTCCCAAGATCAGGCCACCCTGCCGCTGCTGGGCGGGTGCTGTACTTCGTCCCGTGGATTTAATTGGCCGGGCTCCCGTGTACTCCACAACCCTGCGGAAAGCGCCCCCAAGGGTGAATCCGTGCCAATCCCGAGCCTCTTCCCGCTCGACTTGCGGCGGGACCAGGATCTCCACATCACCCTGCCGTAGAGGGGTGTTCGTGAGGTTTCCGATGTACGGCGGCAAGGCTGCGAGCCTGCGGGCGCCCTGAGGGGAGAGCTCGCAAAAGGCTGCAAAACCGCTCTGATAGCTCCCGTTCAGAAACTCTTCAGTACGGGAAATCCCAGGCTTCAGGCGAACCAGAACAGTCTGCACGGCCGCCTGCACCACCTCTACAGCTTCCCGCCGGCTGGGCGCTTTTGAAATCAGGTTGCCGCACTTGCCCATGTTGTTGATGGGAAGCTCTACCTGCTGTCCCTCGGAAACCCGCAGAAACGCCTCTTCGATACCCGGCTGCTGTTTCGCCAGCTCCAATCCCTCCAGGGCTTCTACAGTACCCGGGATCGAGATAAACGCCCGCTCCGCCGAAACCCAGTCCCTTTTGGGGGTCAGATCGCCCGGGGGAAGGCCCACAGCGATATTCAGGGCCGCCTCGGTAACTTCCACACCGGAGGCGAAGGGGAAGGTCCATCCCGACATGTAACCTCCGGATAAACGGGCGGCGATCTCCCCGACCACGGCTCCCGCCGGTGTCATCTTGATATCTCCCTTGGCGGCTCCGTTGTCGATCCCTAATGCATGGATGCCCTGAATGAAAACCTCTTCTACACACCGCACTGTGGCGGCATCGAGGGCACTGGGCAGCGTATGTCCCATCTCCACGAAATAGGGAGGGAAACAGATATGCCGGTCCGCCACACCGCAGATCGTGACCCCCCTCTCGTAGACCAGGGCGTCCAGACTGAGCTCCGGTCCGTCCAGAAACTGCTCGACGATCGCCCGGCCGCTGCCGGACTGCTGCAGTGCCGTTTCAAGGGCCTGGAGCAACTGCCGTTTGTCATCCACCCGGCGCACTCCTCGGGCGCCCATGTTGTCCACCGGTTTGACCACCAGAGGAAATGAGAATCCCGCCGGTAATCTTGCCGTTTCCTTGCTCACCGTGAAGAACGGCGGGCTGGGCACACCGTGGGCCTCGAAAACCTCCCGCATGCGGGACTTATCCGTAGCTGCCAGGGCGCACCGGTAGGGTATGCCGGGAAGCCCCACCTGCTCGGCCACCCAGGCCACGGTGGTGGAGAAATCGGTGCCGGCGGTGAACACGCCGTCAAGACCGGAGCTCCTCTTGACACGCCGGGCCACCCGGGTTACCGCTCCCCGATCCCTGAGGTCCACCTGCTCGCAGCGGTCGGCCAGCCGCTCAATCTCTTCGCCGATGCCGGCGGCGGCCGCCACAACGGTCCAGCCCTTCTGTTTGGCCAGGCGAACCGCCGGCAGTTGCATCACTCCGCCCCCCAGGATCAGGATGACCTTGTCCGAGGACCTGGTGCTCATGGCAGCTCCTTCACTTTGACTGCGTAGGCCTCGAAGGTGTCTCCCAGCCGTAGAAGGCGGCTCAGCCGGGACAGACCCGCTGCTATCGGGGAACCGCGTCCCGGTTGACCCGGCCAGGGAAAGCGCTCCCCGTGGTGGCCGGTCACGACGATTTTTTGTAATTCGAGACCGAAGCGGGCCAGCACCGGGGCCGCGGTCCGGAGAGGCCACACCGTGTAATGATCCGGCGGACTGTTCTTGAAAAACAGATTTCGATCCTTCCGGGCGGAGATCCCTGAGGCGTTCGGAGTGGAGAAGGAAAAAACGCCCCCCGGCTTGAGCAGCCTGTTGATCCGTCTCAACGCCCTCCCGGTGTCCCGGAAGTGCTCGATCACGTACCACAGGCTGATGACATCGAAACCGGCATCAGCACCTTCTATCGCCTTGGCAGGGTCGGCTGAGGAGAAATCCCCAAGGCCGCAGGGAATGCCGAGCTCCTCGCGAACGTAGCAGACCGCTTCCGCAGAAACATCGAGCCCCTGAACCTGGAAACCCCGTTCCCGGGCGGCCTGCAGAAAGGGTCCATAGGCGCAGCCCACATCGAGCAACCGGGGAGGCGCCGGCGGGAGTGCAGAGGGCGTTATGCTCCGAGCGCGGACGGTAGGTGTAAAAGAATCGGCGGCTGCGGTCCGCCTGCCAGAAGCCAGCACAGAGCGGATGTTCTCCAGGCGTCTGTAGGCCATCCCCTTGATGGCTTCGAAATCCTCCAGGTAGGTTTTGCCGTACTGTTTTTTGTACTCGGAGAAGAAATACTCCCTATCGTAATGGGTCCTTTCCCGGCCGAAGGTGACCAGGTAGAAGATGCCGCAGCTGCGACAGTGGAAGTAGGAGCGCTCGGAAAAGCGGGCCACCGCGGGATTCACCGTTTCAGAACAGACGGGACAGCGAGCCGGCCCGGAGGGTTGTAGACGAAGAGGAAGCTCAGAGACCCTGAGACCCTGGTGCAAAACCTCGTTGGAGTAGCGGGACAGCAGAGCCTCCAGGGCTTGAGATTTGTCGATCAAACGCCGCAGCTTCTTGAGCGAGGGTCGACGGACCCCGACTTCGGGGATACCTGCAACCGCACTGAGCCGGCTGTGGTAGCGGGTGGGATTCAGGTTGATCACCGGCACCCCCGCAGCCAGAGCTTCGTAGGTGGTCAGGCCGAAGGAGCAGAACACCAGATCGTAGCGGTGTAGGATCGATTTCAAGTCCTCGGGGCTTTGAAGCACCTCGATTCCATCGGGCCAGCGGGAACGGTGAAAATAGGGTCCCTGTACCAACGTGATCTGCTTCGGCTCGAACAGCTGCTTTCGAAGCAGCATCTCGAGGAGACTTTCGCTCAAGTCCGCCGGATCCTCACCGCCGAAACTGATCAGTACCCTGCGAAAGGGAAAGTGAAAGCCGGTCTGCTTCTCCGGCAGATCGAGAAGGCTCAGGGCGGTCAAATTGGCCCGATGCCGCTGCCGGTAGGCAGGAAAAGTATCGATGAGATAACTGAGATAGGGACGGGAAGCTCCCCCTTCGTCCAATCCGATGACCGGGGTGGGAGAAAAGCGGCGCACCTGCTCCACCCCGGAGCTGCGTCTGTCCAGGATCACGAATTCCCAATGCTCCTCCGGGTCGTAGTCATAGAGGACTCTGGGAGTAGTGGAGTCCCCGATCAACGGGTTGAGAAGCCTCTGCGGGTCGGAGATTAAGCTCTGATCCCCTACCTCAATCAGTACGGCACTGTCCGGCCCGAATATCTCCCCCAGATGCAGGGAACGCCGCAGGTGGCCGCTTCCCATGCCTGCCCTGACCGACGGCACGAGCAGAACCTTCACCATACCCTCCCAATCCGCATCGAGTCGACAGCTCCGTTCCAGGGCACCGGCTAGTCCTCCGCCGTGGAAGCTGTTCGGCTGAGGGTGTTCCTGTTCAGCCAGTCCACCAGCTCGTCGATCTCCACCGGAGCCCCGCGATATAGGTCGGCGAAGATACTCTGGAGAAGAGCGTAGTCTTCCTCGGTATCCAGGGTGACCTGGGCTCCAGGAAACGCCCATTGGGGCGGACAGGGAATTTCACCGATCCTGAACGCCTGCGGATGGCGGTAGAGGTAGGCGGTGATGTGCTCCCGCTCGTAGGCATCACGTGTCCGGCTTTCGGCTTCCAACAGAGCTCCGGCCTCGACCACCTCCACCCCCGTTCCCAGGGGATTGTTCAGAAAATGGCTTAGGGAATACTCCTCCCTGCTGTGGATCTTCATCAACGCTTCCGCGGCCCGGGCCGACACAAGCGGGTTGTCCCCGGTGGCCCGGATAAACCGCCTGAGTCCGTAATGGTTGACCGCCCGGGCGTAACGGGCAAGCACGTCCTCCTCGGGTCCGACAAACACGGAGAATCCCTGCTCTTCGGCGGCGGGTGCCAGAGCCTCGACGCTGCGGGAATCGGTAAGCAGGGCGTATACATCGACCCGAATGCTCCTGAGCGCCCGCAGAACATGCTCGAGCACGGAACACCCTTGAAGGGAAAGCAGGGCTTTGCGGGGCAACCTGTGGGAGTGCAGGCGAGCCTGCACCAACACTCCCGTGCTTATTCGGGAATCTCCCAATGGTTGACCAGGCTCTGGACGTCGCTTTTGAATCGGTATCGGTTCTGATGAACCCACGTTTGCACCTCTCGAAATTCATTTCTCGCATCGATCCAGCGCGAATCGGAGGCAAGACAGTAGGCGAAGCGCTTCGAAGCGGGCAGCACCCCCATCTCGCCGTTGAAATGAACGGTCATGTTTTTGAGAAAGAACAGCTTGTAGCTGATGTCGGCGCTGCTGTCCTCGCTGACCGTCTCTCCGCTGTAACGCACCACCACGTCCCGCCGGCAGAGGATCTGCTCGCCCCACAAAAATGAGCGCAGGCCGAAATCCAGCTTCTGCCAGTAGGGGTTGTCCATCCAGGTATCATAGCCGCCGCTCAGCAGAAATCGACTGCGGTGATAGATCCCGCAGTAGTCAAAGGGAAACAGGCTGCGCATCCCTTCCTGAATCGGTTTCCAGGGCATCACCTTGAGCTTACCCTTGATCAGGGCCGGCACCTGGATGGAGGGCACCACCTGATCCGCAGAGCTGCGCAGCTGGGGCACCGTGCAAAGGATCTCCTTGTCCTCGATTTCCTGCAGAAAGGACTGCCATTGCCCCGTATCCAAGTCGCCCTCCCCTTCCGGCGGAATGGGGAAATCCATGTCGCTCCAGAGCGCAAAAGTGAGCCGGGTCCGGCATTCCTCAATCCCCACATTGATCTTCTCGCCGGGGGAGGCTTCCTCCTGGAGGAGGAGAAAACGGATTTCGGGGAACTCCCTGGACAGCGGCTCTATGTCGTAGGAGATGCGCGGTCCCTCAACACAAAGGATCTCCCCGATCCCCGCCTCCTGCAGCTCCCGCAGTTTCTCATGCCGGTAGAAGCGGCTGCCCCGGTTGAGCAGTAGCAGGGCCAGGGGGGCCTGGGATTTCCGGATTCTGTCGACTTTGGAACCGCCGATGACGGTATAAGGCACCTTCCGCTTTTTAAAAATTGAAACTGTAGTACTCATCGCACTTCTTGCAGAGCTCGGGGTAGCGTTCCTGCAGGTGATCACGGTAGTAGCGGTCTCCCGCCGCCCAGATCTCTTCCAGACTCTGCTTCGCGATATTACCCAGGACGTGCTCCCCCTTCAGATCCTCCCGGCACAAACCCACACTTCCATCCATGAGTACTGCAACATCCCGTTTCAGATGCCAGCAGGGAAAGCGCTTCAACGGCGAAAGGTCGGTGACCCGGCGATCTGGAAGAAATCCGCAGAAGGAATCGTACTTCTGGACGATCACCTTCCCGCCCTGGTTTTTCCAATGCCTGTAGAAGTTCTCCAGACCCTCTTCGTTTTCATTCATCCGAACAGCCTGGGGATAGACGCGGCCCGGGAAGAAGGCCTGGAGCATCTCCACGGTCCTGTGAGCCTCCTCGAATCCGTCTCCCCGCAGACTCCGATACTCCTCGGGATCACGGCTGTCCAGAGAAACGATCCAGTCCAGACCAGGCAGATTTTTCTTGGCAATCCGGGAGAACACCCCTTCCTGCCAGCCGATTCCCGAAGTCTCGACAATCAAGCGGAATCCCTTCTCCAGGGCTGCGGCGGCCAGATCGGCGAAGGCGCTGTGATAGGCCGGTTCACCCCAGAGGGAAACGCTCAACGTGGCATCCCCGCAGAATACTTGAATCTGATCGAGCAGTCCAGTGAACACCTTGAGATCCATCTGCCCCTTCTTTCCGGTTTCGTCAATCCCGAAACGGGGATACGGGCAGTAGGAGCAGAGCTGGGGGCAGCCGGCCACGATCTGAATCGTGAAGAAAGCCGGAAGGGTGCGCAGAATCTCGGGTCGTTCTTCGAGCAGACGGCATACCGCTTGCGCTTCCTCCGCCCCGGCCGCGACTACCCGTTCAATGATCATGAGGTTGCGCTTGCGATCGGCGCAGAGCTCGGCCCGGAGCATACGCAGGTCGACGGGGGACAGCTCGGTTTCGATATCGAAGGCGTTGATGTCTTTTTTGATCAGCTCGAACAGGGCGCCTCGATCTTGAGCACGAATCGATTCCTCCCCGGCCGCGAAAGCCTCCGTATCCGCTCCCGCTGACCCGGATTTGTCTGCCAGGGCAAGAAGCGGAGCCAACACCGCGGGTTTGATAATCTCCGGGCTCAGCCCGTAGGGAAAGCCGTCGGCGAAAGTGTAGTCGGCGTAGTACTTCCCGTGGTTGTCAAGCATCCGGGTGCTCAAGGACAGATCGAGAAGAGGACAATCGGCAAAGAAATAGAAGAGGTTGTCGTAGCCGTCGGCCAGAGACTGGAGTGTGCGAAGCAGCTCCGCTATCGAGCCGCCCTTCAGGATTTGAATTTGAAAGCCGAGCTCTTTAGCATCGGCCTCTACGCCCCGAGGCGCTGAATCGCCGCCGGGAAGAAGGAGAACGCTTCTTTCTACCCCGGGAAGCTCACGGGCGTACCGCCCGACCCGCTTCAGAGCGTTCTCTCCAGGGGGAATTGCTTCCAGGGCATGGGCATTCAAGGCCAGAGCGTTGGCCACGGCCAGGTTCTTCATGTCTACGGAAATTATCGACATTTAAAAAAGTTTTTCAATTGCCAATCACGGCAGAAAACGGTACCCTCACAGCTGGATAACCAGGGATCGAATGATGGACACCGCCGGTAACCAGAAGGAACGCTGCTATTCCGTTTCCGAGATTACCTATCTGATCCGGGACCTGCTGGAGGGTGAGTTTTACAGCATTACCGTGGAGGGAGAAATCTCGAATTTCCGTCCTTCGAGCACGGGACATCTTTATTTCAGCCTCAAGGACGAGCAGTCGGTGCTCTCCGCCGTGATGTTTAAGAATCGTTCGTTCGCTCTGAGCTTCAAGCCCGCCGACGGCATGGTGGTACGGGCTTCGGGAAATATCTCGGTGTACGCCAAAAGGGGCACCTACCAGTTGATCTGCGAGTCCCTCGTCAAAGCCGGGGAGGGAGAGCTCCTCGCCCTGCTGGAAAAACGCAAAGCCAAGCTGGCCGCACTCGGACTGTTCGACAGGGAGCGAAAAAAACCCCTGCCTCTATTCCCCGCCCGGGTTGCCGTGGTTACCTCCCCGACCGGGGCTGCGATCCGGGATATTCTGCGGGTGCTGAAACGAAGAAACGCCGGGTTAAACCTGGTGATCCTGCCCTCTGCAGTCCAGGGCGAAGGGGCCGCCGAGGCCATCGCCCGCCAGATCCGGCGGGCCAATGAGTTTGAGATGGGAGATGTGCTGATCGTGACCCGGGGCGGAGGCTCCCTGGAGGACCTGCTTCCCTTCTACGATGAGACCGTGGTGCAGGCTATCGCGGATTCACGGATACCGGTGATCTCGGCCGTGGGCCATGAGATCGACACGACCCTGACGGATCTGGTCGCGGATGTTCGCGCCCCTACCCCTTCGGCCGCCGCTGAGATGGTATCCGCCTCCAGGCTGGAACTGGCCGCTCAACTAGCCGCGTTGAGAACCGGGATCACCGAGGCGCTGCAGTCGAGGGTTGAACGGATCCGGCTGCTCCTGTCCCAGTTCACCCCGGATAATCTGGTACGGAACTTTCAAATCTACGTTCAACCCTACGCCCTCCAGGTTGAGGAAGCCCGGGAGCAGCTCAAGTTAGTCATGGAGCGGCTGCTTGTACCCTCCCGTCACCGACTCGACCTCCTCTCACAGGCCATAATGTCCAACTCGCCTCTGGCAGTTCTTCAGCGGGGGTACGCAGTGGTGAGCAGCGAGAAAACCGGACAGGTTCTGATGTCCAGCCGGGAGGTGGACACCGAGGACATGGTACGGATCCGGCTCCACAAAGGACGGCTTCGGGCCGCAGTCAAGGAGAAAGAGGAATGAAGAGTTTTGAAGATCGTCTCAATAGTTTGGAAAGCTTAAGCGAGAAGCTGCGGGAGGGAAAGATCCCCCTGGAGGAGGCGGTGTCAATTTTCGAGGAGGGGATGAAGCTGGCCAAGGAGTTGGAAAAAGAACTGGCCAAGATCGAGCGTAAAGTTGAGATCCTGGTGAACGAACCGGAAAAGAAGGGCGCCGCTGCTCAGGAACCGGCTCTAGAGCTGTTTCCCGAACTGGAGGAGGGAGAGGAGGACTGAGGG
>CAZVHJ010000033.1:0-17763 GCA_964627715.1 uncultured Spirochaetaceae bacterium | reverse complement strand
CCGCCGACGCCCGGCTGCGGGATCAGGGGAAGTCCTTCGGAAGTATCACCCGATCCCCGATCTCCACACCCAATTCCTCGAGAACCCCTTCCGGAAGCTCCAGACCGTAGCGGGCCGCCCGTTCGGAAAGTACGGTTTTCAACGAAAACGGTTTGAGCTGCTCCACCTGAAGGATCTCCCCGTCCTTGGACAGAAATACCAGGGTCAGGGGGATGATGGTATCCTTCATCCAGAAGGCCAGGTGCTGATCCGTATCGTAGAGGAAGATCATGCCCTCCCGCGGCCCGATGGACTGGCGGAACATCAGCCCCTGCCGCTTTTGCTCCGCCGTACGGGCCACCTCGACCCGGAATGTCTCGCCGCCCAGGACCACATCGATGCACTCCTCCAACCCATTGCTGCAGGACAATACAGCAGAAATAAACAATAGTATAGCCGCACTGAGTGGAAAGAGTTTTCTGTTCACCGTTTTGTTTCCTTAGAACTGATCGAGGAAATTATCTTTCGAGATCTCCCAAAGGTCCTGTTGCACCTGACCCTCCTGTTTCAGCCGTTCGAAGACCGCCCTGTCAATATACTTGACGTTGAGGGGGCGTTCAAGAGACAGGCGTACCCCATCGAACAGCCAGACCGCCTCGGTGGGATCCAAGCTGGACGGCTGGCCGTATTTTTCGGAGAGGGTTGAATACAGGGTGTAGTAGTCGAGACTGTCCGGGTCCATTGACAAGATCAGGATGTACAGTCGATCCTGGTCGAATTGAAAGTAGGCCCTTCGGATGTAGGAGCTTCCCGAGGTTTCGATCAAAGTCTGGGGGGGCTGGGGAAGAAAGCTGATATCGGGATCCCCCCTGTAGTCGAACAGAGGATCTTCGATCAGAAGCTGTTTGACCTGCTCCAGCTCCATGCCCAGCTCGATCGAGCGAAACCCCCGAGGCGCTTGAGGTTCGGTCCGCACCTCCTGGGCTCCCGACAGGGCGGCGGTGAACAGGAGCAGCAGAATGTATGTCTGTAGGTGTAGTCGCGGTCTGATCATGGAAACTCCCTATTTTGACAGAGCGATACTCAAGGCGGTGGTGAGCTTGAGGATGTCCTGGTTGCCCTGGCGTACGCGGTGGCAAAGCACCGTAGCGATCTTGCGAATCAGCTTGTAACCCAGGGCGCAGTTCTCCTCGGTTACCCGCTCGAAATCCTCCCGTTTGATCTCATAGAGTAAACAATCCGTAGAAGCGGTGATAGTGGCGCTGCGCACGTCTTTCTCGAACATGGCCATATCACCGAAAAAGGACACGTATCGCGCGTCGAGGCGAACCATGGATTTCTCCGCCTGGCTGAAGCCCCGTTTTCCCGTCTTCAGGGTCAGGTTCTTGGTCACCAGAACCTGCCCCTCGGCGAAGAGATACATCGAATCGCCCACCTCACCCTCCCGCATGAGCACCTCGCCGGCGGGAACCCTGACCTCTTTGGCGATGCGGCGTATGGCCTGCACTTCCGCGTCGGTAAACTCCGCCAGTATTTCTATCTTTTTGAAGCGGTCCGGACTTGTTTTTTCTCTTCGTTTTGCCATTGTACCCTCAGCTTGCGGAGCCTCCGATCACGAAGGCGGATTCGTTGTCCTTGATCATGTACTCCGAACCAGGATTGAGCTTAATCTCCAGCTCCTCTTTCTCACCTTCTAAGACATCCAGCTCCGCCTCGGCGAATTTTGCCTTTATAAAGGCGTCGATGGCCGAGGAACCTTCTGAGAGAATATCATCCAGGGACATTTTCTTCTCCTCGGAGAGAAATCCGATCAACACCCCCGTTCCCGACTTCAGGAAGTGTTCGGACAGCTCGGCAAAGGTCTTGCCCACGAAGCCGGGGGGGATTCCGACCTGCTTCAAAAAGCTCCTGCTGTGATAGGAAAGTAATTCCTTAGTCACCCGCGGAATCGCCGGGGAAACGGTGGCGCTGGACAGGAGAAAGCCATTGAGCTCGCCGTAGACCAGGATGTCGTCCACGTTGGCCCGGCGCAGGTGGCCCTCGTTTTCCGGATTGACCAACTCCGCGCTGGTCACGATGTCCGGATTGATCGCCTTGATCGCCAACGCGGCCAGAATGGTCCGTTCGTCGGCATTGGTTAAGGTGTTTTTACCGGAAGTGTCGGAGAGAACTATGGCCGCTCTGGCTGAACCAAGAGAAGCCCGGCGTAGAGCCTTTTCGCTGCTGAAATCTCCCCGCACAAAGCGCAGATCCATATCCTTATGGCGGGCGTTCAGCGCCTGGAACTCCTCCGGATCCATTTCGTTTACCAGGACCACGGCCCGTTTGCCCCCCCCGGACAGGTAGCTCAAACCCTCCAAAATACGCTCGGCGTTGACGTTCCAGCCGCACAACACGGCGTGGGAACGGGTGTTTATGTCCTGCAAGCCTTTACCCTCCCTGATTTTCCGGTCCACGAAAATACTGGCGATGGTTCCGGAAAGTGTGGAAATCGTCACGATCCCCATCAGCATCAGCACGATGGCCAAAATCCGCCCTAGTGGGGTGACCGGGTAGCGATCCCCGTAGCCCACGGTGGTGATGGTGACGAATGCCCACCAGATCGAATCGAACAAGCGGCCAAACATCCTCTGGTTTGCGCCGGTTTCGGCGACAAACACGAAAACCCCGCCCAGAATGACCAGGAGAGATACAAACAGAACCAGCTTGGGCAGGTTCTCTCTGCTGACGTTCCTGTAAAAGCTGCGGACCGCTCGGAAGATAAAAAAGTTTCGTGCCATGCTCATTCTACTAGTTTATCGGTTGTTCCTGAGCACAAAAAAAGCCTAACCCTGAGTTGCATTCCCGGTTCGAGGAGGCTACATTTGTACCATGAGACGGGCGGGAATCGTTCTTCTCGGACTGCTCCTTCTCTGGGGTCTGCTGGCCTGCTCCACGACCAGCGGAACTCTGCTCGATGAGGCGCAGGACAGGGACAAAAAGGACAGTGCGGTCAAGAAATTCACCTCCAATGATGCGGGCAATGGCGAAGATCCTGATCTCGACCCCTTCGAACCGGAGGAGGAAGAGACGGGCCTGGAAATCAAGTCCCGTCCCGGCGGCGCCGACGTGTACCTGGACAATCGCTACATGGGGATCACGCCCCTGCTCCTAGACGATGTCGAGCCGGGACGGCACAAGCTCACTCTGAAGATGGAGGGATACTACAGCGAGAGCGAATGGATCAACTACTCCGGTGTCTACGATTCCTACTACTTCGAACTGGAGGAGATCACCGGTTTTCTGAAAGTTGAGGCCTCTCCTGCCCAGGCGGAGATCAAGTTCGACTCGCTGTGGCTTCCTGCAGGAAGGCTGCACGAACTTCCCATCGGCTCCTACGACCTTCACATCCGGGCCTTTGGATACGAAGAGACCAGCCGCCAGGTGAAGATCTACATGCGCGAATTGACCGAGCTTAGCGTAACCCTGAAGGAGGCGGCCTTCGCCCTGTCTGACCTGCAGTCCAGCAGAACGGCCTTCAATCCCCGCAATGCCGGTCTTCTCGGCACGGCCAGGATTCGTTTCCGTGTTACCAGCTATGGAAACGGGCAAGCCGGTATCACCGACCCGGAGGGCCGGGTGGTGCTGACACGGAATCTCGGCCGTTTCACAACCTGGGAGCAGGGCTTTGACTGGGACGGCCGCGGTCCAAGCGGAGCGCCCCTTCCCGACGGCAGGTACACGGTGCGCATCGAGGCGGTATCGGAACAGGACGGACAGACCATGACGGCCGAGCTTGGCGTACGGATCGACAGCACCATCGTCCTTCGGTATCGCAGCCTGTGGAGCGGAAGCGCCGGACTACTGTACTCCCCGTCAACCGAAGTGCTGCCCGGCGGCAGCGCTCAAGTTTCTTCGCTGTTTCTCGCCCACAGCAGCAGCGACAGCGGTGGCGCCGATGTGCGGGTGCCGGTCAGCCTGGCTCTTCGTTTCGGTATAGGCGAACAGAACCGCTTCGAGTTGGACACTTCCGTGGGAGGGATCATCGGCTATCACCAAGACACCTTCTATCTACCCTGGTTCGCCAGCGCCGCATTCAAAGCCTCCCTACTCACGCCCTCAGGTGTCTTCAGCCTGGGCAGCGCCGCCCAGGCTAAGCTGACCTACCAAAATGTCTATACCGATACCCTGGCCAACTTCAGCGGACTGTCCCTGGGTCTGCCCACCAGTTTTCACGTGGGTCCTGTGGCGCTGCTGTTTTCCCCGGAGGTGATTGTTTCTCCCTGGACCGTATCCTACGATTCGAGCTCCACCCCGGAGGCGGACATCTACGGCTGGGTGTACGGCCGTTTCGGTCTGCTCCTTGACCTGACACCGTTCTCCCTGGGAGCCTCCATGTCCCTGCGCACACTTCCCTTCGACGAGGGTTTCGGCCTGGATCTTCCCTTTCAGGCGGCCCTGGAGGCGCACTGGCTGATCCCCAATACGCAGCTGTTCCTCTCCTTCTCCGTGGCCGGGGAGTTCGATTCGCCGGGCTCCTACTACTTGCTCGGGGGAGCCGGATTGGGGCTTCTCAACTAGGTCGGTAAATTTAGCAATCTCACGCCCAAGCTCAAATCTTCGAGATATGCATCCAGGGGCGGCGTTGGGCCGGGATCAGGTTCAGCGGAGAAACAGGATAACCACGAGGGCAATCAAAACGAGGGTCAGGATGAGGCCGATCAATCGGTAGACAGCGGCAGGTGCGGACGGGCCGGGCTGCTGCGCCGCATCGGAATTCCTGCCGCTCCGAGGAGGAGACTCGGCGGCCGCGGTTGCCCTTCGCCGCCTCCGAGCCTTCTTCGCTTCCCCGCCGGTGACCGCGGTGCTGGGAATTTTCATGTACCCGCACTTCGGACAGCCTTGGGCAAAGTCCTTCTCCTCCCCCCTGAAGCCGCAGCGGGGGCATTGGATCGCCGTGAAATAGCGGCCGCAGGTAGGGCAGCGTATCGTGTTGCGGGGAACCTCGGTGCCGCACAGGTCACAGAAAAAACGCAGTTTCATCGCTTCAGATCCTCTATTATTACAGTTGCGATCAAAAAAAAGCAATTGCCGGAGGGCTCTGCTTCCTGTTATAAAGAACTTATGGAAACCTGTCTCATCGGCCTGCCCTTCTGCGGAAAAACCACGATCTTCAACGCCCTGTCCGGACAACAGGCGGGTGGCTATCAGCAGGTCCACCTGGCTGAAGTCGCGGTTCCTGATCCGCGGGTGGAGCAGCTCGCCGCCCTGTTTGATAAGAAGAAAACGATCCACGCCACTGTGCTTCTCAAAGACCTGCATCTTAAGCTCAGCGAACAGGGGGGCATCGCCTCAGGAACCCTGGGGGAGCTTCGGACCAGCGACGCTGTGGCTATCGTACTGAGGGCTTTCGTGGATGAAGCCGTGGTCCATTCCCTGGGTACGGTGGATCCGCTGCGGGATCTGCGGAAGCTGCTCGACTCCATGATCCTCAGCGACTACGAGATCGTGGAGAAGCGGCTGGAGCGGTTGGAAAAGGAAGGGAAGAAGGGAGACCGGGAGTACCTGAGCCTTGAAAAGATCTCGGCTCGATTGGAAGAAGGGCGGTGTATCGGCGCCGATTTGATCCACCAAGAAAACAGGACCCTGCTCGCGGGTTTCCAGTTTCTCACCGCCAAGCCGATGATCGTCGTGATCAACATGGGAGAGACCTCGGTGGACATCGCCGAGGTCAAGCGGCAGTCCCAGGAGCTGGGGATCGACGTGTTTCCCGTTCAGGGTCTTCAGGAGATGGAGATTTCCCAACTGTCCCTGGAAGACCAGAAGGAGTTTCTCGCCGATCTGGGTCTTCAGGATCCGGCCAAGAACCGTTTCCTCAATGCTTTGTACTCCCGGCTCGAGTTGATCAGCTTTCTCACCGTTGGGGATCAGGAGGTACGGGCCTGGAGCATTCCGAAAGGCGCGACCGCCCTGAAGGCGGCCGGGAAGATTCACACCGACATGGAACGGGGATTCATCCGGGCTGAAGTGATCCCCTGCGACCAGCTTCTGGCCGACGGCGGCTTCGCCGAAGCCCGCAAGCACGGCCGGTTGCGGCTGGAGGGAAAGGAATACCAGGTTCAGGACGGCGACGTGGTAACGATCCGCTTCAACCTGTAAAGATCAGTAGATCGTTTTTTCCGTGGGTATCTCCGCAAGAGTTACCGAGGCGATGTAAAACTCCTCGTAAGTGAGCTCCTGGCGGTCGAAGAAGCTGGTAGTCAAATCGAAAAAAGTTATCTCCGGTTTGGCGGACAACAGATCGAAGAGGAGCTGCTTCTCGATTCTTGCCTCTAGAAAAAAACTCCCCGACGCCAACTTCCCGACAATCACGGGCTTTCTATCTTTCTCCCAGAGAACAACCAGGCCCGGTTCCTCGGCCCGGGAGGGCACCAGCTCCAGGGTGAACCGGTTCTCCGCTCCAAGCCGCCTGAGGTTTCTGTCGGTGTGAAAGTACAGGAACACGGACAGGTCGGCGGACAGGGTGGAATGGGTGGAGAGGTAGAGGTAAACGACTTGCAAGTTGTCCACCACCTTGATCTCATTCAGGGCCGAACCCCCGGTACGCCAATACCGGGATTGGCTAATGGGCAGAACTTCGAACTCTCCGCCATGCTGCTCCCGGGTAAAGCTGAGCAGGGTATAATCTGCGGGAAAAGACAAGAATGGGGGGATGGCCTCCCAATCTTCGTACTGATTGTCGATCTGGAATCGAAAGAACCCTCGTTCCGCCGCGCCTTCCGTACCGTCAGGCTCCCCCGCCTTACGGACAACGGCGCCCCCGCCGGTCGAGGTTAGCGCTGAAGGGGGAATCGGTGGATAGGCGGCGATCCGTCCCCTGCCCGCTCGGGCAGAGATGTAACTCGGCTCGCTGAATACCTGGTAGGTCCGCTCATCCAGCTCCCCCCCTGCCTGCAGGTTGATCACCCGGACCGGGAACTCCCTTTCCCCGGGCATCACAAAAAAACCCACCAGCAGGTGTTTTCCCTCGGACAGGTTCTCAAGACGTACCGACTGTCCTGAAGCTAGCTCGGTAAAGCCGCCGAAATCATCCTCCGCGACAGGAGCCTCGGCGAAGTAATCATAGACCACGTTTTGAAAGATACTGGCCGAGGCATCGAAAGCGGTCAGCTCCGGCGGATCCAGTACGTAGTGGAAGACCGCGTTTTCGGCGTTTTGGATCACCACCGTATTGACCTGGCCCATGGCAAGAGCTGCCATGCCCATAATCAGAGTCACACTCAAAATAAGCCTTTTCATCGTACACTCCAGAAAAATCTATTTTGATCTTCGGAGCCCGAGCTCATTACGTGCAGGCAGAAAAGCTCTATTTCTTGCGAATCGCCAGAATGGTGAGGTCGTCGTACTGCTCGTCCTCCTTGAGACGGCCGAAGACCACGACGGGCTGTTCTTCCTCGCTCTGTATAGGCGCCCGGAAATAGCGATCGAACTGCTTGAAATAACTCTTCAGGAAAGCATCGATATTCTTGTCCACGGACACCCGGTCGTCCATGGTCGCATCGGGATCCGGGTAGATACGGAACACCTTTTCCACAGACACCATGGCCAGGACCGCTTCCTCCACAGTACCGGCACATTCGGTGAAATCGAAGATCAGGTCCTCCTCGGGGATCGGGTTGTGAAATTTGAGAAGCCGGAAGACTTGTCGATTGAACACGGCGTTGATGATGTCATATATGCGGATGAGCCCTAGCTCCTCATTGTCGCTGCCTTTGAGGTGAGTACCGCCGTGCTCCTCGTTTTCCGCAAGGCCCGGTTCGTTGCAGGGGATTGGCTGGAATCTCTCGTTGCGGAAGGAGCGCTTGGCCTCTTCGATCCCGTCTGTAAACAGAAACACGGTGTCTCCGGCCTGCAGCTGCTGGGGCACGATCTTGAATCCCGCCTGCATTTCCACCAGATTCGACGGGAAAACTCCGGCGGCAGGGGCGTCGGGAAGCTTGTTCTCGACCATTTTCCTCTGGGTGGTCCGGTAGATATGGAGGTTGGTATCCCCGGCATTGACGAAGTAGCTCTTGCCGGTCTCGGAGTTGATGATGGCCAGGGTCAGGGCGGCGAAGCGGCCCTTGAACCCCCGTTCTTCGAGCATGTCGTTGATCAGGTAGGCCAGTTGGTCGATCTTGAGTCCCGGATCTTTCGGTGTCCAGTTTCTGAAAAAGGTGGAGAAAATCGTGGCTACCTCCACCATGATCAGAGCGGCGGGCACGCCCTTGCCGGCCACGTCGCACTTGATGACGGCGTAGTACTTGTCGGCCAGCTTGCGGTAGTCGAAGTAGTCTCCCGAAACCCCCTTGGCTCCTTCGTAGAATCCAAAGATCTCGATGTTTTCGTCCTGTTCGCCTCCTGTGGTACCTTTCCCCCCGGCCGGATCCGTCGGATCCAGCTCTAATGGGATGAACATCTTTTGGACCCCTTTACCAACGGTCAGGTCCTTACTGGCGATGGCTGCCTTGACCAGAGCCTGGGTCATCTGATTGACCGTGGTGGCCAGGGTCCCGATCTCGTCTTTGGAGCGCACGTCGATCACATGTTCCCGCAGCTCTTCCTTGTCCTCGGTATCCCGGATCACCGCCACACCGGCGGCCAGTTTCTTGATCGGGTTGATGGTGATCGAGGCCATGATGATGGCTCCCAGCAATCCCAGGCCGGCGGCGATCAGGGCGATGATTCCGGTACGGACAATCAGGTTGCGCGTGGAGATTGCCAGCTCGGCTCGAATTCTTTCGGTGGAGACGCCCATCCGTACGGCACCCCGGAAGTAGATCTCCTCCCCCGGCACGCGGTATACGATCGGGCGGTAGAAGGTGTAGAATGGAAGCAATCTTTCAGGATCGAACTCCGGATAACTTCCCGTAACCGAACCGATCTGTCGCAGTTCACTGAGAATCTGGGAGTCCAGTTCGCTGATCTCCTGAGAGATCTCGCCCAGCTGCTGTTGGGCCTGCGGATCCGTTGCCGCCCGCCGGGCCAGCTCCCGGGCTCGAGCGGACAGCCTGTTCACTTCCGCCGCCAATTCCGCCACTCGCTGCTCCGCTTTGGTGTTCACATCCACCGCCAACTGGTCGATTACCGCACTCAGATCGTCTTGCATACGCACCACTCCCACCGACTCCTGACTGAAGGAGCCGGCCCGAAGTTTGGTATCGATCTGTTCGTCATTGGTAGCCCAGACGTAGTCGAAGTTTTGGGAATCGCTGATCCCTACACCGGTGATGGTCAGGTACTGAGCCTCATCCATCGAACCGATCTGATCCGGCAGCAGTCCCAGCTCGATCCTATCTTGAATCAGCAGGCTGTTCTCTGCACTGGAGGACACACTGCCGATCAGGACATCGACCCTCTGAAGCAAGCCCTCGGTTAAGTTCTCGCTCTGACGGCTGATCATGAAAACTCCTAGAGGGATGGAAACCATCAGCACGGTGATCAACACCAGGATCATGATAAGCAAGGTGAACTTCAGCCGCAGACCGACTCCCCTTCTCTCCAACTCTTTCATTCTCTCTTCCTTCCTATAGATCGATACCTCTCCGCGAATAACCGCCATCACCTCGGTGCTCAGCACTCTGTTCTCTTGGACAATCCCAGCGAGCTTGCTAATCGAGACCAGAAAAAGTATGGCCAGAAAGGCCAAGACCAACCACACCACCAGGTTGTCGGCGCTCAAGCTATGGGCAACCCGCCGAACGCTCCGCCAGGGCCGGGTGTAGGTAAAAGAGAAATCCCCGAACTTCACGGTTCCGGGACTCTCGATTCGCAGGATAGGGGCGGTAAACACGCTCCCTCGGGTAGGATGCACCACCCCGACCCGGTACAGCCCTTCCTCGATTTCCACTACGTTCAGTCCGCGAATCAGCCGATCGCCTGCCACATTGAACAAGCCTTGAGCGCGGGGAAAGGAGTAGTCGTAGGGCGGTTTCCCATCTTGATCGAGAATCACCTGATTAACCAGTCCGCCCACCGAGAATCCGCGCCCTCCGATACTGAGGGACAACACCCCGAGGGGATCCACCTGCGAGTTCACGTAGCTGATGTAGGTCACCGGGATGTATTTATTCAGCCTGAGCAGCACTGTGGCCGGATCGCTGATGTTCCCGGCCTGGTCCACAGAGGCTACGGAAAATGCCCAGATACCGTCGTCCAGGTTGTTGTAGGTGGGCGTTTCTGAAGCCGAGGTCAGAGGCCGGGGGGCAAGCCGGGGCTCGACAGTCAGATCCTCCTGATCAACCGGCCCGAGGAAAACAAGTGAGTATGAATACCCGCTGAGATCCTCAAGTGTAGGCGGCGGCTGCCAGGTAACGGCAAAGGTATTGGAGGAGACAAATCCCTCCTCATCCTGTGGAAGCGGCACAATCTCGGGTGTCTCCGGTGGCAGCGTATCCCGGGTAAAAGTGATCGACACCGGCCTGGACCAGTTGCCGGCATAATCCTGAACCGCAAGGCGGAAGTACCAGTTGCCGTCACGATCGGCTGTCAGCTGGACAGAGGTAGTATCCGCGAGCAGGCGCAGCTCCTGTTCCAGCGGCGCATCCCTGTCTTGATTCCATAGGTAGTCGACTCCGGCGATACCTGAAGGATCTCCGGGAAGGGTCCACAGGATCTGTACGGTGTCCTGCCTGGAGGGTTGCCGCGGATCAAAGTTCAAGGGTCTTACCGCCGCAGGATTGACCGTCTGATCCGGTCCGAGAAACATGATTCTCGAGGCATTGCCGACCCTGTTCTCCCAAAACACGTACAGTTGCTGGTTCAGATCGATCGGATAGGCGAAATAGGAGGAACCGCTGATATCGCTCAAATCCCTCTCCTGCCACAGAGCGCCTCGTTTCTCCGCGAAAAAGATGTGGTCCTCCCCACGCCGGCTGTCGAACCAGAACAGCAGGATCTTGTCACGCAGGCGCACGATCCTGGGAAAGCGGGCTGTGCCCTCACCGGCTGTGACCGCCTCGGCCTCACCTACCACCGTACCGTCGCTACGGATTTCGGCGAAAAAAATTTGCGGGATCCCTGCCCCCCGCTGGCGCTCCCAGGCAACGGCAATATTCCCGTTCACAGTGCTGATGAAGGGCCGCTGATTCGAGTAGGCGCCCCGGTTGAACTCCTCACCACCGATGCTTTCCTCCAGTGGGAGCCGGTTCGTCGCACTCCACGTGTAGCCCCCATCGCTACTGGACACCAGGTATAGCTGATAGTTTCTCTCCGCCCCCGTACCACTGGGCCAGGCCTGAAATACCACATATTCCCGCCCGTTCAGCGAGGTGTGGGCCGGCAGGAAATTGATCGTCAGCTCGCCCCCCGCTACCAGCGGTTCGAAAGGGCTCCAGATTCTTCCGTTCTCACTGACGCTATAGTAGATAAACAGGGAATTGCCTCTCTCCTGGGTGACAAACAGAAGGATATTGCCGCCGTCGGTCAAAGAGATGTTGGGAGCCAGGCTGGTCGTGCCGGCCTCGATCGTGGAGAGCAGGATGAAAGTCTGCCCATCGTCGGAGGAACGGTACAGAGCGGTCTCTTTGTCCCCGGCGGCCACAGCTAGATAGATCGTACCGCTGCGATCGATGGCCATTGAATACAGCTGAACCTCCCGATCCTCATACGATATCGGTCCGGCGAAGCGGTTGTTCCGTCTCCAGGTATGTATATCCCGGGAAGTTTGAATCGACAGGTAGACCTGCCCTCCCCCGCCGGGATTGGGTTCTATCACCTGCCAGCCGACGGCCACCAGACCGCCTCCGGACACGGCGGTGGGAAACCGAGCCCCTTCGGGAACCAATACCTGGGGGGTTTCCCAGAAGAAACTCTGAGCGCCCACGGGAAGGCAAACCACAACCAGGAAGAGGAGATAGATCAGCAAAGTCGCCTGTACTGTCCGTTTAAAGATATACACGCGCCTACCCCGTCTTAGCTCGGACCCGCTTCTCAAGATCCAGGATTTCCCGATTCTTTTGATTGCTCGGTTTCCTGAGGAGTTGTTCGATGATGGCAAGGGCTTCAAAGTACCGGCCGGCCAGGTACTTGGCCTCGGCCTCCCGCAGCAGGCGCTGATCGTCGCTGGAAAGCACATCTTCCCTCTCTCCCCCCGTCGCGATCAGAAGCTGGTCCTTTAAAGCCACGGCGTCCCTGTTATCCGGATTCAAAGTGATTGCTTCGTTCAACTGATCCAGGGCCAACGGATACAGGTCCCGCAGATTCCTGTCCCGAATAGACCTCGCCTGGAGGTACAAATCTCGGGACTCGGCGATCTTGGCCGGATCCGGCGGAGGGATGCGAAACCCGAGAGCAATTTCAATATTATTGATCGCGGTTTGCAATCCCGGATACTGAGGTTGAAGCTGCTCGATGTCCTTGAAGGTGGCATAGGCTTCCTGAGGGCTGTCATTTCTTCGCTCAAGTGCATCGTTGTACAGCTCTGTGATTCGACGCCGGAAGGCATCGGGATCGCTGATCTGCAGGATCCGTAATGTGAGCACTCGAGCCCGAGCGTTGTAGGGGAAAGGCACGAGAATCTTGGCGATTCGCTCCTCCGCCCGTCTCAGCAGCCGCAGGGCTTCTCCCATTTCCCCCTGTTCAACGGCTTTCCTGCCGGCCTGAAAATCACCGTAGGCCAGATTGTACAGCTGGCTCATCTCCTTGTACAGAGGATCGGTCACGGCAATCTCTCGACCGGTCGTGGCATCTACGGCACTTCTCACCAGGGCGAGCCAGAAGCTGACCTCCGGGTTCTCCGCCGGATTGGTGTCCGACCATCGGGCCTGGGCCTTGAGCAGAGTCTGCTCTGCACCGGAAAAATCACCCTGAGTGTACAACCTCCGTCCTGAATCGATCAGCCCCCGAACCTCCCTGATGACACGGTCGTTTTCCCGGTCAATGATTGCCCGAGACAATGCCACCAGATCCTCATCCCGGATTCGCCGTACCTCCGGGTCTTCCTGAAAGGATAAGGAGTTGTCGAAGGCTTCCCGGGCGGTTTGGATGTTCAATCGAGCTTCGGCGTAGCGCTCGTTATTCACATTAGCCTGGGCCTGCTGGTAACGCAACAGACCTTCCCGTCGGTACCGCTCCGCCTGCAGGGACGCCTGCTGAGCGTCCTCAAAGCGTTTTGTCAGCTCCTCCTGCAGCTGCGCGGTTCTCTCAACCAAGTTTTCGAGAGAACGAACGTGGATCTGAAGCTCTTCGCTGCGATCTAGATAATCTCTGTTTTGAAGGGTGCTTTCCAGCATGTCTCCTACACCTTCGGCAAGATCCTCCAGATCATTGACGAGGGGTTTGAAGATGGCCAGGGCTTGGGAGGGGAATTGCTCCACCCGGACCGGTAACTCGATGATCCGGCCGTCTTCATCCCGGATCGGGTCTAGAGTCACCTCCACACCTTCCTGCAGCCGCACACCTTCCTCGAAGCTTGTTTTGTACCGCTGGAAACGCTCCTCGAACTCTATACCCTGAACCCTGGCCACCCGATCCAGGAGGCGTATATCGAGGGCTTCGATAGTAGCCAAGGTGCCGTTGACGTCCGATATCACCTCCCGAGCTTGAGCCGCATGATTGTTCAATGAATAGCCCATCCCGGCGCCGTTTGTATAGAAGGACAAACGCTGTTGCCAGGCCGAGCCTAGAGCCGTGGTTCGTTGTATCAGATCAACAAGCTCTCTGCGATCCTCGAAGATCTGCGCCGTGGTGGTGACCTCTTTCTGCACCAGAACCGTGGTCCTTTGGTTGGTCTCGACGAGGGAGCGATAGTCGCCGAGGGCTTTTAGGTATTCCTGGGTGCGCAGAAAAGCGGGCAGAGCCGCATCAACAGCGGTCCGAGCCGACTCGTCGAGGGGGTAGCTGCGGGTTGGAGCGGCCCGCAGCGGCCATAGAGCCTGAAGATCGAGCAGAGCGTTGAACAGGGCTTGAGCCTCGACCACACTCTCCAAGGCTTGGTTCAAGGACTGGGTGTGAAACTCGTCGACTACCGCTGTATAGGCGGTTTCACCGCGCCGCAGGAGCGTCGACTCAAGGCTTGCAGAATCCCGCCGCCAGATCGCATCCAAGGCGTAGGAAATCCCCTCGGTGGTGCTGTCACTGGGGCCGAATACCAGCTGGCCGGCAAAGAAGAGAAAAAGATCGTACTGATCATCGGCGGAATTATCCCGGATCTGAGTGTTTAAAACCAGGAAGGTCAGGCCCGCCCGATCCACCGTCCCTTTCTCCGCCATCATTGACTCCAGCACGGTAATAACCGAATCCACAGCCTGTTCGAGGGCTTCCGCCTCTACGTCGACCAGGGGATCCTCCTGCTCCAGGCCTGCAGACAAAGCTCGGAAATCGTCGATCGATCGTCTCATATCTCCAAGGGCTGTATTCACGGAGTTCACCAGGATGTTACCGTACCCCGCTTCGTCGAATCGATCCTTGTTAATCTCGAATCCCTCGAGATATGTAGTTATGGCCTGCCGGTATTGACCCGCATCGATCTGGGCTTTGGCTCTGGCCATGATGTCGCGAAACTGATTGACGAAGTAGATCTGCTCGACACCGGCGGCCCGAAGCATATTGAGCAACTCCGCCTCCGACTCACTCGGATATGGGTTAAGATCCTCCAACTTGTCCATCAGGGTCACGATTCTTTCCAGATCATTTTCCCTGATCGCCGTATTCAGTTCGGCAAAACCGGTGTCGATCTCGTCCCGGAGCATACGGATCCTATTCATCAACTTCTCTGCGGCGTCGAAGCGGTCCGGATCCTCTTTGACGACCTGGGACAGCAGCAGAATGGCCTGGTTGTAACGTTTCTCTTCGATAAGCTTCTCCACCTCTGCCAGGCGTTCCCGCGACTGCCTTTCCGCCCGGCCGCGGGCTTGGACGCTAACTGCCGCAACCAGACAGAGGATTAGAATCAGGAGAATGATTTTTCCCTTTGCCAAAGGAGAATACAACGCTGTTTTTGCCCCCAAAACCGTTTTGAGGATTATTTTCGTCTACTCTACTATAATCTATATCATTATCGACGGAAAACACCCGGGTACGTACAGCTAAATATCGAAACGACCGATAGTTTAGCTAGTGGATGGAGTTTTCTCAAACTCTGGAAAGTTGCGAACTTTGGATGTATATTTTCTATAGATGAAGAGGATTTTACTGCTCGTTACAGTTCTTTGTCTCTTGAGCCTTCCGGTGTTCGCGGATTTTTCCGACTTCTACTACAATCTTAGCGAATCGTTGTCTCGATTTGAAGATCCCAACACGGGATTGACGGCTTTTCCTACCCTGCTGATTCCCCTGGGCGGAAAGTTCGAAGGGATGGGTACGGCCTACACCGCCGTAGCCTGGGATTCGGGGTATCTGGAGGCCAATCCTTCGGCCAGCTCTTCTATGGAGATCACCGAGCTTTCCTTCTATCACCACAGTTGGATCGCAGATTCAAATCTCGAGGGGGTGGTTTATACGATCCGCTACGATGATCTGGGAATCGGTGTCGGGGGCAAGTTTCTCTATGTGCCGTTCACCGAATACAACGAGTGGGGGGAGAGGGAGAACCGTGGGTACATCTCCGAAACCGTAGCCACTCTGAATGTGTCCTACAACTTCTTCTCGGATTTCAACTTTTACGGTTTGGGAATCGGGGCCAACCTCAAGACGGCCTACCGGAATATTCCCAACGTCTTTTACCCGGATCAGTCCGTGCTGACAGCGATGTTGGATGTAGGTGTTCTGACCCGTTTCAATTTTCTGAAGTTCTTCATTTCCCGGAGCAAGAATTTTTCCATCGGGGGCGCGGTGAAGAATATCGGAATCCCGGCGCTTGGAGAACCTCTGCCCACGATGGCCACCTTCGGGATCGCCTACTCCCCGGTCCGTCCGATCACCTGGGCCTTCGATTTCAACCTGCCCTTCAGTTTTTTTCCGGAGGATGCGCCTGCGGAGAATTGGTATATGGCTACAGGTTTCAACTTCATGGTGACCAACTTTCTGTCCTTGCAGACCGGATTTCAGTGGAAGGGAGAGAATCCGAAAGTCAGCATCGGCAGCAGCGTCGATCTGGAAAAGGTCAGTTTTGTTCTGAACTACAACCTCGATCTGAGCGGCCGGGTTGATCCCCTCGACAAGTTCAGCCTCCAGGCTAAGCTCAATTTGGGTGACCGGGGTCGTCTTGCCGCACAGAACCGAATCGATGAACTGTATCTCAACGGCTTGGAGGCCTACGCCGAGGGGGATCTGGAAGGGGCGATCGATTTCTGGGAACAGGTTCTGGAAATCGACCCGAGCTACACCCCTGCCCGGGCCAACATCGAAACGGCACAAAAAGCTCTCGAGCAGCAGACCGAGATGGAGGAACAGCTGAGAATCGGCGATTGACTTTCTCGTATCAATTCGATACGGTTTATCACCTTGAAAGATACTGGAAAACTCAAGAAACCTAAGTCCACGATTCCCGTGCAAACTCTGCGGAGAATCCCCTACTATCACCAGATCCTTTCCGACCTGGAGCAAAAAGGTGAGCGGTTCGTCAGCTCCAAATATCTGGCACATTTCTTCCACGTAGACGACACCCAGGTGCGGAAAGACGTGTCCGTGATCGGGTATAAGGGCAAGCCCAAATCAGGATACTCGGTGTCTGGGCTCAAAGGAGCGATCGGGGATTTCCTTGGGATAAACACGGAGAACACAGCGATCCTCATCGGGGCGGGAAAGCTCGGATCCGCCTTGATCGAATATCCGGGCTTGAGCGAGTACGGACTGAAGCTGGTCGCCGTATTTGACAACGATCTGAGCAAGCAGGATAAAGTCATCGGCAGTTTTACCGTTCTACCGATGGAAAGCCTGAAGAGAGTCGTTCAAAGCTTCGACGTAGGGATCGCGATCATCACCGTACCCAAGGATGCCGCCCAAGGTGTATGTGATCTGGTTGTGGAGGCGAATATCAAGGCAATCTGGAACTTCGCCCCTACGCAGCTCAGCGCTCCTGCGGACATGACCATACGCAACGAAAACATGGCCGTAGGTCTGGCTTTACTTTCCCATTATCTAAAAAAGAGAACAGCGGAAAGCGCCATTTTCGCCTGACTCCGGAGCGTCGCTATAGAGGTTCATCTCACGAAGCTCATCCCGCCTATTTGAGATTTGCTACTGTTTTCTTGAAACTCTTGTAAACCGCGTATAGGGGAAAATCGTACTTCTTTGATTCCACCAACCGGGTGAAGTTTCTGTCCAGTGTCACAGGACTTCTGCTCAAGACCCGCTTGAGCATGCGCTCTTCCCGTTGCAGCTTCTTGAAATCGAACCTGCTCTCCAACGCTCGAATGAACTGCCCCGCCTCCTCACGGACGTCCTCGCCCAGCTCCTGCCTGGCCGGCTCCACGATTTGTTTGATCACATCCTCGATGCTGCCGGTCTCGTTTCTGTGAAGAGCCGCCTCCACCTGCTTCACGAAATCACTTTCCCGAAAGGTGATCCTGTCAACAATCACCCGCAGGTCGAGCCGCTTTTTTGTGGCTGCCTTTGAGCTTATGTCCCGGCGGCCTTGAAAAAAGAATACGCCCACGGCCACGGCCAGGCCGATCGCGACCTCGTCGATCACCGGCAGGGGATCCCGCACCACGAAAGACATGAAAAAATAAACTACCACGAATGACAGGGCGGCGATCAGGAACTTGGGAATGAAACGCACGTCGCTGAGCCAGTTCTTCACTCCAACTTCGATCTGCCTGTACAGCTCGTTGCGGAACATGGTCAGGGCTTCCACCCTGGGCTCCATGCCGTAGCGCCCCTCCA
>CAZVHJ010000032.1:0-56036 GCA_964627715.1 uncultured Spirochaetaceae bacterium | reverse complement strand
TACGGACGGATGACCTACCTGCACGACACCTCCAACTGCTGGGTCAACCTGGAGATGGACGGCAGCGCCGTGGTCCGAACCGGTATCCCGGATCTTGGGGGAGGACAGCGCGAATCGGTTCGGGCCATTGCAGCGGAGGTGTTGGGACTCAATGTCGAGGAGATCCATGTGATCTCCACGGACTCCCAAGTCACACCCCTCTCAGGGACGGTAACCGCAACCCGGGCCCTGTATATGTCGGGGAACGCTACTAAATTAGCAGCGGAAAACGTGAAAAAGATAATTACCGACAAGGCGGCGGAGATGCTTTCCGTGGCCCCGAAGAAGCTCGACCTGAAGGACCACTCCGTCTATGTGGTTGACGATCCCCAAAAGCGAATCCCTCTGGTCGATGCAATCAAGCAGTGCCACTTCGAAGGCAAGATCCCCCAGAGCCTGGCAACCTTCCGGGCTCCCTTCACCGAGCCGATCAGCTCGGATGTGATCAAGGATCCCGTGTTTCCGGACTTTACCTTCGGTGCTCAGGCGGCGGAGGTCGAGGTGGATATCGAAACCGGGGAGGTGAAGGTATTGAAGTGGGCCACGGCCTACGACATCGGACAGGCGATCAACATCAATAGGGTGGAAGGACAGATGGAAGGCGGGGTTGCCCAAGGGTTGGGCTTCGGACTGATGGAGGACTACCTTGAGGTCGATGGGGTGCCCTGGACCTGGAACTTCCACGACTATATCATTCCGACCTCGAAAGATGTGCCGGATATCAAGTCGATCGTGCTGGAATCCAGATCCGGGAAGGGACCCTTCGGCGCCAAGGGAATCGGGGAACCGGCGATCTCCGCAGCCGGTCCGGCGGCGGCCAATGCCGTCAAAAACGCGATCGGGGTTCGGGTTACCCACCTGCCGATCACGGCGGAGCGGATCTTCTTCGCTCTCCAGCAGCTGCACGGAGGCTGACCTTTAAGATCTGTCGGAAGGATTCTCTGTCGGTCTACGGAGCGCTGACTAGAAATTGTCCGGTTCCTGGTTTCAAAATCGGGCAGCTGACTACAATATTACAGGGGAGGTACCGATATGCATAAGATCACTATGTTGGGAACAGGTTTGATCGGGATGTTCTACACCCAAACACTCCACGCAAATCGGAGCCGTGACAAGGTTCATGTCCTGTACTCGCGATCCAAACAGAAGGCAAAGGACTCCGCGGCCACGTGGGGAGTGGAAAAATGGACCGTCGACATGGATGAGGCGATCAACGATCCGGAGACGGACGTCGTTGTGATCGGGCTTCCCAACTCTCTGCACAAGGAAGCTGTGCTCAAGGCTGCAGAAGCCGGCAAGGCCGTGTTGTGCACGAAACCTCTGGCTACAAATTCCAAAGATGCCCTGGAGATGCTGCGGGCCGTGGAGAAGACCGGCGTGTTTCACGGTTATCTCGAAGATCTGACCTATACACCGAAAATGCTGAAGACAATCGATTCTGTAGGCAAGGGTGCTGTAGGCAAGGTGCTCTGGACACGTTCCCGGGAAACCCATCCCGGGCCGCACAGTGCCTGGTTCTGGGACAGATCGGCCTCGGGCGGCGGAGCAATTGTTGACATGGGCTGTCACTGCATCGAAATCAGCCGAGCTTTGGTCGGCAAAAATGTTCGTCCTCTAGAGGTAGTATGTTGGGCGGATACCCAGGTCCATCCTGTCGAGGTCGAAGACAGCGCCATCGGTCTGATCAGATACGAAAGCGGGGCTGTCGGCCAGTTTGAAACGAGCTGGTGCTTCCGGGGCGGGATGGATCTTCGAGATGAGGTGTCTGGCACCGAGGGGACGGTCTGGGTCAACCACTGGTTGAGAACCGGTTTCGAGATGTTCACGAATGTCGGCCAGCAGGGCTACGTAGCGGAGAAGGCCGAAGGGGACAAGGGTTGGCTGTTCCCCGTTGGAGATGAATTGGCAGAGCTCGGCTATGTCCATATGTTTACCGACATGCTCAACGCACTGGACAGCGGAAAGCAACCGATGGAGACCTTCTACGATGGATACGTAGTGAACGCGATCATGGATGCCTGTTACCGTTCCGTTGCCTCCAAACGGTGGGAGCCGGTTGAGCTGGTGCTCTGGCGTGGTGAAAAAGGTTCTGCAGAAAAGGGCGGCTTTTCCGATTACAACGAAAACCACTTCCTGATCAAAAAAGAAAAGATGCCCGACGGAAGGACAAAGGTAATCCTAAAGGAGAAGGAGAGCGGTAGGATCGTGGAGCGGATCGAATAGAGCTATCGAGGGGATTTTTTTGCCCAGTAGTCCAGAATATGGCGTGGGAAGGTCGCCCCGATCCTACCGGAGATGCTTGCAGCCGCCTCCACAAATATCGGTGCGTATTCATCGAGCTGTTCCATGTCCAGATCGATGGAGGTGCCGACCAGGGCAATAGCCCCTACGACACGATTGTCGTTACCGAAAAGCGGCACTGCCAGAGCGGTGATACCTCTATGGAACTCTTGATTGTTGTAGGAAACTCCCGTGGCGTAGATCGATGAGAGGTTCTTGCGAAGATCATTCATATTGGTGGTCGTCTCGGGAGTGTAGGTTTCGAGCTCAAGGTTCGATAATAGTGTTTCCCGCTCTTTTTCCGGCAGAAATGCCAGCACCGCCTTACCGGAAGCTGCGCAGTGCAGTGGCATGATCTCACCTCTGCCGACGGATACACGGGTATCGATCTGACCGCAGATCTCCATGGCGATACAGTATTTTCCGTTATAGAGGGCGAAAAACGTGGTCTCCTCGGTTTGGTTATGCAGCTCTTCGAGGTAGGGCAGGCAGACTGCAGCCAGATCCATACCTTCAATCACGGATTCGGCCAGGCGAAGGTGGGCGAATCCCAGGAAATAGCGGGAATCCCTCTTGTTTTGATACACGTAATCATGCCGCCGCAGGGAAGCGAGAATGCGGTAGCACGTGGATGGGGGAATATTTAAAGCCTGGCTGATTTCTTTGTTGGTGAGGCCGCTCTTGTAGTGTCTGCGGAGTAGCTCGAAGATGTTGTGTATCTTGTCTATCGAGGGCATAACATGGAATCGTACTGCGAGAGTGTACTCGGAACCTTGAAGTGGTGTCAATTGTCGATTTTTGAACCCGCTCCACGTGAGGGTGCCCTGTCGATCACAGCCGCAACTTATTTACAAAACCCTCGGAACATTTCAGTATTAAAAGCCCTGATCGATTTCTGGCATCTGGATAGGAGGCTTCGAATGCAGAAAACAATCGTAGCGTATGGCGAGCTCCTCTGGGATCTAATGCCCTCAGGTGCCGTGCTGGGTGGTGCACCCTTCAACTTCGTGTACCGGGTCAACTCCCTGGGACACCGAGGGTTGATGATCAGCCGTCTTGGAAACGACGAACTGGGCGACAGAGCCGTCGCGATTGTTGAAGGACTGGGGCTGGAAACAGGGTACCTCCAACGGGATGAAGACTATCCCACCGGAACCGTAGAAGTCTCCTTCGATGAGCAGAAGAATCCCGATTACCGGATCATTCCCAACGTGGCCTACGACTTTATCGACCTGAACGACGGCTTGCGTGAAATCGTCGCCCAAGCCGCTTGCCTGTGTTTCGGTACGCTGATACAACGGCAAGAGGTCTCCCGAAACACCCTCTATGAGCTTCTCAGCGACTTTTCCGGAAGATTTGCGCTCTTGGACATAAACCTCCGCCGGGACTGTTACACCCGGGAGAGTATTCTGGAGTCTATCACTCACGCGGATATTCTCAAGCTGAACGATGGGGAGGCGAATCTTCTGGCCGAGATCTACGGCGTGAAGCGCAGCGGAGGCGGTATCGATCTGAGCAGATTCGCCGAGACCTTGCTGGGGCGCTCGAATCTGAAGTTTATCGTGGTGACGCTTGGCGAGAGGGGAGCCTTCGCAGTGTCTCGAGAGGGCGAGAAAGCCTATCACCCCGCCTTCTCTGTCAGGCTGCGGGATTCGGTGGGTTCGGGGGATGCCTTCACCGCCGGTTTTGTCGACGCCCTGTTGAACGATCAAAGTTTGCCCCTGGCCTGCCGCTACAGCAGTGCCCTGGGAGCCATGGTTGCTGCTCAGGAAGGCGCCACTCAAACTCTGGATAGGACACAGGTCGACGCTTTTCTCGAAACCGCGGAGCTCGGGCCGATTGAGAAGAGTTTGAAGGAATTTCTCGTTTTCTAGTGGAGGATCGATGATCCGGGAGATTTTTTCAGAGTTAGCGGAGGATACGAATCGGTTTTGTCACCAGCTCGATGAAGGTATTGAGGAAACGAACAGCATAGGCGCCGTCGCAAACCCGATGATCAAAGACGAAGGAAAGAGGCAGGATCGTTCCAACAGCCAGTTCTCCCTCCCTGGCGATCGGAGCCTGGTGAATACGGCCGAAGCCCAGAATGGCAACCTGGGGCGGAAGAATCATGGGTCTGCCGTAGGTGCCGCCGATCGAACCGTAGTTGCTCACGGTAAATGTTCCTCCACGGAGCACGTCGAGTTGAAGATTTCGCGTTGAGGATTCTTCCCGCCGCAGATCGATCTGTTCCTGGATCTCCGACAAAGACAGCCTGTCCGCTGCTTCGATCACCGGTACCACCAGTCCTTCGGCTGAATCGAGGGCGAAACCGATGTTGATTTCATCCCGCTGGTCTAAAATCTGGTCCTCATCCCTGTACCAGGAATTGAGCAGGGGGTACAGTTTTAAACTCACGGCGGCAGCTTTGATGAAGAACGGTAGAAAGCTCAAACCGGGGTAGGAGGTCTTTTCGGCGTCCCGGTTCAAAGAGCGCCGGGCTTCAACGAGGTCGTCGACAATCGCGAAATCGTGGACCAAAGCTGCCGGAATCTTCCAGCTGGCCTCCAAATTTCGTGCTACGGCCTTACGGAGCGTTGAAAGTGTCGCCGGTTCGCTGGGGAAGTTCGCCGCGCCTGTACTACGCAACGAGCCTCGCGAGTTCTGCCGCCGGTCAGCGGACTGGCGTGACCGCAGCTCGCGGAGGATGTCCTCTTTGAGAACCCGCCCCGCCGGTCCGTTTCCCTGCAGGGTGGAGAGGTCGATGCCCTCAATGGCCGCCAGGCGACGGGCCACCGGTGTCGCTTTGACCTTTTGCTCCGAATCCTGATGAATTTTCTCACCCGTTTGCAATCCCTCCCGGCTTGCTCCTATCAGCCCGGAAGAGGTGCTTTCCAGGTCGCCTACAACGGAAACACTCCCCCCTTCCTGTCCTGCGATTTCGATCCGGGCAAGTGTTTCTCCCACTCGAATGGTCTTGCCCGGCTCCGGTCCTAATTTACGAATAATCCCAGAGCGGGGTGAAGGGATCTCCGCCACCACTTTATCGGTCTCCACCACAGCCAGGATATCCCCTTCGTGAACAGAATCTCCAAGAGCACACTTCCATTCGAGGATTGTTCCTTCGTGGACTCCTTCGCCGATGTCCGGTAGTTTGAAGTCGAAGAGCAATTTATTTTTCCCCTTATGCTTGGTAAGCGGCCAACTCTGCAGCCGCGCTGACGATCTGCTCCACGGTGATGAGATAGTGATGTTCCCCTCGGGGCATCGGGAAAACGGTATCCGCACCGGAAATTCGTGTCGGGGGAGCCTCCAGATAGACAAAGGCCTCCTCCAGCACCGAAGTGATGATCTCGGCGGCTACTCCGAAAGACTGGGGGCCTTCATGAACAACCAGGATACGTCCGGTGCGACGTACCGATCGAACCACAGTTACTATATCAAAGGGATAGATCGTCCGCAGGTCGATCAGCTCCACTGAGATGCCCTGTTCTTCGAGCTGGGCGGCGGCTTCTCCAGCTTCCTTCATCTGAGCCCCGTAGGAAATGAGTGTAAGATCTTCCCCCTCTTTCATGACTTTGGCCCGCCCGATCTCGATTGTATAGGCTTCTTCGGGAACATCCTGCTTGATCGAGCGGTAGATCCGTTTCGGCTCCATGAAGATCACAGGGTCAGGATCGCGGACAGCTGCAATAAGCAACCCTTTGGTGTCGTGGGGGGTGGAAGGAATGACCACCTTCAGTCCCGGGATATGAGCGAATAGCGCTTCCGGGCTTTCAGAGTGATGCTCGGGTGCTCCGATGCCGCCTCCATAGGGCATCCGTACCACCATGGGCACCTGGAGCGCACCACGAGTACGGTTCCTCAACCTGGCGGAGTGGTTGACCAGCTGATCGAAGGCCGGATAGGAAAACCCGGAGAATTGTATCTCGACCACCGGTTTCAATCCGGCTACTGCCATGCCAATGGCAGCGCCCACGATTCCTCCCTCGGTCAGGGGCGTATCGAAACAGCGCTGGGCCCCGAAGGTATTCTGTAGACCAACGGTGGCTCTGAACACCCCACCTTCGCGACCGACGTCTTCGCCGAATACGATGACGGATTGATCGAGGATCATCTCGGTTTTCAGTGCATCGTTGACCGCGCCGACGATGGTAAGAACGCTCATGCGTGTTTTCTCCGCTGAAGCTGACGTTCAAGCACCGGGGGGAGGGTGGAAAAGGTATAGCGGAAGGTGTCATCAATGGAGGGGTCCGGTTCGCTCTCGGTGCGTTCGAAAGCTTTCTTCGCCTGGACCAAGGCTTGTTCTTTCAATGTTCGGCTATCCGTCTTGGTGAGCAGGCCTTTGCCCTGGAGATATCTCTCCAATCGAATCAGCGGATCTTTCTCCAACCAGGCTTCGACCTGTGTCTCATCCCTGTAGCGCTTGGGATCGTCGGCCGTGGTGTGGGCACCCAGTCTGTAGGTATAGCCTTCGATCAGCACCGGTCTGCCTTGCTCCCGGGCGATCCGGGCTCCAGCAGCCGTGGCAGCATAAACGGCCAGCAGGTCGTTTCCGTCGACACGAACACTCTCGAAGCCGTAGGCGCAGGCCTTTTCTGCGAGAGTGCGGCTGGCGGTTTGCTCCTCCGTGGGCAATGAAATCGCCCACTGGTTGTTCTGAACGAAAAAAACAACTCCAGCGCCCCAGACACCAGCCAGATTGAAGGCCTCGTGCACAGCGCCCTGGGAA
This sequence comes from uncultured Spirochaetaceae bacterium, assembly GCA_964627715.1. Lineage (GTDB taxonomy): Bacteria > Spirochaetota > Spirochaetia > SZUA-6 > DRHE01 > JAFGQJ01. The sequence continues at coordinate 49,006 of CAZVHJ010000032.1, read as the reverse complement.
GTAGCTCCCTCGCCCATGAAGGTAAGGGCGATTCGATCGCTGTTTTTCAGCTTTTCCGCGTAGGCAATACCCACGGCGTGGAGGGGCTGGCTGCCCACGGGAATGGAGATGGGCAGGGTGTGGAACCGTTCCACCGGCAGGTTGCTGCCCTGTTCGTTCCCGTACCAGTACATATAGACCTGGTGAAGCGGGATTCCTTTGGTGATCAGCGCGCCGAGCTCACGAAATGCCGGAATCAGCCAGTCCTCTTCCCGCAAGGCTAGAATGGATCCAACAGCGCAGGCCTCCTGACCCTTGTTGGGGGGATAGGTGGGCATTCTGCCTTGACGATTCAGGCTCACCGCCCATTCGTCGGCTTGGCGAGCCAGGACCATGAGGCGGTAGGCGTCCAGGATTTTCTCATCCGAAAGAACAGGAACCTTGGAAGCGAGTTCGTTCAGCGTCCCGTCGGGACGAAGAATGCATAGGTATTCCTTTTGGTCATGATTAAGTTTTTGAAACATCATCTGCACCGTACAATGCTCTATATAATACTAAATTGATAATGTATAAACAAATGAAAAAATGCACTGAGTACCCAATGAGACTGAGTAATTGTCTCGGACTCAGGTTCTCTCCAAAAAAATGTGTACGAACCTTTCCTGATCCCGCGTCTCGAGGGCGGAACGAATGCTCCGGACTGTGCTGATTGCCTTGTTCGGGGATAGATGTAAATACTTGCCAACAATGCAACAGAGTACCAGCCCGGTACGTCCAATCCCTGCGTAGCAGTGTACGCAGACCGGCTGTCCTTGATCCATATGTCCGATGATCGTAGTGATCAGCCTGTCGAAGGATTCGATGCTTTCCGGGATTCCGAATTCGGTTATCGGATAAAAGTGCCAGATCAGTCCCGCGCTTCGGCAGGACGTGCCAAGGTGGGAGGCGCTGTCCGTCAGGGACACCAGACAGCGTATCCCCTGGGAGTGCAGATCGGCGAGATCCTGTTCAAGCGCCCGATCTCCTCCGTAGTCCCAACCACCGGGGAGGGCGGCTCCGGCAAGTTTGTCGAGAATTACCCAGGAGAAATTGGCGGTCATGGGCGCTCTGGATATCTCGGAACAGAGGGCTGGTCATAGAAGTTCATGAGGTGCCTCTGTTGAAGCGCCCAGTGTATCAGGGATTGAATGAGTTGTCGACTCCCCCTTGTCGGTCCTCTTAGTACTCATCACCGTAGATCAGGGAAGAATATGAGTGCCTGATTTTCCCTCCACCGCCTCCAAAGCCTTGTCCAGGGAGGTGATGATCGCTTCTTTGCCGCTCCATTTGACAAAACGGATCGCCGCTTCGATCTTCGGTCCCATGGAGCCGGCCAGGAAGTGTCCCTCCTTCAGATGAACTTCGCTCTCTTTCACAGTGAGCCGATCCAGGGCTTTCTGTGCGGGCTTGTTGAAGTTCAGGTACACCTTCTCCACGTCCGTGAGGATGAGGAACTTATCCGCATTCACCGCCTGGGCCAGCTTGAATCCGGCCCGGTCTTTGTCGATCACCGCCTCCACCCCGCTGTAGCTGTCGTCGCCGTTTTTCTTGACCGGTATCCCTCCGCCTCCGGAGGCGATCACGATTACGCCTCCGTTGAGCAGGTCATTGATCGATTCCTTTTCCACGATATCAACTGGTTCGGGGGAGGGCACCACCCGACGCCAGCCCTTCTCGATTCCCGGCTTCACCTCTTTGACGATATAATTCTTCTCTTCGGCCAGATGGAGAGCCTCGTCCTTCGTATAAAACGGTCCGACGGGTTTGCTGGGGTCCTGAAAGTCCGGATCCTGGTCGCTGACCTCCACCTGAGTAACCACCGTGCAGATCGGAGTTTCCATCCCCTCCTGTTTGAGACGAAAAGCGAGGCGGTTCTGCATCATCCAGCCGATCTGTCCCTGGGTCATGGCGCCGCATACTGCCAGGGTTTGAGCCGGTACAAGGGCATCGCTTTCCTCCTGCTGGATCAAAAGGGCTCCGGCCTGGGGTCCGTTACCATGGGTAACCACCAGCCGATAACCGGCCTTGGCAATTTTAGCGATCTGTTTTGCCGTAACGTCTACGTTGTGAAACTGTTCCTCTGTCGTACCTCGTTCATCCGCCTGTTTGATGGCATTTCCGCCCAGCGCGATAACCAATACTTCGTTGCTCATTGATTGCTCCATTAATTAGAATTGGACGATATCAGAATCTGTAATTTGCTTGATAGTGTAAAATGTGATTCGAACGTTGACAAGACAAATGTGATCAGCTGATTTCAAATATTGAGAACCGTATCGTTCAATCTTTTTTCCCGGCAAGCTCGCCGTATCGGAAGCAGCTGACCAAGTGGTCGTTGACAACTCCTACGGCTTGCAGGTGAGCGTAGATGATCGTTGAACCGACAAAACGAAATCCCCTCTTTTTCATGTCTTTGCTCACGGTGTCGGAAAGGTCTGTTTTGGCCGGGATTTCCGAGAGGGTTTTCCATTTATTGACTAGCGGCTTGCCCCCCACAAACCCCCAGAGGTAGTTGTCGAAACTGCCGAACTCCTCCTGCACCCCAAGAAACATCTTGGCGTTGTTGATCGACGACTCTATTTTCAGTCGGTTGCGGACGATTCCAGTATCGTTGAGCAGGCGCTCCCTATCTCGAGGACCGAATGCGGCAACCACTGTAGGATCAAATCCTCGATAGGCTTTGCGATAGTTCTCCCTCTTTTTGAGGATCGTAGACCAGCTCAGGCCGGCTTGGGCAGATTCCAGTACGAGAAACTCGAAATGCCTCCGGTCGTTGTGGACCGGGACCCCCCATTCCTCGTCGTGGTAGCGGCGGTACAGGTCCACTCCCTCACACCATGGACACCGGGTCAGCCCTTCTTCACTCATCTGTTGTATGCTCCTGTTTGGTTAGCTGCCGAAGCGATAAACCAATCGATCAGTCTTCGGGCAATGCTCACCTTGTCGGGAATACGGGGTAACTGATCCGCCGTGTACCAGCCGGCATCTACGATTTCCGCCGGATCGATGTGAATTTCACCCTCTTCATGTTCGGCGGTAAAGGCGACCATCAGGGAATTGGGAAAGGGCCAACTCTGACTGCCGAAATAACGGAGGTTCTTGACGGTGATACCCACCTCCTCCCTCACTTCCCGGTGAACGCACTGCTCCAGAGATTCCCCCGGGTCTACGAAGCCGGCGATCACGCTGTACATGACGTATGGGAAGCGCCGGGCCCGAGCTAAAAGGATCTTTTCGTCCCGGGTAATCGCCACGATAACCGCCGGACTGATGCGTGGATAGCTAACCAGACCGCACTCGGGACAGGTCTTGGCTCGTTCCCCACTTTTATCCTTCGTCGGACAGCTGCAGCGGCCGCAGAACTGATGATTTCTGTCCCAGTCCATGATTTGAAAAGCCCGGCCGGCGATCCAGAACAACTCTTCGGGCAGGCTGCCCCAAAGGATGCGCAGCTGTTCGAAGCTCATCCCCTCCGGTGGACTGGCCTCAGCGCCAAGTTCTGCGGAATAGCAGGTTTGATTGTTGAGAGTTCCCAGGTATTGTGTGCGCACCGGATGTATGTCGAGACTGTGTAGTTCACTGCAGAGGGGTAAAGAAGCGCTCTGCCCCTTCAATCGAACGAGAAGTCTGTTTTCCTGGAAGACAAACCAGTACGCAGTCCCCTCCTGGGTCTCCGGGGGCTGTACTGCCGGTTTGAAGCTCATACGGACAAAACCTTTCAGGCGTGTACCTTTTCATCGACTCTGATCACTCGAGTGAACTCGAGAACCGCCTGCTCGAGTATACACCATCCCGGTTCCCTCTTGTACACTACGTTATGAGCGCCCGGGATCTCCAGAAATCGGGGAGCCGAGTGTCGATTTTTTCCTTCAAAGTTGTTTCCCCGCTATAATTTAGCTATTTTTGTCAGAGAAAAAAGCGATTGAGAAGGATTTTTTTACACCGTGGTATCGAGAAAAGCATCGTGGGACTTCTTCGATCGAGTCGTCATCGTTCTTTTACTTGTGGGTGTTGGGATACCTCTGGGGCTGTACCTGGAAAGCACCCTGGAGCCACGTGCAGGTCTGCTGCAGCGAGCCTCCGAAATACAGGGCAACCATCTTCCGCCCCTTCAACCGCCGGTTCTGGCCGCCTTCCCTCTGGCTCCCTGGCGGGTGGGCATACAGGCGGGCCACTGGAAGATCGAAGAGCTTCCAGAGGAATTGAGGCGCCTGCGCTCGTCCACGGGAGCTCGCTTCGGCGTCTACAAGGAAGTTGATGCGAACCTGGAGATCGCCCGCCGGGCTGCCGAGTACCTCCGCAGCGCGGGTGTTCAGGTCGATCTTCTCCCCGCCACGGTTCCGCCGGGGTATCAGGCGGACGCCTTCATATCCATCCACGCAGACGGAGCGCACAGGCCCGGGGTGCGGGGCTGGAAAATGTCCACTCCCTGGCGATCTTCCGAAGCATCGAGGAAGCTTCTCGATGCAGTAGGCCGCTCCTATCCTCTGTTCACCGGCCTGCCGGAGGATCGCTACGGTACTACGTACAATATGCGGGGCTACTACGCCTTCAGCCCCCATCGTTTTCATCATGCCATCACCGGGACAACACCGGCGATCATCATCGAGACCGGCTTTGTGACCGTCGCCCAGGATCGGGACGTTCTTTTCGGCGCCCCGGACACAGTCGCCCTGGGAATTGTTGCCGGAGTAATACGCTACTTGAGCCGCCACGATCCCCTCGATCCCTCGTTGGTTGTTGCTCGCACTTTTCCGGTCATGAGGGTGACCGGAGAGCAGGCCGAGTTAACCTTTCACCCGGAGGAGGGTGCGAAGGTGGCTGGACGATTAGCCGGAGGCACCCTGGTTCGACCGGTACATCGAGAGAACGGCTGGGTCGAGGTGGTTGTCTGGGGTAACTACAGGCGTTTCGGCTGGGTGCGGGAAACGGATCTGGAAATCCTGGGCGGCTCCTCCTGAAGCCGGTCACGACACCTTGCGTGGGGAGAATCCAATCTCTGCCGCTTTACCGGATACAAGGAATCGAGCGGGCCGTGAAGGAAGCAGCCGGGCAGGGTTGATTCGCCGCTATTTGGACTGCGTTTCCTTCAAACCGGAGCGCATGTGCTCCACCCGCGCCCCGTTCAGGACCGCCACGACTTCCGCGGCGATCGAAACCGCGATTTCCGCCGGGGTGTCCCCGCCGATCTTCAAACCCACTGGGGCGTAGAGGTACTCCGGCGCCTCCAGACCCTCGGCAGCTAATTTTTCCAAGGTGGTACGGATCTTCGATCGTGAACCGATCAATCCGACATAGCGATACCCTGCTTTGGCCTGCAAAACCTGTTTTAGAACCTGGAAATCATGGAGGTGACCGTGGGTTGCGATAAAGCAGCAGTCACAACCTTGCAGGATCTCCACAGCCGCACCGATGTCGCTGTACTCACCGATGATGATTTTCCGCCTGGTGTTTTCGCCGAGTATGTCTCTGACCTCGGCTCTGGAGTCGAACAGGGTGACCCGAAAACCAAGGGATTCGAGAATCGGGGTCAGAGCCCGGTTGATATGCCCCCCTCCAAACAGCATGAAACCGCGCTGCCCCTGCATGTACTCGTAGAGCAGGGTAACCTGACCGCCGCATTTCATTCCAATCTTCTCAAGATTATAGGTTTCCAATCGATTTTCTCGGGCTGACAGAACTTCTTTAGCGTCCTGAACCGCCCGATGTTCGATCGCCCCTCCTCCAACCGTTCCGAACAACTGGTTCTGGTCGGTCAGAATCATCTTAAACCCTTCTTTGCCGGGGGTTCCCCTGCTCGCCTTTACAACGGTGACCAGGGTTAGGTTTGTCCCTCTTTCGAGCAGCTCACTGCAGTGTCTCAGGATTTCCATATCGGTACTGTAAATCCTGCCTGGTAAAAGCACAAGGGGAGAAGAGGCGGATTGGTCTCTTGAGATCGAATTGAGTACATTAAAAGTTGAGACAGGAGCTCGATAATGAACCAAGACATTCATTGGGTTTTGAATATCGATATGGAGAACCCTCCCTCCGGGAACGGAGGTTCTCGAAAACGGGATCAGGACAGCGACCGGGAGCTTCTCGACGCCTACTCCCGGGCTGTTACCAATGTAGTGCAAACCGTAGGCCCCTCGGTGGTAGCGATCAATATCAAGCAGAGGCGAGCCGCCAGTGGTCCCGGTGGAGAAGGATCCGGGTCCGGGGTTATCATCACTCCCGACGGATTCGTTCTGACCAACAACCACGTTGTCGAGCATGGCGGCAGCCTCGAGGTGTCGCTGACCGATGGACGCACTTTCCCGGCACAGATAATCGGTACCGATCCGGCAACGGATCTGGCGGTCATCCGTATCTCCGACGGCAGTCTGCCGATTTCCGAGCTGGGAGACTCGGATCTGTTGAAGGTGGGTCAGCTGGTGATCGCAATCGGCAATCCCTTGGGCTTTCAGAGCACCGTGTCTGCAGGAGTGGTTTCTGCTGTCGGGCGCAGTCTCCGCAGCCAGACCGGGAGATTGATCGACGGTGTAATCCAGACCGATGTTGCCTTGAATCCCGGGAACTCAGGAGGACCCCTGGTAGACAGCCGCGGCCGGGTGATCGGCATCAACACGGCCATGATTTTCATGGCCCAGGGTATCAGTTTTGCCATCCCGATCAATACAGCCCGCTGGGTGGTTACCGAACTGGTGATGCACGGAAAGGTGCGGAGAGCCTATCTGGGTGTCGGAGCACAGACCCGTCCGGTGAACAGACGAATCCAGCACAATCTGGCTCTCAATACGCCTACCGTGGTGGAGGTGCTCACCGTGGAAAAGAACGGTCCTGCCGAGCGCGCCGGGTTGGAGCGAGGTGACTGCATCTTCAGCTTGAATGAAACTCAGGTGGCTACTGTGGATGACCTGCACAGACTACTGAGTAAATGGCCTCCGGGTACAACTCTGACCGTGAAGCTGCTGCGCAGTGGAAGAGTAGAAAATTATCGGATTACGCCCCGGGAGGGTTGAGCTACTCCCAAAGGGGGACGGACTCTACGCTTTTAACTTCCGGAATTTTGTCTTTCAGCCGGCGCTCGATTCCCTGCTTGAGAGTCAGTTGAGCCATCGGACAACCGCCGCAGGCGCCTTTCAATTTTACCTTGACAATGCCGTCCTCTGTGACTTCTACGAGCTCAACGTCGCCGCCGTCGGCCTGCAAGCCGGGGCGTATATCTTGCAAAGCCAATTCGACTTTTTCGCGCATGATCTACCTCCATGTTGACGAAGCTTATCGAAATGCTTTCGAATAACTCATCTTCGCCAGTTTTTTTCCTGTTTCAGTGCGGAAAGCCCCACCGGCGAGCTCTCCCTGCTCCAGCCGCGCCAACAGTGCAGCATCGTGCACCACGTTGGATTCAACATTGTCGGAAGATCCGTGTTCAATTATCCGACAGATTTTCTCGATTTCTTCGGACATCAAACCGGAGCGAAGAAGTATATCCTTCGCGGTCTGAAGACCCTCGGGTTCGTTATCGCTGCCGATATTGTGCAGTATACTGGCAGGAATGACAATATGCCAATCCGCCTTTTCACCCTTCAGAATCTCCTCGCTCCAGGAGAGGATCTGTTCAGCGAATTGGATCTGAGACGCGTTTTCGCCCCAATGCCCCTGAATCCCTTCCAGCAGTTTGCGCCGCAGTCCGACGGCCCGGTTTTTCATGTAGCGGTCGTATGCTTCCTCGCCCACACAGTCCTGACCGTATTTGCACCACTCCAGACAGCTCATATATCCATCGCGAAATACCGCCCGCCCGCAGTTGTGGCAGACACCACGAATTTCATCGCTCCAGATCTCCACCTCCTCCCCGCAGGAAGGACAGTCGAACATCTCCGGCTGCGGTTGTCTGAGCACTTTTGCACCTGGACAGAATTGATGATCCATAAATTAAATATAACTAATTCGGTCGGACAATTCATTGACCTGGGTCAACTGATCCCGGGGTTTTTACTTCGGGACGATCCGGTCTCTTTGTGTGGAGTCGGATTGGAATCGGGGACCTGCCTGATTCGGGGGCAGCGATCGTAAAGCTCTGCCAGTTCACGGAGTCTGCCGATGATTTCCAGGGTGAGCATTCCTCGAGTGAATCGCCACTGCCAGTTTCCCGTTCCCTGACTGGGCACATTCATCCGTGCTTCGGTACCCAGTTTCATCGCATCCTGGAGAGGGATCACCGCCGTGTTTGCTACCGACGCAAAAGCCAGGCGAATCATGTCCCAGGCGATATCCTGCCCGTCTCGTCCCAGGTAGCGGCGGATCTGATCCCGAACCTCACCATCTTCGTTTTCGTACCAGCCGGCGGTCGTATCGTTGTCATGCGTTCCCGTATATACGACACAGTTCCGCAGGTGGTTGTGAGGAAGATACTCATTGTCACTGCTGCCGTCGAAGGCAAACTGAAGCACCTTCATTCCCGGAAAGCCGAAACGGTCGCGGAGCTTCTCCACAGGCGGAGTGATGACTCCAAGGTCTTCGGCAATCAGCGGCAGGTCTCCCAGCTCCCGTTTGAGGACGTTAAAGAAATCGGCTCCGGGGGCTTTGACCCAGCGGCCCTTCTCCGCCGTCTGTTCCCCCGCCGGTACTTCCCAATACCCTTCGAAACCGCGAAAGTGGTCGAGTCGCAAGATGTCCACGAGGCGTAGGTTGGCGCGAATCCTCTCGATCCACCACTTGTACCCCGTCTCCTTGTGGCGCTTCCAGTTGTACAGGGGATTGCCCCAGAGCTGCCCGGTTTCGCTGAAGTAGTCGGGTGGTACGCCGGCTACGACGGTGGGCGAGCCTTTTTGATCGATAGAGAACAACTCCTGATGAGACCAGGCATCGGCGCTGTCGTAGGCCACAAAGATGGGTAGATCCCCGATGATGCGGATTCCCTGATCGGAGGCGTAGTTTTTCAGCTTCCGCCATTGACGGAAGAACAGGAACTGCTGGAATTTCTGCCGTTCGATTTCCTCGGACAGGGTATCCCGCCATCGGTGTAGTGCGCTCGTCTCCCGGCGAATCAGCTCTTGCGGCCAGCTGTTCCAGGCGCCCAGCTTGCCCTTTTGGTTAAAAAACCGCTTTAAAGCCATGAACAGGGAGAACTCGTCCAGCCAGGGACTTTCCCGGTCGCAGAAGGTTTTAAATTCCTCTCTGGAAGCAGGAGTTGCCCTGCTTTTCCAATGGGTGTGTGCGGTTTTGAGGGTATCCCTCTTGAAGGAGAATACCCTGCCGTAGTCAACCCGCTGCCCCGGGAACTCGGGAGCATCCTTCAGGTGATCCGGATTCAAAAACCCCTCCTGGACCAGATCGTCTAGATCGATCAGCAGCGGGTTTCCCGCGAAGGAAGAGAAGCTCTGATAGGGAGAATCACCGTATCCGGTGGGGCCCAGAGGAAGAACCTGCCATATGCACTGCCCGCTGGCTTGAAGAAAATCCACGAAGGCCAAGGCCTCCTTTCCCAAAGCCCCGATGCCGTAAGGACCCGGCAGGGAGGTGGGGTGAAGCAGAATGCCGCTGCGGCGTTCGTTTCCCTCAGGCATCGGTGGTTCCAAGTAAGTGCTTCCAGATCGCCGCACCTACAGAATCGAGGAATCCCGGAGCGCTGCCCGCTTTTTTCCCAATTCCCTGCCAGCTTCTCCCTTTACCTCCCCCCTTTCCTTCGATCAGGGGAAAGAGACCGGGAACGATCTGCTTCCAGGGCATCTCGAGATCCTCGCTGCAGCCGATCCACCATTGGATATTGTCTTTCCTGCGGTTGATCAGGCAGGCCACCGTCTTTGAACTTGCAAGGAGATTCTGATAGACCGCCTGCACCATGGAGGGCTCCTCGGCGGTAAAGATCTCTCGAACCAGCCGGATTCCCTCTCTTATCTCCGCGGAACCAAGAAGATCCTGGACCTTCCGGTTGGAGTGGCTTTTCTCAAGCTGTGAGATCTGCTGATCCCGTTCCCGAAGCTTGTTTTTCAGCTCCAGGACCGAGGCAAGAATATCCGTTGTTCCGCAGGTCAACTCTCGATTCAACGCGGCGGCAAGCCGATCCTTCTCCCGCACATCCCGGTAAGCACGGTCGCCTATCAACCAGTGCAGGCGCAACCGGCCCCGGATTTTCTCCAGTCCGTCGAATTTGATCAGGCCGACTTCCCCGGTCTTTTCCACATGAATCCCTGCGCAGGCCGCCGAATCGACCCCTTCGATCTCCACGATGCGCAGCCGCTGGACATCGGGTGGGGGTTTGCGCAAGTGATAGCGTTCCGCCTCCTCCTGTTGAATCCAGTGGATGTGCACCGGTAGATTCCTGGTAACCGTCCTGTTGGCCAGGACTTCCGCCGCCTCGATCTCTGCGTCCTGAATGCTGCCGGTATCGATTTCCACGGCGGTGTAATTGTCACCGAGATAGGCCGATAGGGTGGGATATCCCGCCGCCTTGATCAAGCTGGCCGAGACGATGTGCTGGCCCGTGTGCTGCTGCATGAAGTCGAAGCGGGCCGGGAAATCGATCGTCCCCTGCACCGGCAGGTCCTGTTTCAGGGCCTCCGGAAGAACGTGACAGACCTCTCCCCCCCTCTCCTGGACATCGACAACCGGAATGCCGTTCAACCGCCCCCTGTCGGCGGGCTGACCGCCCCCTTCGGGGTAGAAGGCCGTCCTGTCAAGGACAACGATCCAGTGATCCCCCTCCTGCTCCTGGTGTACAAGTCGGGCTTGGAAGCTCTCCATCCGGGGATCTTTGTAGTATAGCTTCTCCGTCATGATTCAGCTCAGCGATCAATCGTCAAGGCGCCAGCTTACCACATATTCCGCCTTTTGCCAGGCGTCGGGAAGATCTGCAGGCGGCTGGTCCAAAACGATCCAGCCTCCTCTGAGACCGGAAGCAGCCACAGCCAGATCAAAGTGAGACATGGCGATGCCCATGTCGACGCGCTGAAGATCCGTTGGCGTGAGGGAACGGTATCCGGGGAAGCGCTGCAGGTAGAGGTGAATGAACCCTTCCTGCCGCAGGCAGCGCCAGGGCTGCCGGTTCGAGGCGGAAGGGGCCAGGCGAAGCATCTCCAAGGCGGTAGCGAATACGCCCGCTCGTTCCCCGGAGAGGGAGCCCTTGCTTTCGCTGTTAAAAAAAAGATCTGACCAGGATTTTCGTTGCTTGGATCCTGCACCCCAGCGTATTACCTGGTCAAGGATGCTTCGTCTCTTTGTGGGTACGCCGACGGGGCTCACTGCCGGCAGGATTTCCTCCTCCCTTAGTCCGATGGCTTTGGCAAAGCGGCCTCGGGTAATGATCCCTCCCAGCCAGCAGGTTCCGAGATCGAGATCGGTCGCCTTGAGCACGAGAAGCTCGAAGAGGTAACCGAAGTCCTCCAGAGCGTGTCTGCTGTCTTGCACTGCTCCGGCCAGATATGTTCTGGCGCCCCAGATCATACCGTAGGCTCCTACCCGGTCGCCCCGATCTTTGCCTTGGACGGCATTCTCGACCAGGCGGAAGCGGCACGAGCTGCCCAAGGGTCCCACGGTCAGGGTTCTGCAGCAGCGATCCATCTCTTCCCGGACCTTGCCTGGTAAGATCTCTCCGGTGAATCTGCGGACCGAGGTTCGGGCCCGAATCAGATCCAGTGGTGAATGTTGAAATGAAAACGGAATCCTCAGCATACTTTCTCCGGCTTGTGCTGTGCTCCAATAACGCTGCTGTTATCATAGCAAATTAATGAAGTGTTGTAGTAGAATGAAAATTCTTGAGAAAGGGTTGGAAGTGAGGTCAAAGCGTCCGCAAGGCGATGAGCTCTTCGATCAAACGTACGGGCGGGACGAGCGGGAACAGCCCCTGGCCGCCCGTATGCGACCCCGCACCATCGATGAGTTCGTCGGTCAGGAGCATATCCTCGGTCACGGCAGGCTGCTGCGGCGGGCGATCCAGGCCGATCAGCTGTCCTCCCTCATTTTCTACGGTCCCCCGGGAACCGGCAAAACCACCCTAGCCCGGGTGATCGCCAATACGACCCGCAGCCACTTCGTGAGCATCAACGCTGTATTAGCCGGTGTCAAGGAGATCCGTCAGGGAACGGCGGAGGCGGAGCAACGGCGCAAGCTGTACGGACAGCGGACGATTCTCTTTGTCGACGAGGTGCACCGCTGGAACAAGGCTCAGCAGGATGCCCTGCTGCCATGGGTGGAAAGCGGCACCATCGTTTTTATCGGCGCCACCACGCTGAATCCGTTCTTCGAGGTCAACCCGGCTCTGGTCAGCCGCTCCCGCATCTTTCAGCTCAAAACCCTGCGGCCGGAGGATCTGAAGACAATCGCCGAGCGAACTCTCCAGGACAAAGAACGAGGCTACGGCAGTCTCGATGTGAGGATCGATGAAGAGGCTCTGGACCACCTGGTGGATGTTTCCGGAGGTGATGCCCGCACCCTGCTCAATGCGATCGAGCTGGCCGTGGAAACGACTCCGGGTCATTTTCCTCCCAAGGATGAGCAGCCGATCCATATCACTCTGGAAATTGCCGAAGAAAGCATCCAACGGCGGGTGGTGCTCTACGACAAGGAGGGAGATTATCACTTCGATACGATCAGCGCCTTTATCAAGTCCCTGCGCGGTTCCGATCCCGATGCGGCCCTGTACTGGCTGGCCCGGATGGTGTACGCTGGGGAGGATCCCCGCTTCATCTTCCGCCGCATGTTGATCTTTGCCTCCGAGGATATAGGCCTTGCCGATCCCAATGCCCTGGTCGTGACCCAGGCTGCGGCGGCCGCCTTCGAGCGGGTAGGGCTTCCCGAGGGGCGCTTCCACCTGGCCCAGGCCGTGTTGTACCTGTCTACGGCGCCCAAATCCAATACGAGCTTCGCTTTTTTTGACGCCTTGGATGTGGTCGAAAAGGAGCAGGCCGGCGAGGTTCCCAATCACCTCAAGGACGCCAGCCGGGACAAGGAGGGTTTCGGTCACGGAGAGGGCTACCTCTACCCTCATGCCTATCGGGAGCACTGGGTGGCCCAGCAATATCTACCTGACGCGCTGCAAGGAAAGATCTTCTATCAGCCTTCGGATCAAGGCTACGAGGCGACGATCAGGGAGAAGGTACGACGCCGGCGGGAGGCACAGCTGGAAGCGATGATCGAATTGGATCGTCGGGGTTCTGAGGTCCTGACATTCAGCAAGGGGGGCAAGGCCCGCGACCTGTGGTTGGAGCGGGCGGTCAGCCGGGTGAGCGAGCAGCTGTCCGCGATCCGGGAGACGATCTTTTCCTCCCTCTCCCTATCCCGGCATCATATCGTGCTCGATATCAGGGCCGGAGAGGGGCTTTTGACCTGGGAAGCTTTGCGGCGAGTACCCGAAGGGGGAGTATGGTCTGTAGCCGGGGATCTGGCCGCCGCCTCGGTTCTGGAAAGCAGAGCCCAGGCCTTGTCTGATCTGGAGCGGCCGCGAGTACTGGTGGGTGCTTTGAAAGAGCTGCCTGAGCTGATGGCGGAGCGGGGGGAGGGCGAGGTCCGTTTCGACGCGGTGGTGGGACGGAACGCCCTTTTTCGGGAACAGGACAAGGCCGGCTGCCTGGCCGGCGTGGCCGCGGTGCTTCGCCCGGCCGCTCTATTATCCCTGGCGGAGATCGTGCCGTCTCAGGGCACGAGGCTATCCGAGCTCCTCGATCTGCAATCGGAGAGTGAGGAATTCAGACATAAACTCGGACAGGCGGAAAACGCCATTTACTCAAATCCAAGCAACCCCCTGGTGAACTGGAATGCAGAGGATTTCTGTTCCCTTTTCCAGAGTGTCGGTTTTCGTGTGCTGAAAAGCGAATTCCGGAAGTTGGCGGACGACCGTGCGATCCGGACCGAGGACATCGAGCGCTGGCTGGGACTGCAAAAGGAGAAACAATCCGAGCACACCGGGAGCTATGCAACCCAGGCCTCGAAGATCTTGAGCTATGCCGAGCTGAAACGTTTGCGGCAGATCTGCCTGGACCAGCTCTCCGGCCGCGAAGTGCAGTGGCACTCAACGGTGTTGTTTGTCACGGCCGAGGCCTAGTACTACAGCGATAGATTAGTCTATAGACAAGAAATCCGAGTGGCTGTGTAATCCCCTCGTAGGCTCCTCAGGATCGGAGCTGAAACCCGTGGAGATCCGTTTGGTGGAGCGGCAGGCCGAACATGTTTTGTGGCGGTAGCTGATCAGTACATACCACTATCTGGGCTATCCAAACTCTCGCGGCAGAAGAATGTGTTATCTAATCTGGGCAAGAAGTCAGCCGATTGGAGCGATTGGAAAGAACAGGCAACGCGGAGTTCGTAGACAATGCCCGTGATATATGCTAAGAAAATCCATATATCGGTATATGCTTTGGAGAGATCGGTGTTTTCTACCGGAAGAATGTTTCAACGGCTCTGGGACCAACTCCCGGCGCCCTGATCTGTTTGAGGCCTAATCTATGACCCCATTAGAACGCAAAATCCTCATATTTTCCTCTGCGGCGCATATGCTGACCCATATCTATATGCTCATTTTTCCGGCCCTGGTCATGCCGGTCAGCCGGGACCTGGGACTGTCCCTGGCCCGGGTGGTGAGCATGAGTTTCTGGAGTTATCTTCTGTACGGAGTTCTGGCCACTCCCTGGGGTGCGGTGAGCGATCACATCGGGCACAAATGGGCTCTGTGCAGCGGATTGTTGATATCAGGTTCGGGGCTGATCCTGGCCGGAGTGTTTCCCGCTCCGGGTTCGATCGCGGCTTCTTTCGCCCTGGTGGGGATCGGCAGTGCAGCCTATCACCCCTCTGCAGTGTCGCTGCTCTCCCAGAGCATACATGAACGAGGCCGGGCCATGGGGATCAACGGGATGTGGGGGAATATCGGCATGGCGGTCGTGCCTTTTACTGTGGGTCTATTGAATTTCGTCATCGGCTGGCAGAAGGGGCTCATTCTCCTGGGATCACTGGGCTGTGCTCTGGGAGTTGTCGGGGTGTTGATGCATTTTGGCGTAAAGCGGGGAGAGGACCAAAAAGTCGTCGAGCCGATAGAGCGCGGCACGGCGAACCGTCTTTTGGTGATCTTTGGAGTTGGACTGGTTTTCTCGGGGCTGATGTATCGCAGCTATACGGTGATTCTACCCGCCTTTCTGGAGTATCGGCTCGGCGATCTGACCGAGAATTTTAGACGCTGGGCGGTCAGCCGGCTTATTGATGTTCGCGACGTTCCGGCCTTCAATACACTGGTGGCCAACCTCGTGGCTACCGGGGTCTATGTGCTGGGGGCGATCGGCCAGGGTGTTGGAGGGCGCGTCGCCGACCGATACAGTCTGAAATGGTTATACTTCATCTTCTATGCCCTGGCCTTGCCCTTTGTTCTGGCTACGGCCTGGATCGCCGGCGCCTGGTTGATTCCGACAGTGGGGATATTCATGCTCTTCGCCCTGGGCGCCCTGCCCGTTGAAAACAGCCTGGTGGCCTATCTCACCCCCGCCCGTTGGCGATCGGTGAGCTACGGAATCAAATACACCCTGATCTTCGGTGTCGGATCATTGGCCGTAAAACTGGTGGGGTGGGTACAGGAGGGCTATGGGCTGGCGAGTGTGATCTGGCTGATTGCCTGCTTTGCCGCCTGCTTTCTGATCATCATCGGGCTGTTCCTGGTATTCAGCCGGGGGCACTCCTTCAAGCATTAGGGGCTCGTTTCCCCTGTCCGCTACCGGCAGAAACGGATAGGACAAAAAAAGAAACGGCAGCCCCGGGTGAGACTGCCGTTTGCGTGTCGATTGAGCTATATTTCAGGCAGCTTAATGATTATTTGTCGAGATCCAGTACGGCTTTCCCGTCAACAGTGGCTACCTGCACCAGCCCGCCGCCTCGCCACTCGAAGATACCATAGAGGCCGGAAACCGTACCGGTCGGACCGTAGTCGAACTCACCGGTAAGCCCGGAGTAGTCTATGTTCTCCCCGGCCCGGATGGCTGCAAGTCCCTCCTTGTAGGTGTGAACTTTCTTACCCGGTCCCATGGCTACCTCGCGGACCTTGGGAGCCCATTCGCTCGCCTTGGTTGACCCGGCAGCTTCGATGGCCAGAGCGGTGACGACAAGGACGTCGAAGTACTCGATGTTGTAGGAGTTCTCCGGCTGACCAACCACATCCGCCCATTTCGAGGCTTTCAAACGCGGCTTGTAGTCAGCGAAGGTCGGTCCGTCCACATAGCTGAATCCAGAGATCCACACATGTTTGTGGGAATTCATAGCACTCTCGGTAGCGGTTTCCGGGAATGCCTCGCCCAGCCACTCAGTGGTCCCGATGATCAGCAGGGACAAGCCCGCCTCGGCGGTCTGCTTCACGACGGTCCCTCCGTCCTGAGCCTGGCTGAAAAAGAGCAAAGCGTCAGGATTGGCGTTCGCGATTCTGCTGATCTCGGTTCTATAAGAGGTTTGTTCGGGCACAACATTGACCTCATCTACAACGTTCAATCCGATCTCCTTGGCTGCTTTTATGGCAGCCTCCATCTGCAGTTGACTGCCCTCGATCTCTGTTGCCATCAGCACGACCCTTTGCGCTCCCTCTTGCTTGGCTTTGATCACAGCGGCGACAGACTGGCCAGAGTCCATAGGAGCTCCTCTGAAGATGGGTTCTGTGGGTATGCCGCCGATATCCCGCCGAATCCCCCCACCATGCACGGAGGGCATCAAGGGTGAATCCTTCTCTTTTAGATATCCCAGCAACCAGTCCCTGTAGGAGAGGTACTCATGGGCCGGGTTCAGTAGAACTTCACAACCCTCCTGTTCGAGAAGTTTCCTTGCAGCCTGTGCTTCTCCGATGGTTCCGATGTCCTGATGAACCCCAACCAGCTTTCTTCCAAGTGGAGGATCTTCATTGATGACGCTGAGGGTGAACTCGGTTATGCCGTCGAACCAGGGTCCGACATCGGCGAACGGACCCGTATGGTAGGTCAGGTGACCCACTTTGATCGGTCCCGCCGCTTTTTCCTTTGTCGCTCCTGCGAAGACCATCGAAACACTACATAGGATGAAGATTAGCACAGCTGTGATTTTCAGCGTTCTTTCCATTTCTTACTCCTTTTTTACAAATTTGTTTCTATCAACTTTTTTATTGATGTGATTCAATAGATTTTGGGGTTTCACCTCCTTTCCTAAGCTTGCTATTGGTATCCCGAATCGAACCCTATCTATCCAATCCCTTGGAGACTGGCACGGGAACTAATTCTTTGCTTCAAACATCGGGCGTCTGCAATCTCGGTCAGTTTTCCATTATCGATTATCGATTATAGATATTTTATACTAGCAGACATCATCTGTCAAGGGAAGAATGATACTGAAGCTGTTGCTTTCAATCTTTCGTAGATTGGCAATCAAAGGAATGGTTATATCCGGTATCCTTCCTTGATTTTTTCTATGTCCAGGTTTTTGCTTTCTTCGATCAGGAATATTTTACCAAGGTGCAGCACCATGATTCGATCAGCGATATCCAGGGCTTTGGCCGCGTTCTGCTCCGCCACCATGACGCTCACGTCCTTCTTTTCGTGTATCTCTTTGATCTTGGCGAAGAAACTGTCCACGTACTTTGGAGCAAGTCCTGAGGTAGGCTCGTCGAGTAAAATGAGATCAGGATCCTGCATGAGGGCCCGCCCCACCGCCACCATCTGGGCTTCCCCGCCGCTGAGGCTTCCCGCCTTCTGATTGATTCTTGCTACAATGTCGGGAAAGAGTTCGAAAATCTCTTCCATCCGCTCCTGTTTTGGTCGCTTTCCCACCAACCCGCCGATGGAGAGATTCTCTCTGACCGTCAATTCCGGAAATATATGCTGCTCCTGCGGAACGTAGGCTAAACCCCTCTCCGCCAGCTGGTAGGGAGTAATATCAGAAACATCCTCATCCTTGAAGTGGATTTCTCCGGTCTTGAGGGGCAGCACCTTGGCGATGGTCTTCATCAGGGTGCTTTTTCCCGCTCCGTTGGCTCCAAGGATGGCATAGATCTCGTGTCCCACCTTAAATTCCAGACCCTGCAGGACGGTAACCTCGCCGTATCCGCTTCTCATGTCTTTGACTTCAAACATGACTCACTCCCATGTATTTTACGGCGACTGTCCTGTCTTTCCTGATTTCCTCCGGAGTTCCTTTAAGAAGGATCTCTCCTTCCGCCATGAAGTAGACAAGCTCGGAAACGTTCCAGATAAGGTCCAGGTCATGTTCCACGACGAGGATCGACATGTCCTCTTCCTTGGTTTTCTTCTTCATCAGATCCATGACTTTGATGGTCTGATCTTCGGGTAATCCCGCGGTTGGTTCGTCCATGAGCAAAAATTTCGGCTTGAGCACCAGACAGCGGATAATATCGAGCAGCTTCTTTTCCCCCGCCGAAAGGGCATGTCCATCCGGATCTTCGAAGTGGAAGTAATCCAAATACTCCTCCATCTCTTCTTTTGTCTCTTCCAGCAGAGCGCCCTCACTGAAGATTCTGTAAAATCTCTCGTATTTCGGGGTAGAAAGGGAAAGCAGCAGTGAGTCTTGGATGCTGAGGCTTTCAAAGTCCTGGATGATCTGGTTTGTCTTTACAATACCAAGCCGTGCTATTTCATCCATGGTTTTGTTCGAGATGTCCACCTCTTCGCCGTTTGGATAATAGACAACCTGCCCATGGTCCATCTTCAACTTGTGGGTGATGAGATTCATCAGAGTTGTTTTCCCGGCTCCGTTCGGACCGATCATTCCTTCGATCCCGTGGGTCCCCAGAGTCAGGTCCGCGATATCCACAACCGTTCTTCCACCGAAGCTTTTAGCAACATTTTTTATCTGAAGTTTTTTTTCCGGCAATTTGGGGCCTCGCTTATTTTTTGATAAGTTTCTTCTCCCCCAGGATTCCTGACGGTCTGTACATAAGGATGATCATCAGCGTCAGACCGTAGATCCACAATTTGATAACCGGCATCAGCTGAGATTGTGCTGCGGCAGGAATCGGAACAAAGGTCTCTATTAGAAAATCGAATAAACCGATCGTTACGAGCGTACCGATAAGGCCTCCCAAGATCCTCTTCCGTCCTCCAAGAATCAACGCGATCCAAACGGTGAAGGTAACGCCGGGACTGAGCATGCGGGGCACCATGAAATGAATGTTGGATGCATGAAGGGTTCCGAACAATCCCATCAAAGCCGAGGTGATCGCAAAGAAGATCAACTTTTGACGGGAGGTTGACTTGCCCAGACTCTTGGCCAGAGTTTCATTATCCTGGATGCTCACCAGAAGTCGTCCGTAGGGTGAGGATTCCAGCTTATACGCATACAGAATTATAAGGACCGTCAGTACAAGAGCGAGAAGAAAGTAGCCGGCTTGAGAGTACGGACCCAGATCAAAGGGGAAAGGTACCGTCCCCAGACCGATTACTCCTTTGGTCAGCCACTTTTCGGTGATAACCAGATCTTCGACGACTGTGGCAATGGCCAGTGTAGCTACTAGGATAGACTGGCTGTCCAGTTCCAGGATTATTTTGCCCAGGCCTAGAGCAACAACACCTGTTAGGACGGTGGCCAGCAGCATCGCTACGATATAAGGGATGTTGTATTGGATTAGAAAGACTCCAAACGAGTACATCCCCAGTCCAAAGAAGCCTACCACACCGAAGTTGACGATTCCAGTAAGACCGAACTGCAGGTGCAAAAGGGTGGCCAGGGCGACAAATACAACTATAGAGGAGAAGGTATACATCGCGTATCCGGAGAGAAATTGGACCATATCCTATCTCCTCACCTTCTTGAGCCTGAGAACTCCAATAAACAATAGCAACAAAATTACCTGTCCGTACAGCGGTTTTGTCACCAGGGTGACAGCCGCGGTGATGATGCCTGCGCCGATGCTGGCTATCAGAGCACCTTTTACGTTTCCTATTCCACCAACAATTGTGACCATGATGATAATCAGGATCAGTTTCCATCCGAGAAGTGTGCTGACAAAGGAAAACACACCGTAGAACAGACCGGCGAGACCCCCTGCCACACCCGCGATGAACCAGATAAGAACTGAAACCCTGACGGGGTTGATCCCGCTCACCATGGCGAGGACTTCATTGTTCGCCAGACCCCGCATCATTTCACCGTAGTTGGTCCTGTAAATGAAAAGGTACAGTCCTACTGTAATGACCGCGACCAACACCAGAGCAGTCAATTGAATATTCGTTATCCCTACACCAAAAATTCTGAAAGATGTTGGACTCACGATATCCAGGGAGTACAGATCGCTGCCAAAGATCAGCCGCAGGGAATATCTCATGAAGAAGGAGAGTCCTACCGAAAGGATGATCATTTCCGTACTTCCGACCCCTCGCTGGAAGGCGGGTCGGAAGACCACTAAATAGGTAGCGACGCTGATAACTCCAGACAAAAGCGCCGAGGGGATGATCGCCAGATAAAAGTTCAATCCCAACATGGAATTGAAAACAATGGCAAAATAGGCGCCTAAAGTAACGGTCTCCGAATAGGCAACATTGATGAATCCGTTTAGATAGAAGATCAGGGTAAAGCCCACAGCCGCGAGCACCAGCGGAGCTGCTTCGATTATTCCTAATATGAGCGAATCGGTTAAAAACGACATGGTATCTCCATCTTTACTGTGTTGGTGATTCTCTACCTCCCTCCGTTGACAAACAGCAGCCCGTGTTTCATTATCGATAATCGATTTTGCTTATCTTTCACAGAAAATCGTGATCTGTCAAGGAAAATCTTCTTACCGCATTTCTTGACACCACCGCAAAACGGTGGTAACCTCAACTATCGATAATCGATAATATCAGTAATTATTATTGGAGTAAAGCCATGAAAATCATACATGAGACTGCCGTCGAGGAGAAGGAAATCCCCGGACGCTTTATCCGTTGGATCGCCGATGACAAAACCATGCAGCCGAAACACCTCTCCTGCTGTGTGATTCGGGTGATGCCGGGCGAGACCGTTCAGCCGGCCCATTCTCATCCTGATGGTGAAGAGTTGATCTATATCATGAGCGGCTCCGGGGAGGCCTGGGTAGACGGTGAGATCAAGCCGATGCGCGCCGGTACGGCGGTTTTGTTCGAACCGGGTTCGGTGCACATGATCAGGAACGTTGGCGACGAGGAGATGAAAGTCGTCTGTTTCTTTGCTCCGTCGACGGGGCTGGACAACTACAAGCTCTACGAAGGCCTGGAGTTCGTCGAAACCGACTCCTTTGCGAGGTAAATGATGAGCAGGAACCCAATAAAGGATTTTCGAATCGATCCTGATGCCGTTCAGTACATTGGAAAGGATCTTCAGAGACCGGAGTGTATCCTGGCCGAGCCGGACGGATCCCTCTGGTCCGCCGACGCCAGAGGCGGAGTCGTTCACATCTGGCCCGACGGCAGGCAGGAGATCATCACCCAGAAGCACTCTACAGATTTCCAGAAAAGCGGTGATGAGGTCTCCCGCTTCACCGCCGGTACCTTGCCCAACGGTCTGGCCTTTGCCAGAAACGGCGATATTCTCATCTCCAACTTCGGTACGGACCGTCTGGAACGAATGAAAAGGAGCGGTGAGACCGAGGTTCTCTTCGACACAATAGACGGGTCCCCGATCGGCAAGGTCAATTTCGTCCTCCGGGACTCCAAAGACCGCCTCTGGATCACAGTTACCACCAAAGTCGAGAACTGGATCGATGCTCTGGTCCCGGACCTGGAAGACGGATACATCGCCCGCTACGATGATCGGGGCATTCATATCGTAGCCGACGGCCTGCATTTCACAAACGAGGTACGCTTCGATCGAAACGAAGAGTATCTGTACGTGGTGGAAACCACAGGAGGCCGGATCCTGCGATTCAAGGTAGATGAAAGAGGCGAGCTCTCCAACCGCCAGATCTACGGTCCCTCCAGTCTCGGTCGGGGGGCCTACCCGGACGGGATCGCCTTTGACAGCTTTGGCAACCTCTGGGGAACCACGGTCTACTCCGACACCCTCTTCGTGATTACCCCGGAAGGCGAGCAGATCGTGCTGCTCGATGAGGGGGATCCGGAAAAGGTGAGGGCCCTGGACGAGGCGTTTTTTGAGAAACGGGTCACCCCGGAAATTCTTTTTGAAACTGGAAGAGGAATTGCACCGTGGATGGCCAGCGTGACCTTCGGCGGTCCGGACCTGCAGACCGTCTTTATCGGTTCGCTCAAAGGCACCCGCATTCCCTATTTCCAGGCGCCCGTACCCGGTCTGCCGATGGTGCATTGGAACGAGTAGTTTACCAACAGGAACGATAGGAGAGATTTATGGCTGAAGAGATGTACGCCATCCGGTTGAACGGACCGAATGATTTTGAATACACCCAGGTACCGGTTCCGGATGTGGGGCCGTTTGAAGTCCTCTGCCGAGTCGAATCGGTAGCGATATGTGGAACCGATCCGCATATTATCGAGGGAGATTATCCAGGATTCTGGCCCAAAGAGTTCCCTCTGATTCCGGGACATGAGTGGTCCGGGGTCATCGAAAAGCTCGACGAAAAGGCTTATGAGTTCGGCTGGAGACAAGGCGACCGGGTTTGTGGAATCAGTCATGTAGGCTGCGGCTACTGCTCCATGTGTCTGCAGGGACGATACAATCTTTGTTGGAATTTCGGAAATGAAAAACTGGGTCATCGGCAGCACGGCCACTATACTCCCGGTGCCTACGCTCAGTACATGCTGAGCTCCATCAAGAGCATTGCCAAACTGCCGGATGACATGAGTTTCAACGCCGGCGCCTGCATGGACCCGCTGAGTATTGCCCTCCACATGGCCATGAGATCGCGTATCGAACCGGGTGACACTGTTCTGGTCAACGGCGCCGGTGCGCAGGGGCTGATGAGCATTATGTGTGTGAGGAGCCTGGGCGCAGGAAAGGTGATGGTTTCCGGAAGCGGAAACAGGCTGAATATCGCTGAAAAACTAGGGGCGATCCCGATCAACTACAAAGAGGAAGATGTTGCCGTCAGAGTCAGGGAATTGACCGGAGGTATCGGAGCAAAACGAGTTCTGGAATGTTCCGGAACGGAGAAGGGGATCTACAAGGCCTGCGCCGCGGTAGCCAAAGGTGGATGTATTTCTATTGTCAGCCTTCCTCCTGGGGATGGAAATATCACGATTCCATTGAAGCAACTGGTATTGAACGAGGTGGAACTGGTCGGCAACCGGGCGAATCCCAATACCCTGGAAAAAGCCATTGCCATGGCCCAAGCAAACAAGTTTGATATCGATAGCCTGGTGACTCACGAGTTTCCGCTTTCAGAATACAGGAAAGCACTTGACATTTTTGTCGGGAGAAAAGAAAACTCGTTGAAAGTTGTCTGTAAACCGAACAAATGAAAACAAGGGAGAGAAAAAATAAATGGGTATACTGCGTGAAGAGATGCTGAGCGGAGATGCAGTGCTGAGGATCGATGTGCTCGGTGCGGACAACCAGGAGCACGTTCTGGAGGAGATGACCTTCCTGAACTACCGGCTGGCCTCGGTACAGTCCCGCAAGGAGATCCGGAAATCAAAACCGGACATCGTCTGGCATAAGGAGAACTCCGCCAAAGGCATCCGCTATGAAGGGGGGCAACTCTTCCTTGACGGTGAATGGGAACAGGGGGAGCTGAACAAGATCATTGTGACCATGCTGGCCTTCGAGATGGACAAGGTCGGCCTGCGCCCCTTTCACAGCTCTGCGGTGCGCTACCAGGGGAAGACGATCCTGTTTCTGGGTGGAGAAAACAACCACGGCAAGAGCATGAGCCAAATCGAAGGCTGCCGCCGGGGCGGACAGGTTATTTCCACGGAAACCACAGTCACCGACGACAATGGGATCGTCGTGATGGGATCGAAGAACGTCTACCTGCGTATGCGGGCCAAGGGTACCGAACGGGCCGACCTGCCGAGCCAGGATCAGGGAGTTGCCAAGTTCTTTGACAAGGAACCGGAGTTCGTAAATTTTGAAGATCCCGCTCCGGTGGACCTGGTGATCATGCCCGGAATCGACGGGCATTTCGATACCAGAGTCGTGGAAATGAACCGTTTTGAAAGGGAATACCAGACCTACCACTCCGTAATGAACTATTTCGGCTTGAATCAGCTTCTCGCTCCGGGAGGTATAGTAATGCCCATCGTGGACACCGACGAGTTACGGCAAAAAAGGGGAAATTTTGTAAGCAGGTTCGCAAATAACAAACCGTACTTCATGATTCGGGCAAAAACTCCTCAGCTCTTGTTTGATGAAGTCGAAAAACTGATGTAAAGTCCTGTTAGATTGGCTGACAACCGGAATAACGGCTTGAGGAGACGACAAAGATGAATAGATTGGAAATGTTTCGCGGACTGATGTCCTTGGAGGGAAAGGTTGCTCTGGTGACCGGTGGCGCCGGCGAGATCGGTCAAGCGATCGGTGAGGCTTTATGCGCCTACGGGTGCAAGGTCATCCTAACCGGTCGCACCGAGGAAAAAGCTGAAGCCGCTGCGGCGGCGATTCGCGCCGCCGGAGGACAGGCTCAAGGCAGGGCTTTTGCGGTCGATGGAGCCGCCGCGGTGGAGAGCTTTGTGGATTCCCTGCACAAGGAGCACAAGAAGCTCGATATCCTGATGAACTGCATCGGCACCCACATCGAAAACGCCGCAGAAGAGTACACGGAAGAGGATTGGGATCACATCTTGAATGTGAACCTGAAAACGGCCTTTTTCCTCTCCAAGGAGGCGGCCAAACGGCAGATCCCGGGCGGCGGTGGAAAACACATCCACATCACTTCGGTGCGGGGACTGCTGGGGATCAACCGGGGATTTATCAGCTACTGCTCGAGCAAGGGCGGTATGGTTATGATGATCAAGCAGCTGGCCTCGGAATGGGGGAAATACAAGATCAATGTGAACGGTATCGCTCCCACCTTCACCCGGACAGCCCAGGTTGCCAAATATCTCGATGATCCGGCCTTTTACAAGCCCCTTGTGGCCCGGATCCCTCTAGGAAGGGTGGGGGAGACACAGGATGTGGCCGGACTGGCTCTATACCTGGCGGCCCCGATCTCGGACTTCATTTCCGGACAGATCATCTACATGGACGGTGGGCTGACCGCTATCCAGTAACCGTTGCGACTGCCCGACTGCAGACTTATCGTCGGGAGATGGAAATCTAAAGCTCCCGACGATTTTTTTCTTGACAGATCATGAAATTTGAGGGAAGATTAGCAAAATCGATTATCGATAATATCGCTTGGAGGTACTATGGATACGTCAAAAGTTCTTGCTAAATTCTACGGTGACAAGAATTTTCCCATCGAGTGGAAAAACGAAGAGGAGAAGAAGCTGTTCTGGTTTTTTGATGACAATCATGTTCCCTTTCCGATTTCTCCGATGTACTTCAGCATGCACGGCTGGTGGGGTCCGACCTGCGATTATCTGTTCCGCCGCTTTGACATCGGTACCGGCGTACACTGGCACGGCAAGGTCATCAATGGCTATCTGTACACGGCCATCGAGCCGCGCGATCCCAAGGACGCCGCCGAGGCCGGCAAGTACTTCAACTGGATCATGCCCACCTACGCCAGCAACTTCCTGGACTGGTGGGAAAAACGCTATCTGCCGGAAGTACTGCAGAATTTCGGGTACATCGACAACTTCGATGCGGAAAACGCGACCTTAGCCGAGTTGATGATTTATCTGGAGGAGATGTATGATATCCAGGAGCGTAACTTCCGCCTGCACTGGATCCTGAACTGGGCCCAGTTTACCGCTTCGATGGGTTTTGTCGGAACGGCAAAGGAGCTGATCGGCGATGCCGATCCGGACACCCTCGCCAAGGTGAACGTTTCCAAGGCGGACCGAAACTGGGACAGCCTCAAAGCTCTGTGGCAGCTCAAGGAGAAGGTAAAAGCCGATTCCGAATTATCCGGCATTTTCAATAATACGGAAAAAGCGGCGGACATCGCTTCGAAGCTCGAAGCTTCGGCCAAGGGAAAAGCCTTCATGAAGGATGTTGTGGACTATTCGAAGGAGTTCGGCTACAAGGCGGTGTACACCCACGAATACACCTATCCTCTCTACGTCGAGGATCAGACCCCGATACTCGAACAGATCAAGAGCTACCTCACCTCGGATTTCAACTACAACGCTGTATACGACAAGTGTATCAAAGAGCAGGAAGAAGCGATTGCATCCCTGCGCAACCAGCTCGCCGGGCAATCCGGCGAAGAGAAGAAGAAATTCGAAGATGCTCTGGATCTGCACCTGCGTATGTTTCCCCTTACTCCTGACCATCATTTCTACTTCGACCAGGGCACCTACGCCCGTATGCGTCTTGTATTGCTGCGGGTCGCCCGTAAAATGGTCAAGGAAGGCATGCTCGATGATCCCGAGGACATCATGTTCCTTGAGTACGAGCAGCTTCGCCGCTACGTCGGCGATCCCACGAACTATCCGGGCCGCAAGCTGATTGCCAATGCCAAGGCGGCACGGGAAAAGGCCCTCAAGACCAAGCCTCGCGATTGGGTGGGAACCGTAACTCAAGCCAACATGTACGAAGAGCCCTATCACACCCTTTGGGGATATCCCGAGAAGTTCGAACGGGAACAGGAGGGAAAAGCGGTCAAGGGTGAGATCAAGGGTCTGGCCGGTTCAGCCGGAGTGATCGAAGGAATCGCGCGCATCGTAAAGAGCCCCAACGAGTTCGACTTGGTAAAACAGGGTGATATCATGGTCTGCATCATGACAAACCCGGCCTGGGTCGTGGTATTCAGCAAGATCGCAGCCATCGTCACCGACGCGGGGGGTGTGCTTTCCCACTCCGCCACAGTAGCTCGGGAGTTCATGATCCCGGCTGTTGTGGGTACTGGCAGTGCGACCAAGGAAATTGAAAGCGGTGACCGGATCCGGGTCGACGGTAACAACGGTGTTGTCACGATCCTCGGATAATCGCTTATACGGGTAGTCCGAGTATTTCGTTCTCGGCCAAATTGCCATCAGCTTTCCACGGGAAGCATTTGATGGCGATTCTTAAGCTCGTTTGAAACCGGTGGTACTTTCGCGGTTCTGCCGGTTTTCATTAATAGTGTGGCTCTACATTGTAGGCCGTAGCGGAGTGTGATAGGATCCATAAGTATTTTAAGGCGGGGAAGAGTGTTGCCACCGCCTTGGAGAATAGTGCGCCATGCCAAACAGCGGTTCAAAAAAGGTATTCAGAACAGTCATAAGCGAGCAGATCAAAGAGCAGCTTATGGAGGAGATTTTCCAGCACAAGTATCAACCCGGTGATAGGCTGGTGGAGAGTGCCCTGGCAAAGGAGTTGAACGTCAGTCAAACCTCGGTTCGGGAAGCCTTACGCAGCCTCGTAGCTATGGGTTTTCTGGAGAGCGAGCCTTTCAAGGGAATCACTGTTCGATCTCTCTCCCGGCAGGACCTGTGGGAGGTTTATACCGTGCGGGCGGCTCTGGAATCCCTGGCCGCGTCCCACGCGGCGCAGCGCATCACCGATTTGGAAATCTCCGAGCTAGAAAAGATCTGCGAAGAAATGATCGAGGCGGCCAAGGCGGGGGATGTTCATAAGAGAACACGGTTGAACATCGAATTTCACAAGGCCCTGATTCGGGCTTCCGGTAACAAACTGATTCTGAAACTGTTTGACAACCTGCAATTCGGAAGCTGGTCGCTTATGACCGGAACATTGACGACCATGGACCCGATCGAGATGGCTTCGCGCCACCGCAAGCTGATTGAAGCGATCAAGTCGCGAGATCCGGAGCGTGTAAGCCTGGCCGTACGGAAACATATAGAAAACGGGAGCAGATCGATTCTGGACAGTTTTGAAAAGGCGAGTCCCCCTGAAAACGCTACGGGAGAAAACTGACCCTAAAAGGGCTCCTTCCAGTCCTCGTAGAAGGACAGTTCCTTCGTAAGCTTTCTTGATATTTCCATGAAGCTCGGGTCGCTGCGTTCTGCAGCCAGGCGCTTCCCCGTTTCTGTGTAAAGCGTGATCCTTTTCTGGTGGGTCAATGCCTCCGCCAGACCGGCAAGGGTTTTATAGCGCTCGATGCCCATGGCGCTGCCGTACTCTACGTACACCTTAATAACTTGGAAAAATCCCGCCCAACCGAACTTGTCCACCTGATCGGCATCACACACGACTTTTTCTTCCAGAGTTTCCGGTTCCGCCTGCGTAAAGCCGGGATACTTGCCCTTGTGTTTCAGGATGCAGGTTGAGATCTGTTCCCTTTGTTCCGGGGTCCAGTTTTCCAGGAACCGATAGCACTCTCGCGCCCCGTGCACCGGATGCTCTTTCGGATCGTGGGAGTGGGTAACATAACCGAGGTCGTGCAGGATCATCGCCGGCATGACGATTTCCATGGCTGCGCCTTCCTCCAGGCCGATCCAGACGGCATTCAGGATATCCCGGCGAACGTGTTCCCAGTTATGAGCGATCGGGTTTTTTTCTTTGAATGCCGATTCCACCGCCTGATAGAGCTTTCGAAGCCGTGGTTCTTCGAGCAGATGATTCAGTTCCGCATAGATTTTCTGTCTGTCCATTGCCTTTCCTGTTTGTCTTGTTATACTATTCTATGTCGCAGATCAACCAAACGACCGGTTCCGTTCGAGACGGTCTCTCGTTCCGGTCAACCGTTCCAGTTGATCTTTCCGGCCGGTTGACAGTGCGCCCCATCGATGTTACGCTATCGATTATCGATAATGTAGTGCGCGGGTGTTGAAAAGGCAAGCCTGCGGAATCCAGCATTCACAATTTATACAGGTAGATTTCCTAACTACCCGGAGGAACGAAATATGCAGTACGTTAAACGTATCGACAAAATGACCAAAGAGGAATTTCAGGAAACCGGCGGTAAAGCAGCTAATTTGGGTGAGATGACCCAGAACGGATTCAACGTGCCCGGCGGGTTTTGTGTAACGGGAAAATCACTGGAATATCTCCTGGAATCAGGTAATCTCATGCCGACGCTCATGGAACTTGTCGGGACCATGAATTTCGACAACTACAGTGACATCGAGAAAAAGTCTGCTGATATTCGCAGGATGATCGCCGGGGCTCCCATACCGGAAAACCTGCTCGGTGAAATCAAGAAACAGATCGACGGGTTGAAATCCGAGTCCGGTGAGGATCCCTTTGTGGCCGTCCGTTCTTCTGTCGCGGTGAAAGGCAGCGCCATTTCCTCCTTCCCGGGGATGATGGACACCTATCATTTCATCAAGGGTGAGGAGCAGATCATAGAGCATATCCGGAAATGTTGGGCTTCCCTGTTTACCGCCCGGGCCGTGTATCGGCGGCATCAGCAGAACATAGCCCAGGATAAGGGAGTAATCGCGCCGGTTGTACAGAAAATGGTGAATGCCGACGTGGCAGGGGTCATGTTCACAGCCAATCCGATCACCAGCGCCCGAGATGAAATCGTCATCGAGGCGAACTGGGGTCTCGGGGAATCCATAGTTTCCGGAGAGGCCACCGTCGATTATTTTGTGATTGCCCGGGGCAATCCGCCTCAAATCAAAGAGAAGAGGGTGCAGAACAAGAACATAATGGTTACGGTGGACAAGGAAAAGGGAATCGGCCGGAAGAAATACGAGCTGACGGGGAATATGGTCACCGATTGTACCCTGACGGACGAACAGCTGATCGATTTGGCGGGGTTGGGGTCGAAAATCGAAGCGGTATTTCAATATCCCCAGGATATCGAATGGGCTTACGAAAAGGGCGAGCTGTTCATCCTGCAAAGCCGGAACATCAAGGGACTCAAGGACTAACAAGCCGCTATGAAAAGCTTCCAATACCTGCGACCGGAATCGTTGACCGAGGCCCTGGCCATGCTGGAGCGCTTCGGAACCGGCGCCAGGCCCCTGTTGGGGGGCACGGATCTCATGGTTCGTGTACAGAAGGGCCAGGCGGACCTGGACGCTGTAATCGACCTGAAACGGGTGGAGGATATCAGTGCTTCGATCGAGACCGATGCTGCAGGAGTTACTATTGGCGCCCGCCTCGTGCTTGCTGATCTAGTTCAAAATGAACATATCCAGAAGCATTATCCTGCCCTCGTGGAGGCGGCCTCGGTCGTAGGTTCGATCCAGATACGAAACCGGGCCACCCTTGTCGGTAATATCTGTAACGCTTCACCGGCTGCGGATACCGTTCCTGCGCTGATGATTTACGGGGCAGCGGTCACGGTTGCCGGAACCGAGGGCCGGCGCAGCGTTCCCCTCAACGACTTTTTCCTCGGGCCCGGTAAAACCGTCTGTGGTCCCTCGGAACTGGTGATCGCGGTGCAGATTCCAATTCCCCCGCAATCGTTCGGCTCCGCTTTCGGCCGGCTTACGCGCCGCAAGGGTGTGGACCTGGCAACCATCAACATGGCCTGCGCAGTGGATGCGGAGGGTGTCACCACGTTCGTTTTTGGTGCCGCCGGTCCAACGGCGGTAACCGCCAGGGACGAATCGGGAAAACTGGCCAGGAGGGATCTCCCGGAAGCGCAGCGGGAGGAGATTTTGAAATCATTGATCCACCGTACCAGTCCCATCTCGGATGTGCGATCCGGGAAGGAATACCGCCAGGCCATGCTGCTTGCCATCGGCCGCAGGGTTCTATTCCAGGCCTGGCAGCGCTACGACTTAAAAGCAGGATGAAAGATATGCCGGAATACATGACTCAAATTTCCATAACGGTCAACGGTCAGCACCACGAGCTGGAGGTGGCGGCTCATGAAACCTTATTGGAGATGCTCCGGGATCGGCTCGATCTGACGGGCACTAAGAAGTGCTGCGGCGAGGGAGAGTGCGGGGCCTGTACCGTGATCATGGACGGCCGCGGCGTGAACTCCTGCATTATCCTCGCGGTGGAGGCTGACGGCTCAGAGGTGCTGACCATCGAAGGGTTGGCAAAAGAGGGGAAACCCAGCGCACTTCAACAAGCCTTTCTCGATAAGGGTGCGGTACAGTGCGGGTTTTGTACACCCGGGATGATCATGGCTGCCCGATACCTTCTCATGTACAACCCACGTCCAACCGAAGAGGAAATCAAGGAAGGCCTGTCGGGAAATCTATGCCGCTGTACCGGCTATGCAAAAATCGTTGAAGCGGTCCAGGCGGCGGCGGAGACCGGAGAATGAACAGTAAAGTCATCGGCAAGCCATTCAACCGGGTAGGGGGCCTGGACCGCGTGCTGGGAACTCAAGCGTACGTGGCGGATCTGAAACTCCCGAACATGCTTCATGCCAAGCTCATTTCTCTGGACTGTGCCCACGCACGGATCCTGGCCATCGATTCCTCCGAAGCCCTCAAGGTTGAGGGCGTCCAGGCAATACTCACCGCAGAAGATATCCCCAAACCGATTCCGCGCTTTGGACCTGCCTACCAGGATCGACCGCTCATAGCGGTGGGGACGACCCAGTTTCACGGAGAGCCGGTGGCGATCGTAGCAGCCGAGACCCTGCACGCCGCCGAGGTGGCTGCATCCCTCGTAACGGTGGAATTTGAAGAGCTGCCGGCGATTTCCAGCGTCGCTCAGGCGCTCGATCCTGCGGCTGAATTGGTACAGGACCCTTCAATCCGGGTGGGGGGTCCTTTCAAGAATACCAACATCTTGGACGAGTGGCAGTTCGGGTGGGGTGATGTCGAGACCTGTCAGGCTGATGAGGTGATTGAAAACAACTATATGTTTCCCATGGTTACCCAGTTTGCCATAGAACCATTTGCTTATCTCGCGGAACCTACCGCGGATGGAATCAACCTCTACAGTGCCACCCAGATCCCGTATGCGCTGCAGCGAACCATCGCCGGGGTGCTCGACATGCCTCTATCGAGGGTCCGGATAATCGCCCCTGATCCGGGAGGTGCATTCGGTGGAAAACAACACCCGAAATTCGAACCGCTGTTGGCCTACTTTTCTCTGCGTTTGGGCAGGTCCCTACGTCTCGAACTCACCCTGGAAGAATCATTTCAGGCAGTGAGACGTGCCGCAGCAGAGGTGCGGGTCCGCAGCGGTTTTATGTCGGATGGAACCATCGTTTTTCAAGATATTGAGTCCAACTACTTGATCGGCGCATACGTAGATATCGCCGCTCGAGTTATAAGCAAGGCCAGCTATGTCGCCGCCGGTCCCTACCGGGTACCCAATGTACGCATCGTGGCCCGCGGCATCTTTTCCCACACAACTCCAAGTACGGCATTTCGGGGATTCGGTGCTCCCCAGGAGAATTGGGCGATTGAGTCTCAAATTGACGCGGCAGCCCAAAAGCTTGGGCTCGACAGGGTGGCCATTCGCATGAAGAATCTGCCCAAGCGGGGTGAGGTGTTCATGCCGAATGATCGGCCGGCGGATGGCAATTGGGCCGAATCGCTCCAGAAAGCGGCGGATGCCGTCGGCTGGGACAAACCCCTGCCTGAAGGCTGCGGCCGCGGAATTTCCATGGGAATGAAAATGGGCCCCACTACGGCAGCCTCCTATTCCATCGTGCGGCTGCACATGGACGGGAGCGTGACTGTTTTATCCGGTACCTCCGACATGGGACAGGGTGCTCGTACAGTATTCTCCCAGATTGCCTCCGAAGAGCTCGGCGTACCGTTGGAGAAGGTCGTCGTGACAATGGGAGATACAAGCGCTGTTCCATTTGAACTGCAGACATCGGCAAGCCGATCCACCGTGTTTATGGGAAACGCGATCCTTAATGCTTGTCAGGAAATCAAGCGGCAGATAAAAGAGCTTGCAGCGGAGTGCTACAGCGTACCTACGGATTCGATCCGGGTCTCTCCGGGCATCGTACATCTACCGGATGGAGATCGATCGTTCCCGCAGATCCTTCAGGATCGATTTGGCAGAGTCAAGGGGGAAGTGATCGGTGTTGGTTCGGCTCGAAGCGAATTTGTGAAGGAGCATCCCTTGGGAGGCCATCCCGCCTTCTATGAAGTTGTCGCTATCGCCTCTGAGGTGAAGGTTGACAAGGAGACAGGGGAGACGGAGATCACAAAAATGATCGTTGTAGGGGATGTTGGTAAAGCGATAAATCCTCAAGCCGTTGAGATGCAGGATGAAGGAGCAGCGATCATGGGACTGGGACACTCGGTTATGGAGCACTACATCCTGGACGAGTCCGGCCGAATTATAAATCTGGGCGCGCTGGATTACCGCATCCCAACAATCAAAGACATCCCCCTGGAGCTCAAATCTATCCACGTGGAGAACGGCGATGGACCGGGACCGTACGGCGCCAAGGGTTGCGCTGAAGGCGGTATCCTGGCCGCTGCGCCTGCCATAGGCGGAGCGGTGGAAGAGGCAACAGGAGTCAGGATTCGAGATCTCCCACTCACGCCGGAGCGTATCTGGTCGGCCCTGAATAAAAATGAAGAAGAGGAATGAACGATGTTGAACCAATCCAAGGATGAACTGCTGAAAATCGGACTCTTCAAGCTTCTCAAGATCAAGGATTCGGATATCCGGATCACAACCCTGAAACAGGGCTACGAAGCCGTAGATCATGGTATCCACATAGGCGGAGCATTCTCCGCAACGATCCCAATCGTGTCCCTGTTCTACGGTGGTTTCATGAACCTGGACATTGAAGATCCCACCCGGATAGGTCAGGATATCTTCGTCCTGAGCAAGGGACACGCCGTGGCAACCATGGCCTCCGTGTATGCGAACCTCGGCTATTTTGATCCATCGCTGCTCGAAAACTCCCGTTCGGTGGACAGCATCCTGAACGGGCATCCCGGGCCCCTTCTGCCAGGTGTGCATGTCGCCACCGGCCCGCTGGGTCAGGGGGTGGCCGTAGCCCAGGGATTCGCCATGGTCGGCAAACGGGACCCCGAGTTCAACGTCTTCTGTGTAAGCGGCGACGGAGAGCTGCAGGAGGGAGTGGCGTGGGAAGCCATTATGTATGCTCCCCAGAAGCGGCTGGACAACCTCTGCATGCTTGTAGACAAGAACGAAGGACAGCTGGACAACTCCGCCCAGCTGATTTTCTCCATGGATAACCTTCCCAAGCAAATAGAGGCATTTGGCTGGCGGATGTTCAGCGTCGACGGAACCAGCTACAGTGCCGTGGTTGATGCTCTGGAGAGTTTCGTAATGCTCCCGCGGGACGGTCGACCCACGGCGATCGTGTGCAATACCAAAAAGGGTTTCGGTGCGTTCTCACAAGGTTTGAACAAGCACAAAGTCACCCTTGCCCAGGATGTGTACGAGCAGGAAATGGTCCTACAGACGGAACGACGAAATGCGCGGGTGGATGAATATCAGGAATTCCAAAAGAGACTCATGGCCGAGGGAAGGGAGGATATTGCCGCAATCCTGAAGGAGCGGGCCAAGGCCATGAACCTCTCGATCGACTGCAAGTCCAGACGGATTGTTTCAACCTCGAGGAAGCCCCGGTCGGGGCGAGTGCCGGAGCGAGCCAAGGCCATTGCCTACGATCCGAAGGCCCTGCTCACCTATCCCCCCGACGCTCAAGTCTCGGCCAGCGACGCGGTGAAGCAGTGTATGTCAGTGTTCGCCCGTGACCCGCGGGTTGTATCGGTAGATGCAGACCTTGGAACCACCAGCGGTCTTGAGAGTGGGGTTGGAGCGGTTGATCAGCAGCGGGCGATCAACGTGGGCGTCGCCGAGTCCAACATGATGTGTGTGGGCGAGGCATATGCGGCCCTCGGCTATAATGCCTGGGTGAGTACCTTCTGCCCGTTCTTCGACTGGAAAGTGCTGCGGCGAATCGCGGTAGGAGCCCAGGAACGGGTAGAGTCCATGGAAGCTCCCGATGGCTGGCTCTCCAAGGGTCATGGACTCGATCTGACCTTTTTAGCCACGGCGCCCAACTTCGAAACCAAGGTCAACGGGGCTACCCACATGGGAAACGACGATATTGTGGTTTACAGCGGCGTCGCCGGATTGAAGATCATCGATGTTTCCTGTCCAAATCAACTGGTCAGCATTATGCGTTGGATCATGGCTGGAAACCGTGGTCTGAACTATGTTCGCATCATGCGGGCTGCATCAGGCGTCTTGTATCCCCCGGGCGTGGAGTTTGCCTACGGTAAAGCTTATCGTCTGTACGGCCGGGATAAAAGCGAGGTCAACTTTGTATCCAGCGGACGCGGTGTTCACGAAGTTCTGGCGGCTGCTAAAATCGTCGAAAAGAAGGGTGTAAGCTCTTCGGTGTACGACATGCCCTCGTTTGATCAGGAGACGATGATCGATCTCCTCGGTCAGGATGCGCTGACAGTGGTAGCGGAGCAGAACAACGGGTTCATCTGGCACGAAATCGGTAAAATGATGCTCCGAACCGATGTCAGCCTGGAGAACTGCTTAGCAATAAACGTGAACAATCCGGACGGGAGCTACCTCTACGTACACTCCGCCACCTATGAGCAGCTGTTATCCCGGTTTGGACTCGCTGCGGAACAGATGGTCGAAACCGCCCTGCAGCGTTTGCAACAAATAAAATAATGCAACCTGGATCGGTGGCCCGAAATCCGGCCAGGGTTTTTCCTGCGGGAGGACAATAAATTCAGCTGCGCCGAATCGACTCATATTACCCTGAAATCACTCTACGAGCTTCCCTTGAGTTTGTCGTAGAGGGCAGAGGCATTGTGCTCGATGACGTGATCGAGCATATACTCCTGCCCAATATCGACGGAAAAGCGCTTGGCGAAATCGATATCCTTGATGCATTCTTCCTTGCTCAAGTCCCGGGCTATGGCCGACTGCACCGCAGCAAGCCACTCGAGAAGAAAGGCTTTCTGTACATCCAGTTCCCGCTTGGTGCATACAGGACCGTGGCCGGGGACAATATGGTCCACATCCAGCTTCTTGAGCCGATCCAGGGATTCGATCCATTGGTCGACATCGGAGGCGTAGAGCCAAGTCTGGACCCCGTTGAAGATCGTGTCGCCGACGAACGCCAATCGCTCTTCCGGAACATGTACAGCCAATTGTCCAGGAGTATGCCCGGGGGTATGGATGAGCTCGAAGGTGTGATTGCCGAGCCGAATGGTGAGGTCGCCGTCGAACACGATGGTCGGTCTGTTTGGGTTCTTCCAGTAGGTTTCCTCCTCCGGCCAGATCTTCTCCCCTTCCGGATCGTCGGTAGGGATGGCTTCGTGGGCGTACTCGTATGGATTTATCTCGGGGGTAACCGTCATGAAATTCCTGTCAGTTTCGACGTGGGAAACCACGATGCCGGCACCCTGGAAATAGTAATTACCGAAGATGTGGTCTACGTGATACTCGGTATTGATGAGATACTTGATCTCCCCGCGGCTTTCCGCTTCTTTGCGCATTCGCAGCGCGTGAGTGGGCAGTTGGGGTGTGTCGATGACCACCACCCCATCGGCGGTCACCACGTAGGCGGGATTACACCCGCGAATCTTGGTTTCTGCGAAAACATTATCCGTTACTCTTTCCATATCCGTTTCTACCTCTCTCTCTTGATTTTATTGGTCATCAACAGGCCGGATCAGATACCCGGCAGTTATTGACCGTTCATCCCGCCGGCCAGATTCCCCGACGGAATGGTGCCGAAGAAGCTGGTCAGGAGGGCGCTCAAACCCCGCTTGAGGGCGCTGTAGGAAAAGTATTTCTTTCCTAGCTCGAAGTTCTTCTCCACCATAGACTGGCGCCGCTGCGGATCTTTCAACACGAGCTCGACCTGCTGTACTGCAGTTTCGGTTAGGAAGCCGTCGATCGCCACCACGTCAAAGCCCTTGGGTTCGATATCCACGATATACACGGAGTAACGATTCACCAGCAGAGGTTTTTTGAACAGGATCGCCTCCAAGAAGGCGTTTCCGAACCCTTCATACAGGCTTGGGTAAGTGATCAGATCGGTGTGGGGATACACGTCCCACAGGGTGTAGAGCTTCCGGCCGTTCTCGGTCTCGGTACGGGCCTCGTGAAGCCGGTTGTAGATAAAATGGATGGGAACCTGTTGGCGCTGCGCCGTGTCTTTGATCCAATTGAAGTAATCCTGGCCCTCATCCCCCGGAGAGTGAGAGATCAGGAGATTGAGCTTGGGCACGTTGAGGCGCTCCACCAGATAGAGGGCTTGTTCGATTCCCTTTCGGGATACGACGCGGGTCGGTTGCAGAACCAGAACGTCATCGTCATCGAAGCCCATATCGGCTCGGAGGTTCTTGTTGAACTCATCGATCCCCGTCTTGGCCCGCTCAAAGTCAATCACGTTATAGATCAGATGGGAAGAAATCCCCGTTTTTGCGGCCAGGTCTTTCTGGGCCACCGTATTGATTACTACATGCTTCATCGAGGGCAAGTCGGGCGGAAAGGCCATGTCGAGAATATCGGGGATGGCGTTCAACAGGAAACGAGGCCTTTCCCAGAAGAAGTCGTGATGATGGCCGATCGCCGGAATCCCCGTCTCGGCAATCACCTCGGTCAGAGCCACGCCAAGAGGGATGTGCATCGGAATCGCCAATACATTCTCCGCCACCAGCAGATCGATGTTGAACTGCTCGAGGAAGGTGTAGAGTTTCTCTTTCAGATACTCCTTTTTCTTGTAGATCCGATCAGTTACGGTTCGACTGCGGGTCTGCACGCCGAACAGCTCGGCGGACAGGGCTACATTGTCGGGATGCCGGAAGAAAGCCTCCGGCACCAGCATGCTTTGCCGGGGATCTTTATCCAGCTCTCCGGCGAACCAAAAGCAGCTATGGTGAAAACCCTCGAAGATTTCCGCCCATTTTTTCGACTCGAGGGACACTCCATCCAGCCCTTTGAAACGGGTGGACACAAAACCGATGTTGAGGGACTTGGCGCGTTTGTGTTTTCTTTTCATAGACTGGGAGCGGCCGGTCTGGTCTGATTTGTTCCCGGTTGTAGCAGCCCTTCGATCGTTTTTGGGTTCTCTTCGAACTCGTGAAACATCTTTATGATTCGAAAAGATTCCTGGTTCTCTAGAAATACATCTACGATTTCGGGGTCGAACTGGCTGGCTCTACCCTCGATAATGGTATTTATTGCTTCCTCGTGGCTTATCGCTTTCTTATACGGTCTGTCGCTGGTAAGGGCATCGTAGACATCCGCCACGGCTACGATTCGGGCAGAAAGGGGGATTTCATCACCCCTGCGACCTTCCGGATATCCCTCCCCGTCCCAGCGTTCGTGGTGATAGTAGGCAATCTCCTTCCCCAAAGTCAAGAAGGATTCCCGCTTGATCTCAGCGTCTACATCGCGAAGGGCGTCTCCACCCATACGGGCATGATCCTTTACACGGGATAACTCCTTGTGGTCGAGTTGGCCGGCTTTGAGAAGGATAGAGTCTTCGATAGCGACTTTGCCGACGTCGTGCAGGACCGACGACAGGCAGAGATCCTCGATATAGCGATCGGTGATGTAATCCTTAAACTTCTCCCTGCTGCGCAGACCGGTAGCCAGTACCTTTGTGTACTCCCGGATTCGCTTGAGGTGTTTGCCGGTATTCTTGTCGCGATACTCGGTCAGGCGGGCAAAGCCGAGAATCGTGGCCGATTGGGTCTCCCTGATTCTTTCAAAGCTTTCCTTGAGCTTGCGCTCGAGGTTGACTCTTTCGGTCAAGTCCTTCTCGATGATCGAGTAGGCGATAGTCTCGCCGCTGGTATTTTTTATTGACGAGTAGGACGCATAGGTGAATAGATCTGTTCCATCCTTCCGGCGGCGAGGTACCTCGGCTTCGATATAGCGGCCGCCGTTCTCGTCGACCAGCTCAAAGATTTGAGAAATCGTGAGCCGCCCGCGATTTGTGCGGAAGATGGAATCGAAATACTCCCCCGACACCTCCTCCCAGCTGTACCCGTACAGCTCTTTGGCCGTGTAGTTCCAGTTCACGATCCGTCCGAGTGGATCCACAATGATGATCGATGAAAGGATCGTGTCGAAGA
Organism: uncultured Spirochaetaceae bacterium; assembly: GCA_964627715.1. Classification (GTDB taxonomy): domain Bacteria; phylum Spirochaetota; class Spirochaetia; order SZUA-6; family DRHE01; genus JAFGQJ01. The sequence goes on along the minus strand of CAZVHJ010000032.1, from coordinate 10,151 downwards.
GAATGGCGTAGTTGCGCTCGGAGATGGCCAGGCGGGCTTCGATATTTTTCAGGTAGGAAATATCTTTGAACTGGGTGGTGTAACCGGTCACCGTGCCCCGGGGATCCCGGATCACCCAAGATGAATCGAGAACCCGCTTGATCGTTCGATCCTCCATGTACAGATGGGTCTCGAGGTTGAATACAAAGTCGGCATCCAGCAAACGAAGCAGTTTGTCTTCCAGCTCTTCCTTGTAGACGTACAATGAGGCGATGTCCTCGATGGGGCTGTTCGGCTCTATTCCGATGAGCTTGTAGAAAGCGGGATTAGCGGTCATGATTTTGCCGCTCAGATTTACGGTGAGAAGTCCATCTCCGATGTTGTGAAACAGCAGCTCCAAAGAATCCGAGGCCCCGGTTGTCTTTGCGTGAGTACTGGCCAGATCCTGCCGTACCCTCACCAGAGTGTAGCTCTGAGCCTCTCCTTCGATGGTAAAAGCCGCGACTCGAAAATATTTCGGTGTTCCGTTCAAGTCGGGAATTGTAGTCAATCGATCGATATAGCGGCAGTTTTCGACGTTGAGCAGCTGAAGGAATTTTCCGTTGGAAAGGATGTCCCTGCTTCGCCAGCCGGTAATGCGAAGCAACACGTCGTTGAAAAACAGGATATCCCCGTTCTCATCGAGAATGACAAAACCGTCGGAGAACTCTTCGATTATTTTCAGAATAACATCAGAGAATGCGATGGCGAACCCCCTCGATTCTTCAGTGTACTGACCTGCGCTGCTAAGTCAAGCCAGACGGGCGAGGACTTTTTTCATTCATACTAGAGTTCTTTTACCTGCTTCCGGATTCTCGAGAGTAAACTCAACGCATGCCAGCTCAGGACCGTCGTGAGCTGCGGAGAAGCACAGTGTAGACTCTATCCGCTCGTGCCAGGTGCCGGTCAGGCGGACCGACTCATGGACATGACCGTGCAAAGTGATGAGAGGAGTTCGTTCTTCGATAAACCTGCGCACGGCAATACTGCCCACGTGTACGTCCAGTGGCGCACCATCGATCATTCTTCCGTCCAGGGCTGCTCGATCCAACGCACTATTGTACGGCGGGGCGTGGAAAAGGAAGATACTCTTTCTCAGATCTTCTCCGTCACTCAAGCGGCGAAGATCATCCTTGATTGTTCGTCCCGCGATTTTTTCCGGTGGAACCGAAACGGTCCGCCAGCCCGCAGTCGGGGGCACGGCGCCCGCATCCACAAAACGGGACACGTCGTAGCATTCCCAGTCTTTTAGCAGGAACGGCGTCGGGGGAACACAGGAGTAGCCGTACAGATTGAAGCCTTTGTAGGTTATCTTGCGGTTGTGCAGGTAGTGCAGGAGGCCAATACTCTCACCTTGCCCGAGAACCGGCTCCTCGCTGCGGGGATCATCGTTTCCCAAGATGACCAGAAATCGGGGATACTCCTTGCAAAGGGCGTCCTTCAGCTCAGCCAGATGAGGAAACAGAAATTGGGTAAGAAAATTACCGGAGATATTCCGGCCCGAATTGAGTTTTAGTCTGGACAGGAATCCACCAAAAGGCAGCAGGTCGCCCCCGAGAAATACGAGCTCCGGCTTCTTTTCGGAAATGATTTCAAATAGCTTCTCATAGCGTTCGACAGAGCCGTGCAGATCAGAGACGAACAAGCACAGGCTCATCGGCTCATCGGCAACGGGCGGGCCGGATCGGTCACGGCTCCGATTTTCACGGCGTAGCTCGTTTTCCTTTCGATGTCTTGGTCTGAAACCATGTGGATGTCCAGCATATGCTCGTTGCTGAAGCCGGTACGCATGTAGTTCATCTCCGCCAGGCTCAAGCTCCAGCCCTCAAACCAAGCCAGGAGCTCCCGCTTCTGTTGTTCTGTGCCACGGAAATGAACCAGAAGATCGATGTCGCTGGCAGGGCTGGCTGTGGCGTTCTTCGTGCTGCCGATCACATAGATTGCCTCAACACCAAACCGTTTCGGGTCGAGCATTCTGGCGATTCGTTCTGCTGAACGCAAACGCCAGCGCCAGTGCTCTCCGTGCTGAGGAGCCGAAGCTGACTGAGGCACTTCCTCCTGAACACGCCCCTTGTCCGGCGGCGTTAAGTAGGCGACCGCCTCATCGACCTCCGCGTTCATGACCACCCGCAGAATCTCGCCGTTGGTCTCATCGGTCACATCGATCACCCGCAGGGTCTCGCAAAGATCTTTATATTCCGGCAGGAGCTGAGGAAGAACGTTTTCCGCGTCCTGCAAGAACGCGTCATTGAAGATCGTTTCAGATTCATCCGGATATAAGGGCAGGTAGCGTATCGAGGATTCCACAAGATCCTGAAAAAAGTGTGTCCCAAAGGATAGATCGGGGACGTAGTTATCTTTCCGGCGTGCAATTTCGATGAGCACCGCGGTGTTGTTGATTTCCGAATAACTAACAGGAACCCCCAGCTTGATATCCCCGCGGCTTCCCCATCGGCCCGGGCCCATGAGTAGGAACTGTCTTTTCGGCAGCAGAGAGTTCAGCTGGCCGACGGCTCTACCGACTCGTTTTAGCTCGTCCGACGAGCCCAGCATTCCATAATATTCAGGCACAACATAGACGATGTGGGTTAGGTCGGGAACCCGACCGTTGGAGACGTATTTACGAGCCGTGAACAGTATTTTCTCCCGAGGAATGTCCTTTGGGATCGGGACCGGGCTGTCTTCGGAGGAAGAACTTTGGGAACGGCACTGAAGAAGGAAGATCTTTCCGCCGTTCACGGCAAACTCAATATCTACCGGTTTCCACAATTTTTCTCTGAGCAGATCGAGGATTTCTTTGATATCCTGTACAAAAGTACTGTTGGAGATCACTCCATCGAAGGTGACAACCAGCTCATCCCGCTTTACGTCCAGATTGAAAAGACTCTTTCGACGAAGTATCCCGTCCTGGTGTACCGAAACGATATTTTCGATATTCGGATATTCTCCCCCGAACTCCTTGATCATCTCCTTCAGGTCAACGGTGACGAAACTGTTATGCTCCAGATCGATCACATCTGTCTGCCGCGGCGAGTAGTAGAGGGTTTCATCGATGGTGGCATTGACGTTCAGCCGGGGTTGCCCCGGAGCTATCAGCTTTGGGTAGTCATCGCTGAGGCGGTCCACGGCCCGAGTTCCCAATCCAGGCACTAACCGGATCAGACCGTCCTCTCTACGGATCCGGGGAGACCAGCGGAACTCGTTGTTGCTGAAGGCCACTCCCGCAAATTCGGGCAGGAAATAGCGGCCGATCCTCGTACCGACCACCTCCTGGACCATGATTCCCATCTCTTCATGGAAGTTGGTCAGCCCTCTTTCTCTGCGGTACTCGATCGGGTCGGGTGCGAATACAGAGGCGTAGATCTCAGCAATGGCGTCGAGTAGAGCGCCGAGGCGTTCGTGTTTGGCTCCTTGATTGGCCAGAAAGAGACTCTTGTATTTCCCGGAAAATGCTGTTCCCATTCTATCTTCGAGCAGACTGGAGCTGCGCACAATGATGGGATTCTCACCGAAGTCGTCGAGACAGGCGGACAGCCAGTTCGTGATATCACCGGGAAACAGGGAATTTTTGAATATTTGGATGATATTGGGATATTCCTCTCTGATCTGCTCCACGCTCTTATATTTCTGCTCGAGGATCTCTTCCAAGTCGTTGTAGCTCAAAAAACTCTGCAACACGTCGGAGGTTATATACCAGGTTTTCGGAATCTGAACCGTCGGGTTCTCTGCGGCGTAGCGTTTCAGGATCTGCCAGGCGATGAACAGACCGGCGCTCTTGCCGCCGAGCCGACCGTGGCTGTTTTGGGGGAATATGGTACGGCGCAGGATATCGTAGAAATCATGAAGATCTACATATTCCTTGGCGATGTCTATGAAATCCAGCTGTTCGGTGAACAGACGGTGGATCAGTAGAGCACTGATGTTCTGTTTCGTATAAGGTGTAATTTCAACATCTCCCTCTTCCATATGATGATAGCGGGAAATGGCGTCGAAAATCTCCCCCAGAGACGTATCCAGGTTTTCAAGGGCTTTGACGAGAAATCCAACCCGGTTCTCTTTGATCCACTTCTGGATGTCCTCCAATATCTCATCGTCGTTCAAATTCGAACGTGCTATGTTGAATATTCGGCTGGTCAGATCTTCAGAAGAGGTGAGATCAGATTTCATGCTGGGCTTGTTGGCATCTTCCTCTAGTGTATTTAACCTTGATCCTTTTGCCATGCTTATCTGATCCAGAAGCAGGCGAGCCTCTTCGATACCGATCCAACAGAGGTGGTTTAGCATCTTTCGGCTGATCTTCTCGAACAGTTTCTTGTCTGTCTTCTTTAAGAGTTCGACCACTACCTCCCACTGTTTCTTGTTCGTATTCTCCAGCTGGATTCTGGCGTTTTGAAAGTCCACAACCGACTGCTGTAGGCGCAGCTGCAATAAAAAATGTCCGAAGCGGTCGGCAATCGTGTTCAGAAGCTTCTGCTCCTCCTTCAGGAAGGGGCTGTGGGAACCCACACTGACCTCTTCAATGTAAAAAATCTCGATCTTGCCTACTTCCTCCTCGTTCACGAATACCGGCGCGCTCTGAGACCACTGTGTTTCTGAAAATCCCTTCGAGGTGAACTCCCGGGAATCCACAACGATCCGAACCTTGCACAGTTGAGTGTACTGCCAACCGGATGGCATTACCTCGATCATCCGGCTCGCAGCCTGTTCCAGATCGGTGTCTCGATCCCGGAGAATATCTTCGATGTGATACAGGCAGTTCAGTTCTTTTGCTCGCTCGCTCAGATCTTCGATGATTCGTTGCAGACTGGCATCTGCGCTTTTTTTGTCCTCGCTCATCGTACGATCACTCCTTCACCTTGCCTGCCGTCGACCACAGCCTTCAAATCCGTCCCGGAAACCACGTGGCGCACGTATCTCAACTCGTCCCTGATGGGCTGTCTGGAAAGCCATTCCCAGTCGATTCGATCACCTCGCGATTCCTGTACTGAAAAATAAAGGATACCCAAGTTGGTGATGTTGTGAAAGAAATGGGAACCCTGGCTGAGATCTGGATTCATCTCCGGAAGAGTGGTCTCCACGATTACCCGCGCTGCGGAGATTTGGCTCCAATTGACAGGAATTCCCAGCCAGGGATCGGAGCTTCCCCAGCGACCGAATCCGATCAGAATATACGAAGCCCCCTCTTGCAGCAAATTGGCATTGATCCTCTCCAGCTCCCTTGCTATGTTCAGGGTCGAGCCAGGATCAAAGTTGTCCGGTTTTACATACACCACATGCCGCAGGCTGTCGAGCACGCCGTGTCCCATAGTTCTTCTGGAGATGGCCAGTACTCTATCGTAGTCCAGCTGTGCCAGGTCCACTTCAGCTACCTCCAGAGAGATCAAAACGGGTCGCACCTGCAGGAAGCCGAAGCGGGACTCACGACCGCGGTCAGGATCAAATGACAAGGCAAACTCTATTTCCACAGAAGACTCCAGGTTCTTCCCGGATATTTCAAGTAGGCGGGTTATTAAATCGTTCAGGGGGATCGTTTTCCCTTTCAAGATCGGCGAGAAGTCCACCAGTCGGGCGCCAGGACCGCTCTCGCCCATGACCAGGCGATCCGCGGCGGGATCGTAGGTCGAGCAAACGTAGCGTAAGGTGCCGTCCGCCCCGGCCTGGCGGAGATCGGCGTGTTCGAGGTACTCGGTTTCCCGGATCGGGTCGTATTCCTTGGGAGCAGTCATGCTGACAGCCCAGAAATCGGTCTGGCTGTTTTTTAGGATTTCTTGTAGCGTGCCGTATGGTGGCGGAGCCTGAGGGCGGGAAGGGGAGTAGCACCAGACCTTGCCGCCGTCGACAATTGTCTTTCCCAAACCGAGAGCCAGGCTGACAAAACCGTCTTCCGGGCGGGCGCCTCCGGTGGGATAGTAGTTGTACGAGCGGGCCACACCGGAGAGGGTCGGGTAGTAACGTTGGTCAAAACGATAGCCCACCACCTCTTGAATGATCACGGCCATTCGTTCTTCCCCGATATCTCTTCCCACGGCCTGGAAATAGTCTCTGGCTGCCCGGAAATACGTCGAAGCATACACGAACTTGATAGCCTCTAAGAGTTTGCGGAAACGGGTTTCCGCCCCAGGCTGGTTGTTGGGGATCATCTTGGTTTCGTACACCCCGGCTAAGGGTTGGTGTAGAGCGTCTTCCAGGAGACTTGAGGAGCGAACGGCCAGAGGCTCGTGAGCCGAGGAGATCAGACTGTACAGATCGCCGACGACATAGGCGGGCAACTCGGCCTTCTGGAAATGGCGGGCAATTTGCTCGTCTTCCATCGTGCGCAGGGTTTTGAAATCCAATTTGTTTTCGAGCAGGAAATCCTCAAAAATGCCGGTGAGCAACACCGTCATCCTTGGGATGGTCACCCGGATGTCACCGAAGCGTCCCTCCCTGAAGTGAGAACAGATCGTGTCTTTTATGGTTGCCAGCCCAGCGGCCTTACCCCCCGGATCTCCTTTACCGATATAGGTGAAAGTCTCATCGGAGGAGGTCCCTTGCCGTTGGAAGCGTACACCTCTGGCATAACCGTTGTTCATTCTGAAATTCAGTCCGCCTACGGGTTTCCCGGACGGTATTAACTCCCTATCTATAATATAAGGAGGGCTATCGATTCTTTAAAGGTCCTTATACCCATCCCCGCTCGCGGCACGCCTGAGCCACCCGATTGATGGCGATTACATAGGCTGCGTCCCGCATGTCGAGTTTTTTGTTCAGAGCCAACTCTGCGACTTCGAGGTAGGCGTTGGTCATCTTCACGTCGAGTTTACCCAGCACCTCATCTTTTTCCCAGTAGTAATTCATGTTGGACTGCACTTGTTCGAAGTAGCTGCAGGTCACACCCCCGGCATTGGCCAGGAAGTCCGGAATGACGAAGATATCTCTTTCCTGGAGTGCCTTGTCCGCCTCGGGTGTGGTGGGACCATTGGCTCCCTCGGCGATCAGCTTCACCTGCGTGGAAATTCGGGAAACGTTGTCTTCGTTGATCTGATTCTCAAGTGCCGACGGGATCAGGATGTCCGTGTCCTGTTCGATCCATCGATCGCCGGGAAGCTGTTCGTATCCCAGGTCGTGAGCCTTCTTCTTGTCGATGCCGCCGAAACGGTCGGTGATCCCGAGTAGCTCGTCAAGATCGATACCGTCCTTGCGGCGGTAGGCGTAGGCGACCTGGTCGCTCTGATCCCAGCAGGCCACGCAGAGGGTCTTACCGCCGAGCCGGTGGAACAGCCTGATGGCGTACTGAGCTACATTACCGAATCCCTGAACGCTGGCTGTTGTGTTCTCCATTTTAATACCTATCTGGCGTAGGGCCTCCCGCACTGTAAAGATGACCCCATATCCTGTAGCTTCGGTTCTACCCAGGGAGCCTCCCATACCCACCGGTTTTCCTGTGATGAATCCGGGGTATTTCGCTCCAGTAATGGTTTCGTATTCGTCGAGCATCCACAGCATGTGCTGGGCGTTGGTCATAACATCCGGGGCTGGCACGTCCCTGAAAGGGCCGATGTCTCTGGCCAGCTGACGCACCCAACCGCGGCAGACCTGCTCCTGCTCTCTGGGGCTGAGGTGATGGGGATCGCAGACTACGCCGCCTTTTCCGCCCCCTAGTGGGATATCCACCACGGAGCATTTCCAGGTCATCCACATAGCCAAAGCCTTTACGCCATCGGCGGTTTCCAGAGGATGGAAGCGGATGCCGCCCTTAGCAGGACCGCGAGCGTCGTTGTGCTGCACGCGAAAGCCCCTGAATACCTGGACGTTGCCGTCATCCATCCGTACCGGGATTGCCACGTGGTATTCCCGCATGGGATTACGCAGAAGATCACGAAGAGGGCTCTCCATATCGAGGATGTCCGCTACTCTGTCGAACTGGGCTTGCGCCATTTGGAAGGGGTTGTATTCCTGTTTAGCCATGATAATGCCTCACAAATTAGAAATTCAAACAGATTTCAAAATCCAATTTGAATTTTAGACTATTATAGACAATTGTCAAGGGACGGATTACGGCGAGACTCGGCTTGCAAATCCTCAAGGGCGGCCGTATCATGGGGGTGAACATTCGCCATGAGAACTGCTGCTTTCATCGTTGTATTGTTCGCGCTTGTGGGGTTCGTTGAGTCCAGTGCCGGAGACCAACCCTACCGGCTGGCCTGGCGTTATGTCACCGGTGGAAGAATCGTGACCAAGCCGGCGGTTGACCATCGAGGGATGATCTACGCTCTCTCCGATGACAGAACGCTATACGCCCTCTCTCCCCTTGGCCAGGAACGCTGGCGTTTCCCTGTCGGCCGCAAACTTTCCGCCGGGCCCGTGGTCGCTTATGACGGCACGGTGTTGGTTGGCACTCAGAGTGGGATCCTACTGGCCTCGGGTGCGAACGGGCGTCTGCGCTGGATGTTTTCCCCCAGGACCGGTTCCTGTCTGAGTCCCGCTCTGGGTGCAGACGGATCGATTGTGCTGGCCACGGCCAGCGGCATGGTCTACTGCCTTACCTACAGAGGCGAGGAACGCTGGCGATATCGGGTTCGGGCGGAGCTGGCGGCAAGTCCCTCCATCGGTACCGATGGTACGGTGTATATTGGAACCACAGATCACCGGCTGCTGGCTCTGAACCGGGACGGCAGAAAGAGGTGGGAGCTCGAGCTGCCAGCCCGGGTGGGAACGCCCGCGATTGATGACAGCGAATATCTGTACGTCAGCGCCGCCGGGCTCCATAGAGTTACGCCGGAAGGGACGCTTGAGTGGAGCTATTCGATTCCCGCAGAAACGGCGGATCCTGTGCTTCGCTCCGACGGAGCGGTCATCGCGGGTGCCCGCAACGGCCGACTCTACGCACTTAGTCCGGAGGGGCGGCTGATTTGGAGCACCTCTCTACGTGTTCCGGTTTCCTTCCCGGCGGTGATCGGTGATGACGGAAATTCTTATGTAGCTACGGAGTCCAAAGAGCTGGTCGCTGTATCCTCCGAAGGGTTGATACTCTGGCGATTCAAAGCAAAACAGTCTGTACGCTACCCCACCATAGGAAAGGACGGCACGCTTCTTGTCGGTGCGGAGGATTGGATCCTTTACTCCCTCTCCACCAGTTCGGAGGGTCTGTCCCCAAGCCCGTGGCCTCAAGCTTTCCATGACGGCCAGCATACCGGCAGAGCCAAAGCTCTGGACGATCTGGACACTCCTGCCGCGGTGCTGCTCCGGGAACTGGCCTACTCGGACTCGGAGGAGTTAAAGCGGATGGCACTTCACGATATAGAAGCCCATCTCCAGGGAAACCGGTATCTGGCCGTACATCTGGTGATCCTGGAAGAGGTCTTGGGTTATCTGGCAGGGGGGGAAGTGATCTACAGAAGTTCCCAGAGCGATACCCTGCAGAGCGGTTATCCGGAGATAAGAGTTGAAGCCTGCCGGCTTCTCGGGGAGCTGGGTTCCGAGGGAGCAAGAGCAGTACTGTTGCAAGTGATGGAGGCCGATGAAGATAGTGTAATCCGAGTAGCTGCTGTCGACTCGTTGGCAGCCGTGGGGTTTGACCCGGATGGTGAGCTGGCCCGTGCTATACTGTATAAAGTGAAGGAGAGCGGGCAGGAGCGTTTTCATCTGGCCTGCGCCCGGGCTCTCTATCGGATCATCATGAGTTCGCAGACCATGGTTCATCCGGATAACTATCGTGCCCTGGCTGAGCTGGCCCAGAGGGATGCATCGGCCAGCGTGCGGGAACGCGCCTCCGGATATCTGAGTGATCTTTCCCAAAGGTGGAGACGGTGAGAGGAGTTATGGTATGAAAAAAGCGATATTGTCGATCCTGGTGTTCCTGTCGGTCCTGGGATTGTACGCCCAGGATGTGGCCGAGCAGGAGCTGCGGAGCGTAGATCGGGAGATCGTATTCATCAACTACGAGGGCCCTTACGATCGCATCGACACCGCGGACGAGATCAAAGGCCTGGGCTGGTATTTGGCCAATGTGATAGGACAGAACAAAGAAAGGGCCTCCTTCCTGCTCAAATATTCGGTAATCCGAGCCATAGACCCGGCGGAGGAGGGAAAATTCGATGCGGATATCTTTTCCATCGATCGGGATGCCAAGGTCGATCACATCGACAATGTCC
>CAZVHJ010000031.1:0-58114 GCA_964627715.1 uncultured Spirochaetaceae bacterium | reverse complement strand
CTGTCGAGGGATGGGGCGCCAGGCTCCTGGCTCTACAGCAGTCCGACGGGCTGTGGGCCGGGGGTTTGTACAGCCCCAAATGGATCTCCACCACCTATACCATGCTCCTTCTGCGGCGCTATGGGTTGTCGCCGGACAATGAGCAGGCTCGAGTCTCCTGCCGGATGCTCCTTGACAGGGGTTTTTACCGGGACGGTGGGATCAATTACTTCAGATCCTACAAGTACAGCGAGACCTGTGTCACTGGAATGATCCTCTCCATTCTGGCTCACTTCCGCCTCTACGATCAGCGGGTGGGGCGGCTGGCGCTGCACCTGCTCGAGCAGCAGATGCCCGACGGTGGGTGGAACTGCGAGTCCTATAAAGGTGCCACCCACAGCAGCCTGCACACGGCGATCAGTGTCCTCGAAGGCCTTTGGGAATACGAAAAGCTGAGGAGCGCCGACGGCGAACAGTCCTCCATTAAGCGGGAGATTCGGGAGGCTCAGGCCAAGGGGCGGGCGTTCCTCCTCCAGCACCGGCTGTTTCGATCTCATCGCACGGGCGAAATCATCGACCCACGCATGACCCGCCTCTCCTTCCCGCCCCGATGGCGCTATGATGTGCTGCGAGCCCTCGACTACTTCCAGCAGTGTGATGCTACGGTGGACGATCGGGTCGAGGATGCAGTGCAGATCGTTCTCAAGAAGCGCAGGCCCGACGGTACTTGGCCTCTGCAGAGTCGGCATCCGGGTCGAAGTCACTTCGAGATGGAGAAGGTGGGACAGCCGAGCCGTTGGAACACGCTGAGGGCTCTGAGGGTATTGCGGTGGTATCGGAGCTTACGCTGAAAGTCGTGATTTCACCACTCGGGGGAGTTTGCTACCGGGCTCTCGCCTTCCTTCTATTTTTCAGGGTCTGCAGCAGGGACTGCCCGTAGAGCATAGTGGCCAGACCGATGAGGATCAGGGGCAATCCGATGACCAGATACGGAGCAGCACTCTCATTACCGAACAGGAATCCCAGAAAAACGGCGATGCCGGGATTAACCAGAGCGTAACTGACGATCCGGATCGATGGCTCGTTCACAAGGAGATAGGCGTAAGCGGTGATGGCCAGGGAGCCGACGACGGCCAGGTACGAGAGGCCCAAGCCGGATCGAAGGGTGATTCCGGTAAAAACCGACGCCGGAGTGTGTCCTGAAATCAGGGCTATCAGTATCGATACCAAGCCGGCGAAGAGCATCTGGATACCACTGTTGATTCGGCTGTCCTTCGGAAGAGGCAGGCGGTGGGCCAGACTGGTACCGAAGGACCAGAGCAGCATGGCCGCCAGTATCATCAAAGCCTGCGGAGTCAGACTGCCCCGAAGGGACCGGCCATTGTAGAGAAGGAATGCTACTCCGAAAAAACCGACCACGATTCCGACAAAGCGCATCCAGGTAATGGTCTTTCGGAAGAGGAATCTGTCGAAGGAAGCTACGGCCAGCGGCACAGCAGCCATGACCAGAGCTACGATATAGCTGTCCACCTGCTGTTCGGCAACAGTGACCAGGCCGTTGGCCCCGACGAGTAGCAATGTTCCGAGGAGCATCGCGGACAGTAGCGATGGAATCGAGAGAGGCTGCCGAGCTTTGGAGGATCCAAAACCCAGGGCAAGAAGCAGCAGGCCCCCCACAGTGAATCGCAGGCCGACGATCGAATAAGGCGGGAAGCTTTCCAGGGCCATCTTTATAAAGAAGTAGGTGGAGCCCCAAACAACGTAAATGGTAAGATAGGCGGCAACGGATTTTAAGACGTCCTTGTTCATACCGGGGAAGGCGAATCGAGACCCGCTGTTTAGGGGCGCGTCGGAACGAGGTCAGTGTTGCCCAGATTGAGAATCTGGTCACTGCGGATGAACTGATAGGTGGTCAGCTCTCCGGCAGTGTCGATCGTTTGTTTCACCGTCACCGCTTCGTAATGTGGGTGTTCGATCGTCAACCCGAGGACAAATTTCCTGTTCTTCGAACGGGAACGAATCGGCTTGGGAAGGAAACTGTAGAATCCCTTGGTTCCGGCATTTGTGTGGTAGGGATTGAGCCAACCCTGTTCAGCCGGTTCAGCCGGTTTGCCGTTGATAAAAACACGGACGCTGGCATCCAACACCGGTTTCTTCGTATTCTTGTCCAGAACTCTTCCGATCAGGTAGGGGAGGTTGTGCCAGTACTTCCGCACATCGAGAAGATCTTCCTCCTCCGTGCACCGGAGTTCTGCTGCGGCTTCCTTGGGTTTCCTTCGGCTCTTGATGATATCGATGGCTTTGTTTACCAGGATCAGCACCTCCACCAGACTGGCAAGTCCGTCCTCGCTGTCTGCGTCTACCCAGTGATCTGCGGCCAGGCGAGTGAATCCTCTCTCGCTCATAATATAGCGAGGAGGGAGTCGATTCAGAGTGTAGGCAGCCACATCGTGGAGAAGGTTCTCACCGGCTTCGATATCGGGTCGGTCCTTGATCACGATATCCGCGACGTACAGGACGAGATCCTCTTGATAGTTTTTCAGTTTCATTGATCCATGTACGCCATAGCATAGCCCAGTATTTTAGGTCTGTTCAAGGACAATCGTTCATTTATTTTTCTCTAAAAAGAATATATATTGTTAGACGGAAACGACTGGACGAATGATAACCAGCGACAGGCAGAGTTTCGACCGCTATATCGAGCAGAAACGGGGCGATTTGAGCACGGCCGTCCACGACTTGTGGACCTCCCGAATGGAGTCGGTCTGGGCTGAGGATTCATATTTCTACACCCGGCTCGGCGAGCTGGCAGACAAGGTCGGCCAAGCCATGTTTGCCTACGATGTCCTTGAGGAAGGTCTAAAACATTTCCCGAGCGATCTGCGTCTGACCCAGCTGTTCTGTCTATCTCTGATCAAATGCGGGTATCTTATCAAAGCCAGGGATCTATTGAGCGGCCTCGTGAAGCAGGGGCATCAGGACGAGGAGACCCTGGGCATTCTTGGTCGGGTTTATAAAGAGATGTGGGCGATCTCGAGCGGCGGTGCACCGGACCATCCCTCCCTGAGAAAATCACGCAACCTCTATCTCAAAGCCTTTATCAATACCCGAGGCAACTATTCCGGGATCAACGCTGCTTCGTTGAGCTTGATCATGGGGGATCTTAAGACAGCTCATAAGCTGGCGCGGATGGTGATCAACATCTGCAGCGAGAGTCTCAAAGAAGAACAGAACAAGAAGGACTACTGGATCATCGCGACTCTGGGTGAGGCTTTCATTTTATTGGGCAGGCAGAAACAGGCCGAGAAGTACTACGGCCTGGCTCGAAAGATCGCAGGAAAGAACTATTCCAGCATCGCCAGTACCAGACGTCAGCTGACGCTGTTGAGCCGCTATACGGATGTTGATGAACGTGTCCTTGCTACTCTACAGATTCCGCCGGTAGTTGCCTTCTCCGGGCACATGCTCGATGCACCCACGCGAAAAAGCCCCCGGTTCCCCGTGGATGCGGTGGAATCCGTTACCAGGCGGATCGATGCTGTTCTGAAAGAACTGGATGCCGGTATCGGCTATTCCTCGGCCGCCTGCGGATCGGATGTGCTTTTTCTCGAGTGTATGCAGAAACGAGGCGCGGAAACCAATGTGATCCTGCCCTTCGACAAGAGAGATTTTTACGATGCCAGCGTCAACTTCGCCGGGCAGGAGTGGATTGAGCGCGCCGACCAGGTTCTGAAACGGGCGTTTCGAGTGATCCAGGCCAACCGGGGAAGATACGGCGGGGACGATCTTCTGTTCTTCTACGCTAATACTATGATCATGGGTCAAGCTATCTTGCGGAGCCGGCTGCTGGAAACCGATGCTCACCTTATCACCGTGTGGGACGGCAAACGCAACGGAGCCGCGGGAGGGACTTCTGAGTTCGTCGAAATCTGGGAATCCCTGGGAATGCCGATTACGGCGATCGCCAGTACCAGCGGAGAGGTCTTCATTTCCCGAGGCAGCAATCCCGCGGCCGGGCTCATCAGGCAGGGACGATCCACGGCCAAACGAAACTCTCGGCCGCAAAGACGCAGGATTCGCAGACGTTTTCAAAAACGAAGCGGAGAGGTAGGCCGGGAAATCGTGGCCATCCTGTTCGCAGATCTGGTGGGTTTCAGCAAGCTGGAGGAGGAGCAGTTTCCCCGCTATATCGAAGGGTTTCTCGGAACCCTGGCAGGCAAGCTGAAAAACTCTCCCTACGATCCGATCTACAAAAACATCTGGGGCGATGCGATCTGCTTTGTTTTCGACGACCTACTCTCTGCGGCGGAGTACGCAATGGAGCTGCGCGATATGGTACGGGAGACCGAATGGGATCGTCTGGGTCTGCCTCGGGATCTGAACATCCGCATCGGTCTTCATGTGGGACCGGTGTACTTCGCACAGGAGCCGGTGCTGAATCGTTTGAACTTCTTTGGTTCTCATGTCAATCAGGCCGCTCGGATCGAGCCGATCACCAGCCCCGGAAACGTGTACGCCAGTCAACAATTTGCCGCCTTTCTGATGGCCAACCGGGACAACCCTTTGGAGTGTAAATACGTGGGAGTGATCGTGCTGCCGAAGGAGTTTGGCAGCTACCCGATCTATCATATAAAGAGGAAGACTGAAATAGAATGAATCTGTATCAGGAGAATGACCACGATGCCTAAAAAGAATACCCCTGCCAGTGGAAAAAGGAGTGGCGGCAGTCCTGCAAAAAAAGCCTCGGGCAAGACGACCGCATCCGCTACCCTTAAGAAAAGCGCCTCCAGAGGCCGCAGCTCGACCGCATCGAAGTCAAAGAGCGCGAAAGCCAGCGGTACTGCTGCTTCCAAGAAGAGTACAGCCGTTAGAAAAAGTACGACCTCAACCAAGAGAAGCACCTCTAAAACAGCAAAAAAGAGCGCGACCCGGAAGCCGAAGGCCTCTACGGCGAGAAAGGCTGCTCCCAAAAGCGCCGTGAAAAAGAGTCCTGTCAAGAAGAGTACCGGCAAGAAGAAAGCGGCCAAGACCACCGCCATCCAGGCAAAGCGAAAGCCAGCCGTTAAGACCGGCGCTAAGAAAACGGCAACAAGGACAGGCGGAGCGGGTACACGAAAAAAAACTGCCAAACCTGCAGCCAAGAAGGTGACGAGAAAGACCGCAGCCAAACCTGCGGCGAAAAAGACGCCCAAGAAATCAATAAAGAAATCCTCCGCCCGGAAGGTTGGAGTGTTCAAGAAGGTTGCCAAAACCCTTCGAAAACCGGGCAAGAAAAAAAAGACTGTCAGACCCGGTTCCCTGCACAAGGTGCTGGCAGCCCACGGAGTGGAGACGAAGGCCCCCGCCGTGCGCCCACCTTTTCCCGCCTACCGGGGAGCCATGCCCTATATCTTCGTCAGCTACTCCCACGCGGATATGAAAGAGGTGTTCAGGATTATCAAGCAGCTCAATGCCAGCAGGTATCGTATCTGGTTTGATGAAGGAATAGAGCCGGGAAACGAGTGGCCCGAGGTTGTCGGAAGGGCGGTTCTGGAATGTTCCCAGTTCATCGTGTTCATGAGCCCGGCCGCCGTAGATTCGAGGAATGTCCGTAACGAGATCAATCTGGCTACCAGTGCGGATAAGAACATCATCGTAATCTATTTGAAGAGCACGTCCCTGTCCGAAGGTCTGCTGCTGCAGATTGGAACGGTCCAGTACTTCAACAAGTTCGAAATGCCCGATAAAGAGTTTATAGACAAGCTCAAACGCGTGTTGAGTAACGATCTGCACAATTAACCAGATCCCGTATTGCGAGCTTTTGCCAGGAAGCACCCCATGAGTGTCTGGATTTCCATGCCGAGCGCATCATATTCATGATGGGGGAGGGAACTTTGTTCTGCCTGGCCGTGATTCTGGGAAGTTTTGCAGTCAGATAAAGCGGGAAGCCCTGTATGGTAATTTGAAAGAGCCTTTCGCACGCCTCCAGGACTTGCCCTAGTTGCCCTGCCTATATATCGCGTGTAAGATGTTCTCCAAACTCAGGGGGGGCCGTTTTGTCGCAGCGACTGTTTTCAACAACCATCCAGGCGGATGTTGAAGAGCTTCTCGCCGTACTTCGCCGTGAGCGAGCACCGCAGCGCATTCACTTCATCGAACTGTTTCTCGATCCGGAGGTGATCGAGGCGGTCGCCGAGCGCTTCCAACTTACCCAAGAAATTTCCGGCGCAGACCCCTTCTATCCCTTGCTGCGGGATATTCGGGTCCATGACTATCTTGGCTACGATGTGTTCCGGGTCGGTTTTATTCACAAGGACATCTTTCCCATGCCTGCACTTCAGAGCGCCGATACCGCTGCCGTCAACCAGAGCCGGGGCCAGCGGGAGTGGGTCGAGGAACACGAGGGAGCGATCCGGGACTGGGCCGACTTCGAGAGCTATCCCTGGCCGAAGGTGGAAGAGATCGATCTCGAGTCTCTCGAGTGGATGGAGAAGAATCTGCCGGAAGGTATGGGCTGCTACGAGCTAACCGCCCATATCTTCGAGATGGTCAATTTCCTTCAAGGTTACGAGCGTCTCTGCTACAACCTGTTCGATAACCCGGATCTGGTAGCGGCGATTTGCGAAAGGATCGGCAGGTTCTACGTGGATTTCACCGCGTTAATCTGCGATTTTAACTGCATGTCCGTGGTATGGGGATCCGACGATCTTGGTTTCCGTTCTTCCACAATGACCAGCCCGGATTTTCTGCGGGAGCAGATCCTGCCCTGGCACAAGGCCTGTGCCCAGATCGCTCACGAGCATGGCAAACCCTATCTGCTGCACTCCTGCGGAAACCTTGATGCGGTCATGGATGACCTGATCGAGACGGTGGGTATCGACGGGAAACACTCCTTCGAGGACGCGATCATGCCGGTTACCGAAGCCTATCGACGTTACGGAGAGCGGATCTCCATCCTCGGCGGTATCGACGTGGATTTTCTCTGCCGTGCCTCGGAGACCGAGATTCGCAGCAGGGTGCGGGAGACTCTGGACGCCTGCACGAGCCTGGATCGTGGGAAAGGCTACTGCTTCGGTACAGGAAACACCGTAGCCAACTATATACCCCTCGACAACTACCTGATCATGCTCGATGAAGGGCGTAGGTACTGGTTGTAGAGATCTGGATCGAGAGAAAAAAGTTCTGTTTTTTCTGGTAAGAATCACCGATTCAAGCAGATTCGCTTTGACCTTCTGCTTCGGCGGGTGGTTCGATATTCAGTATTTCCTTCAACCGTTCATGGATCGTCTCCCTCTTTTCCGGTTGTCACTTCTTGGGATAGATGGAATGATAACCCTAGAATTATCTGACAAGGAGATGATCGTGGAGTTCAAAGAGATCGTGGTCAAGAACCGTTCCTATCGTCGTTTCGACCAGAGCCACAGTCTCACCCAGGAGATACTGGTAGAGCTCGTGGATCTGGCACGAAGCACTCCCTCGGCGGGAAATCGACAGCCGTTACGCTACGTGATTTCCTGTTCACCGAAGATCAACAGCAAGGTTTTCGATACCCTGGGTTGGGCGGCTTCTCTTCCCGATTGGCCCGGACCGGAGGAGGGGGAACGGCCCACGGGTTACATCGTAATCGTGACGGACAGGTCCAGCTGGGATTGGGTCAGAGTAGATCTGGGAATCTCCGCCCAGACAATCCTTCTCGGTGCAGCTGCAAAGGGATTGGGAGGCTGCATGCTTGGCAATATCCGCAAAGAACAGCTGAAGCGCATACTGGGAGTGGAAGATAGTATGGAGATTCTGCTGGTGATCGCCGTGGGGAAGCCGGTGGAAACGATGGTGCTTGAAGAGGTCTCCGCAGAAGAATCACTTACCTACTATCGAACGGAGGATCGGGTGCATCATGTACCCAAACGTAGACTGAAGGATCTGATTCTGCAGGTCTACGATTGAGGTTCCGGATCAGGGCCGGATGGGATCAAGGAGACGCCAATTCCCGCCGCCGTGATCAGTAGCCCGCCTACTATTTTGTACACGGTTAGTGCTTCACGAAAGTAGAATACCGCTATGACTGCCGTAATCGGCAGAACCAGCATGGTCATAATCGAAGCCACGGCCGTTGACAGGCTGCGGAAAGCTACGGTCACCAGAATATGAGACAAGGCGGAGAACAGGGCGATGGCGATCAGGAGGATCCAGATCGTGGGAATGGTGAGGTCTTTGGAAGGGAAAAAACTCCAGCTCTGTCCCGGCATGAGGCTGACGCCTACCCCGGAAATCACCACCGCGAAACTCATAAACAGGATCACGATGTTGCTGGGACTGTCGCTGTTTCTCAGCTGCCGGAGAGCCGCTCTGGCTATCCCACCGGAAAGTGCGGTGGCCAGCCCGACGCCATGTCTGAGGGTGAAGCTCTCGAATACCGGGTTCACAATCAGGTACAGGCCGCCGACAGCCGCGCTCAGCGGTACCAGGATCCACCAGGAAAACCGCTCCTTGAACAGGAGCACGGCAAAGAGGATGGTGAACACAGGATATACGTACAGGTACATCGTGGCGGTAAGCAGACCGATTAAGTCGATAGACCAGAAGAAAAAGGTGATGGAGATCGCTCCAGCCAGCCCCCGCGTCAGGAGCAGGAGCCAGTTGTTGAAGCGGAGTTTTTCCCTTCTGAAAGCCATCCAGGCCAAGATGAATACTATTGTGAAGAGGCTGCGGTAGAAGGTCTTGGTCCAGGAGCTGACTGCGGGTCCGAGATAGCGGGCCAGGGACTGCATCACTGCCAGGCCGAGCACTGACAGCAGCATGGGCAGCTCGCCGGAAAGCGGTTCTCTGCCTGAGGATCGAATCTGTGGCTTTGAGGCATCAGGCATGGAACCCAAGATACTGCGGGGTACAATTGTTGTAAAGACTCGTTAATTAATTTAGAGTCTATGGAATAATGATCCAGGCGAATGAACTGATTCTGCTATTGTTTGGTCTCGGGGCTTTTGTCTTTATTCTGCTCAACAATGCGCGGCTGAAGCAATTACCTGTATTGAGCCTCTTTGTTCATGGATTTTACTGTCTGTTGGCAGGCTGGTTTTTTACCGTAGTCGAAGGATTTGTGTGGCCTAGAGCATTCAACGTCTTGGAGCACATCGCCTATTTTACTAGTGCGGTATTGCTTTTGCTTTGGTGCATACAGCTAGTGAGGAAACGGGGGAAGCGATGATCACCTCAATTCCCCTCATCGATGCCGGAGCGGTGTTGGCGCCGTTGTTAGCTCTGATTGTTCTTCTTATAGGGCGCGGCGGAATGATACCGAGGCCGATCCCGTTCCTTCTCTTTCTTCTGTTTTCGCTGTCGTTGGTCCACAATATCGGAAATCTTCTCGAATGGGCCGGCATCAGTCACATTCTTGAAAAGTACGAAGATTTCGTGGTGGCTCTGATCCCGGTACTGGTCATCTTCCTGATTTACACATATCTGCAACAGTCCTCCGAAGAGGAGCTGCGGCAGAGCAAGGAACGTTACGAACTCCTTTTCAACAGCGGAAACGACTCTGTTTTTGTTCACGGTTTCACTAACGATGGAGTCTCCGGTTCATTCATCGCCGTCAATGATCTGGCCTGCGAGCTTCTTGGATATTCGCGGGAAGAGCTACTAAGACTGGTTCCGCGGGATATCATCGCCCCGGAATTCCATGAGGACGAACCACGAACTACTGAGAAGCTGCTGCAGCGGAGGCATCTGATCTTCGAAAGGGCTCTGTTGGGCAAAGACGGACAGAGGATTCCTGTAGAAATCAGCAGCAGTGCCTTCGAGTTTGCCGGCAGGACAATCGTCATCTCGTTTGCCCGGGATCTCAGAGCTCGGAAGGAATTGGAAGAACAGATCCGGAGGTCTCAGCGACTGGAGGCGATCGGGCGTCTGGCCGGGGGAATTGCCCACGATTTCAACAATCTGCTGACAGTGATCGGTGGCTACAGCGATGTGCTGCTGGAGGAGATCGAACCGGGTAGTTCCCTTTTCGAGGAAGTTCGGGAGATTCGTAGCGCCGCCGAGCGAGCTTCCTCGTTGACCCAACAGCTTCTGGCCTTCAGCCGGAAACAGATCCTGCAGCCGAGGATCGTCGATTTCGTGGAACTGGTTGAGAAAAGCGAACAGATGCTCCGTCGCTTGATCGGTGAAGACATTGTTCTTAGCATCGAAGATCCCGGAGATATTTGGAAAATAAAGGCTGATCCCGGACAGATCGAGCAGGTGATTCTCAATTTGGCTATCAATTCGAGAGACGCCATGCCGAAAGGAGGCAGTATAACGATCCGACTGGCGAATGCCTGTCTGGATCAAGAAGAGATCGCAGAGCGTCCCGGATTGGTTGCGGGAGAGTATGTGCGGATGACTTTTTCAGATTCAGGAGCAGGAATGAGTCCGGAGACGCTCGCGCATATTTTCGAGCCCTTCTATACTACTAAAGAGTTGGGCAAGGGTACAGGCCTCGGTCTTTCCACTGTCTACGGAATCATCAAGCAGAGCGGCGGATTCATCTACACGAGCAGCGAGTTACGTAAAGGGACGACCTTCGAGATCTATCTCCCCCGCATCAAAGACACAATTTCGGGACCGAAGTCTGTGGTTGAGAAAGGATCCGAGGTTGCGAAGAGCAGTGTCGGCGCGACCATACTGGTGGTTGAAGATGAGTCGTGGGTGCGGACTTTCATCAGCAATACGCTGGAAAAAAAAGGTTTTACGACACTGGCAGTAGAGAATGCTCAGCGGGCGATGGAGATGTGGCGGCATGCGAAAAAACCCGTAGACCTGATCGTTACCGATTTGGTGATGCCGGGAATGAGCGGAGTTGAGTTATGCAACCAGCTGCGGCGGCAGCAGCCGGACCTTCGCTGCTTGCTCATCTCCGGCTACGCAAGGGACCGTCTTAGCGAGTACAGTGTCTCAGAGACAGGTCTTCCGTTTCTGCCCAAACCATTCACGGCTCAGGAACTGATTGAGTGTATTAATAGAGTGCTTCGCAGCTGAGCTCCGGATTTTTTCACGAGTCAGTGGTTAGTTTACTGTTCCCTGAATCCGGGCGGCGATTCGGTTGGCCTTCTCTGTGAGTTCCCTTTCATCCACGCCGGTCAACTTTCCTTGCTGCACAACTACCTTACCGTTGATGATCGTGTACTCGCTCTGGTGATTGACCCCGGCAAACAGCAACGCCGCCAGGGGATCGGACAGAGAGCCGGCGTACTCCAGCTTGTGTACATCGAATAGTGTCAGATCGGCTCCCCAGCCCTCCTCGATCTTACCGAGTTTGGAGAAGTTCAGAACCTTTGCACCATTATGCGTCGCCAGGGCGAAGACTTGAGGGACGGAGATGGCATCCGCGCCGTAGCGGACCCTCTGCAAGAACAAGGCTTGGCGCATCTCGCCGAGGAAGTCCGAGGCGTCATTGGATGCCGATCCGTCCACGGCTAGAGACACGGTGATCTTTTTTTCGATCATTTCCTTGATCCGAGCGATGCCGCTTCCCAGTCGCATATTGGAAGAGGGGCAGTGACAGACGGCGGTTCCGGATTGGCGCAGCACCTCCAGTTCTTCGTCGGTGAAGAAGATGCCATGGGCGTAAGAAACGTCCTGGCCGACAAACTCCCACTCCTCCATGAGTTTCAGCGGCCGCTTGCCGTACTTGTGCAGGCAGTACTCATCCTCGTCTTTGGTTTCGGCCAGGTGAGTGTGAAGCCGTACTGCGTAGGAGCGGGCCAGCCGGGCAGTCTCCATCATCAGCTCTCTACTAACCGAGAAGGGGCTGCAGGGAGCCAGGACCACCTTGCGCATAGAGAGCGGGCTCGAATCGTGGTACTGCTCGATCACACGACGGCTGTCCTTGAGGATCTGTTCCTCCGTCTGCACCACCGAGTCCGGGGGCAGCCCGCCGTCCTTCTTGCTCAAGCTCATTGAGCCTCGGGTAGGGGAAAAGCGCATACCGATCTTTTCGGCTGCCTCGAACTGTAATCCCATCAGGTCGGCGGCAAAGCCGCGGGGATAGAGATAGTGGTGGTCCGTTGTACAGGTACAGCCGGTCTTGGCCAGCTCCCCCATGGCTACCTGGGAGGAAACGAGCACCGCCTCCTCGTCGATGTGCTTCCACACCTCGTAGAGATACACGAGCCACTTGAACAGCTTGGCGTTCTGCACCGCCGAAACGTTTCGGGTCAGGATCTGGTAGAAGTGGTGATGGGTGTTCACAAAACCCGGAACCACCACGCAGCGGGAAGCGTCGACGATTTTGGCGGCTGGAGAGCTTTGGCCGCCGGGCGGTGAGAGATCCCGGCCTATCCTGCTGATGCGATTGTCCTCGATTAAAACGTCGATATCGGTCAGGGGAACAATATCCGCATCGGCAGGGTCCGAATAGAGGGCGAAGCAGTTCTTTACCAGGATCATGCGCTGCTCCCGCGCCCCGTCTGTGCTTCGGCGGAGCCGGAGGCTGACGCCGCGCTGTTGTGAAGCGCCCGCCACACCTTCTCCGGAGTTATGGGCAGGTCCCGGATGCGCACCCCGACCGCGTCGTAGACCGCGTTGGCGATCGCCGGGGCTGGGCCGTTGATGGCCACCTCGCCAACCGACTTGGCCCCGAAGGGACCGGAGGGTTCTTCGGTATGGACCAAGATGGTCTGGATCTCGGGAATGTCCCGGGCGGTGAAGATCTTGTAGTCCCAGAAGCGAGGATTGGTCATGCGGCCGCTGGCGTCGTAGCGGTACTCCTCCCAAAGGGCATAGCTGATGCCGTTGACCACAGCACCTTCGATCTGTCCTTCCGCTAGAACAGGGTTGATCGGCTGACCGCAGTCGGCGGCACTGACGAACCGTACTACCTCCGTCCGGCCGGTCTTAGTGTCCACATCCACCTCGGCGAATTGGGCGATGAGGGGTGGAGGAGATTCTTCGCAGGTATAGGAAGATTGGGCCTGAATCTGGTACTGATCCCTATTGTAGGTGGCGCTGGTAGCAATCTCCTCGTAGGAGACGGTCTGCTTGGCTTTTAGATCCCGAACCGATTCGGATTCGATTATCAGATTCTCCCGTTTTGTCTCGAGTAAAGCCGCGGCGGTTTCCAGGATCTGGCCGGCGATCTTTTGCGCACAGTCTTTGACGGCTTGACCTGAAACATAGGTCGTCGAGGAGGCGTAGGCGCCCACATCGAAAGGGGTAAGATCGGTATCCGAGGAAAGAACAACGATCTTCTCGATTGGGACTTTGAGTACCTCCGAAGCTATTTGAGCCAGAACCGTGTCCGAACCGGTACCGATGTCGGTGGCCCCTATGAGGAGGTTGAAGGAGCCGTCCTCGTTCATCTTCATCGAGGCCGCTCCCATATCGATCAGGGGAATACCGGATCCCTGCATGGCCACGGCCAGTCCCACACCCTTGATCTTGTCTTCCCCGCTCCGAAGGTGTTTACCCCGCTTTTTCTTCCACTCGATGACCTGGGCACCTAGATCGAGACACTGGCTCAGGGCACAGGAGTGCACGACCTGGCTGACTCCCTCTTTACCCTCGCCGAGAGCCTTGAACACACCGGAGGTTTCCCCCTCGCGGATATGCCAGCGCTTGCAGAACTCTACCATGTCCTGACCGGCCCACCGGGCTACTGCGTCGATCTGCTGGTTGAAGGCGAAAAACCCTTGAGTCGCCCCGTAGCCGCGGTAGGCTCCGGACACGGGCAGATTGGTGTATACCGAACGGCCGTGGAAGCGGATGTTTTCGATCTTGTTGAACAGGGGCAGCACCTTGGCTCCGACGTTGGACAGCACGGTAAGGGAGTGGGTACCGTAGCCTCCCGCATCGAGGAGGCAGTCCATTTGCAGGCCGGTGATGCTGCCGTCTTTTGCAGCTCCGGTTTTCATATGCAGATCAGCGGCGTGGCGGGTGCGGGTGGAGACGAACACCTCCCGGCGGGAAAGCACCACCCGAGCGGGCCGCTGGTTGCGCCAGGCAACCAGACCCACTAGAGGTTCGAGAATGACCTCCTGTTTGCCACCGAAACCCCCGCCTATTCTCGGTTTGATCACCCGAATCCGGTGAAGGGGAAGCTCTATCAACCTGCTGACGATCCGGCGGGCATGAAAAGGAACCTGGGTCGTGGAGACGATGACCAGTCGGCCTCGCTGGTCGATGTAAGCCAGAGCGGCATGGGGCTCGATAGCGCAGTGCGAAGCTGCGGGCAGGCTGTAGTCCTGCTCTTCGATGAACTCCGCTTGGGAAAATCCCTCCTCCAGATCTCCGAAAGCGATCTGGACTTCAGCGGCCAGGTTTTTCTCCGGTTCGTAGGTCACGGGAATCTTGGCGTGATCCTCCCCCCCGTGAAGCCGGGGTACCCCCTCATCTACGGCTCGCTGCCTGTCAAATAGAGGCTCCAGGACTTTGTACTCTACCCGGACCTTCTGTAAGGCTTGTTTGGCGACTTCAAGAGATTCCGCCGCCACCAAAGCCACTCGGTCCCCCACGTAGCGCATGCGCTTGTCGAAGAGAACCGTATCGTAGGGGGAGGGCTCGGGATATCCCTGCCCGGCGGAGGTATGGAGGATTCGGGGAACGTTTTGAAAGCTCAGGATGTCCACGACTCCGGCAACAGCCTGGGCCTCTTCGGTATGGAGGGAGGTGATCTCCGCATGGGCGTGAGGGGAATAGAGAATGGCGCAGTGAAGGGGGCTGTCCAGCGGATAATCGGCGGTGAAGCGCTCCTGAGCTGTGGCCAGAGCCAGGGAGTCGGTCTTGGTTAGGGAGCGGCCCACGTGGGTACGTTGCCCATGCTTCTCAGCCATGACGAGCCGTCTTTTCCGCGGCCAGCTTCACCGCTTCGATGATCTTCACATACCCGGTGCAGCGGCAGAGATTGCCGTCCAGGGCTTTGCGGATCTCCGCCTCCTTTGGTTTGGGGTTTTTTTTCAACAGGGCGAAGGTAGCCAGAACCATACCGGGGGTGCAGAAGCCGCACTGCACCGCCCCGGCCTCGACGAAGGCCTCCTGAATCGGGTGAGGCTCGTGGAAAGTCCCCAGTCCTTTCACCGTGGTGATCTCCCGCGCGAGCGCAGAAGCCGCCAGGACCTGGCAGGAGTTGACCAGCACCTCGTCGAGAAGCACCAAACAGGATCCACAGGCGCCCTCCCTGCATCCCTCCTTCACCTCTGTATAGCCCAGGTTACGGAGAATATCGAGGAGCAGTTCGTCGCCCCGCAAGGATATCTGTATTTCTGTGCCATTGATATGGAATGTTCCCGTCATGATGAGCTCCTCAGGGCTGCAGAGAGGGTTCGTTTTAGCTCAACCGACGCGCAGGCTTTCAGATACTCGGCGCTGAATCCCATTCGGGCGGGAAAGTCGATTCCTAACTGCTCTGCGGCGGCGTCGATGGTATTTGCCGGCTCGGCCGGGACTTCCGCCCCCTTGAGAGTCTGCTCGATCTCGGTAAGACGCCGATAGCGTCCCGAGCATCCCACCAAGACGATGCGGATCTCTTCGATGCGCTTGGATTTCCGCTGAACCAGGACGGTGATACTGAAGGCAGGCCGGTCAGTGAGGGTGCGGGTGTGTCTGTAATACGCCCCTTGCCATGGCGCATCGGACCAGCGTATCGAGGTGATCAACGACTTTTGCCGCAACTCCCTTTTCTGTATGTACTCTGAAAGTGGACAGGTACCGCTGTTGATCCCAACCAAGGACAGCTCCGTATCGAGAGCTAGCAGAGGTCCCATCAAATCCGACCAGTAGGGAAACATGGAGATGCTTCCTCCAAGGGAGATGCGGTTACGCAGCGGTGTGGTGGCCGCCGAGGATAGAGACCGGGCCAGGAGGTGATCTGTTTTCGCAAGTGCTTCAGCAGCTTCGGTATAGCTCAGGGCTGCGCCCAGGACAATCGAGCCGTTTTGATCTCGAACAAACTTCAGGTCAAGTCGGCTCGTGTCCATCAGGCCGCGAACTCGAGTCATTCCGCCCCACAGGATCCCGGTTCCCCCACTGTGGGGCACGACTCCCTCACGGGAGAGAATCTCCGGGACCTGATCGAGATTGTCAGGAAAGTACCACTGTATCTCTTCCACGCCTATTCCAAGATCCTTTCTCGCCTCGCCTAACTGCGTTCAGTATGAGATTCCGCCCCGGAGAAGTCAAGCGAGTTGCGCCTGGATGCATGGCGCACGTCCCCGCCGCGAACACTCCAGGTCGGCTGGATGTTTTACCTTCAAAAGTTCTTGACAAATTAAATATATGCAGTAGAATATGTATATATGAATGTTGTTCTTATTTACATAATAAATAGTTTTGATATTTCATGAAACAAGTCTCTGTAAGAACAGTATGGCGCACTATTAAGATCCTTGAACTGATAGCTCGGAATGGGAATATGAGTGTTACTGGGATAAGCAAAGAATTGAATATCCCTAAAAGTACTGTTTACCAGATTGTTACAACGCTTGTAAGTGAACGGATTGTAGAAAAAGATAGTGACAGCAATCTTTATCACCTGGGACTCAAGCTTTTTGAATTGGGCAATCTGGTACGTTTTAACTTGGAGATAAGCAAAATAGCTGCTCCATATCTAAAAGAGCTCCATGAAAAGTATGATGAAACAATTCATCTTACTGTTTTAGATGTTGGCGAAGTCCTTTATGTTGATTGTTCCGAATCAACAAAGCGCCTTAGAACGCATTCCGCTATTGGTGAGAAAGCGCCTCTTCACTGTACCGGTGTTGGCAAGGCAATTCTGGCTTTTCTACCAGCCAATGAGATTGAAAGGGTAATACAAGAGAAAGGATTGCGTATGTTCACAGAGAACACTATAACCGATAGAGACTTATTGCTTGAGGAATTAAAAAAGATTGCTCAAAGCGGTTATGCAATAGATAACATGGAACATGAGGAAGGTGTAAGATGCGTAGCTGCCCCCATTCGGAATCATGATGGTCGTGTGTTCGCTGCAATAAGTATATCCGGTCCTGCACAACGTATCATCCCTGAAAAAGATGGCACTTTTGCTGAAGCAGTAAAGCACGCTGCTACTAAAATATCCCGTAGGCTTGAATACAAACCCTGAATTTGAAATCAAAGGGGAGGTGATTAAATTGAAATAGTACATTCAACATCGGGACCAAAATGTTGTTTTTGCTTCAAGGGAGGAAAAAAATGAAAGGAAGATACGTGAAAAAAATCTGTTTTATGTTGCTCTGCAGCGTATTCATTCTAACACCGTTTTTATTAGTTGCAGGGGGTGAACCGGAAAAAGAGGAGGTCTTACCCGAAGAAGTGACGATTGAGTTTTGGAATGGAATCGGGCCGCCGGAAAATGTTGTGTTAACAGATATGATTAACGAATTCAATCGCACAAACCAGGATGGAATTACTGTTAAAGAAGTAATCATGGATTGGGGCACACTATACAGTAAGCTTCTTCTAAATTTCAAAGTAGGCACTGCTCCTGATGTTACGACCATGCATCAGACAAGTATTAAAGAGCAGGTTGACTTAGGGGTTTTAGCTGAAATTGGTGCGTTAGCGAAAAAAGCCGGCTTTAAGAAGGGTGATTTTGTGGAGAGTGCCTGGAATGGTACTTTATTGGAGGGCAAGAGGTATGCAATACCGCTTGATATGCATCCAATGGCACTCTTTTATAATGCGAAGCTTTTTAAAGAAGCGGGTCTTGATCCGAACAAACCGCCAAAGAATTTCGATGAGTTTATAAGCTACACTCAGAAATTAACTAAAGATACAGACGGTGATGGAAAGATAGACCAGTACGGATTTGGACTTGACTACAGCGGTGGGGGTGTTTTCAGGTTCTGGATGTCTTTGGTATGGCAGCAGGGCGGAACGATCCTGACATCAGATTTGAAAAAAGCCAACTTCGATAATGAAAAAGGAGTTAGCGCCTTACAGCTGATGCATGATTTTGTTTACAAATACAAAGTGACCCCAGAAAGAGAAGAAAGTTCCTCCCAGGATTTCAGAAAGGGAATCGTCGCTATGGAAATGAACGGGCCATGGCATATCTTTGACTGCAATGATACAGAGGGACTCGATTATAAAACCACCCCGGTTCCTACGTTCTACGAGCAGCCTGCTATATGGGGAAACTCTCATGTTCTATCCATGCCAGACACAGGAGATAAAGCTAAAATGGAGGCAAGCATCAAGTTGATAAAATATCTCTCAGATAATACACTGGAATGGACTGTGAGAGCAGGTCACCTTCCGGTTAGGAAAGAGATACTTATGAGCTCCGAATTCAAGAAACTTGAGCCGTCTAAGGCGTTTGCCGCTTCTTTAGATTTTGCTCACTATTATCCATTAATCAGTAAATCGAGTGAAGTATTTGGCAGAGAGTCTACCTCGCCTTTCATCATCATGGTGGAATCTGTAATGCTAAATAAGGAAACTCCGGAGAATGCGGTACAAAAGGCTGCAAAAACAGTTAATAAAATACTGTCCGAATAGCATTGATCAAAGGTCCCGATTAATTGTTGCCCTGATGGACTGTTACAATGTCCATCAGGGCTTAGATTCGGATTAAAGAGAGGATGAAAGCCTATTATAAAGGCTCTACAGCTTTAAGGTTTATCGTGCCTTATTTCTCCTTATACGCTGTATTTTTCTTGTTGCCGGTTTTAACAATACTCCCCATAAGTCTTACAAAGTGGAGTATCGTTGGAAGTCCTGAGTTTATAGGACTTAAAAATTACCTGTCAATTTTAACAGATAGTCTATTTTGGAAATCACTCAAAAACACCGCTTATTATGCATTTGTAGTTACGGCGGCACTGGTATCGATCAGTCTGTTTCTTTCTACGTTATTAAACAAAAAGATTAAAGGTGTGATCCTGGGAAGGACCTTTGTTATTCTACCCTATATAATATCCAGTGCTGCTGCTGGCATTATCTGGAGATGGATTTACAACGAAAACTTCGGAATATTGAACAATTATCTTCAATATATCGGAATATCTAAAATCGGATGGTTAACAAATCCCAATATTGCCATGCTGTCTATTGTTGGGATGAATATTTGGTGGTCCGTTGCCTTTAATACAGTAATTCTCTTAGCGGCTCTACAAGGAATCCCTCAAGAACTGTATGACGCTGCTGAAGTAGATGGCGCCACGAAAACACAAACATATTGGCGTATTTCACTGCCCATGCTGGCGCCCGCTATACTTTATGTATTTGTTCTCTGTGTGGCAAATTCGTTTCAAATGTTTGATGAAGCATTTATGATGACTCAAGGAGGACCCATCGGATCTACCATGACATTGGTGTATCAGATATATGTGAATGCATTTGATAGGTTTAAAATGGGCTACGCTTCAGCTATGTCATTTATCACCTTAGCAATTATACTCATTATCACTATTTTTCAATTTAGGCTTTTCGGGTCAAGAGAATGAGCGCAAAGTCCCGATTATACAAAGTATATGTTTATACAATCTTAGTCCTGGTAATGCTTTTTTATACCGTACCTCTTTTGGTAACACTTTCGACATCTTTAAAACCTGAAAACCAGGTTTTATCCAAAACATGGCAGTGGGTTTCAGAAAAAACAACAGTTCAAAGCTACAAGAGAGTCTTGACAAATTATCCATTCCTGCGTTGGACATTTAATAGTGTTGTGGTGTCTTTTGGTACTGTTCTCCTTACACTTGTTGTCAGTTTACCTGCAGCTTATGCTTTTGCACGATTGGAGTTCAGCGGCAAGAAAACGCTTTTCATGCTCAGTCTATTGACAATAATGATTCCTTTTTTTGCGTTTTTACCCCAATTATATTTATTGTTTTTCTATTTAAAATTACTCAATACTTATATCAGCCTGATAATCCCTCTATCTACAGCGGCTTTATACCTGTTCCTGTTTCGGCAGTTTATTTATGAAATACCAATTGAAATTGATGAAGCAGCAATAATAGACGGATGTAGTGCCTGGACGGTATTCAGGAGAATCATACTGCCATTATCAAAACCTGTAATCACAACAGTAGTAATTCTTTCCTCTATCAGGAGCTGGAATCATTTGCTATGGCCCTTGATTGCAGCTTCTGATGATAGAGTTAAGACACTTCCTGTGGGATTAGCTCTTAATGTGTTTGGAATAACTATTGGAGTTATGGCGCATCCTCAGTTTTCGATGATCATGGCAGCTTCCATCCTGGCTACACTTATACCTGTTATCGTATTTCTCGTGCTGCAAAAATATTTTGTGAGCGGTATTGCTACAACCGGATTGAAATAGAGGACAGTAATGTGAACTTGAATACGAAATTATTAAATCAGCATTCCAATGGTCTTGATGAGCACACAAAGCGGTATCTTGATGAAGCTATTACCAGAATCACCTCTGCAAAAAAGCGGGGTGGTAAAGTAATGGTAGTTACCGGCAGTGGTCCTAACATACACGAAGGTGTTACCACACTGATTTCCGAGCTAATGGCAAAAGGCATCATCGACAGTGTCACAACAAGTTCAGCTGTAGTTGCTCATGAAATGGCCGGAAGCCTTGACAAAGTGAAGAGAGTAAGCGCCGCCAAAGTGGGGTTCAGCACCGATGCAGATTTTCTACCGAGAGGAAATATTTTTGAATTTACACTTATGGACAAACATGAGTTAGATCAGCTGAGAGATGAGATGATTTTGGATGAGGAATTATTGGAAAAAGGGAAAAAAGCGGAAGGCGACATTATAATAAAGGCTGCAGGAAATATGGGCTATCCAATGGGATTGAGAACAGAAATCCTGTCGACTGACATCCTTCGCATTGCACGGACTTACGGTTTGCCGTTTGAAGAAGTAGCGGGATGGGGTGCTGATAAAAAAACAATGATCGGTATCGGCGCTTCGAAAAGACTGCCGGTCCTGGTGACTGTTCCTCAACTGATTGGAGGAGGTGCGGTCGGGCTTTGTATTGGAAATAGTATTCCTATTTCAGAACGGTGTATGAGAATATCTCGAATCATCGCAGAAACGGATGTGATTATTGAGTCAGCAGTAGCTCTTACGCAGGAGATTCACGATGGACCCTTTGAGTGTTATACCGGGCACGGCATATGGGCCTCTTGGAATGGGCTTAAAACCTGCAGTTTAAAAGGAAAAACCCTGGTTAGGATAGATTTGGATGATAACTTGAAAAAGGCAAAAATAGCGGAACAAAAGGACCAAATAATACAGAAAGCCGTAGACAAAGGACTCCCGAAAACAAAAATTACCGGCATACCTTTTCGTATGGAGATGTCCGCTTTTGCACGTCTCGAGGGGAGTATACCGATTGTGGGGGATATCGGAGAGATATGGCCTGTTATTGCTTGGCGGGTGGCTGATGCTTTGAACATTACCTTAGACTTCATGAGCTATCCACAACAGTCGCATGAAGGGGAGGAAATGCGTAACTGGATAGTGGAAAATGTTAAATCCTTGAATAGAAAACAAATATTAGAGAAGGCTAAGGAATTTAAGGTTTTTGAAGGAACTAAAGCATGAAAACTGTAGGTATTATCCCAGCGCGATATGCTTCCGCACGACTGCCTGGTAAACCTCTAAAGGATATTGGCGGTAAACCAATGATACACCATGTCTATGAAAGGGCCCGGCAAGCAAGGCTTTTAGATGAGGTAATCGTCGCTACAGATGACGAAAGAATCGTTGATGCAGTCGAGCTTTTTGGCGGGATCGCTGTAATGACATCTGTAGAACATCCTAACGGTACAAGTCGGGCTGCTGAAGTTGTTAAGAATATGGATGTAGAGCTGATTATTAACATACAGGGTGATGAGCCTTTAATAAAGGCTGAAATGATTGATGAGCTTGCTGAGGCCATGATTCGTGATGAGAGTTTATACACTGCAACCCTATGTTATCAAATTTATGAAGAAAAATTTTCGGACCCGAATGTTGTCAAAGTCGTGTGTGACAGGAATGGATTTGCCCTATATTTCAGCCGGTCTTTAATTCCTTTTCCCCGCTACAAGGAAAACCATAGAGTTTATGAGCATATTGGTATATACGCCTACAAAAAGCCTTTTTTATTGAAGTACTGTGAATTGGAGGATACCCCCTTATCAAAAACAGAGTCCTTAGAACAGCTGAAGGTCCTGGAAAATGGGTTTAAAATGATGGTAATTGAAACGCAGTTTTCCTACGAAGCGTTGAGTATAGACACAGAGCAAGATTTAGAAGTTGCGCGGAGTATCATTGCCAAGGCGAATGATTAAAAATCGGGAAAAAGAACATGGAAGAAAGGTTTATTTTTAACTTTAATGACAAATATCCAAGCTGCCATGCGTCGGTGATCTGTGAGCTCCCTAATGGAGATTTACTCGCCAGCTGGTTTGCAGGATCAGTTGAAGCGGCGGGGGATACGGTTCATTTGGGTAGTCGATTAACTAAAGGGAGTAATAAATGGAGTGATCCATTTATCTTGGTGAATGTAGCCCATCACGCCTCCGGCAACCCAAGATTATTTATTGGTCCTGACAAAGCTGTTTGGTTGTTGGCACCCATAAACTACGGGCACTGGTGCCAGGACGGTACCATGCTGTTCCTTAAAAGATCCTATGACAATGGATATACCTGGACAGATTTAGAACTGTTCGTTGAGAAAAAGGGTGTGTTGGGAAAAAACAAGCCAATACAACTACAGGCGGATCCCAGTGTCTGGATCATACCGGCAGAATATGAAAGAACATGGGTGGTTACTTTTATTCTGTCCGAGAATAGTGGTGGAAGCTGGGATATCGTGGGAGAAATAGGTCGAAATGAGAATATTCGTCTGCATCAGCCGACTCTTGTAGAGCTCCACAATGGCGATCTGCTAGCCTACATGCGTTCCTGGGAAGGGCATATTTATCAAACACGTTCTTCCGATAGAGGAGAAACGTGGGCTCCCGCTGTACCAACAACTCTATTGAATAATAATAGTGGAATCGACATGGTAAAACTGCAGTCCAGCACTCTTGTTCTGGTATTCAATCCAATTGGTTTGGGTAAATCTGGGAAGATTGTTGTTGATCAGGATCTTAAAAGAACTCAAGCTGATGAATATAACGTTAAAAATCTCTGTTTGGCCGACGACAAAAACTCTTATCACGTAATCGGTCGAGAA
Source organism: uncultured Spirochaetaceae bacterium (assembly GCA_964627715.1). GTDB lineage: Bacteria > Spirochaetota > Spirochaetia > SZUA-6 > DRHE01 > JAFGQJ01. The sequence goes on along the minus strand of CAZVHJ010000031.1, from coordinate 35,040 downwards.
AAGATCACGGATGAAGCCATATCCGATCTTTATCCGCAGTGGGGACCGAGAACCCCGTTAAGTATTGCTGTCTCGAAAAACGATGGCCAATTATGGACAATAGTAAAGGATTTGGAGACAGAGGAAGGGGAGTTTAGTTATCCAGCCATCATACAGGGAAAAGAGAGAAGAATTCATATTACTTATACGTACAATCGTAAGCATATCAAGCATGTCGCTCTGGAAGAAAATGAGCTCATACTTTGAATTATTTCTGGGTAAGTAAGGTAAATGAAATCAAGTTTTATATGTAATCCCAGTAAAAGGTATCCGAGTTGTCACGCATCTACCATCTGTGAGCTGCCAAATGGAGAGCTGTTATCATCCTGGTTTGCCGGCTCCAAGGAAGGCGCTGAAGATACTGTTCTTCTTGCCAGCAGATTGAATCTGAATGGGGAAACATGGAGTGATCCATTTATCCTGGTCAATGTTGCCCATCATGCATCCGGGAACCCGAGATTATTTATAGGACCTGATAAAGCAGTTTGGCTGCTAGCGCCGGTAAATTATGGTTATTGGTGTAAAGGTGGTACCCGATTATTTCTAAAGCGTTCTTATGATAACGGCAATACATGGACAGATCTGGAGTTATTCATCGAAGAGAAAGGTATACTGGGAAAGAATAAGCCGATCCGATTGAAATCAAATCCAAAAGTTTGGTTGATACCGGCTGAATATGAAAGAAACTATATCGGTACCTTTATTAGAACTAATGACAATGGCAAAAACTGGGAAGTTGTTGGAGAAATCGGGAGAGGCAATAATATAAGAATCGATCAACCCACCGTGGTGGAACTCGATAATGGCGAGTTGCTTGCCTATACCCGCTCCTGGGAAGGGAAAATTTATCAGACAAGGTCGTCTGATCAAGGAAAAACCTGGACTGATCCCGAACCCACACTTTTATTAAACAATAATAGTGGAATCGATATGATTAAGCTGAAATCAGGGACGATGGTTTTAGTATTTAATCCGGTCGGGTTGGGGGAAAGCGGCGATATCGTTGTGGACCAGGCTCTAAAAGAAATACATTCCAAGAAATATTCCGTAGCCAACTTTTCTTTATCTGAGAGTGATCTTGTTAAAGATAGCGAGTTAACCGCTCTTTTCCCTCGATGGGGGCCAAGAACGCCCCTGAGTATCGCTGTTTCAAAGGATGACGGTGAATCTTGGACTGTTAAAAAGGATTTGGAATCCGGGAAGGGGGAGTACAGTTATCCATCTATCATGCAGGCAGCGAATGGAAGGATTCACATTGTCTACACATTCAAGCGTACACATATAAAACATGTATGTCTAGAAGAAAACAAGCTTTCTCAATAATGTAGATATATCTTGTACCTAAGGAATTTATTTAGGAATGCTTTCTGCCGATGACACGATGGAACACAGCATTCATTGACGGAATTAGAGCTGATTTAAATGAGGACCTTAACAACAACTTTCTTAACTTCCTCCGGCTGTCCCAGTATACAGCCAGGTTTGTGTGCATCTTGTGGAAAAAATATACTGCAGTAATTCGCTCTCATCGGAAGAGCGGTATTGTCTTTACCTTTAAAGAAAATAATGTCGTCTTGCTCCGAGTATTCTCCGTTATGCACAAGATTTTCAATATGCGACCAATAAATTATTTCTTTCCCCCTCACTATGTATTGTATGTCGATGTATCTTTTATGCGCTTCAAAAAGAATTTTCGTTTCTTTTTGAGTGACATATGTTGAAAGTATTGCAAAGACACGATTACCATCAATCGGGTATTTGCCATCATGAAGTTCATCAAATCTCGTATTGAGTAAAAAATCTAATCCTGTCCCGAGTTTATCACTGAAGCTCTTATAATCTCCAACATTTTCAAGCTTGTCTATTATCATGATCCAACCATAGTTCCATATCTTCAAATTGTCAATGAATACGCAGGAGCGAATGCCAGAACCGGCTTCTTGGGGGGTGAAAGCATTGACTTGGTTTAGCCAGTTGGACTTTTTCCCTCTTCAAGGAACGGATTCCAACGGTAGAGGCGATAGGCTCTTTGCTTGTTTTGACAGGAATCGTTCAGGTATCCGCCGCTCTTTCTTGAGTCTCTACTGGTTGTACTCGGAGACCAGATCTACGATTAGATGATAGGATTCCTCGGGAACAGATTTACCAATCACAACCTGGATTCCCTGATCCCCGATCCTGCGCCACTGCTCCGCGGCTTCGACGGGAATGGGGTGGATTTCTAGCCCCTGTTCTTGCATAACCATAAGAGCCTCCTCTTCTAGGGCCCTCATCTGTGCGTTTAGCTCTCCCTCGAGTGAAGTAAAGGTGGCGAGCAGCGGTTCCCGAAGGTCCGAAGGAATACGTTCAATGAACTCAGAAGTGACCACAACGGCTCCTACCACAGGGGCGATGGGTAGAGCCGTCATGTGGTGAGCCGATCCAAACCACTGGAAGGTAGCTGCAACCAGGGGCGGGGCATAGAAAGCATCGATCATTCCCGCCTGGAGCCCGACTAAAAGATCCCCAAAGGGCAGGCTGAAGGCATTGAAACCGACCCTGCGCCAGGTTTCCACAAAATCGGCATCCCCCGCCGGTATTCCGAGCTTCAGGCGCTTCAGATCTTCCGGGAATATCAGGGGCTCCCGACCGAAGAAGTGGACCCATCCAGCCTTGGAAAAGGCGAACAGGCGATATCCTTTGTCCGCCAGTCTGGATTCAAAGTACGGCTTGGTGCGCTCCATCACATGGTCCAACTCTCCCTCCTCTTGGATGAGGAAGGGAGTGCTGAGGGCAAGTATGGCGGCATCGAGCAGACCCAATCCCAACTGGGTCAGAGCTGCTCCATCAAGCTGACCGATGCGCATCTTGCGGATCATGTCCGCCTCTTCCCCGGCAATACCGCCGGGATAGATCTTCAAATTGACACGCCCCTGGGAGATACGATCCCACTCGGCGGACAGCCGGCGCAAGGACTCTACCCAGGGCGAGCCCACCGGTGCCAAAGTAGCGATCTTGAAGGTTACCGCTTCTGCGGGAATACTGTGTAGCCAGAACAGCAGAAGGATCAACGGCCAAAATCTGCGACGAATCATGATCCCCATCTTGGCATGGATATCCGATTGGTGGCAAGAGACGAGGACGTTGCAGTTGCCTGAGACTAGTTTTCGATTGAGATCGAGGCGTCTTTGGGCAGGGCCATTCCCGCCGCAACTTCGATAGCCTTGAGAAATCCCGAATACAGAGGACAGGTGACGTGGGGTAGATGCTTCGAGAGTATCTGATATACCGTATAATAACATATTTATGAAAAATGTCCAAAGGGAGAGGGTAACAAGGGCTGAACGGGGAGCTATTCCGGGTGTCTGTGCCTCGGGTGTATGACCCGTAATACGAGTTTTTCCGTTTCTACAGCCAGTAGCATGATCAGGCTGAGAATGAAGCAGATTCCGATTTGGGCGGCCGAAAGAGGCACGGTTGAAAAGAATCCCTGCAGGAAGGGAAGATAGATCACGGCCAGCTGGAGACAGAAGGTGACGATTACAGTGATCAACATGTACCAGTTGGAAAGCAATCCGATCTGGAGCAGGGAGCTTCGCCGAGAACGCTCTCCCAGCCCTAAGGTCAGTTGAGAGAAAACCAGAGTGGTGAAGAGCATGGTTCGCCAGCTGCCGGAATTGGGGAAGCCGTTCAAAAAGGTCGATTCAAAAATCCCGTACTGACTACCCCCGACCCACAGGGATAGAGCAGCCATCAGCAGGCCGACCCACAGGATGTGCGCCCCCGTATTCCAGGTCAAAATCGGCCGGGCCGGATCCCTGGGAGGACGCCGCATCACATCCCTTTCACCGGGCTCCACTCCCAGAGCGAGGGCGGGAAGTCCGTCGGTGACCAGGTTCATCCAAAGGATCTGGACGGGGAACAGGGGGATGGGAAGACCGAACAGCGGCGCGATCAACATCACGAGGATCTCCGCCCAGTTGCTGGCCAGGATATAGCGCACAAAGCGGAGTATGTTGTCAAAGATGATCCGACCTTCCTCTACCGCCGATACTATCGTGGCGAAGTTGTCGTCCTGAAGCACCATGGCCGCCGCTTCTTTGGAGACATCGGTTCCGGTGATCCCCATGGCCACACCGATATCGGCGGATTTTAAAGCCGGGGCATCGTTGACTCCGTCGCCGGTCATGGCGACGATGTGGCCTTTTTCCTGGAAGGCATCGACGATTTTCAGCTTGTGCTCCGGGGCAACTCGGGCGTACACGGAGACCTGCTCAACCTCCTCGACCAGATCCGAAACTTCCATCCCAGCCAGATCTCTGCCAGTGAGAAAACGTTCCGTATTGTGAAAACCGAGCTGTGTCCCGATGGTTCGGGCGATCAGTGGATGATCTCCCGTGATCATGACCAGCCGGATGCCGGCTTGACGGCAGGTTTGCACGGCATCCCTGACCTCGATGCGCAGGGGATCGAGCATCCCAATCATTCCTACGAAGGAAAGATCCTTCTCCCAATGGTCCTGGCTCTGTCGGGAATCTCCGACTTTCACGGCCACTCCTAAAACCCGAATTCCCTGGACAGCCAGATTTTCGCTTGCCCCTTCGATCCGCCGTTGCCAATTCTCGGTCAAGGGTTCCGGTTGATTGTCCCTCCACACCGAGGAGCAGACCTCCAGAAGACTGTCCACTGCTCCTTTGGTGAACACTGCCGTCTGGGTATCCGCAGTAACGATCTCCTGATCCTTAATCCAGGGAATTATGATCTCCGCCAGCCGTTCTACCTTCCGTTTGGGCAGGTTGGCGGAATCACCGGTATCTCTGAGCTTGGTAAGGGAGTGTACAGTGGTCATGCGCTTTCGCTCTGAGTCGAAAGGAAGTTCACCTGTCCGGGGGAGCACATCTTCCAGATCGGGTTTCATCAGTCCGGCCCGGGCCGCTGCGCTGACCAAAGCTCCTTCGGTGGGGTCCCCAAGGGTTTCGGCGTTCCAACCATCCTCCTTGAGAACCGCATCACTGCACAGAGCGGCCGCCGTTAGCATCAGGGCGGCCCTGGGGTCCCCGGTTGCGATGACGTTATCTGCCGCAGTGCTTTGCTCCTCTTCCTGGGAAAGCTCTATACGATAATCGAGGAGGTCCAGCACGGTGACCGTCATCCGATTCTGGGTCAGGGTACCTGTCTTATCCGAGCAGATGACGGTGACCGAACCGAGAGTCTCCACAGCGGGCAGCTTGCGAATCAGCGCCCGGCGGCGCAGCATCCGTTGGGCACCCAGGGCTAGAGCGATGGTAACCACCGTGGGCAGTCCTTCGGGGATCGCCGCCACAGCCATGCTCACCGCAGTGACAAACAGCTCTTTGAGGCCTTGTCCCTGAAGCAGCCACCCCTCCAGAGCCACCACGCCGATCAAGGCAAGAGCGGCAAAGACGAGGATGACGCTCAAGGAGGCAAGCTTCTTTTGTAAGACCGTCTTCTCGGGAGCGGTCTCTTGGATCAGGGTGGCGATCTTTCCCAACTCGCTGGCCATGCCGGTAGCCGTTACTACGGCAGTTGCCCGACCATAGGTGACCACCGTTCCCATGTACAGCATGTTTCGCCGGTCACCCAGGGGCAAATCCTCTTCACCAAGCGCAGCAGGGTTTTTTTCTACCGCTTCTGCCTCCCCTGTAAGGGCGGCCTCCTGCACCTTCAAATTCGCAGATTCGACGATCCTGCAATCCGCCGGAATTAGATTTCCCGATTCGATCAGAACGATATCCCCGCGGACCAATTCCCGTGAAGCGATTTTCTCCACCTCGGAATCCCGGAGCACCCGAACCTTGGGCGCAGACAGACTCTTCAGCGCTGCCAGAGCTTTCTCGGCCCGGAACTCCTGCCAAAAGCCCAGCAGGGCGTTGAGGATAACGATCACCAGGATGACCAGGGCGTTCTCCCACTCTCGGAGCACGATCCCCGAAACCGCTGCTGCAGCGATGAGCAGCAGCAACATGAGAGAAGTGAACTGCTCGGCGAAGATGCGAAGGGGCGACTTGACTCCCCGTTCAATCAGCTCATTCGGGCCTTCTTCCTTGAGTCGGCGACTCGCTGTTTGAGCACTGAGTCCTCGTTCGGAGTTCACGCCCAGACGGGTCAATGCCGAGGCGGGATTAAGGGTGTGCCAGGCCGATGGTGAGTCGTTCTCCATAGTTGATCGATTCAAACTGTGTTGTGGGTAGCCTACGCGCTTGGCCGGATCTTGTCAAAAGGCTTCGTGAAGAATATGGTGGTTCTGCTGGTTATGGAATATCCCAAGCTCCGTCCGGTAGAAGCCATCCCCGCCCAGGACAACATGATTTGCCTGCGGGATCCCCAGGGATTCTCCGACAAGCTGCTGCTCATCCCTCAGTCTCTACTGTTCATAATTTCCCAGTTCGACGGAAAGCATTCGGTCCTGGATATCCAGGCTGAGTATACCCGCAAGTTTGGGGACCTGCTGTTCAGCGACAAAGTTCGCCAGATCATCGATCAGCTCGACGACGCCCTGTTTCTGGAGTCGGAGCGCTTCGAGCAGGCCCAGGCAGAGGCTGTGGAAACGTTCAGAGCCGCGTCGGTCCGGGAGGCTACTCACGCCGGAGTATCCTACGAAGCCCAGCCGGAGGCGCTGCGGAAACAGCTGGAGGCTCCGTTTGTCGCCCCAGAGGGACCCGGTCTGCCTGATGTTGCCGGCCCTTCGGGAAGATTGCGGGGGCTGATCGCTCCCCATATAGACCTCCGTCGGGGGGCACGGTGCTTCGCCTGGAGCTACGCAGAACTGGCCCGGGAGTGTTCAGCCCGAACCTTCCTGCTTCTGGGAATCGCTCATGTGCAGACCAAACACCCCTTCGTGCTGACAGCCAAAGACTTTAAAACACCCCTTGGCGTAGTATCGACAGATCGAGAGTTTCTGGAGGCTCTCAGCGCCCGTTGCCGAACGGATTTTTACGAAGATGAGTTCTGTCACCGCAGCGAGCACTCCATAGAGTTTCAGGTTCTCTTCCTGCAGTATTTGTACAAGAGAGACGAACGCCTGCACATCATACCTGTTCTCTGCTCTCTGCCTCCGGAGCTCTATCAGGGAGGATCCATCGCCGAGCACGCCGAAATCGGCGAATTCATAGAGGCCTTGAGCAGAACCCTTAAGGAGGGCAGTTCGGAGGTGTGTTGCATAGCAGCGGTAGACTTGAGCCATATCGGACAACGCTTCGGGCAGAACATTACTATGCAGCCGCTCCTTCTCAAACAGATCGAGAGCGAAGACCGAAGTATGATCGAGACGATTCTCTCAGGGGATGCGGAGTCTTTCTTTCGAGGGATCCAGAAGGAGCGGGACCGCCGTAACGTCTGCGGTGTACCGGCGATCTATACAGTGTTACGAATTATCGAAGCGGATAACGGCAGGCTCCTGCGCTACGAACAGGCTGTGGACACAGCAACCCAATCCGTTGTCAGCTTCATGGCCGGGGCCCTCTACGGTGAGGGAGCCCGGTAGGAAAGGTTGTGTCGTGGGAAATATGGATGTGGATCTGCTCTGTCGGAGTTCCGCCGACGAAGATATCTGTACCGGTGCCACCGGAAATCCGAAGCGTCGCATGATCCAGCCGATCAGCCCGAATGCCAGACAGGAGACTACGTCTCAGCTCCTTTCTCCTTTTAGCTTTATTTCAGTGCCTTTCTATGAGCACGTTTAATAGCCTTGACGTAGTTTATGTTTTCCCGTCCCCACAGGCCGAGTTTCTCCACGGTCGCCACTTTTAACGGGTCGGGGTCTTCGGCCGCCACCGTCTTGATCATCGTCTCGGATTTTCGGTTTCTCGTCGACCACGTCGAGAGGACGTAGAGTTCCGAGCTCTCCACATGTCTTTTCTAGTGAAACACATCCGAACACAACTGTCCAATCAATTGTTTTTACCGCTTGGATAAAGAACTTTTATAGAACAAGAAGGCGATTTGTATTGACAGTAAAAGCAACGTGAATAAAGATTTTTTAAAATGAAAAGGAGTAGTCTATGTCTGCTAAAATCGATTTGCTGAACGCGTATTTGGCCGAGAAGAAAAAAAGTCTCGACTCTGATCGTATCCTGCATTTTGTACTGGGGAATGAAGCCTCCGATCTGGATTCCATGGCCTCCTCGGTTATGTATGCCTATTGCGCCGGCCAAGTCCTTACTGATGAAAAAGATCATGTGTTTTTGCCGCTCATCAACATCCCGAGAGCTGACTTCAAGCTCAGAACAGAGGCGGTGTACCTCTTTAAAGAGGCCGGCATTGAAATTGGAAATCTGTTATTTGTCGACGAAGTTGATCTCGATCGCCTTCAAGAAAAAAATCAGCTTCGATTGACCCTAGTCGACCACAACAAGCTGGCCGCTTCTCAGAGCAAGTACGAAGGCTTGATCGAAGCGATTCTCGATCACCACGAAGATGAGGGCTTGTATCCATGGAGTGAGTCTCGAACTATCGAACCGGTAGGGTCCACCGCATCTCTGATTGCGGAAAAAATTTTACAGGCCAAACCGGAACTTATCGATGAAGGTACAGGGAAGCTGCTCCTAGGCACTATTCTACTGGATACGGTCAACCTGGATCCCAAGGCCAAGCGGGTCACGCCAAAGGATGAACAAATCGCCGGAGTTTTATTGAAGCGGATCGCGGCGGATCAAGAATCTCTATTTGACAAACTGCAGTCTGAGAAGTTCAACGTCTCATCGTTGGAGACTTACGATCTGCTACGCAAAGATTACAAGGAGTGGCAGATGGGCTCGGTCAAATGCGGCATTGGGTCTGTGCTCATGCCGCTAAAGGCTTGGATTGAGAAGGATCCCGATATTACCGCGGGATTTGAGTCCTATCGGAAAGAGAGGGGCCTGGATCTCCTGCTGGCCATGAATGCTTATACCGATCCTGATTTCCACAGAGACCTGACTGTATATTCTACGAACCAGAGCTTGAGGGCAAAAATTATCGCTCACCTGGAAACCAAAGGGCTGGGACTAAAACCCATTGACCCGCAAGACCTTAAACGGAAAGAAAACATATCTTTTTTTAAGCAGGGTGATATTTCCGTATCTAGAAAAAAGCTTCAGCCTATTCTGAGTGAGTTTCTCAGCCGGTAGCTCTTTTGTGCGTGAAGCTGTGTTAAAAGAAAATCGATAAAAAGCTGAAGCGTCGACGGGATCTGCTTTTCTCTTTCTGAAAGATGACTTTCATGAGTTAACCGTAGCTGCAGTCAAAGCGGTGATCGAGCTTTCCAGGGCGTCCCGGGCCTTTTTTAGGGAGATCAGCCTAATCAACGACCACATCAACAAAGTGCATTTCTGGGTTTGTCTACCGCCCTCGCCGTGTATTGGATGACCAGAATGGCCTTGCTCGTCGCCGGAGCATTTGGGTCCTACAGTTTGGGTGCCAACAACATCGCCAATGTTAGTGTTGGGTTGGATCGCCACGCATTTGATAGCAGCTGTTGTGTCATATATCTCACTGTTTATTTTCCAAAACGTTTTCGATTTAAACGTGATTTAAAGCAGGCATGTGGCGCACGCGTCGAAGAAAAATCCTCTCTTGACAATAATCCATAAATACTAAATCTGCAGCTTCTCCTGCGCAGTGGGATGATTTGCCAGGAGGAGCTGGACACTGTGCTCGAGATGATGAGCACGGTTCAAGGGAACAGGAAAGCCGTACCTCTGAGCACCGATGTGCCGGGTTCGCGGTCCCGGCAGAGCACCCCTGGTATTCGAGTTTGATTGACATTTTTCTCACCAGGCTCTAGGCTGATTCCGCTTCATCTGAGTTTCGGAGTTTCATCCACCGAACCTCTAGACGCAGGGTGAGAGGAGGAAATTTGTGACTGTATTGCGCTGGGGACTGATCGGTTGCGGTGACATCGCCAGAAAACGAATCGCCCCTGCTTTTCGTGATCTCGACAGCTGTGAGCTGATCGCGGTCAGCCGATCGAGACATGACCTTGCCGAGGAGTTCGCTCGGGAGTTCGGAGCGAAACGCTGGTATAAGGACTGGCGAGAACTCCTCAAAGATGAACAGATCCATGCCGTCTATATCGCTACTCCTCCGGATCTGCATGCGGAACAGACGATCGCGGCAGCCAAGGCGGGAAAGCACGTGCTGTGCGAAAAACCCATGGCTTTGGATCCGCAGCAGTGCCGGCAGATGATCTCCGCCTGCCGGGGCAGCGGGGTGAGACTGAGCATTGCCTACTACCGGCATTTCTATCCGGTGATTGCCCGGGTAAAAGAGATCATCGCGGCCAGAGAAATCGGGAAGGTCGTCTTGACGGAGATCCGGGCTTTTGAAAACTTCCGCCCCGATCGGGATGATCCCAGGTACTGGATGGTCCTCAAAGAAAAGGGGGGCGGGGGACCGTTGATGGATTTCGGCTGCCACCGCATCGAAGTGCTGCTCAACATCCTTGGGCCGGTGTCCAGAGCGTTCGGGAGCAACGGCCGTCAGATCACGGATTGGAATGTAGAGGACACCTCGATCTCTCTATTCGAGTTTCAAAACGAATCACGAGGTGTGTTGGCGGTGAGTCGGGCGGTAGAGGAGCCACAGGATAGTTTAGACATCTATGGCAGCGCCGGCTCGGTCCATATCCCCGTACTCAACCGTGGCCTGATGAGTGTATATACGGCCGGAGGCGAACGAGAGGAAGATCATCCCCCCCACCGGAATATTCACCTTCCTCACATCGAAGCGGTTACTCAGGCTTTTCTCCAGAACAAAGAACCCCCCGTTCCGGGGGAAACGGGATTACGGGTGGCGGAGACCATCGAGGAGATCTATCGTTCTTGATGCTTTGTTGGCAGCCGTGAATCCCGTTGTTCCGGATGTGGCTCCGATCGGTTCAGGTTGAGTGAAGCCTGCCCCGTACCATTGAGGCAAAGATCCCGGCAAAGCAGAGCAGAGCGAACACGGCAAAGGCAATCCGGACACTTCTGAGCAACTGTCCATAGACCGCGGGGCTGATTTGCACCTGCCCGATTACGAGGGTGAAGATCAGAATGGCGATGGACATGCTCAGCATCTGCCCGATCAAACGGACCGTTCCCACGGTCGCCGAAGCGACTCCGTACAGACGTTTGTTTACGGAGCTCATGATGGCGTTCATGTTGGGAGAGGAAAACAAGCCGTAGCCGAAACCCAGGACGATCAAAGCGACCACAACGAAAGCCAGTCGAGTCTGATTGTCCAGGAAGGCCAGCAGAGCGAGCCCCAGGGCGACAAGGGCCATGCCTATCGAAGCCAGGATCCGAACTTCGATCTTGTCGGAAAGTCTACCAGCCAGGGGTGAAACCACTGCCATCATGATCGGTTGAGCTACCAGTACGGTACCGGCGGTTTGCGGCGGCAGCCCCTGGATATGCTGCAGGTAGAGGCTGAGCAGGAAGGTCACTGCGAAGGTGGAGCTGTAGTTGATCAAGGCGGCCAGACTTGAAAAGGCGAAGGTCCTATTGTTGCGCAGAAGCGTTACAGGAAAGATGGGAAAGGGAACTCTTGCTTCGAGCAGGAAAAATCCGGCTATACCGAGCAGACCTGCAGCGAGCAATAGAATCCCGAGGGGCGAAGGAAGGCTGGAAGTCCCGTAGATCATGGCCGGCAGCGAGATCGCCAGAATAGTAGAGCCGGCCAGGTCAAAGGATTCTCCACGAGCTTCAGCCCACTCTCCTTGTAGCCCTAGGAGTACCAAAGCAAGGGCGGTCAATCCGACGGGAGCTGTGCACCAGAAGATACTCTGCCAACCCAGATAATGGGTGAGCAGGCCGCCGACAACTGGGCCGACGGACAATCCCAGATAGGTAGCTCCTGCTACGATCCCCAGGGCCATTCCTCTTTTTTCAAGCGGAAAAACTGAAGTTATGATCGCCAGACCGGTGGCAAACATTACACCGGCTCCGAATCCCTGGAATATTCGAAACAGGATCAGCGAGAAGCCCGAAGCGGCCAGAGCGCAGAGAAAGGATGCCCCGGAATAGAGGCCAAGACCAATAGCGTAGAGTTTTTTCCTTCCCACGATGTCTGCCAATTTACCCGCCGGCATGAGAACCATAGCTGCAGCCAGGAGGTAGGAAGTGGCGACCCAGCCGAGGATTGCTGCGTTCAAGAAAAACTCATTTCCGATCACTGGGAGAGCAATGTTGACCGATGAAATCATAAAGGGAGTCAGGAAGGATGCCAGAATCGCAGTGGACAGGGCGACCCGCTGTCTGGTCTGGTCGTTCGAACCCGTATTATTATCTGTTTTTTCTGAATTCTCTGGTTGCCTTTTCACACCGAACCTATCACACTGCTGAAAATTGTATTCTCTCAAATATGTGGAAAGTTTTGTTATAAGGCAATGGTATAATCAAGGCAAGAGCTAGGGTTATCCTGTTTCGTTCATCAGTCCGGTTTAAATCGCAGTTCTGCGAGGAAAGAGAGAGAGAAGTAGTGAAGGCTGCAGTTTTCAAGGCGCCAGGGTTTATCGAGGTTCAGGATCTTCCGATTCCCGAACCGTTTCTCGGGGAGGTGCGGATCAAAGTGCTCGGTTGTGGAGTGTGCGGAACCGATGCCCATATCTATTCTGGAGAAATCCACAATGCCGAGCCCCCCGCTGTCCTTGGCCATGAGATCTATGGCCAAGTGGATAAAGTCGGAGATAGTGTTGAAGGATTTAATTCTGGTGACCGCGTAGTGGTTGATCCGTTCATTTTTTGCGGGAATTGCGAGAACTGCAAACGGGGAGAATACCGGTTCTGTGAAAAGGAAACATTTATCGGCTATCATCGTCAGGGAGGTTTCGCTCAGTACACGTGTGTTCCAGCAACCAATAGTTACAAAATCGATGCTGATGTCGGAGTTGAGGAAGCGCTTCCGCTGATCAAGCGCGGCGGAACCTTCCTGAGCTTCGGGATCTGCCCTGAGGAAGAACGGCTTTCTCTGGCTCTGAATTGGTTCTATCATCGACAGGCCCGTTTCCTCACCTCCAGGCGCCCGCCGCGGGAAATGCAGCGAGCCATCGAGTTGTTGGAGCATAGTAGGCTTCCTCTGTCCGATCTGATGACAGGGATTTATCCCCTCGACGAAATCGAGCTGGCCTTTCAGCGTTTCACCACGGCGAAAGATGAAGAAATCAAGATGATGATTGATCCCTGGGCTTAGAGCCTGCTACGGATGGTTTCAGCCAGTTGCTCGGGAGATAAACCGAACTGTTCTAAAAGCTCGGTGTAGGTTGCCGAGTGGATGAACTGGGGATTGTCTTCTCTGTCGAGGGTGTTGATGGGAATCAAGGTTTGGGTGTTTATCTCTTTTCTCTCCTGAAAGAGCACTCTTCGATACTCCGACCAGATGTTCGGCGTACACGGAGGCCATTGTGGCCACAGCATGGCCCTTGCTCAGTACAAAGAGATCTTGGCCCAATCGGGTCGGGTTTTCCACATCGGCATTGACAAATCCGCCGTAGTACAGGCTTACTATCGGAATAACGGCTGAAAGGGCGCCACCGACGTGGATTCCCTTGTCCACAGCGCCGATCCCTTGCTGGATGGTAGCAATACGAATATCTGCATCCTTGATCTCTAGGAGTTTGAGCTTGCCCCGTTGTTCCAGCCACGTCCTTCGTTCAGGATCAAGCATGCTGTCTACCCACCAGTTCCGCCAGGCGGCGATGGGCCAGCGGGGGTTTGAGCCAGGCGTACTTCCGATACTCTCCTCCTGGCAGCAAATTCCTTGAGCACCTCGTCGGCGCCGACTCCGATCAGGATCACGAAGCCAACGACCGCGAACTCGAGGGTGGTTGCTATTCCCAGGATGTTGATTGCGTTGTACAGTACTCGGACAATTGCTGTACCGATGATCACTCCGAGGATATTTCCCTCACCGCCTTTCAGGCTAACTCCTCCTACCACGCAGCCAGCGATGGCGTACAGTTCGTACATGTTTCCCGCCGAGGAAGGCTGTACTGTATTGAGATCTAAAGAAAAGAGGATTCCCGCCAGTCCGGCACAGGTGGTCGAGATCATATAAGCTACGATGGTCATCCGGTCTGTGTTGATGCCGCTGAAGCGGGCGGCCCGCTCGTTGCGACCCAGAGCCAGGATGTAGCGGCCGTATACCGTCCGATTTAAGAAAACCGCCAGCATGATCCCCACTACAACAATAATGATGAAAGGCATCGGCAGTGACCAGTTCTCGAAAAATTTTGGAACCGCGCCTTCAGGCCAGAAAGCAGAGGGGACCTTCCCGTGAGCCAGAAATTTCAGACCGTGGAACTCATTTCCGTATCCCTGAGTCACGTCCTGCATCGAGAAGCGGGCCAGCCCGCGGTAGATGAACAGGCCGCACAGGGTAACCACGAAAGGCTGCATCTTGATCTTGGTTACCAGCAAGCCGTGGACCAAGCCCATAAGCATGGACAGCAGAAAGCAGAGGGGGATCACCAAGGCTATCGGCCACTCCCTCATGCGAATGAAATGGGCCGATAAGGCTCCAATAAGGCCGACTATTGAACCAACGGATAGATCGATGCCGCCGGTCATAATGACGAAGCCCTCGCCCAAACTAAGCAACCCGAACAAGCCCGTCCATCGTAGAATATTTTTAAGATTGTATGGATTCAAAAACGTGGGACTGATGATCGCGGTTACCAGCATAACCGCGATCAGTATAGCTGCAATTCCGGCGATTCTCCTCATCTATCTGCCTCCTGTTGCCAAGTTCACAACCGCTTCCTCGCTGAACTGATCGGGAAGCAGCTCACCGCTTAGTCTACCTTCGTGCATCACCAGTATCCTGTCTGCAATACCGAGCACCTCCTGCATCTCGCTGGAGATGACCAGGATGGCCACGCCTTCAGCCGCCAGTCTTTCCATAAGTCTGTATATTTCCTCTTTGGCCACCACATCGATCCCACGGGTTGGTTCGTCGAGCAGCAGGACTATAGGATTCAGCGAAAGCCACTTAGCCAGTACAACCTTCTGTTGGTTTCCGCCTGAAAGGGATTCCACGATTTGGTCGATCGTTCTAAGGCGAATGTCGAGACTCTTCACCATATCGGTAGCCACTTCACGTGCCTGATCGAACTGAATCATCTTCAATTTTTGGTAGTGTTCGAGCCCGGCTAAGGTGATATTGGTTTCAACAGGCATCTCCACAATCAATCCATGCAGCTTTCTGTCTTCGGGGACGAGGATGATTCCCTCACGAATAGCATTCTGGGGAACCTCTATCTTGATAGGCTTGCCGTTCAGTAGGATCTCACCTCCTGGTGGTTTGCTGATTCCAAACAGGGCGTGAGCCAGTTCGGTTCGTCCAGAACCAACCAATCCGGCAATTACCAGAATCTCCCCGGCATGGAGCGTAAAATCTATCGAATAGTTTGGATGCTCGGGCACCCGGAAATTTCGTACCTCGAAGACAGGTTTGCCGACAACCTCGTGTTCTTTATGATAGAATTTTTCGATATCTCTACCGACCATCAGTTTGACCATCCTCTCGTGGTTGATCTCTTCTTTCTCGAGATGGCCGGACACGCAGCCGTCCCGTAGAACGGTTACCCGATCTGCTACTTCCTTTACTTCTCCCAGGCGGTGGGAAATGTAGATCACGCTCACTCCCTGGGATCTAAGCTCTTTGATCACTCTGAACAACCGTTCTGTCTCTCCCCGTGAAAGGCTGCTCGTTGGTTCGTCCATGATAAGAATCTGAGCTTCGATCGATAGCGCTTTGGCAATCTCCACCATCTGCTGACTGCCAATCGTCAGATCCCGAACCAGGGTCCGGGGATTCACTTGCATATTGATCCGTTGTAGGATCCTCTCCGTATCCTCATAGATTTTTTTCCGGTCGATGAGACGGAGAAATCTGCTCTCCCGTGGTTCCCGGCCCAAAAAGACATTGGCGGCCACGTCGAGATTGTCCGAGAGGTTCAACTCCTGGTGCACGAAGGATATCCCGTTCTGCATGGCCGTTTGTACCGAGTCGATATGAATCTCTACGCCATTGAGAATGACCTTGCCGCCATCGGGTTGATGTACTCCTGCCAGTATCTTGACCAGCGTGCTCTTGCCGGCCCCGTTTTCACCGATGATGGCCAGGATCTCGCCTTTGCACAGATCGATGTCGACTCCGTCAAGCGCCTTAACTCCTGGGAAAAACTTGGTGATTTCATTCATTTCCAGCAGACAGGGTACCTGTTTTTTTGCCATTGATTACACTTTCTTGTTGATCATGTCTTACTATATCTACCTCATTTTTCCATGAGTCAATACGTGAATTGAGACACCCCGAGCCAGGGCTTGATTTTGCCAAGGCTCAGGGGTTTTTTGTCCGTTTTGAGCTTACTTGACTTCGAAGAACTCTCCAACGGCCAGCTGCGTGTTCAGGGTCTCCATAAAATTCTCGACCTTGTCTTTGGTGATGTAACGGGCCGGGACATCCACCAGCTTGTCAGCCGGGATTCCCGCATCCTGGTCGGTAAGGATTTTGTACAAGAGTTCGCAGCTGGTACGGCCATACTCGTAGGGGTTCTGCACGATGGTTCCAGCAACATAGCCGTCCTTGATCGCCTGCAGCACCACCACCTCTTCATCGAAGCCGATGATCTTCATTTTACCGAGAACACCGGCATCCCGGCAGGCCTCGATGATCCCCGGGGTATTATAGCTCCACAGCCCTATCATAAGGTTGCAGTCTGGGTATTTCACCAAAGCGTCCTCGACGTTCCCTTTGGCCCGGCTCTCGTCTCCCCCGTCGGTGCGAGTATCGAGAATCGTCCATTTTCCGCAATCCACACGGCCCTGGGGAGTCATTTGACCCGGATACTGCGCAGCATAGGGCTTGCCCTGCAGCTCGTCGATGATACCCTGTCGCCGCTCCACCGCGTTTGCGGCATCCAGCCGGCCGACAAAGACGACCAGCTCACCGCCGTTGGGCAGCTGCTCTTTGATCTTCTCGCCGGCCAGCCTTCCGGCTGCGTAGTTGCTCATTCCGATGTAGGCCATACGATTGCTTTTCGGAGCATCGCTGTCGAACATAACCACAGGAATCTTGGCGCAGATTTCATTGATGAAAGGCGTCATGTTGTCCGGGTCGATGACACTAATCGCCAAACCATCGACTCCTTTGGCCATCTGGGTCTCAATGAATCGTTTTTGCTCTTCCAGCATGGCCTGAGGGGGCTTGTAGAAATTGACTGTCAGCCCTTCGAACTCTTGCTCTGCTTTGAGGCAGCCGGCGTGGGCGTAGGTCCAAAAGGTGTACGGCCCGTTCGATATGTAGGCAACGGTGTACTGCTTCGGTCCGACCTCTTCGGCCTTTTCAGCCTTGGCTCCGCACCAGACACTGCCCGCGCTGACCAGCGTCAACAATACCACCAGAGCAGCCAGCACTTTTTTGGGTGTGTTCATTGAAGAACCTCCTTCTTCATTTTTTTTATAATCACCTATGTGATTACATGTACCCACTCTAATAACAGCAATATTTATGCCATATTCCATTTTTGTTCTGATAATAAATCCATACAATAAAAAGAATTATTGGAACTAAATTTGTGAATTGACAGAATAAGAAAATATTGTATAATTATTATACATCGTAAAGTCCGGATGTATAATAAGGTTACACGAATGAGCCGAGAGATCCTAATCGTTGATGATAAGATCCGGGTTTGTGAGAGCCTGGGTCAGAATTTCAAGCAGCTCGGATATGTATGCAAATACGCAACTAACGGCAGCGAAGCCATTAGCAGATTCTTAAATGAATCCCTCAGTGCTGTAATTTTGGATATTAAATTGGGTGATGAGAACGGGATCGATATATTGAAATCCTTCGTTGGTTTGAACAGCAGTATCCCCGTTATCATGATTACCGCGTACGCCACGATTGAAACCGCGGTAGAGTCCATCAAACTGGGCGCGTACGATTACCTGCAGAAACCGATCAACTTCGACAGACTGGTCAAGGTTGTGGAGAACGCCATTCGCCTGAAGGAGTTGCAGGAGGAGAACCTGAAGTTCCGTAACATGCTCTCCGATTTTTCTACCCGCCTGATTACAAAAAACAAAACAATGCTCGAATTATGCCGGAAGGCAAAGCAGTTGGCCGCTACCGATTTACCTGTATTGATTTATGGCGAAAGCGGAACAGGTAAAGAGTTGTTGGCGGATTTCATCCATTCCTATTCGGTTCAGCCCTGTAATCCGATCGTGAAGATCAACTGCTCCGCCTTTGCCGAGTCTCTTCTGGATAACGAGCTATTCGGACATGATCGGGGAGCCTACACCGGGGCAGACGCCGCCTTTAAAGGTGTGTTCGAAAGAGCCGATGGAGGCACCCTCTTTCTCGATGAGATTGGCGACATGCCCTTGTCTATTCAGTCCAAGATTCTACGCACCCTTCAAGACAAAGAGATCAGAAGACTCGGAGGGAAGAACAACATCAAAGTTAATGTCCGCTTTATAGCCGCCACCAATAAAGATCTCCGTAACCTCATGTGTGTCAAGAGTTTTCGTGAAGATCTGTTCTACAGGCTGAATGCGGCTATCCTTACCGTTCCTCCCTTACGAGAGAGGAAACAGGATATCCCTCTGCTGGTTTCACATTTTTTGCAGGATTTCCATTCAGGGAATTCCCAGAAACCTAAAGTGATTGGCGATCGGGTCATGCAGGTTTTGCTTGATTACGACTGGCCTGGAAACATACGGGAGCTGAAAAACACACTTCACTATGCCGCAGCTATCGCCCAAGATGAGTGCATTGATATCAAGGATCTTCCCCCAGGATTTATCGATCCCCAGCCGACGGTAAATACGGAAAACATACGTGAGAAAATGGAGAAGGATCTCATCCTTAGCACACTTCGAAAAACAGGTAATAATAAAAAACGAACCGCGGAACTGCTCAAAATCAGTAGGAAAACACTGTATAATAAACTTGACAAGTATGAAATCCCAACTTCCTGAAGTTATGAGCAGATCGCTGCTCGAGCTAAAGAACATCAATTTCTATTACGATACCCTGAGAGTTCTCAAAGACATCAACCTTACAATCCACGATTCAGAAGTACACGCCATAGTGGGTGAGCACGGAGCCGGCAAAACATCTCTATGTATGATCATCAGCGGATTCCTAAAACCCTACTCAGGGAGCTTCGTGTTCAAGAACCGGGTCCTAGATTCCTGGTCGCAACGCAAAGCCAAAAATTGGGGTATCGAGTTGGTCAGCCAGCAGAATCCCCTAGTAGAGAACTTTACCGTCGCCGAAAATATTTTTCTCGACAATCGTGGAACATCAACTCATCCCTTCGTTAGTCGCAAGAACAACCTCGAGAAAGCGGAGCTCTTCTGCAGAAAGTACGATTTCCCGGTAAATCCTAATGCATTTATAAAAAACCTGAAACTATCCGATCGAGTGTTGGTGGATATCCTGAAGCATCTTTACAAACAACCGAAACTGTTGATCCTGGACGAAGCCCTCCAAAAATTAACAGCTCCCAACCTGAACAGGATGATCCAGATTCTTAAAGGGCTTAAAAGAGAAGGCATGTCGATTATTTTTGTCACCCACCGGATCGACGATATCTACACTTTCGCAGATAAGGTCTCAATTATAAAGAACGGGGAGATCCTGATTACCGATTCGGTTAAGAACATCGATAAGATCAACCTCATCAAGCTGGCCTATACACAGATAAGCAACACCAGCACGGTGGAGAACGCCAATCGGGAGTTCTACAACCTGCTGAAGTATAACGAGGCAGTGTTAAAAAATCTGCCCGTGAATCTGATCGTGGTGGATTATGACGGTAACATTAAGCTCATCAATGAATACGCCAGACAGTACTTTGATATTGATGAGTCTACCTATCTCAACATGCCTGTGAAAAAACTGTTGGCAAGAAGCAATACAGATGCTTTTCGCTTGATAAAGAAGGGACTGGCTAATCAAAATGGCGATAGCTACTACAACATCCCCGTCAGTCACAACAGTACAGAATCGATTACCAACATCAAGATCCACCCGATCCACGATGAGACGTTTCGAATCGGCGATTATATCATTATCGAAGATGTAACAGAGCGGGAGAAGCTCAGAGAGCAGGTCATCGTTTCCGAAAAACTGGCCTCTATCGGCTTGCTATCTGCCGGTGTTGCTCATGAGATTAATAATCCCTTGGAGATCATCTACAACTACATTCGTTATCTGAAATTCAACTCAAGTAATCCGGAAGTTGCCCAGACCGTAAATAATTTGGAAGAAGAGATACAGTCAATTTCCCAAATCGTGAGTAACTTGATCTCCTTTTCCGACAGTAGCAGGAACCAGATGGAAAGGGTCAATCTAAACGAGCTGATCACCAGCATCATCAGTCTGGTTCGACACAATGCCAAATATAAAAGCATTGATATTTGTTTCCAGAAAAAGGAAGATCCTATTTACCTGCGAATCAACAAGACCGAAATCAAGCAGGTGATCTTGAACCTGATGAAGAACAGTTTTGAAGCCATGCCTGACGGTGGAAAGCTGATCATAAAGGCTGCAGCTAAGACAGTAGGTAATTCCATTTATGTGGAAATGAAGTTCCACGATACCGGTTGCGGTATCAAAAAGCGGAATATACACGATATATTTTTGCCTTTCTACTCTACAAAAAAGGAAAAGTTCGGAAATCTTGGCTTGGGTCTTTCGGTAAGTTACGGAATCGTGAAGAAGTATAACGGAACAATAGCCGTCCGGAACCTAAACGACTCAGGTTGTGAGTTTACAATCCGGATTCCTCAGCACCAGAACGAGGAGTAGGTCGTCTCGTCTGCGAACGTGAAGAGGAGTGCCGGTCTTGGCTCAGAGCCTCTTCCAGGCGCCGCTTAGTGGTAAAGGACTTGATCACCTCCTCTGCACTGGCACCGATTAAAATGACCAAGCCAACGATCGTGAACTCCAGGGTAGTGGAGATGCCCAGAATATTGATGGCGTTGTAGAGGACCCGCACAATTGCCGTGCCGATAATGACTCCGATGATGCCTCCTTCTCCACCCCGAAGGCTCACGCCCCCGACAACACAACCAGCGATAGCGTACAGCTCGTACATGTTCCCTGCTGTAGACGGTTGCACCGTATTGAGGTCCAGAGAGAAGAGGATTCCAGCAAGGCAGGCGCAGGTTGCGGAAATCGCGTAGGCAATAATTTTCATGCGATCCGTGTTGATCCCGCTGAAACGAACAGCCGTTTCGTTGCTGCCGATCGCTTGGATGTAACGGCCGAATACTGTGTAATTGAGGAAAATTCCTAGAACAACGCCAACGATGGCGAGGATCACGAAAGGCATGGGCAGAGACCATTCCTGGACGAAATGAGGTGCCTGACCGGCCGGCCAAAATGCAGAGGGGATCCGGCCGTGAGCTAGAAATTTTAAACCTTGAAAGGCGTTTCCATACCCTTGAGTCACATCCTGTAGAATGAAGCGCGCTAGTCCTCTATAAATAAAAAGTCCGCACAGGGTTACTACAAAGGGCTGCACCTTGATTTTGGTCACCAGAAACCCGTGCAAAAGACCCATCAGAGCAGCGAGCCCGAAGCAGAGCACCAGGGTTAGAAAGATAGGCATTTCCCTCATTCGTATGCAATAAGCGGACAAACCGCCGATTAAACCAACAATCGACCCTACCGATATATCGATTCCCCCTGTCATGATTACAAAGGACACGCCGATACTCAAGATCCCAAACAGCCCGGTCCACCGCAGAATGTTCTTGATGTTGTAGGGATTGATGAAGTTGCTGTCCAGTATCGTCGTGATCAGCATTGCTGCGATCAGGACAGCCCCGATACCAATCATCCGCTTCATATTTTGTATTTATACCTCCGTAAAGTCGATACCGAGCATGCCGGCGAGCATTCGCCATCTTCTGGCGTGATGACCCAAATTTAGAGTCTGGTGGTGGGTGCCGCCTGCCAGCAGCCAGTTATCCATCGCCTCTCTAATTCCTGTTTTGGGTCTGAAGTGAAAATAGGGCATCGGAACGTCCGGAAGCACCGGGGTGTCCAGGATCTCTCCTTCAGACACGACTAGCCTGTAGCCCCGTCCCGCAAGAGAAACCAGAGACACGATCGTCGCCGGACCGGGCTCGGCCGAAAAAACGACGGTGGGAGGATTGGAGAGGCTGCCAATTTCCAACTCCCGGTCGATCAGCTTGATGGGCATATCTTTTCTAGCTATCTTCCAGTTGCCCTCTCCCATGTGACTCATCAGCGCCGAGTTTTTTTCGAAATCCAGCGAGTACATCTCAGTAAAATGACCATCACCGACGAGAGCATGCGTCGCCCCTACCAGGGTGGCCGTATGCACATCTCCCTCATTGGAATATGCGTAACCCTTGGCCATGAGATTTGATGCAGCCAGCATATGGATCTGCTCGAATCTACCATCCTCCTTGAAAGCGTCGAAGTTGACAGAAAAACCGTCGTACTGGTGTTGCTGGAGAAACTTTTCAAAGCCGAGTTGCAGCTTCACTGCATACCGGTGATTTTTTTCCGGCAAGTTCGGATCGATCTCGAAGTTCTTTCGATCTTCCGCTATCTGAGCCTTGATTTCTGTCTCCGTCACTCTTTGCATGCACGCGTAGACCTGTCCGAGACCCTCATGATTTATCTCCGGTCCTATGGTTCTAAAGAGAACCCCCTCATCACCAACGATATCGCCCATCCCTTTCATTCTCTCGAAAACAGCGATACGCATATTTTTCAGAATCGAAGCGGTTCGAGCGGCTCGAGCCCAGTCTTCGAAAAAGTCGTGAAAGCTTGCACTTTGCCAATCCTCGGTAATGATGGTCGGTACGGTACCCGACTGTAGAATCATGTTGGCGGTATCCTGAGCTCCATGAATCCCCTGATTCGTGGTCAGTCGACCCCAATCCCAGTCATCGGTCACGGTCGGCAGCGGTTGGATATTGGCCAGCATGATGGGCAGATTGTTCTCCTCCAGGGCGCGTACTAACCTGAATCCAGGGCTGTACAGGAGCATGACGATCATAATCCCGTCGTACATGGAATGATTAAACTCACCGGTAATCGCTTCGATATCGACTCTGCTTTTTGCAGCTTTTGGGAAATCGATATCGGCAATATCTGACAAACGGGAGACGACCTCTTTGGCCCACTTCTCCTGGCTTGCGGTAATTTCCGGCTGTTTTTCGTCGTAAAGATCGTGCATGATTCCTAGAAATCCGATCTTTGGTTTTTTAATTTTGATCATCTACTTCCCCCTTGCAGCATAAGTTTTATTGTTGATGCTGAGTGATATCAGCGGTAGCATCGTCCCAGTAGCTCATCATCCGGGTCATGAATCGTTTTTCCATGCACTCCATTCGTTTTTTATTGTTGTAGTCTGGGTGGTTCAAACTCCTTAGCGGAAACGGCACTGGAACGCCGCTTTCAAGGTTCCGCCGCTGATCGGATCTATATCAATCAAATCCTTTATCCCCGGGTACTCCAAGGCAGGATAGATTACCTCGTCGGGAAGTGTTTCAATAATCTCCGCAAACGATCGATGGACCAGAGTCGAGATACCTTCCAGGGTCAGGCGAGCCCGGCGTTGAGGTTCCCGGCGGTTCTCCGGATAGCCGCAGCCGCGCTCCACGCTGAAGATCCGGTCGAAGATGAAGCGCAGGTTGACGTCTCCTGCCCAGCCGTACCCCTGGTTCAGAGCCAGTGAGATGCAGTTGCCGCCATTGATCTGAGTAAAAAGCCAGGCGTCCAATGCAGTCATGATGTGACCGCAGAATACTCCCGGATACTGCATCACCGAATTCAGGTATCCCTGTCCTGTCCCGCAGCCGCCCACAACGAAGTCAACCCGTTTCAGGTTGAGCAGGATCGCACTGATCAGGCCCGTATGAATGTAGAGCAGCTCCGGTTGGGAACCCCTTTCGCTCATTCCAGCGTTGATGACTTCGTGCCCCCGTCCTTGCAGAGCCAGGAGGATATCCTTGTTTTTATCTGCCGCGCTGGTTTCGTTTACAACAGCAATTTTCATTGCGCCTCCTCGTGATACACTCTGATGGTTACAGCCTCATCCAGTTTTTTGATATCCAGGTCATCATCCTCCGTTCCAGAGGCGAAAACCACTAAAAACTTAACCTCCCTGCCGTCGAACGGAAATGGAATCCAATGCCAGGTAGCGGCCGTCATCACAAAAGCCTCCCCTTGACGTACGATGAACGCCGCAATTCCTTCTATTCGATCCGTACCGGTTTCGGATTCCGGTTTGGCCATACAGACCACCCCATCGCCTTTCAAGGCGACGAGGATTTCCGGTGTCCGCAGGTGCCTTTCCAGTTTTTCTACGATTCGATCCCGAGCATGGCAGACAAGCACGCCGGTGCTCACCTTGTTGCTTAACATCAGCTCAGTCACTTTGCCCCAGTAGACAAACTCCTCTTGATCCGCCAAAGGTTTCGACCTACCCTCGGATATGATCTGTCCGTAAGTTATGAAACTGCTGGATTCCAATGGAATCGCCTGTATTTCCACCATGACATCTTCTCCTTACTTGGCCCAGCCCAGGGAACGCTCCACGGCGTTCTGCCAACCTGTGTAGAGCCCTTCCCGCTCCTCTTCGCTCATCTGCGGCTCGAAGCTCCGATCCAGCTTCCACTGTTCGGCAATCTCCTCTTTGCTATTCCAAAAGCCGATTCCCAAGCCGGCCAGATAGGCCGCCCCCCTGGTGGCCATCTCCGTGACCGAAGGTCGCTCCACGGGGATACCCAGGATGTCCGCTTGGAACTGCATTAGGAAATCGCTTTGGGTTGCACCGCCATCGACATTTAGAGAAGCCGCCTGCTCACCGGAATCTGCGATCATTGCGTCCAGGACATCCCGGGTCTGGTAGGCCATGGATTCCAGACTGGCACGGCTAATGTGTTCCCGACCCGTACCCCTGGTAATACCAACGATCAATCCTCTTGCGTACATATCCCAATAGGGAGCGCACAGTCCGGTGAAGGCCGGTACCATATAAACTCCGCCGGTATCGGAAACGGTTTCGGCCAGCTCGCTGCAGGCTTGAGTGCTGTTGATGATGCCAATCCCGTCCCGCAGCCACTGAACGACCGCTCCTCCGATGAAGACTACTCCTTCCAGGGCGTATTCGGTCTTACCGGCGATGTGCCAGCCAAGATTGGTTGTCAATCCGTTTTGAGACAGCTTCGGGGTTTCACCGATGTTCATCATCAGGGCCAGAGCGGTGCCGTAGGTGTTTTTCGCCATACCGGGTTTGAAGCAGGTCTGGCCGAAGGTAGCGGCGTGCTGGTCCCCTGCCACACCAGCCACCGGTACTTCCCCGCCCCGAAAAACGCCTCCTTGGCGGTTCTGGCCATGATACCGCTGGAGGGCATCAGTTGGGGAAGTATGTCCTGCTGAATCGAGAGTGCTTCAAGAAGCTCATCGTCCCAATGCAGGGTGTGTATGTTTAAAAGCATGGTCCGGGAGGCGTTGGAGTAATCTGTCACGTGAGCTGCTCCTCCACTTAGGTGCCAGATCAGCCAGGAGTCTATATTCCCCATGCAGATCTTCCCCTGGGCGAGTTTCTCCTTCGCTTCTGGAACGTTGTCCAGAATCCACCTGATCTTGGTTGCCGAGAAGTAGGCATCTATCACCAGACTGGTCTTTTCTCTCACCAGAGGTTCCAGCCCTTTCGCCTTCAGTTCCTCGCACATCGCAGCGGTGCATCGGCACTGCCAGACGATGGCATTGTGCAGCGGTTGTCCCGTGTCCTTGTCCCAGAGGATGGTCGTTTCCCGCTGATTGGTAATGCCAATCGCTGCGATCTCTGATGATTTAACGCGAACTTTTTCCAACACTTCCTGCGTGCACTCCAGAACGGTCTGCCAGTACTCCTTGGGATCATGCTCCCCCCAACCGGGCTGTGGATAAATCTTAGCGATTTCCCGGTAGGCGGTGGCCTTAACGTTTCCGTCGTGATCGAAAAGGATGACCCGCGTCCCCGTCGTGCCCTGATCGATGGCCATAATGACCTTCTGTTCCATGGTTCTCCCTCTCCCCACTCCAGCCTATTCGCTCGACCTTACGATGGCCTTGAGCATGTTTTTGCTTTGCACTTCCCGAAACGCCTTGTCGACATCTTCCAAAGCATAGACCGCATCGATATACTTCTTCACATCCAGCTTATTCCGGGAAATCCATTTCAGAGCCTGACGATTCTGAGCTGGGGTAGAGGCGTGGGCTCCGTATACCGACAGCTCTTTATAGTGAATCGTGTTGCTGTCGAGGAAGCCTGTTGACTCTCCGGAAAGACCCCCAAAGAGGCTGATTCTACCTCGCGGAGCGGCAATCCGCAAGGTATCGGTCTGGGCTTGGCCTGAAGAACAGGCGGTGATGACTACATCCACTCCCCACTTCCCGGTAAGCCGCCACATCTTCTGATGCATATTGCCTTTAGCGGGATCGATCAGATGTATCTCCGGAAACAGCTGTTTGGCCTGCCCGGCTTTCTCCGGATTTGTACCGATCATGATGATGAGCGATGCTCCTTTAATCCCCGCCAGCTCGGCATGGAGACAACCGATGAATCCTGAACCGAAAATGGCTACCGTGTCTTCCGAGCCGATCTGCAAAAACTCCTGTCCGTTGAGGGCGTAGGCGATCGGCTCAGCCAGGGCGGCCTCTTCGCTGCTGATTTTCTCCGGCACCTTATTGACATTTCCCTGCTCGAAGGCGACGGCGGGAACCTTCATGTAGTGGGCAAAGCCTCCATCGAACTGAAACCCTATGGTTTTCAAAGCCTCACAAAGATTGCTGTACCCTCGCCGGCAGGTCAGGCAGCTGCCGCAACCTACAGCGGGTGTAACAGTTACGCGCTGTCCCAGCGGGAATCCCTTCAAATTTCTTCCCACCGAGACCAACTCCCCGCACACTTCATGGCCGATGACCCGTGGGGCGTCGATGCGGCTGCTGCCGTAGCGGAAGGTTTTCAGGTCGGTACCGCAAATCGAGCAAGCATCGATCCGCATGATCACGCCGCATGGACCTGCTGATGGTTGCGGCCAATCCCGCAGATGTAGCTTGGCATCGCTCTCATAGACATACGCCCGCATCGTTTTTACCTATCCTCCCACCGAAACCCTCATGATGATCACCTCCTGGTTTTCCTTAAGTAGGGTGTTCATATCCGTTATCCGTTTTCCTTCCACCATGAGGACTACAGGATGCCTCGCCGTACGTTTTTCATGATCCCAGAGTTGGGGAAGCAGCATATCTGCCCATTTGTCCTGAACGGCCCGCATCACGTCTTGCAGCCGGTCCCCAGACGACAGGGTGAGGGGGTGAGCTTGTTCGCCGAATATGCTCCGGAATGGTCCCAAGCCTCGAATTCGAACGGTCATGCCGGGTAGAGGTCCCGCACCACGTCCTCCAATCCCAACTCCCGTAGTGTCTCGCGACCGGGTTTGCCGTCCGCTTCCCAATCACGAAGCCGGTAATACTGCTCCAACAGTCCATCCAGGTCCGGTGTCTTGCCCGCAGCGCCACCCTCTTTTAACGGGGTCATGGCTCTCTTCGGAAGGGCATCGTCCTTGCGCCGAATACCGCAGCGATAATTGTAGGCTCGATGCAGGGCATTAATGCGGTCACCGGTTTTTAGCAGATCCATGGGTTTCAGATCCCTTCCGGTTGCAGTATTTATAAGATTGCAGAAATCCGAAGGTTCGAGCATTACAGTGGCAAAGTAACACATAACCAGGGAATCGAGGATATGAGCCCAGTTCTGGGCAAAGCGGGCCATCTCCGCCTTTCCTTCATTACTTAGGCGTTCGTAGGTTCCGGTAAAACCCCACTCGGGAATCGGATCTTCACTGTCTTCATACAGATCGGTCATTCCATGGAGATGGCAGCCGCCTCGAGTCGCGGTAGCGTAGTTTGGGGCCCAGGAAAAACCGGCTCGGGCATCGTGCATGGGAATCTCTAAACCTTTCACCTGTACAGCGAAATCGAGGGAATCGCCGCCCAGTTTCTCCGCCATACGACGAGTGCCGAGTCCCAGCAATTTACCGGCACCCTCATGGGTGCCGATCTTGTGAATCATCTGGATGACAGCCTCTTCGCTTCCCCAGAGGAGGGCTATTCCATCGGTATCCTTCGGGCTCAGCAGGCCTTTATCGTAACATTCCATGGCGAAGGCGATCGTAGATCCCGTAGTAATGGTATCTAATCCGTAGGTATTGCAAAGATGGTTAGCGTAGCACACCGCCTTCACGTTGGTGACAAGGCACATCGATCCCAATGCGGCTGTGCTTTCATACTCCGGTCCGGGGGCGTCCATCTTGTAAGGCCCTTCATCGATCCTGGTCCAGCGGGCACAACCGATCGTGCAGCGATGACAGGCCTGATGTTTTTTGGGCATTAACTCGTAGACCTTTCTGCCTCCAATTGGTGTACAGATCTCTTCACTCGATCCTACCGACCAGTTCTTTACCGGGATATCGCTGATGGCCCAGCGGCTATCCAGGACGTCTGTTGTACCGTACTTTCGCAGATCCGCGAGATCGGGCGAGGTGGCGTTCTCTTTATTAATATTTAGAGCCACCTTTTTGAAGCCATCAGGGTCAGCCAAATCGACCTCCAGGTTTCCACGAATTGCTATGGCCTTTAGTTTTTTGCTGCCCATGACAGTCCCATTACCGCCACGGGCGGCTGCCCGGGCTTCGTCGTTCATGATGGCAGCATAGAGGACTCCCAACTCTCCTGCCGTGCCGATAACCGCCAAGCGGGTTTTGGGGTCTCCAATCTCCCGGCGGATGTCGTCCTGCACGACAAAGGTGTCTTTTCCCCAGTGCTGTGAGGCATCTCTTATCTCACACTTTTCTTCATTGATGTATAGATATACAGGGGAGGTTGCCGCACCCTCGATGATCAGTCCATCGTAGCCAGCCATACGCAACGCAGCTCCCCAGTGTCCGCCGGAACTGCTATCGCAGAGAATGCCTGTAAGGGGTGACTTGAATATAACTTGATAACGACCGGCCGTCCCCAGAGATGTAGCGGTTACCGGACCGGTCATAAAGAAGAGCTTGTTCTGCGGGCTCAATGGCTCTGTTTCCGGTGGTATCTCCTCATAAGCAAGCCGTACTCCCAGCCCTGAGCCGCCCAAATAGTCCCGAGCGTAGTCCTCTCGCAACGGTTCTACCTTTATGCTCCTCTTGGTCAGGTCCACCCTCAGCAGTTTCCCCATGTAACCTTTCATTTCTTACTCCTGCACTGAAGATTTTCGTTGCTGCCAACGGTATTGTACTTCGCACATGTGATTGAAAAAACCTGAAATTCGCCAATCTCCAGCCTACCGGTTACTCTCCTTGAATCTGATAGATAACCTTACGTGCACGGTCCCTTGTGTCACATTCAACGAGAACCACGTTTTGCCAGGTTTCTAACAATGGTTTTCCCTCGACAATCGGGACAATTACGGATGCCCCAAGGAGTAAAGACCGAAGATGGGAGGCCCCGTTATCACAATTCCAGGTTTCGTGGTGTTGGTAGGCTTCTCCGTCGGCAAATCCGTCACCGTAAGGAGCTCCCATACCGTAGGAGAACAGATGCTCTAGGTCGTGGGTCATGATCCCGGGCTCTCCTTCTGTAATGGTTACAGCCGCTGTGACATTGGCTACGAAGATCAGAACATGCCCGTCCTTGATTCCGCTTTGGGCTACAACGGCATTCAGATCCTCGTCTAAGATGTACATGTGCATCTTTTTCTTGGTCGGGTAGGTTCTGCTTTCCGTGTACACCGACATCAGATTTCAACCTCAGAGCAGGTGATTGAGAATCATGGAGCAATTATGAAGTTGCAATTTGTATGCCAAAAATAAAAATAATGATTTTCTATTTGTTTATATCAGAACACATTAAGATTGATATAGATGCTGTGGTCTCTTCCTTGCATCTAGTATGTATAATTTTTATACAAAATTTCTCCTCTGTGTATAATATGGCCACACTTCACGAAGCGAGTCTACAGAGAGCTCAGAGACTTATAGCCGATGGGGAGATCGGCGAGATCGTCTCCTGCTATGTTATGTACAATATTTATCACGTCGATGACCGAGCGGGAATCCTCCCCGGGGTGGTTCGACACCTCCTTACGCATCCTTTATACACGATGATGTATCTTGTCGGGCGCCCAAAGCGCGTGGTCGCTTTCAAGGCCAACAGAAACCATCCTCGCCAGCCGCAAAAAGAAGATTTGGCCATGGTGCTTCTCGAACTCGGTAATGGTGGAATTGCTCATCTCTGCGTCAGCTTTGCCGCGGACGATCTCTCCCCGGCTCCCTGGACCTACACTGTAAAGGTCATCGGCACAGCCGGTACCACCCACTACACGTATCAAGACTGGGTCGAAGTCAAGAAGGGTATTTCTCACTCCCATACCTACACAGCCTACCAGGATACGATTACCAACGAAGACCAGGCCTTTGTCAATCTCTGTATTGCGAGGCAGGGCAAGCCATTATCTGATCTAGATGACGCCCTTTGGGCTCAGAAGACCACTGAGGCGGTGGAGAAATCGATCGCCGAGGGAGTCGTTGCGGAGGTAGGCTAGAACATGCACGAATCCATTGAGGAACACGTCGGTCAGAGCTTGTTCAACTTTCAGGCAGCCCTTACCGAGAGCGGCAGCAATTTGGGCGAGTTCATCCGCAATGACTACATCGACAAGTGGCTGAGGGAGGATCTGTATCATGTCCTGGCTATCCGCACGACCTTTGTCAACGCGGTGCAGCCGCGCCTGGCTGCCGAAGGTCTGTTCAACATTGAACGGGTGTCCTTGAGCCCGGTCACCGACCCTTTGGCCTATGACGTGGAGCACACCCCCTCAATCCGATACAAGGGTCAGACCTATATGACCACCCACTCAACTGATCTACTCCAAGATGCTCGCTCTATTCAATCCCAAGATCAAGGGGATTTTTGTTGACTCTCCCAACATCCGCCTGGAGATGGAGAGTCCCAACCGTATGCAGCGAGGAAGGTACCTGATTGATTTTTCTCAGATGGACATCGAGGTGCGACGCAGCCGCGGAATCGAGCTGGACGCCTATCTCCATCAGACCGAGAAGGTGGAAAAGACACTTCGGGAGGATCATGAGCAGGCTCTTGGCTTCTTCGAGCGGCTCATTGTCGCGGCAACCACGGCAGTGGCCGATACCAACGAGGAAAACCCTAAAGCTCTCGGTGTTGCCCTGGAAGTGCCCGAACCCCCTTTCCCCCGTTTTCAGCGGGATGAAGCGGTGGCCCGGTTGGGCACGAAAACGATCGTGGCTAGTAGGCTGATCGACAATAAAATCATCGACGTTGCGCCTCAAATTAACGGAGACAACATCGAGAACATCGGCGAGCTGGGCGGAATGGGAGTAGAGCGCTGTCTGTTTGCCCTCTGCCTGGGCGAAAAGATCTACCAGGTGGACCAGGTCACCCTGTTCGGCAAGAATCCCGACTCCTATCCTCTGTATCTGTTTTAGTTCCAGCGAAGTGTTTGTTGCACATTCTCATCGCCTATGCGAGTCTATCCTTTAATTCCACTCGATGCCACCGAACGGACGAACCATTTCTGGAATAGGAGGAAAATAATCAACAGGGGAATAGTGATCATCGAAGCGAAAGCGAAGATGTCCCCCCACACCTTGGGGTCTTGACTGAAGAACTGCTGTATGGCTACGGGAAGCGGGCGGAACTTCTCGCCCCGGGTCACCATCAGTGGCCAGAGAAACTCACCCCAGCGGAAGATAGACTGAAGGATTGCAACGGAGGCAAAAACCGGCCGTGACAGAGGTATGATTACGTTCCAGTAGATGCGGGCGCGACTGGCGCCGTCCACGATGGCTGCTTCGTCCAAATCCTTTGGCAGGCCTATAAAAAATTGGTAGAACAGAAAGATGGAGAAGGCGTCGGCGATGTAGGGTACGATCTGAACTTGATAGCTGTCGATCCAGCCGATGCGGTTGACCATAAGCAGTAGTGGGATCACTACGGCCTCTTTGGGGATAATGATAAGGGCTACGACAACCGCCAAAATGAGCCTCTGTCCTTTAAATCGAAGTCGGGCCAGGGCGTAGGCGAGCATACTGTTGATCAACAGGCCACATACAACTGTGGTTACGGTGATGAACATAGAGTTGAACATGAAACGCCCGAAGTTCATCTGATCGAATACATCCAGGTAGTTTTTAATGCCGATCTCACCATACGGTACAAAACCGAGCAGGCCGCTCATGTCTCGAATGATCTGCATCTCGTTGTGTTTCAGCGAGGAGACGATCATGAATACCAGGGGAAAGAGGAAGAAGAAGGCAAGCAGAGTTAGAAGCAGGTAGTTGCCGATGTTTACGAAAATCTTGACTACACAGGGGGCTTTAGCCCGGGAAGAAATCAATGGTAGTTTTTCAGCTCGTTCCATCATCCTACCCTGCTCTCTGTTCTTTTAAGACTATCCGCTGGATGATCGAGATGACTAGAACGATGAGGAAGAAGGCAACCGCGATAGCCGAGGCGTAGCCAACTCGAAGCTGGCTGAATCCCTGCCGGTAGAGGTAGACTATTGTGGTCATCGTTGCTTGTTGAGGTCCTCCGCGAGTTAAAACCCAGACCTGATCGAACAGTTTGAAAGCCAAAATGGTGGTGGCGATCACCACAAATAATGTCGTATTACGCAGCTGAGGCAGAGTAACACTCCAGAACTGCCGCCATCTACCGGCCCCATCCATCTGGGCCGCTTCGTAAAGCTCTTTGGGGATGTCCTGCAGACCGGCAAGGAAAATGATCATTTGAAAGCCAACCCCCTGCCAGATGGAAAGCACCATGATGGCTGGAAACGCCAGTTGAGGGCTCTTCAACCAGTCGAGAGGCCTGGCACGGCCGAAGGTGATGAACTTCAGAATCTGATTGATAAATCCCTCTCCCGGATTGTAGAGAAAGGACCAAACGATCGCCACCACCACCATTGTGGTGACAACAGGGCTGAAGTAGATCGTTCGATAGAGGTTTACGAATTTGACTTTCTGGTTCACCAGCATAGCCAGTATCAAGGCAAATACGGACTGGATTGGCACGACAACCGCGGCGAAGATTATATTGTTGCCCAAGGCCTTGTAAAAAGTTTCGTCTGTGAACAGCCTGATGAAGTTCCGCAGCCGGATAAATTCTGTCGGAAGGTTGGGGTTGGGAATAAGCCGCTGATCGGTAAATGAAAAGACGAAGGCCAGAAGAAAAGGAATAACCAGAAAAACCAACAGCAAGAGCAGAGCCGGCGCAGAAAACAACCAGGCCGTACTCGTCTCTGTTCTACGTTGTCTGCTCAGGCTGGCGCTACGTTGAATCGTTTGCTCTGCCGAAACTGTGCCGCTCATACGTTCTACCCTCCGGTAGAGGCTTTCATTTGAAACGAGGGCCGGGAGAATTCTCCCGGCCCTCCAGTCTTTTCCCGATCTCTATTCGGGCACAGGGTATCCCTTGTTGTCCTTGATATCCTGATCGATCTTCTCAACAGCCTTATCGAGTTCTGCTTTCACGTCGGCGCCGGTCACGATGTTCTGCACCGCTTCGGCGAACGCTGTGGTGATGGTCGGATAAGCGGGCGTGATGGGTCTAGGAACAGCTATCCCGCCCTCAAGTTGTTGGACGAAGATCTCCAGAGGCGCGCCCTCTCCGTAGAGCTTGGATTTGGCCAGAGCGGATTTGCGAGCCGGCACCGCTCCATTGGCGTTGGTCATGAACAAGATCTGGCTGGGCTGCATCAGGTAAGCCAGGACCTTCCAGGCTGCATCGGGATTCTTCGACTGAGAGGTGATACCCCAGCACCAGGAGCCCAGGCCGGTGGCTGCCTTCTCGCCCAACTTGGGCATGGGAAGCAGGACCAGGTCCTCACCGAGGCCCTGGCTGTGCGGGGTCCACATCCAGTGGCCGACCCAGGCCAGCGCTGCGGTCTTCTTGCCGTAGAAATCATCGTCGCCGGCAGGCAGCTTGCTGGCGTAGCCCTTCTGGAAGAGGCTCTGGAACAACTCCATAGCCTTCACAGATTCGGGCCCGTTCAATACGCCGTCTGCGGACTGGTAGTCACTGCGGTCGATCAGGTCGCCGCCGAAGCTCTGGATGATTGGAGCAAATCCGTAAGAGTACCACTCCCCCTGACCGTAGTTCATCTTGAAGTCTATCGCAAACTCCACCTCAGACAGGGCCTGAAGCTTGACGAGGGCACCGTTGAACTCCGCGAAGTCCCATGGATCGTCGATGCTGGTGGGGATCCGCAGGCCAGCCTTGTTCAGGTAAGCCTTGTTGGCCCAGATGGACAGACCTGAGTCGAAGGTACCCAAAGCGTAAATCTTCCCGCCGTAGGTTCCCTGATCGACAATGGAGGGAAGAAGATCGCTCTTCATGTCCGCCGGGATGTACTCGTCCAGGGGGATGAGATGACCGGCCCAACAGTAGTTGTACACATTCGGTCCGTCGAAATCCAGAAGATCGGGCAAATCGCCGGCCAAAGAAGCCGCGCTCACCTGTTCATTGTAGGAACCTTCGGGCAGCCGCACCGCCTCGATGCGCACCTGGGGTTGCATGGCGTTGAACTCTTCCACCTGGGCGTCGAGGACGTCCCGTTCCTCGCCCTTACCCGAGTGAAACCAGACCTTGACTGTGACAGGCCCTTCAGCCCCAGGCTCCTGCCTGCCTCCGGCAAACAGAGGACCTGCCATCACGAGTGCCAGCAAAACGCATAGCAACTTTCTCATTTGTGCACCTCCTATTATTTTTGTAAACAGGCTCACAGCCTGTATGCACGCCATATACGTGGAGAACTTGACCTGTCATTATGGAATCCTGCTGTGATCCCACAGTATATCTGTTGCAGAATGGAATCGTTTCCACATACCATTATAGGATCCCCACTCTTTTTGTCAAGGTTTCGACTTGAATCATGTAAAATCTATAGATAAAGGAACCGTTGAATCATCTGAAAAT
>CAZVHJ010000030.1:0-59288 GCA_964627715.1 uncultured Spirochaetaceae bacterium | reverse complement strand
CCCCTGACCACCCACGGCTTGTACGGTTCCCGAGTACATGATCTTGCCATCGGAAACACGGATGATGCGGGTGGTTGCCGTGGTTTGAGACTTGAAGATATTGTACTTCTTGCCGCCCAGCTCCACCTGATTCACGTAGTACCCGTCATTGAGCACCATGATCAGGTACGATACCTCTTTTTCCAATCCCATTCGTTTGATCGAGCTTGGATCACCCCCAAAAACCTTCATGAAGTCATTCCCCAGCAGAACACCGTTGTACTGGCTGAAATCGAAGGCCATATCTTTCAGGCGATTGTACACCGCATCGAGAATCACCGGATCGTCTTGAATCTTCTCTCCGGCCTTTTCCATCACCAGTATCGTAGCTTTGCGAGCCGGCGGAACATAGACAAAATCTTTAGTAATTCCCTGGAAGGCATGGGAAAAATCCTTCACCCGGTAGATCAAAGAGGCTCGAACGATCGTTTCAGAGTTTGGATTATCGAGACGGGCGATGGCGCAGTTTGCCTGGCCGTAGTCGTTGGTGGCGACAAAGCTGGTCAGCAATCCCGAACCTTGGATGAACTCGAAATAGATCGGCGCACCAGTGATCAGAGCCTTGCCGGCGCCGAAATTGTAGGTCAGGATCACGCTCGGATTCAAGGAGTACTCGGTACCCACGTCGATGGCGCTCGCACTGATCTGGTTTTTGTTCGCATCGACCCATTCAGTGCCGGCCTCCATCTCCAAACCGGCTGCAATCTTGGTAAGCTCGGTTTCGGCTGTGTTGACAATCGCTCGAATATCTCCTGAAGCGCTTCCAGCGGCGTGGGCTTCGGCTAATACAGTAACCAACTGATTGATCCCTTCAGATATTGCCCCTTGATCGAGTTTCTGCAGTCCATTCTCGAGAAACTCGTTCAACCGTTGGGCGAGCTCGTTTCCCCCGACCGCTTCCGGCTGCCTCTTCTCATCCGGCTTCCCGTCTCCTTGGGTAACCTGAGATGAGGACTCACCGCTGCCGACCATCTGCTCAGGGGGTGGTGCGGTCATGCATCCCACGAAAACAATTGCAAGGGCAAGAATGAGTAGTGATTTCACGAGATTGCCTTTCATGCTTTAACCTCCGGTTACCAGACTACTTCCAAAACGAGAGGCTCGGAGCGCTTGAGTATCTCGGGAACTGTAATCGCGTAGGTAACTGTCCGGCCGTCTGCGGACAGATCCCCCAGAGAATAGCTCTTTACATCCGTCGGGACGGTTATCGCAAAGACCAGATCGTATCCTTGAAAGAACGTTTCGACCATTTCCAGAGAATCCTCGGTGATTTCCTCGCCCTCCTGCCCGGCAAAAATCACCTGGCGAAACGTGTTGGTATCGCCCCGATTCTCCAGACTGATACCGATCTCCCCCGGCCGGCCAAGAGCGTTCACAGCGTCTACCGAATCGAATTCGAGTTTGGCCCGAATGTACACATTCTCCTCGTCCTCCCGTTCATCGATATCTGTGAGCCGAAGACCCTCGATTCCTTCGGCAGTGCGGACGAACTCTTCCTTATTTACCGGAAGGGGCAGCCGCTTTTCCTCTCTTCCTACATCGATATTCTTCATGAACTGGGAGATTTGATACGAGAGAGTCAACACACCTGTTCCGTCTTGTCGGAGAAGGATCTCGCTTTCAATCCCGATGCAGGAGGACAGCAGTACTACAGTTAGAATGAGTATGAACCATCTTTTCATTGATCATGCAAACCTTTACAAGTTAGTGTATTATAGACTATGTCTTTGAAAATATCTATTGCTTTAATCTTCTTGATCAAAAAATGCGACGGTGATAGACTCGGTATCGCGAAAAACGAAGGACTGAGAGGAGTACGAGTTGCCTAAAAAGCTCATATATATACTACTGGTTGTGCTTCTGTACCTCTATCTGCCCTGCAGTCTGGCCCTGGCGCAGGATCAGGATCAAGAGGAGGGACAAACCGAGGAACAGCCGTTCACGGTGTATTCTCTCGGTCAGCAGACCCTCTCTTTGAGCGCGGGACTGTTCATTCCCCTGTTTTTCCAGTCCTTCGGAGGGGATTACTCCAAGACGAATCTCGGTTTAGGTGGCGCCGGTTCCCTGCAGTGGGGGATTCATCTGAACAACAACTGGATGGTTGGTGTTGAAGTGGGAGGGATGTTCAGCAAGAGCATTCAGGAGAACACGCTGTATCAGTTGCCTATAACCGCGAAAGGATCGTACATAATTCATTTCTTTCCCTTCGAGTTTCCCATTTTTGTCGGCACGGGAATGGACATTGTGAAATACACAGACCAGGTCCACCTGAATTGGATTATCAAGCCGGGATTTTCGTCGATTTGGAAGTATAATATAAACTGGGGATTCGGATTGAACGTCGTCTACTGGTGGGTCCTCCAGCCCTGGTCCCCGGATCCCAACCTCGGGCGAATGGGGAATTTCCTGGAAATAACCGCGACCGCCCAG
The DNA here is from genome assembly GCA_964627715.1 of uncultured Spirochaetaceae bacterium. Taxonomy (GTDB): domain Bacteria; phylum Spirochaetota; class Spirochaetia; order SZUA-6; family DRHE01; genus JAFGQJ01. The sequence goes on along the minus strand of CAZVHJ010000030.1, from coordinate 56,819 downwards.
TACAATTTTTAAAGGACAGCCCTGAATGAAGTCACTAGTGCATTTATTCCTTGTTTTGATCCTGATTCTATCGATGGCCGCCTGTACGGATAAATCCCTAAACCCCATTTTTTATACCCTGGAGACCGAGCGTTCCCTTGTCGAAGACCGTGGCTTGGAAGACGAAATGACCATCCATGAAATTGTGAAGGTGGGGACACGCTACTTTGCCGCGGGCAACACCCTGTATACCCGAACAGAAACGGGTAATTGGACTTCTGTTTCCCCTCCGGTATCCGGTGCACTGTGCAATACTGTCGAGATATTCGGAGGCGACTTATATGCCGGTTTCTTTACGACCGGCGGTACAGGGCTGGGAGTGTACAGAACAGATCCCGCTTCCATTAGTTGGGATAATGCGGCCATTGATCCGGAAGTAAAGAACATTCAGATCGGCTTGATCAAAGCTGTCGGGGGAAATCTGTACGTAGCCACTGCCGAGCAAAACGGTGCTGTATACGACTATTATCTATACGAGTCACCGGATGGAACATCGTATACGGGAAATGCTATCAGTTTTGACGGTCTTTCCCCCATAAATTTACCCATAACGGATGTTGAAAACGATACTACGGATTTTTGGGTTATCGCTGGCCCGTATTTATACCGCCAGTCGGGTGCACTGACGGCAACCATACAGAACGCTGTCAGCGATCCAGTTGGAGGAGGAGGTAAGCCCTTAGGCGGGCTTCTGTACTCCACGAGCCTTACCCAACTTTATGTGTCTGGCAAAGACGGCAAGCTCTGGATGTGGGATACTGCGACCTGGAGTTCTGAGTCTGTCACAGACGCCCCTCGTTTCACCAAATTCGTTGATCTGGATCCGGTGGTAGGTATCAATGACGACATATTTGTGAGCACCGAAGGAACAGGTTACTACGAACTTACTGGTGGCGTTTTGACAAGCCCTCAGCGCCGTCCCGAATACAACATAAGCGCGTTATACAACGGGGCTATTAATTGCTTTTTTCTTGATACATCCGTCACCCCGGATGCTCTGTTTGCCGGTACGATGAATGCAGGTTTGTGGCGGGCGGACTATATCGGCGGCGAATGGTTGTGGGTCCAGGAATAAGCTCAAAAACACCGAACTAGAAAATTAGAAGCAAAAGGGATAATTTTCCAGTTTGACAATGTGTGGGAACAGAATGTATCCGCGATTGGGTCAAAATGTCCTTTGTATCATTTTGACTCTTTGTTCTGAAAAAGAAACTCCATTGCTTCCCGGAGTTCCTCGTCCTCGGCGTAATACATCCGCTCCCTCTCTTCAGGCGCAAGCCCGACCAGCTCGTGGCTGCAGTAGTGGATCCAGAAATCATCCTGCTCCGTGTCTACGATATGTTTGCGGCAGTAGTAGTCGGGGCGCAGGGGAAGCTCTTTGCCCGAGTATTTACGGATCTTGTAATCGTGAACCGCAATGCGGATATCTTTGCGCGGGATTCCTTTTTCCAGAATTATATCGACCAGGTGATTGATCGTACGTCCCGTATCGAAGATGTCGTCCACCAGCAGAACCCGATCGCCCTGCCGCAGGTATTCCGGGTCATAGGTCCAGCCCTCGACTTTGATGCGCTGCTGCACCTTGACATCCGAGTAGGAATGGGCAACCACGGCGGCGTAGTAGACGGGACGATCCTCCTGACGGATGAATTTGAAGTATTCACTGATCACATTGCCGAGATAGGCTCCGCCGCGCAGGGACACATAGATCACATCGGGGATGAAACCGGATTTGTAGATCTGATAGGCCAGCTTGATGGCATTGTTACGAAACGTGCGGTATGGAAGGAATATTTTAATCATCTCTCACACTCTCTCTAGCGAATGATCGAGGGTTAAAATCTCTGTGTGATCGTTGTGAATCGCTACGGTGTGCTCAAAATGGGCGGAATCGCTGCGATCCGCCGTAACAACAGTCCAGTTGTCCTCGAGAAGCTGTACTTCCCAGGTTCCCCTGTTGATCATTGGCTCTAAGGCGATGATCATCCCCGGTTTGAGCCTGGGATTCGGACCACGGGACACATAATTGGGAATCTGAGGCTCTTCGTGTTGGGCAAAACCTACCCCATGACCGCAGTACTGACGGACTACCTCAAATCCATTCGACCTGGCATGATTGTAGATCGTTTCGGATATGTGACTGATCCGATTGCCGCACACCGCCTGTTCAATTCCCAGTTCCAGGCATTCCCTGGCAACTCTGATCAGCTTTTCCCGTTCGGGAGTTACTTTCCCCACCGGCAGGGTGACCGCGGCATCGGAAAAATACCCCCCCAGATTCACACCCAGGTCGAGGCTGACCATGTCCCCCCGTTTCAACCGTCTTTTCCCGGGGATTCCGTGGATCACCTCTTCGTTCAAGGAAATACAGAGGGAAGCGGGAAAACTCATATACCCCAGGAAGGATGGTTCGGCTCCGCGGCTTCGAATGTAATCGCGAGCGAAGTTGTCCAACTCTCCCGTGGTGATACCCGCGTCGATCATTGCTTTGAGCTTCTCGAGGGTTTCGGAGAGGATAAAACTAGCCTCCCGGATCCTCCCAATCTCGGCGTCGTTTTTGAGTTTGATCATTTATTCGGGTTTCGGCTCTTTCGGGTTTTCCTTTTTGACAGCTCTTTCGGTGGAGGTTATCAGGCTTTCCACCTCTTCGCCGAAGGACTGGCGAATCACTTGTGGGACGTTTTCGGACTGGCCGCCGGTTATGGTGACCATCCCCTGGATTAGCACACCATTCTCAACATTCAGCTTGGGGGTGTTAATGTTTCCAAGGACTTTGCCGTTTGCCAGAAGATCGACCTCTTCCGTGGCCGTTATGTTCCCGATCAGCGTTCCTGAAACTGTTACTTTCCTGGCATAGATATCAGTTTTGACCTTGCCGGTTGGACCGACTGTCAGGTGATCCTCCGTTTTAATTTCGCCGTCGAACTTGCCTTCGATGAGAACCGAACCACTGACGTAGAATCGACCCTCGAAGACAGAGTTTTCTCCGATAACGCTGTTGTTCGGAATATCGTTTCGTGTGGCCATCATCGCTCCTTACTCAAACCGACACACCTCTGCACTTCCTCGAACACTACCACGTTTCTTACTCCCCTTCAAGGATCCTTAAAATCCGATGAGCATGGAAATTGCTGATGTCCAAATCAATCGCATACTCGCACTCTCGGCGGGCGGCAGCGGTATCTCCCAGAGAAAGATACTGTTCGCCGATCCGGGAGCGGATGCGGGACTGAAAGTATCCTTGCCGGTCCTCTTCTATACGAGTTTGAGAAGTGAGCACGTTTTCCGCTGCGATCAGCTCTTCGATGGCTTGTTCGGGTTGTCTGACTTTTGCCAGGAGCATTCCCAGGTCGAATCGCGCCGGCCAACTCTCCTCCCGGACCAGCCTGTCTCGGAACAGCTCGATGGCTGCTCCATAGTCTTGCCGGGCGGCTGCGAGAATTGCCCTGTAGTCCAGGAGCCATGGCTCCTGGGTTCTGGTCGTTGCCAGCTGGTAGTGCCGCAGCACAGAATCCGCTCCGGACAGGTCGTTAAACTCCAAGAGATATAAAAAAAGCTGCTCGCAGATCATACGGCTCTCCGGATGCTGGTTGTACAGTTTCCACAGTGCCGCCTGGTATACAACAGGAGATGCGGCGGTGTTCTGCAAATCAAGGAGAAGGGCTTGAGCTTCGTAATCTTCCTCTCTCTGCTGAAGATAGTTCTGGATTATGTCTAGGGCCTGTTGTCTGTCTGCGGTTGTCACCGACAGGCTTCGGGCATAAGACATGACCACTTCCCCGACATTTGGAAAGAGCTGATACGCCTTCTCTTTGAAGTGATGCTCCGTTTGTTCGTCTCCATTTTGCTCCGCGATCAGAGCCATATTGAGATAGGGTGTCCAGGCATAGCGGGGGTGAGAGGCGATAACATTCTGGTACAGGCGAAGCGCATCATCTTTTCGATCCAAAAGGAAATTCAAATCGGCTTCCATGATTAGAAGGTCTGCGCGATCTACGCTCTTGTTCAGCGATTGCAGGTGAGCCAGGGAAATCTCCTCGTGGCCGGCGTCGTAGGAAATGTAGATGCTCGGTTCTCGGAACAGTGGATTCGCTGCATGGCTGTTGACAAGGGCGAATGCACTTTCCGGGTCGCCCTCCTCCATCCAGAGAAGCGCTGCATCGAGGTGGATTCTAGGCTCGTCGAGCTCCGTCCCGAGACGTTGGAGCTGATGGGGTTCTCGGTGGGCGACTAAAGACAAGATCTTCTTCAACTTCGGGTCATGGTCCTGTTCGGGGAGTGTGTTAAGAATTCCGTTTAAATAAGCCTCGGCTTGCAGGTATTTCATATTTTCGCGTTGCTTCTTCAGCATGCTGAGAGCCCTCTCGCTGATTTCTGAGCGGATGGCCGAGTATAGATAGATCCGGGCCAGATCTGCACTGCCGGGGATATTCCCGGATGCAGTTCCAGCGAATTTATTCAATATCAAAAAATCGTTTAAATCGTATGATATTATATACACTCGTTTGAGAATCCGGAGCGTATTGTATTCTCCTCGAGCCTGACTAAGAGCCTGTTCCAAGCTTTCCAGGGCTTTCTCGTAGTACCCGAGAGATATCTCGTAGTCCGCATCCGCCAGCAGTGCATCGACCTGGGTATCTCTGCTACCTATCCGCGTATTCCTGTTGAGGATAAAATAAATGATTCCAGCTCCGATGGCGACGCAGACCAAAATGAGGGGAGGAACTAACCAAAGCCGCGAGATTTTCTTCAACGTTCCAGATTCTTACGGATTCCGTCTAATACACCGTTGATGAAGCGGTATGACTCGTCCGTACCGAAGTCTTTGGATATGTCCACGGCTTCGTCGATTGTAACCGATGCTGGTATATCTTTTTGGAAAAGTAGACTGTATACACTGATCCGAAGTATGGCCTGATCAACCTTGTTGACTCTGGAAAAATCCCAGTGCTCGAGCTGGGACGTAATATGTCGGTCCACCTCTGAAAGATTCTCTATTGTACCCCTGGCAATGAGTCGACCGAAATCGATGCTTTCCTGATTGAATTTGCTCATGCCTCCTGCGTCCATCCAAGGGAATTCCAGGATCTCATTGATCTGTGATTGTTTGGCGGTCTCACACAGCTCGAAGGAATACAGGGATTGAAATGCTAGAATTCGCCCTTTTCTTCTGGCACCCATGCTTTCGACATACTCGATGAGGATTACCAGGACAGGTTTTCTTCGAAGATTCGTATCTCCGCTTTCTTTTTCAACTCATCCAGAAGATCGAGCAGAGCCTGCTGGTAGTACTCCGCCTGCTTCTGCTGCAGCAACTGAGCACTGATCTGATCCCGCACGGTGCTGTTGTTCTGGGGTGGAATAGCATCGTCCAGAGCGAGAAGACGGAAAGGAATTTTCTCAGTTATCCGAATGATGTGAAAACCGATATTTGACTGGAGAACCCCGCTGACCTGGCCAACATTCAACTTGAAGGGAGCTTCGAAAAATTCTTTTCCGAGCAGCTGTTTGCGGGCTTGATCATCCCTACGCAGGTAGCCAAAATCTCCGCCCTTGTACCGGGAGCTCTTGTCATCGGAGTACTTCACCACCAGATCGTCGAAGGAGGCGCCGTTTTGCAGCTCCCGATATATCTCCTCAGCCCGTGTCCTGGCTTTGTTCTTTTCATCCACCGAGGTGAGATTGCGCGTATCGATATAGATGTGCTTGAAGCGAACCATGTCCGGAGCCACAAACACGGTCTTATTGGCGTCGTAGAAATCTTCGATTTCTGATTCCGAAGGAGGAGCGATCTTGTCGAAAAAGGCCTTTTTTTTCTGCATGACGTATTTCTGCTGCAATATGGCCTTCTCCAACTGCTCCAGGTATTCTTCCCAGGTCAGGCCAGACTGCTGAAGAAGTTGTTTGAACTCCTGTTCGGTCAGCTCTCGATTCAAATTTAAACCCAAACCTCCGGTCTTACGGGCCAAAGCTATACGAGAGTCTATCTCTCCCTGCGTTACGGTGATGTTTTCCATCGCCGCAGCCTGTGTGATCAGTATCTCGCTGATCAGCAGATCGAGCAGTTTCCTACGGTCATCGGTGGAAAGTTTGTTTTTCGTTCTCTCCTCGAGGTCCTCGATCTGTTTTCGGAATTGTTTTACCGAAATGACCTCGAATTTCGAGAGTTTGACCGTGGCAACGGGTTTATCGATTAATTGCGCGAAAAGGGAATGGGAACCGAGAAGAAGAACTGCTGATAGAAATAATATGCGTTTCATCCTACCCAAAGTAAACACCTTAGAAAGCACTGTCAAGTATAGCATCAACCCACGGGAATTTCCGTGTAGCCGATCTTTTCTTTCAGCTTTTTCACTCCGGGTAGTTTTTGATCGAGCTTTAATCCCTTGTCGAGATAGCTTAAGGCGAGGTCCCTCTGCCCTAAAGAGCAGTAGATTTCGGCGATTTTTTTGTAAAAGAAGGCATTATCCTTGCGGGAAAAATTGAACCGGATGAGCTCCTTGATGAAACTGATCGATGTTTGCGGCGGCAGAGTGGCTACCATTTTGAAGCAGGTTATATTCCGCAGCCGTTCAATGATTTCGTCGAGAAAGTGGTGGAAATAGGGTTGTTCCATCTCAAGCAGACACAGATGCTTGTACAATTCACAGGCACGAATATATTCGCCTTTCTTCTCCAAAGCTTCGGCAATAAGAAAAATACAGTCCATATAGTCTTCTCGGCCCAAACAGCGCTCGAGAGAAAAATCAGACCTGGACTGGGAAAGGGAATCGTACAACTGAAGAGCCTCGTTGGCCTCTGAATTGAGAAGATTGTAGAAGATAAGCTTTGACTGGGAGATCAAATCATCGGGCCGACTTTGCAGATACTCTCGATAGTTGAACTTCGGTTTGGAAAAGTGAATGGCAAAGGCACGATCGTAGGCACTGCGTTTCTGAGGGTTGCTGAGCGTCTCGTAGGCGACCAGCAAGTTCCGCATTTTCTCCTCGGAGTACTGGCGGTCTGCGTACTTTAAGTCGGGATGTAGCTCTTTTGCCCTTCTGCGGAAAGAACGCTTTATTTCGCCTGTCGAACAGGCGGGATCGAGACCTAATACCTCGTAGTAGTTAACCAACTCTGACCGCTCGTACCTTCTAGAGTGGCAATTCTCAGCCTGACGCTCAAGAATTGACGTTCCGCCCAGCCGCAAATCGGCCGTGATGAATTACTTATTTCAATAAAGTATACGTGATGATGATAGTATTGTCAAGGAAAATTCGTCTAAACATACGTCGGCATATATCACCTATCTTGCCGTATTTTCGTATTTCGTGGTAACTTGAAGCATGTTTGGATTTTTAATAAAAAAGTCGTTTTTCGACATGTGGGACAATCTGATACGCATCGTGATCTTGAATCTGGGATTCATCCTTTGCTTCGCCGTTATTATATATTTCCCTCTGCTGTTTCGCGACATCCCAGTACTCTTTTTTGTCGCTCTTGGCATTGGAATGGCCGTTCTGTTCGTTTATTCCGGTGTTGTCAGCACTCTGACCTCGGTGATTGCAGACTACTCTAAACCGGAGTTCAAAGATTTCCTCCCGGTTCTGAAGGCCACCTACTCCACCAGCCTGTTGTTTGCCCTGATCAATTTGGTTCTCGTGATTCTTTTTCAGATAGCATTTCGAGTGTATGGGGGAATTCAATCGTTTGTAGGACCTCTTGCTTCGTCATTTCTCTTTTGGGTGTTGATTTTTTGGACTTTCGCCTTTCAATATTTCTTCTCTGTTCAGGCTAGGTTGGACAAGAGCTTTAGAAAGATAATAAAGAAAATGTTCCTTCTTCTCTTGGACAATCCGCTGTTTACCGTCGGCTTGTTCATCGGTACGCTGATTATCTTCGCGATCTCCGTTTTCACCGCTTTCCTGCTGCCTGGAATAACCTCGATATTTCTCTGGTGGAATGTGGCTCTAAAGCTTCGGCTGTACAAGTATGATCACCTGGAGAAACACCCCGACGCCCGCCGGAATATTCCCTGGGACGCTCTCCTGACCGATGATCGGGAGCGGGTTGGAAAGAGAACGTTGAAGGGGATGATCTTTCCCTGGAAAGAATGACTCTCAAGTTATTTTATATGCAAGCGTTTGCCGATTTCCTCGGCTTCCTGAGGGCTGTTGAGGATGGAGGAATACTTAAGAAACATTCCCTCCTTTTCCATGCCCCTCATCAACCGACCGAGGGCTTTTGCCGAGCCGAATACATTCTTGGTAACGAAGGCGAAACATCTCTTTCCGGCCACCATCCCTGAGGAGTTCAAGTAATGACCGACCTTGTCAGGGATCTTGCCGCTGAAGTTTGACAGAGGTTCGGTGCCCACAGCAATGTACTGATACATGGTTAACTTAGCGTTTACATCGTGATTCCCGTCGATGATATCCACCTGATGGCCCTGTGACTCGATTCCTCTGGCAAGGGAGCGGGTAATATTCAATATTCTATCTCTGGCGTTCGTGGCAAAAAATACAACCGCCGTTCTCATGGCTTACCTCTTTGTCTTGAGCACCCTGTGGGATTGTCTGCTCGAATTCGCTGTGTCGTGACAGCCGGCGCTGGACCGCTGAAACTATACACTACTGTCGTAATGGGTTAGTATACGGTCGAGTCTTAGGAAAGGTCAAGGTTATAGAGTTTGAAGCATCACTGCTGTGCAAGGATCGCCGTGGTCCTTACCTTTGCCGCAACCTGGTTGTTTTCCTGCTTTCCCGGATCCGAGGCTCCCCTGCCCCCTACTCAGGAGATTACCATTACGGAAAGTAGGGTTGGAACCAATTTTTCTCTTCATCAGAACAACGACCGTTTCTATATTGTCTATCCCACGTTGAATGCCCTGTCCCTGAACTTCGTTAACCTGATGAACGCGGCGAACCCGGCTGAGGCTAAAGGCGCGGCGGATCCATGCAGCCTTGTTGTTCGTCACACGACCTATCTGGATCGGATCAGCTACACTCCCGAGATCGACATCAATTTCGGCAGGCACCTGTTCCTTACGAACGGCTCCACCCGCCATATCCTCTATACGGATCTGGAGAACGAAGGCAACCTGGTGTTGAAATGGCTGAGCAGGACCGATGATGACGATGCGTGGTGGATCGACTCACTCCCCGGGCTGAAATATCCGCTTATCGGAAGGCTCGATGAAGACGGTGAGATACGAGCTGTGGTCGCAGAAGACGGAGTTTTGTCCCTGTATATACTTAACAAGGAGAGAGATTTTCAACGGATCTCAACAACCGTCTTTCCATCCGGAGATTTTCTGGCTCAAGGGGACCTATCCGTCATTCAACATGGCGATTTCTGGGCCTTCACCGCCTATGATGGCTCGTCAAAACGACTCTATTTGGTTCATATGAAAGATCATGAAATAGCCGCCCAGGCTGTTTATACCGCGGGGGAGATCCACTACAGCACGATCATAAATGGACGCCTTCTCATTCTCATCTATGAGCCTTTGGAATCGACGATTACGCTGCTTGAAACAGAACTGATCCGCGATCATGCTCTGGAACGAACGTCCTTCGACGCAATTCCCGTAACCCTTTGCGAGGGAACAACCTCGGTTTTTCTCGCCTTCCACCAAGACCGACGCTTCTTCTTGTTCAACGAGCGGACTGTAGATCATGAAGATAAAAGGAGCTATCAGTTGTCATTGCTGTACCCCACTACAAAGGGATCGCAGTATCGAAAGGTCCCTCTGGTAACCGGCGACGTGAATATCGAACGTTTTCGAGCGTTGCAGGTAGGTGATTGCCTCTACGTGCTATACCTGCAGGACAAATTACGGCTGCTTTCCCTGTCTTTGGCGGATATTTCCAAGGATGACTAGTTCAGAATCAATATCTGTCCGCCTAGAAATTTGTTAAGAAACGAGAGAATCCATTCGATTGCGACCATCAATTCAGCACCGCTTGTCCTATTTGATCGGCGGAACAGCTCATGCAGCTGCAGCAGATGATCTTTCGCCGTCTCCGGTATTGCTTCGGCGCGTACCAGAGTGTCAGCGAGAGACTCGATCGTATCTTCCTGCGTAAAAGATAATTTCTTGTTACTGCAGATTTTACTCAATACTTCGTTGAGAACGACTTCTACTACGGCTTCGGCTTTTGCAATTTCATCATTGTCAATGTATCGGCGAGCCCGGTTCAGGAGCGAATCGTAGATATTGACGCTCAGCATCAGATCTTTGTGAAAGAAATACCCTTTTTGCAGATCTGCCCGGGCAGCCTTTAGAATGCCGAGAAAAATTTGAGTGGAATTGTAGTAGTCGAAGAATTTGGCATTGGCGAAGTTATCGAATTGAGGGCTGGAGGATCCAAATGTCGATTTCAGCAGGCTGAGGCATTCTATTTTCCATTCTTCAAAGATTTCCGGTGATATCGCTTTTTTCTGGCCCGAAAAGTACAGTTTTTTACACGTCAACTTGATCTTTTCTCCCTCGGCAATCAGCTCGTTGAAGAGCTTTACCACCTTATTCGTCGCGTTCATAGTTTGGGACGTCTTCTCCCGACTGAAAATCCTGCGAGAAACGCTATATTTTCCTCTGCCGTCATAATAAAACTACTACAACAGAACATCGAATACAAGTTCGCCTGTAGAATAGTATAACCACATTCTATTGTCAAATCATTAATATTTTAGTGATAATATCCAATATATACAAAAAATTGAAAAAAGAGGAGACTGAACAGATACAGCCCCTTATTTGTCTTTGTTTGAACAATCAGGATAAAAAAGCCCGGCTTCAGGCCACAGCGGCAGACTCCTACCTGTTGATTCCCGGAGGAAGTTCCGGTTCCCCGCCTTCTTCCGCCTCTTCCTCCCTGGGTTCGACCTCATCGATCCGCTCGACCCACCAGTTTGACTCTTCCGCTTCTTGGATCTGCTCGAGTCGTGCCTTTTCTACGATATCCGAGGTTTCAGGGGATCGGTTCAGCCAGGCCAAAGCAAAAGCAGCGACGATGAAAATCGCTCCAAGGATGGAAGTAAAACGGGTAAGAACGTTCCCCGATCTGGAGCCGAAGGGTGTTGCGCTCCCCCCACCGAACAGTCCGCCGATCCCCTCCCCCTGATCATCCTGAAGCATGATCATGAGAATCATGATCAGCGCGGCAATCGCAAATATCGCTAAAAGAATGATGCTAAACAATCCCATTTATCAACCTCCAGCATCGTAGCGCACAATCGGCACGAAAGTATCGGCGCTCAGAGAAGCACCTCCAACCAGCAGTCCGTCTATGTTTTCCATGCCCATCAGTTCGGCCGCGTTGTTTGGTTTCACCGAGCCGCCGTATTGGATAATCATCGCATCGGCGGCTTTTACACTATACATCCGGGACATTAGATCTCGGATAAACCGGTGCGTATCATCCGCATCTTTTGGAGTGGCGGTTCTACCGGTCCCGATCGCCCATACCGGCTCGTAGGCGATTGTTACCTTTGACAACGCTTCCTCCGTTATGCCTTCCAGACCTCGTCGAATTTGCTCCTCGACCACCTTTGTGGTAACGCCGCTTTCTCGCTGCTCCAACGTCTCTCCGACACAGAGGACAACGTCCAGTCCGTGAGAAAGGGCCAGTTTGACCTTCTGGTTGATTAATTCGTCAGATTCCCCGTACTTGTGGCGTCGCTCGGAGTGACCCAGGATGACTACATCCACGCCGAGATCTTTGAGCATGAGAACCGATACTTCACCGGTGTGAGCGCCCTGTTCCTCGGATCCCATATTCTGCGCTCCCAAAAGGATGTGGCTGCCCTCCAGACAGGTTTTTACAGTTGCAAGCGCCGTAAAGGCGGGTGCAATCATGACTTTCTTTGCCTCCCGATCCAAGGTTCTGACCAATTCGCGGGCCAATTCTTCAGCCTCGACTCTTGTTTTGTGCATCTTCCAATTGCCCGCTATATACGGTGTGCGCATATGTTTGTTTTCCTCACTCTACTTATTCTGAAGGGCCACAATCCCGGGTAACTCTTTACCCTCGAGATACTCCAGGGACGCTCCGCCACCGGTGGACACATGGGTGATTTTGTCATCCAGGCCGAACTGTTTCACCGCGGCAACGCTGTCTCCGCCTCCGATCACCGTGGTTCCCGGGCACCGGGCTACGGCTTTAGCGGTCTCCAGGGTTCCTTGAGCAAACTCGGCAAACTCAAAGACTCCGAGGGGGCCATTCCAAACCAAGGTCTTGGCCGTTGCGATCGCCTCATTATACCGTGCCAGAGTAAGTTTTCCTATATCCATCCCGATTTTGCCCTCGGGGATATCAACCGTAGCGATATACTCCGCCTTGGCCTGGTCGGAGAACTCGGAGGCAACCAGGTGATCGACGGGAAGCAGAATATCTACCCCTTTCTGTTTTGCCTTTTTGAGCAGACTGTCCGCCGTATCGAGGTATTCTTCTTCAACCAGAGAGTTACCGACTCGATGGCCCTGCACTTTCAGAAACGTGTAGGCCATCCCGCCGCCGATGATAAACCTGGACACGTTGGAGAGCAGCGACTCGAGTACCGCTATTTTTGTAGAAACCTTGGCTCCGCCGATGATGGCTATGAACGGTTTTTCCGGATTCTCCAGCACACTTCCGAGGAAACGTATCTCTTTATCCATCAGAAATCCGGCAACACCGGGAAGGTGATGTGCAACACCTTCGGTTGAAGCATGCCCCCTATGGGCGCTTCCAAAGGCATCGTTGACGTAGATCTCTCCTAAACGGGACAGTCGAGCCGCAAAATCCGGGTCGTTGGCCTCTTCCTCCTTGTGGAAACGAACGTTTTCCAGCAGAAGTACCTGCCCTGCTTTCAAAGCACCCGCTTGTTTCTCAACTTCCGGGCCCACACAATCCGGGGCCATGAGAACTTCGCGACGGAGGAGCTCGGACAGTCTCTGCGCCACCGGTTTGAGGCTGTGTTCAGGAACAACTTTCCCCTTGGGCCGGCCCAGATGACTCATCAGTACCAGAGAGGCGCCTTCCTGATCGAGAATATAGTTGATCGTATCCAGGGCAGCCTGTATCCGGGTGTCATCCCCAATACGCCCATCTTTGATGGGCACGTTGAAGTCTACTCTGCACAGTATGCGTTTTCCTCGAAGATCGACATCTTCTACCGTTTTCTTGCCCATCTGTACCTTCTACTTCATCCTCTCGGCAAGATCGACGACCCGGCTGGAATATCCCCACTCGTTGTCATACCAGGAGAACACCTTGAAGAATCCGCTGCCCAGCTTCATGGTGGCCTGGGCGTCGAAAATCGAAGAATGGGTATTGCCGATGATATCCACCGAGACGATAGGATCCTCGCAGTACTCCAGGATTCCCTTCATCTTGCCCTCTGCGGCCTTCTTCATCGCTGCATTCACTTCTTCCACGCCGGCGTCCTTCTCAAGTTTGACCGTCAGGTCAACGAGGGAACCTGTTGAGACGGGAACCCGTAGAGCCACACCATTGAGCTTTCCGTCCAATTCCGGGATAACCTTTCCCACAGCCTTGGCTGCTCCAGTGGAAGTGGGAATGATGGACAGGCAGGCAGCCCGGGCGCGACGCAGGTCGGAGTGGGGAGCATCCTGCAGTCTCTGATCACTGGTATAAGCATGGACCGTGGTCATCAGACCTTCCACGATCCCGAAGTTGTCGAGAAGAACCTTGGCAATCGGAGATAAACAGTTGGTGGTACAGGAAGCGTTGGATACGATCAGATCCTCGTCCTTGAGATCGTCGTCATTCACACCAAGAACGATCATCCTGTCGACCTTGTCCTTTGCGGGCACCGTTAGAATAGCCCGTTTGGCACCGGCTACCAAATGCCAGGCGACCTGTTCGCGAAGGCGGAAAATACCGGTGGACTCGATCACCAGATCCACCCCCATCTTTGCCCAGGGGAGCTGTTTCGGGTCTCTCTCCGCAAGAACGGCGATTTTTTTCCCATCCACGACCAGCCCACCATCCGTGGCCTCAACGCGCTTGGAGTATTTGCCGTAGTTTGAATCGTACTTCAGCAAATGCCCAAGTGTCTTGGCATCCGTGATGTCATTGATGGCGACCACCTCGATATTTTTTCTCTCCAGGGCCACCTTGAACACACTACGCCCTATTCTTCCAAATCCATTGATAGCAATCTTCATTTGTCCCCCGTCTCGGATTGTTGTAATTATTTATTCAGGCCTGAATATAAGAAAAAGCGCCGTCGCTGTCAATGGTGCATGCCGCCTGCGGCGGTTGCGGCATGTTACTTCGGCTGCCGCTGCCGGGTTAACGGCCGATGAAGCTCAAAAGACGCCGCAACAATCCGGGTTCACCTTCCTCGATTTGCGCGGGCGGCGGCTCCGCTGCTATAACGATGATTTCGTCCCCTGAGTTGATCAGGTCGAAAAAGCTGCGTTTTTGCATGATCCCTTCACTGATATTCTCATCCACTGCGGTCACGGTGAAGGTGCCGAGGATATCCTCCCGGCTTGTGGTCAGTCCGATCTTGCTGTTCTCCAATCGAACCTTTCCCTTTTTAACGATGGACAGCTCCTGTCCCGGCTCCACCTCCTCGTGCTTGCCAAGATCGATGACTCCACGATCAAACTGCCTGGCCAGCAGGGTTCCCTTCAAGGGCAGAACGTCAAAAAACCGCTCCGCCAAGATATTGAAGGTGTCCTGCACTCGATCGTTCCCGGTTCGAAAAACCCGGTAGGATTGAAGCAATTTCCCCGTGGCGGTGAGATACATGTCCAATACAGCTGTGAAGCTTCTCTCCGATTCTTCTATATGGAGCATCAGAAAATAATCGGAACCGAGGCTGCGGGCCTCTCTGAAGCCGGATTCATAGCTGTCCACGTTCAAGACGGTATCGAGAAGTTCCAGACCGGGGTATCTCTGGAGAAGGTCGCGCAGGTACTCCGCCGCGGCCTGGCCGGCGAAGGGGTGGAGCTCCCGGGTGGCCGGTAGCATATGATACAGTGCAACGGAAAAGCGTTTTTTATCGAGGCTGTACTGGTCGATGCCCCATACCGCTGAGATACTCTCGTAGCGGGAACTGGCGATGATCTCGATGTCATCGAGTATGGACGGGTCGGTGTAGCCCAGGTCCCGAAGCACCTCCAGCTCCTTCATGTACTTTACCGGGAATCCCATTAGTCGATACATGTCCGCGTAGAACAGCCGGGATTCTTTGGACTCCGGCTGCAGCCGCAGGGCTCTCCTGTACTCCATCAAGGCCTTCGCCAGAAGATTTCGTTCCTTGAACAGGTGTCCCCGCTCCAGATGATGGGCTGCGTAGTGTCCCCGGATGGGATCGTCGATCGGCAACTTGTTCAAGGCGATGTTCTCCAGGGCGATACGGGCGATTTCGTCGTCCGGACTCAACCTCAAGGCCTGGGCAAGACTGCGAATTCCTTGTTCAGGATCACCGCTGAGATCATAGGCCAGGCCTAAAGAGTACCACACCAGGGCAATGGTACGGTCGGTCTCCAGGATCTCTCTGAAGATGTCGATCGCCTTGTTCGGCTCTTCCCGTAGTAGATAGGCTTGAGCGAGAAGGCGTTTAGCCTCGGTGAAATCGGGATCCAGGGCGATCGCCGTGAGCAGATAGTTTTGAGCCCGATCGAGCCTTCCCTCCTCGATGGAAAAACGCCCCGCAGCATAGTGGACCCTCGGGTCGTAGCTATGGTACTTCAAGGCAAGTTCCAGATAGGCCTCGGCGGCATCCCGATCCCCCTGGGCGTCACTGAGCAGCACCAGGGAGAGCAAAGCTTTTTGGCTTTCCGGCCGGATCTTCAGGGTTTCGATGTATCGCTGACTGGCATTCCGGGTTCGTCCTTGGGCAATGTCCAACTCGGCCAGTCCGAACCGGGCCTCGAGGTTGTTTTTCTCCTTCTCGAGCACCGATTCAAAGAGGATTCTGGCCCTGGTAAGTTGATTCAGGGCAATGGAGATCCTTCCCTCTAGAACGATCAGATCAAGGTTGCCCTGGTCGTATTTTTGAGCTTCTTTTAAATACCCGAGGGCTTCTTCATACTCTTCGAGGGCGAAAAAGGTTTCCGCAAGACCAATCAGGGGCTTATCGTAGGCCGGATTTTCTCTCAAGGCCGCCCGATACAGTTCGACCGCTGCCAGCAGGTTCGAACGGACCTGCTCCTCCCGTCCCCGCTGGTACAGAGTTCTCGGGTCTGCCGCTTCATCGGCACCCGTTTGAGCAAAGAGCATTCCAGCCGAACACAACGCCACAACGACGGCAGCAAGCCTTTTCATTAGCCTTTCTCAGGCTCCTTCCCTCTGAATGACGATTTTGATCGTATTGATCTTGTGTCCCTCCATATTTTGTATGATGAAATCGATCCCCTTATAGCTCATCTTCTCGTATCGCACCGGAATTTTGCCGAACAGATCGAACACGAAACCCCCCAGCGTATCAAAATCGTCGCTGGGAAGGTCGATTTCAAGCTGTGCATTCAGCCACTCGAGATTTACCCGGGCATCACAGAGATACACATCTTCGCTGATCTTCATCAGTTCTTCGGTTTCATTGTCAAACTCGTCTTGGATTTCTCCCACAATCTCCTCGATGATATCCTCGAGGCAGACAATCCCGGATGTGCCCCCGTACTCGTCAACCACAACTGAAATATGCACCCGTCGGCGTTGGAACTCCCGGAGCAGAGAATCGAGCTTCTTACTCTCCGGCACGAAATAGGCGGGTCGAATCAACTTATCGAGCTCGGCTGCCGGCTCTTCTTTGACAATATAGGGCAACAGATCTTTGGCATAGAGGATTCCAACAATATTGTCGACGGTATCACGATACACCGGGAACCGGGAGTGACCGCAGTCGGATATGATATCCACGATCTCGGGAACCGGCGTATCCAGAGAGATCGAGACTACATCGATCCGGGGTACCATAATTTCTTTGACGTTGGACTCGGACAGGGAAATGATCCCCTTCACCATTTCCAGGGCGGTCGTATCCAGGTTGTTCAAATTCTCTTCGAGGGAGACTTTCCTAAGAAGCCTGTTCAAGAAGCTTCTTTTCTTCAAAATATTTTCTCCTTTTTCAATCGTGTCAGAATACTTTCCTGTATCGTTA
Source organism: uncultured Spirochaetaceae bacterium (assembly GCA_964627715.1). Lineage (GTDB taxonomy): Bacteria > Spirochaetota > Spirochaetia > SZUA-6 > DRHE01 > JAFGQJ01. The sequence goes on along the minus strand of CAZVHJ010000030.1, from coordinate 39,680 downwards.
TCATTTCGGACTGCTCATCGGGATGATCCATACCCTCCAGGTGCAGGATGCCATGAATCAGCAAGCGCTTCAATTCCTCCTCTTCTGAGATCCTGCGCTCCTCCGCGTTTCGAGCCATAGTGTCCAGAGATATCACGATATCCCCGGCCGGTCGATACATGCTCCGTGCATTCAGCGCCTCCGCAGCACCTTGGGAAAATGACAAAACGTCCGTTGCCGAATCCACCCCCCGGTAGCGCCGGTTCAGCTCCCGGATGGTGGGGTCATCTGTTATCAGGATGGACAGTTCCCAGCGGTTGATCCCGCGAGCTTTCAATACTTTGGCTGCAAAACGCCGGTAGCGCTGCAGCCAACTTGGGTCATCGATGCCCGTCGAATCGATTTCTATCTCGTTCACCGGGCAGCCTCTTTTACTTTCGGGTATTCAATCCGGGAATGATAATACCCGGCCAGAACTTGCACGAAGCTCTTCTTTATCGTCTCCAAATCCCGAAAGGTAAGTTGGCTGTCCCCAAGCTCTTGGGTGGTAAACTTCTCCATGATGATGTCCCAGACGAACTTCTCCAGCTTGGCGATTGTGGGTTTTTTCAGTGTGCGAGCGGCCGCTTCGACGGTATCGGCCAGCATGACCACGGCTGCTTCTTTGCTGCTGGGACGATAACCCTGATAGGAGTAGTCATCGGAAGTGACATTTGTTTTTTCGCCCTTTTCCAGTGCTCTCTGATAGAAATATTTAATGACACCGCGGCCGTGATGCTGCGATATGATTTCCTGAACCTCCCGTGGCAAAGACAACTCTCGAGCTTTTTCGATTCCCATTTTCAGATGGGATTTGATCACCGCAGCGGAGAGACTCGGCTTCAGCTCGTCGTGCTTGTTGTAGGACGTTTGGTTTTCAATAAAATACTCGGCCTGTTCGATCTTTCCTATATCATGATAGTAAGCGCCGACCCGCGCCAGGAGAGCATTGGCTCCGATAGAACTGCAGGCCGATTCTGCCAGATTCGCCACGCTGATAGAGTGATTGTACGTTCCCGGCGCCAGCGACAGCATTCGCTTTAAGATCGGAGCGTTCAGGTCCGAAAGCTCGATCAGGCGGAATCGGCTGGCCGTGTTCAATCCATGTTCCAGGATCGGCAGAAATCCAAGGCTGATCATGCTCGAGACGAAGCCGTTCAGGAAGCTCCATCCCAGGACCGGCAGCAGCCAACTTCTGCCGATGCTCTGCAGCAGGACGAAGAAAACCAGTAGAACGGCATTCAGTGCGGACAGGTAGGCGCCGGCTCGGACAAGGTCTATTCTGCGTTCGGCCCGTTGAACAACGGCGGTTCCAGCCACACCGGTCAGCAGCACAAAGAGGAAGGAATAGGGGTCCATCTCCGCAACCGGCAGAACCAGTAGAGCCAGGATCAGCGACAGGGCGATCCCCGCCCGGGTGGAAACGATCAAGGTAACCAGGATCGATATGGCGGCGGTGGGCAGGATTACCGAAAAAGGTATTCCTTCGGTGGGAGTGAAAAAACGGGCCAACAGGGCGGATGCCAGGAGGAAGATCAGCACCGTGGCGGCTAAAAACAGCACCTGGTTATGTTTCAGAGATCTACCGACAATCCGTTTTTGGAACAGGAACAGGGCAAAGAAGAACAGGATCAGCAGGAACAATACATTCCCGGCGATGCTGTTCAAATTGACGGTCACCGAATACTCGCCGAGTGCCCTGATCTGAGCGACGGTTTCAGCGTCGATAATATCGCCCCGCCTGACAATCACCTGATCTCGCACCAATTTTGCCTGGACCGGTTCAACCTCCTCCATGGCCTTCTGTCTGCCTTTTTCAGTCTCCTCGACGTCGAAAAATCCGTTCTCAATGGCAAAGGCCCGGACCAGGTCTTTCGTAGGCGGCAGGAGCTGTGTCGGGATTTCAGGAAAACGTTCCTCGATCCAGCTTTCCATATTGTTCTTGGTCAGGACATCCCCTAGGAAATATTCCTCCTTGACGAGCTTTCCCCCCATCCAGCGCCAGACCGCGATGGCACCTTGGGACAGAAGCTCCGTATCCTGCTCGGGCAGCTTGATCAAGCCTGTTTCAAAGATTTGCCTCAGGATGGTCCCTGCCTGCTCGAATAAGGTGGGCAGTTGATTGGTGTCGAGCAGACGGGCTAGTTGCTCTTTAGATAATACCCCCGGGAACTCCACCTGGAGCTTCAAAAAGACGGTGTCCAGGGAGCTCTCCTCCAGCCTCAAAGCGAGCAGGCCTTCTCGAAACTCAGAGAAGCTTTGCAGCCGCTCCTCACCGATTCGTTCGTTCACCCGGAAAATCGGCGGAACCAGCTTGCCCGCCGCCTCTCTCTTAAGGCGCGTAGCCTCTTGATCGAGATAGAGAATATCCCGTTCCACAACGTAGTCCCGCTCAGCTACGCTGCCGATCTCGTAATCTGAAGGCCGCAGCAGGGGAAAAACGCTGCCGAATTGGGTCGTTACCAGTACGATCGCTAAGGCGACAATGAAAGTTATGCCAAGAATGGCCCCGGTCAATCGATCCGCGGACAACCGCAGCTTGAGAGCGGAAATCGGCGATGGAGAGGTATCGTTGCTATTCTTCTTGGTTTGCTTCATACGCACGCACTATCTTTCGGACCAGGGGATTTCGTACCACATCCTCTTCCCCGAGAAATACGAATTCGATCTCCCGGATGGGCTTGAGTATGGATATCACGTCGAGAAGACCGGAACTACTGCGTGTCGGGAGATCGATCTGGGTGATATCACCGGTGACCACGGCCTGAGTTCCCTCCCCCAACCGGGTCAGGAACATCTTCATCTGCTCCTTCGACGTGTTCTGCGCTTCGTCCAGGATGACAAAGCACTCCGACAGTGTTCGCCCCCGCATATAAGCAAGAGGAGCTATCTCGATGATACGGTTTTCCTCGAGCCGGCGCAGCGCTTCGGGGGGGATAAATGCCTCCATGGCGTCGTAGAGGGGCCGCAGGTACGGGCTGATCTTTTGTTCCAGGTCGCCCGGCAGAAAACCCAGATTCTCTCCAGCTTCGACCACTGGCCGGGTGAGAATGAGTTTTCGCCTGCTGCGGGAAAGTACACTCTTCAAGGCTTGGGCTACCGCCAAATAGGTCTTCCCCGTCCCTGCCGGGCCGATCGAGAAAACCAGGTCTTTTGTCTCGATGGCTTTTAGATACAGAGCCTGCCGATAGCTGCGGGCAAACACTTTTTTCAATCCCCCCGGGATGATCACGCAAGTGTCTTTTAACAGCTCGGCGCCCTCATCTTCGTCGGTGTTCAGCGTTCTGTACACAGCTCGTATCAAATCAGGTCCCGGTATCTGGCCGAGGGAAATATGATCCTCGAGCTCGCCAAGGATTCGTTCGAAGAGCAATCGCTTATCTTCATCGTTCGAGTCTATATATACCTGATTTCCTTGGAAGTAGAGGCGGACGCCCAGGAGGTCTTCGAAAACGGACAGGTTACCGTCGTTGGCCCCGAACAGTTCCTGGATCCTCTCCGGGTTCTTAAGGACCACCGCCAGGTGTTTACCCATAGTATTCCTATACGCTTGAATGTACCTCCGGCGTACCGCAGGAGTCAACCCCGCAAATAGGCCGTTCCCTCCTCCCCGCGGATCGTGCTTCGGACTTCGGGGATCGGAAGCCATTGCAGGATGATCGAAAAGGTGTTTCCCCACTCGTATCTGGGATTGGGTAAAGCCTCTTCATTCAGGATCGGTTTGCCTACGTAGCTGAGGGTCAGGTTCCAGTCATGCAGGTAGTGCACAGCTTGTACGGTGATGCTGCGCAGGTTGAAAGCGGATTGTTCCCGAGCAGTTCGGTCTAGGAAGTTGAAGGAATTCAACAGGTCATTGATGGGATTCACTAGCGGCTGTCCGAGTTCAGCAGCCAGGCTCGGAAAGTACTGGAAGGTCCGGTTGTTGTAAGAGGTGGTGGTTACGGACAGCTCGAGAAATTTGTACAGAAAGAAACTGAAGGTCAGAGAGAAATCCAGGCTGTTGTCAGTGAATTGCTCGATATTCATCGACCAGGAAGTATCGAGGGATGTTTTGACCCGTATTCGGTTTTTCCAGTAGTATCGTTCTCTGCTGGCCAGATTGTATCCCAGGGTGACGTAAGAGGGAAGTAATTCCGGATCCTTGAGTGGAACGTCTTCCCACGTTCCGGTACCAAAGTTAAACTGCTGGGGGATTTGGTACTCCATACTGAAACTACCGGTGAGGTCCCACAGATTCACCGAAGTCAAGCTCTTGGTTAGTAAACCGCTGCCTGCAGCGCTGTAGAGGTCGAAACGCAGCTCTTCGCTGATGTTTACGCTTTCGCCCAGGCGAAGGGTTTCGCGCACCACAAGGGGCTGGAAGCTCCAACTACCGCTGTCCTCCTTGAACACCGAGTTCACCGTCGTGGTAAGGAGCCAGACTGTGAACTCCAGTTTTCCGGTCAGGCTGCCCACGCGCGGGGGCAGCTGGGCGGCAAGGGACAGCGTGTTTTCGACATCAAACATGCGCCATTTCAGAGCGGCCTGGGCGCTATGCAGACCGACGGTGTCCGGGCTCCACTCGGGTGGGGGCGCGTAGTAAAGCGGATCGTCCACCGGAGAGGCGGGGTCGCGGATATAGCGGAAGAGGATCCAGCTGATATCGTAATTCAGGCTGGTGTTGCCGAAGATCGGGTCATCGGCCAAGGGATAGTAATCCACACCGAGGGTCGATTTTACATTCAGCTGGGTGTACTCCTGGTCTCCTAGAACCAGGTTGTCCCAGGCTGTGCCCGCCGGGAATGACTGGCGATAACGGTTGCGATAATACCCGGTCAAGGCGAGATTTCCGCTCAAGGAGAGAACATTCTCCAATATTCTCAATGAGTAATCCAGGCTGGAGATGCCCGAGGTGTCCAGGCTTGTATATTTCAGGTCGTAGGTGACATCTTCCGGTTCCTGCCAATCGTCTGCATTGAAGCTCTGCTCTACGGTCATACTGGGACGCACCTGGTAGGACAAACGAAACTGCAGCGGGGTTTTTTGCAGCGAGACCGGAACATTAGCCTGAGGCTGGGGCGGGCGCAGGGAAAACGACTCGAAGGGCTGCTCGGGTTCCGCGACCGGCGGTACCCGCCCCGCTGTACCTGTTGGCTGGTGATCAGCCTCGAGTCCATCGGGAAAACGGAGCTCCGTTGGCAGAGCTGTTTTTTCGGATTTCCCCGCTTTTTCCACAGAGGGGCGGGTGATATCCAATAGATCGCCGCGCATCTGGAAGGAGGCGCTGGGAAGCTTTAAGCTTACCGGATAGTAGAACAACCGGGCAGGATCATAATCGTCATCCGGATCCGGCAGCAGGTTGTTTTCCCGGCTCTGCCAGTAGAGGTTCGCTTTGATATAGGGAAAGGACAGTGTTTTAATCAGGGGTGTGTCGATATTTCCGGAGAAGTCGGTCTGCCCGCTCAACTCCCAGGTAAGATTTCGCTTTTCCCCCTCTCCCGTAGTTTCCACGATCGGTTCGATGCCGATCAGGCGGGTCAATCCCGTGTCTTCGGCTCGATTGTAAAAATCACTGGTAAAGAATGGGTCCGAGAAATATTCGAATTTGCCGGAAAAACGATATCCGCCGCTGCCAAGGCTCCAGCTGCTCTCCACTCCGAAGCGTAACGGCAGGGCAAGCCCGAAGAAGTAGGATTCATTCCAGGAGGATCGATACACCCCGCCGTCCTCGATCAGTGGGGTGTAGGCTGATCGTCCCGATTCGATCTCACTGAGATATATCGTCCTGCTGATCCCGATCCCCCCCTTGAAATCGATTTTTGAAGGAAAATTCCCCTCGATACCGGCGAATCCTCCCAGCCGGGAGTAGATGTCGAACATCAATTTTAGGAAACGGTTCTCGTCCACCTGTATTGGTTTGTCTGCGAGTTGACGAAGGAATAGACCGCGGCGCTCAACCTCGTATTGGGTGGTGCTTTGCTCGGTCGCCGCTAAAAAGGACAGGGCGCTCGAGCTGCGCTTCTTCTGTCCGATCAGGTAGACTGTAGTCTGTATAAAATTTCCCTCTCTGTCGCGGTAGCCGATGGCGGGATGGAAGAAGAACTCCTCCCCCGGATGAAAGAAGAAGGGCAGGTACAACAAGGGGATGTTGCCGACGTAGAGAACCGCGTGCAGAATCGCCCATTCATTCGGGGCCAGCACCCAGATCTTCCGAGCCCGGATATGGTAGTGGGGATCGTCGGTGATGCCGCAGGAGGTGATCCTTCCCCGATCCATAACCACGGTGTTGTTGTCCAGTCGCGAGATGGACTGGCCGAAGAAACGAAACCTGATCGTTTCATCGCCGACCACTCGATCCGCCTCCATTCCCCCACCGAAGAAAACCCCTTCCCAGCTGTCCACATCGAAGGTGAGCCGTTCGCCCCTGAACACCTCTTCTTCGTTTCCCTTGATCAGGGTGTACTCGATTCCACCCTCAGCACTGAGGATGTTCTCCGTTTGATTGAGAAGGATCCGGTGTGCCCGGATGCGGTGGACCGCCTCTTTCTCCTGGATCTCGACCAGGACATCACCGAGGAGCAGCACGTAGTTTTCATCTATTTCTTCGATCGTGAAGTATTGGGTCTCCTTCGCGGATTTGATTTCCAGCAGTCTCTTCTTTCCTTCCTCCTGCACTTCGCCGGGAGGGGAGATTTTGTAGTAGTCGTACAGCCGCCTCTGCAGAGCTTGCCGGGTTCCGGCGTCATTCAATCCGAGGTCTCTGCACCAGGCAACCAGCTCATAGTAACTGGCGGTATCGATGTCACTTCCCAGAGTCTCTTCGATCAGGTTCGCAGCAGCCTCGGATGCGTTCTCCGTGCTGCCGGATTGCTCCTGAGAAGGCAAAGAGGCCGCGGCAACCAGGAACATCACCGCAAAGAGAAGGAAGCGGGCTCTAATCATACCGGCCCTATCACCGATTTCAGATACTGTCCCGTGTAGGAGTCTCGACATTGAACAATGGCCTCGGGAGGACCGGTGGTGATGATCCGTCCTCCTCTATCGCCTCCCTCCGGGCCGAGATCGATCACGTGGTCCGCCTGCTTGATGACATCCAGGTTATGCTCGATCAGCACCACCGTATTCCCCTGATCAACCAAGCGATTAAGAACTTCTAACAATTGTTTCACATCGGCGAAATGCAGCCCCGTGGTCGGCTCGTCCAGGATGTAGAAGGTGCGGCCGGTGCTTCGTCTGGACAGCTCGAGAGACAGTTTGACCCGCTGAGCTTCACCCCCGGAAAGGGTGATCGCCGATTGACCCAATTGGACGTAGCCCAGACCGACCTGGATCAGCATTTTCAGTTTCCGTTCGATCACCGGGATTCTCCTGAAGAAAGCGTAGGCCTCCTCCACGGTCATGTCGAGAACATCGTCGATGTTTTTCCCTTTGTAGAGGACTTCAAGGGTCTCCCGGTTGAAGCGCTTGCCTTTGCAGACATCGCAGGTGATATACACATCGGGGAGGAAGTGCATCTCGATTTTGATTGTACCGGCGCCCCGACAGTTCTCACAGCGTCCACTTTTAACGTTGAAGGAGAACCGTCCGGGTTTGTACCCCATTGCTTTGGATTCGGGAAGCGAGGCGAAAAGTTCCCGAATCGGTGTAAACACCCCGACATAGGTGGCGGGATTGGATCTGGGAGTTCTGCCGATGGGGCTTTGATCGATATTAATGACCTTATCGATCTCCTCCACACCCTCCACCGAGTCGAAGCTGCCTTCGGGAAGATGGGCTCGATTTGTCCGGTTGGCCAAAACGGGATAGAGTAGATCGGTTAGCAGGCTGGATTTTCCCGATCCGGAAACACCAGTGATCACGGTCAGCGCCCCTAAGGGAAAGGATACGGTTATGTTCTTCAGATTGTGCTCCGCCGCCCCTATCAGGGTAATAGCTTTCCCGCTGCCCTTTCTGCGCCGATCGGGGGATTCGATCTTCAACCTGCCGGACAGGAACTGACCGGTCAGAGATTTTTCGTGTTTCAGAATATCTTTATAGCGTCCGGCGAACACGATCCGGCCGCCGTGCACACCGGCTCCGGGGCCGAGGTCAACGATGTAATCCGCCGATCTGAGGGTTTGTTCGTCGTGTTCGACCACGATGAGAGTGTTCCCCAGGTCCCGAAGCTGAAGCAGTGTGTCGAGAAGGCGGCGGTTGTCCCGCTGGTGCAGTCCGATCGTCGGTTCGTCCAGTATGTACAGCACTCCGACCAGAGAGCAGCCGATCTGCGTTGCCAGGCGGATTCTCTGAGCCTCGCCGCCGGAAAGGGTGGATGCCCGGCGCTCCAGGGTCAGGTAATCCAACCCGACATCCGTCATGAACTTCAGTCGGGAAGATATCTCCTTGAGAACCTGCCGGGCGATGGTTTTTTGATTCCGGGTGAGTTTCAGGTTACTCAGGCACTCCTGGGCGGCCTGAACGCTCAATGTGGTGAGCTGATAGATGTCCCTGCCCCCCACAGTTACTGCCAAGCTTTCGGGGCGTAAGCGCCTTCCCTCGCATTTGGGGCATTGCCGCTGGCTCATGAAGCCCTCCAGCCATTCCTTCACGCCTTCCGATGAGGTTTCCAGATAGCGCCTTCGCAATTCATTCAACACACCCCTGAAGTTCGACGTGTACTCCCATCGCCCTTCCCTCTGCGGGTTTTCATATTTGAATCGGATCTGCTCTTTGCTCCCATAGAGTAAAACGTCCAAAGATTCCGGGGAAAGCTCCTCCAGGGGCGTATCCAGATCAAAGCTGTAGTGCCGGGCCAGGGATTCGAAGATGCTGCGATGCCAATTGGCCTTTGGATTGTGTGTGGCGATGGCTCCCTGTCTGATCGACAAACTCTTGTCGGGAATCACAAGCTGTGGATCGAATTCCAGGGTTACCCCCAGGCCGGAGCATTCCGGGCAGGCGCCAAAGGGGCTGTTGAAGGAGAACAACCGAGGCTGAAGCTCCGGGATACTGATTCCACACACCGGACAGGCCAGGGACTGGGAGTACAGTTCTTCCCGCTGCCCGTCTCCTGTTCTTATGGAAACGATCAACTGTCCGGAAGCAACCTCCAGAGCCGTCTCTACAGAGTCGGCAAGCCTCTTGGCCACCCCCTCTTTGATGACCAGACGATCGACAACGATCTCGATGTTGTGCTTTCTTTTCTTATCCGGCGTGATTGTCTCGTCCAGAGAGCGGATCGTGCCATCCACCCGAATCCGGACGAACCCCGCCCGGCGGGCATCCTCAATGATCTTCTGGTGCTCTCCTTTCCTGCCCCGGATAACCGGCGCCATCAGCACGATGCGGGTCTGGCCGGGCAGGGAAAGCAGGGCGTCGACAATCTGGTCCACCGATTGCTCTTTGATCTCCCGGCCGCATTGGGGGCAGTGGGGCGTCCCGATCCGTGCGTACAGCAAACGGAGGTAGTCGTAGATTTCGGTTACCGTTCCGACGGTGGAGCGTGGGTTTCGGGGAGTGCTCTTCTGTTCGATCGAGATCGCCGGGGACAGCCCCTCGATGTAGTCCAGATCGGGCTTGTCCAGGCGGCCGAGGAACTGGCGGGCGTAGGCGGAAAGGGATTCTACGTACCGGCGCTGTCCTTCGGCGAAGATCGTATCAAAGGCAAGGGAAGACTTGCCCGATCCGCTGATCCCGGATACCACGATAAATGAATCGCGGGGAAGGTCGAGGTCTATGCTCTTGAGATTGTGCTCCCGGGCTCCTCTAATTGTGATGCTCTTCACGCTGTCTGTTGCTTAGATCGAGTGTCGTTTAGCCGTCCCCTATTCATTTGGGGTTTCCATGAGAACCTTTTCCGCCGGAGGCGTGAATTCGATACGCCTGCGTCGTGGCCGCAGCGAGGATAAGTAGGAAACCAGTGGAATAAGAATCATACACGCCCCGGAAACGGTGAGAATTTCCCATCGGGTCAGAACTTTGAGCAGGAAAAGGGGATTCATAGACCTAGACGTACCAAAACATTATAATACTGGCCGCAAAGTATAATGACAAGAGTAATTGTGGATCGGAATGCCGGTTTCTGCGGGGGAGTCCGCAGCACTATCCGACGTACGGGCAAGCTCCTTTCCCACGGTCCTACGCCGGAACACCCTGGTTCCCCGGCAGACCGGAGGCCGCGACGGGTCGTTTCCTACGGTCAGCTGGTGCACAACCGGGAGGTGACCGACGCCCTGGCCGAACAGGGACTTCAGCGTGCGGCGAGCCTGGAGGATGTGGCAGATGGGGATACCGTGGTGCTTCGCACCCATGGTATCCCTCCCGAGGAGGAGCGGTTGCTCCGTTCGCGGCAGGTGGAGGTCTCGGATTTTACCTGCCCGAGGGTAAAACGGGTTCATCAGAGGATTCAGGACAAGCGTAAGGAGGGGTACAGGATCGTCATCGTAGGAGATCCCCTCCACCCCGAGGTGAAAGGTCTTCTGGGATACGCCGGTGATTCCGGAGTGGTTGTTTCCACGGCGGAGGAGGTCCGGGACTATACGGATCGGCGCAGGATCGCGGTGTTCGCCCAGACCACGATCACTCCTCAATTGTTCACGGAGGTTGTTCAGGCCTTCGAAAAAAAAGGACTGGAAATGACAGTGTCGAATACCATCTGTCCTTTTGTGGTGAACCGGCAGCGATGGATCGGGCGATACTCCCGTTTGACCGACGCCTCTCTGATTATTGGCGGGAGAAACTCAAGCAACACTCGAAAGCTCTACACGATTGCCTCCAACAACGGCCCCGCCTACCACCTCAGTGAAGCCGCAGAGTTGAATCTGGAGGAGATCCTAAAGTATTCCCTGGTCGCACTGACAGCCGGCACCTCAACCCCCGATTCCACGATCCAAGAGGTGCTTGCGGCGCTGCAAGCCGCAGGTGCGGTGATCGAACACCGCTAGAGACGTACAACGGTCCTGCCAAATCCGCCCTGTTCCGGTGTAGAAAAAAAGTACTCCTTGACCTGGGAGGAAGATTTCAAATATTCGTGGATACCGCGCTGCAAGACCCCCTCCCCCGTCCCGTGAACGATGGAGAACTCACTCATCCCGCTGAGCAAAGCCCGATCGATCTGCTGTTCCACCTGTTTCAGCGCTTCATCGAGGCGCATTCCCCTGAGATCGAGCTGAAACGAGGCGGGAGCACTGTGTATTTCCTCGCTGATCGACAGCATCGGTTCTCTCTTGCTCGCCGCGACTTCGGAGTGCACCGGCTGCAGGTCCCGGGCGGGGAAGGTTCCCCTTAGGGTGTCGGTGGCCACAATCCATCTGTCGGCCTTGGCTCTCCTGACGACGGTCCCGTGTTTACCGGTTCCCCGGATGACGACCTCCATTCCCTTTTCAAGGGAAAGATCCGGTCGTTGGTACAGCTCGGCGCGCTCCGTTTCCAGGGCCTGTTCCTGCTGCCCGATTCTCTTGGCCAGTTCGGAGAGAAACTCCCCCGCCTGTTTTCGCTGCCCCCGGCTCCTGCTGCTGCCCATCTCTTCCACCAGCCTCTCGAACTGCTTTCGGCTGTCCTTCAGGAATCGTTTCAGCTCAAGCATCCCCTGCTCCCGCAGCTCGAGCTCCTTCTGATGCAGGCGCAGCTCCTTCAAATCGGTCTGGCGGGTTTTCTCTCTCAGCTCCACCTCGCGACTCTGCTGTTGTTTCTCCGTTACCAGAAGCTTTCGTTGTTTCTCCGAGAGCCTGTTGATCAGCTCTGCCACATCTCCCCGCTCTTCATTGAGGTATTGCTCCGCCGATTTGAGGATATGCCCTGGAATCCCGGTTCGGCGGGCGATTTCCAAGGCGTGACTTTCTCCGGGTACACCGAGGGTGATCCGAAAAGTCGGGCGTAGGTTCTTCACATCGAATTCCATCGCGGCGTTTTCCACTCCCTCGCGGGAGTAGCCGTAGTTCTTCAGGATCCCGTGATGGGTCGTGGCCATACAGAGGCAGCCCTTTTCGATGAAATGATCGAGCAGTCCCATAGCGATTGCCACGCCCTCCTCCGGGTCGGTCCCCGCGCCCAGTTCGTCGAAGAGGACCAGGGAATCGGCACTGGAGTCACGGATAATCCGGGAGATGTTCACGATGTGGGCCGAGAAAGTTGACAGGGACTGCTCGATGGACTGCTCATCCCCGATATCGGCCAGAATATTGTCGAATACCGGGAGAGAGGAGTCTTCCCGCGCCGGGATCTCCATTCCGAACTGGTTCATGACCGCCAATAATCCGATGGTCTTCAAGGTTACGGTTTTCCCGCCCGTATTCGGTCCGGTAACGATCAACACCCGGTACTCTTCGCCCAGGAGGACGGAGATGGGCACGCAATTTTTCCCCAGCAGGGGATGTCGGGCATCGTAGAGCTCCAGCCTCCGCTTCGAGATCTGGGCTGGGGCACATTTGTGATGTACGGCGTACCGAGCTCGGGCGTACAGGCTATCGAGCCGCCCGATTCCCTCGATCAAACTCTGTATGTCCCCAGACTGTGCAACAACCTTGGCGCTGAGCTCCCGCAGAATCCTGTGCACTTCTCTGCGGTAGCAGTTTTCCTCCTCAATAATTGCATTGTTCTTCTCCATGATATCCGTAGGCTCGAGATACAGAGTGGAGCCGCTTGCTGACACATCGTGGACGATCCCTGTAATACGGCCTTTGAAGTTGCTTTTAATCGGCAGCACGATACGGCCGTTTTTTTCCGCGGGTAGATTTTCCTGCCAGAAAGTTTGATAGGTCGGGTCGTGAAGATACGATTTGGCTATCCTTTCGGTCTCCCGCTGCAGCGACCGTATTCTGCCGCGGATCTCCCGCAAAACCGGAATATGGGTTTCCCGTAAAAAACCCTCTCTGTCTATGACTGAGAAGATATCCTTTGACAGACCTTTGAGATCCGGCGGCACCGCAGCCGGAGGAATCAGAATCGCTTCTCCGGATGCGTGCAGGAACTTCAGTAAACGTCTGGCCGAGACAATGAATCGGCCCAAATAAAACAGCTCCTCCATTTCAAAAAGAGCGCCCTGTTTGAACAGCTTGGACTGCAGTGTACTCAATGGGGGAAAATCGAAAGCCGGGAAGGGTTTCCCCGATTCCAGTACACGGCGAAACGCGACTGCCCTGGCCTTGCGCTCCTCAACTTCCTGAGAATCTGTGGAAATGGTCTGACCGGTCAGAGCATTTGCTCCCGCTTCGCTGAGGCAGCGATCCTGCAGTGCTTCCAGGACACTTTGGAAATCGAGCAAATTAAGAGTATGGAGATCCATGGAAGGCATTGATGAAGGCTTCGACATCGTCGTAGATCCTCAAATAGCTTTCATAGCGGTCGGGGTGAATATCCCCGCGTTCTGCAGCTAGTCGCACCGCGCACCCCGGTTCGTCCAGGTGTCTACAGCTGGGATAGGAGCAATTTTCCGCTACCGGTACGAACTCGAGGAAGTAGAAGGCGAGATCCCGAGGTTCCACTCCGGCGATTTCAAGTTCCCGGATGCCGGGAGTATCGATAATTCGATACCCGTCTTTGGTGATGATCAGACTGGCGAAACTCGTCGTGTGTGTGCCCCGGTCGTACTTGGCCGAGATGTCCCCGATAGCCAGATCCAGATCGCGGAACATCTTGTTGAGCAGGGTCGACTTCCCTACTCCGGATTGGCCGCAGAAAACAGCAGTCTGGCCTCGAATCCGCCGCCGCAATTCCGAGACTCCTCTGCCGGTGAGAGCGGAGGTCAGAACGACCCGATACCCTATTTTTCTATAGTTCTGGATTCGATCCTTGGCCTCCGGGTTCATCTTCAAGTCCGACTTGTTGATGACGATGATCGGGTGCAGACGATAGGAACTGACGAGCACCCTGTCGATGAATCGGGGTCGAAACGGCGGTGATTGGATCGAGCTGACACAGGCCAACACGTCGGCATTGGCCGCCAGAACCTGAACGGCTTTGCGTTTCTTGTTCCAGCGAATCAGAGAGCTGGTGCGCGGCCGGCGTTCGACGATCCAGGCCACATCGTTGGAATGGGGATCCTCCTGGAGGGTCACGAAATCTCCCACGGCGATCGGATTGTACACACTGTCTTCGGTCTTCAATACTTTACCCTTGATGCGGCACTGAAGCAGCCTGCCTTCCAACTCCACGGTATAGATATTGTTGATGCCGTACAGCACCTGGCCGACCGGCGGTTCGGAGTTCATAAGTCTTCCTCTTCGAGGATACCCCCGTAGTGCAGGTCAAAGCGTTCTGCAAAGATCCGGTAGCGTTCCTCATCCCCCTGCCCGCCGCGCAGATACAACTCCGCCTCAGGGGGGCAATCCCCCCTCTCGGCGGTCCTTCCGGCGAGGAGTGTTACAATTCGGTTGGTCACACCCTCCCGTGAATCGATCAGGGCAACCGGATCCGGAAGAACGGCCCGAAACTCCTCTTCCAGAAGCACGAAATGGCTGCAGCCAAGTACCACTGCTTGTAGATGATCGTTCAATACCGTCGCCATCTCTCTTTCCACAACCGCCAGCCGTTCCTGCTCATCGGCGAAGAGGTAGCTGTACTCTGCGAAATCTACCAGGTTTGCCACGGGAGCCTTGATCACTTCACAGCCTTCGGCAAAATCCCGTATCAGCTTTTCAAGATATGGCCCGGCTGAGGTCTGGCGGGTGGCGACGACCGCGATCTTTCCCGTCTCCGTAGACAGGGCGGCGGGTTTCACCGCCGGAACCACCCCTACGAAAGGGATGGGAAAACGGTCCCGCAGCGCTTCCAAGGCGACCACTGAGGCGGTGTTGCAGGCGATCACAATCAGCTCGGGATCGAAACGACGTACAGCCAGGGAAATGCTCTCCAGAACCACCTGGCGAATAATCTCCGGCGGTTTTTCCCCCAGAGGGAAGTTCTTCCGATCTGCCAGATAGACAAACCCACCCGCGGGGGAGCTGGGCCCGGACAGACGAGCCCGGGCTGCAGCCAGATAGGGCAGTCCACCGGCGCCCGAATCGTAGAACAGAAGCGGTTTACAGGTCATTCCCGAAGAGCTTTTGGAAGTCCTCTTTCGCTCTTTCCTCTTGATCCCTTGAGGAGGATTTTCCTGCAGAATCTTTGAATCGAAAGTAATCGCAGAAATTGCTTCTGTCTTTGTCCCGGACCGGTTCCGCTATGGATTCCAGGCAATCCATGTGAGCGCCTGTGCTGTAGAACCGGCAGTTGTAGCAGATCTTCAGGTCTTTTCCACAGGACTCACAGGTAGAGGACCTGTACACCTCGAGCTTATCATCCAGTTTTGTGCCGCAGAAGTAGCAAACCCTCATGATATGGCAATAGTACACGCAAAACCCGCTGGCGTGCAACGACCGCACCTATTTCGGGACGGATCAGGGTTGAGCTCGGGGGGGATTTTCGCTAAGCTTCTGCCATGTTCTCAATTCAGACCTGCAGCGTTGCTGGATGCGGCAATTGGGCGGTCCATCGCAGCGACACCTGCTTATCTCATATCGCCGACCCGGTTCGCTATGAACAAGAGATCAGGCAGTTGATCTCCCAGACAGATACGCTTACGGACATGAATCTGTCCTTCATCGAGCTTTCGGATCTCGATCTGAGCGGTAAGAACATCAACAGATGTGTCCTATCCCACGCCGGCATTCAAAGAATCAATTTGAACAACACCCGTATCCGGCTTCTCTTTGTTGATTTTGCGACGATCAGCGACTGCTCCTTCCACGCGAGCAATATCCACAACGCGGTGTTTGCGGGTTCCGAAATCGAGGCCTGTGATTTCACCGGATCCGACATTCTGCGCTGCAACTTCTGCGGTGTGCGCTGCCGGGAGACCCTGTTTAACGAATCCGACCTGTATGCCAGTCGTTTCATTGCTTCCGAGCTGAGCAGAGTCAGCTTTCAGGACTGCAATCTCAAGCAGGTTCGCTTCGAACATGCGGAGATCTCTGAAGCGGATTTTCGCTACTCCAACACAGAGGACGCCTTTTTCGGAACCAAGGCCAAACAGCTATGAGGTTTTTCAGCTATTTCTCGGTCTTGCACTTCTCCAACTGCTACCTGATCGGATCCGACGGACCCGGTGATGCCGTAGTGATCGATCCGGGGGTGTTCGATGAAGGATTACTAAAACTGATCGAGGGCAATCAGCTCTACGTCCGCTACGTTCTGATCACCCATGCACACCACGGTCACGTCAACGGTTTGCAGACCTTACAGAAAGTCTACGACACAACCATCTTCTGCTTTGATCCTGAGAGACTGGACGCATCGCTGCTTCGCATAGGGGAAAACAAGCCTGTAACCTGCGGGGAGTTTTCTTTCCAAGTACTGGAAACTCCGGGCCATTCAAACGATTCGGTCTGTTTTCTGATCGATGGACTGCTGTTTACAGGAGATTCCCTGTCAGCAGGTTCTGTAGGTCAAACGGCCACAGGGTATGAACGGGCACTTCTGCTGTCCTCGATCCGCAAGAAGATCCTGACCCTGAAACAAGACGTACTTATTTTCCCCGGCCATGGACCGCCAACTCGATTGGAGATCGAGAGACGCTTCAACCCCTGCCTGGAAGAAAAAATCTAAGTTGACGAGGCATACTCGGCAAACCGCTTCGGGATAGGTGCCTGAAACGTACGGGGCTGCTGTTCGCCTGGAAGGGTAATCCTTAAGCGGTGGGCGTGGAGCATCAAGGTTTGATTCACCCTCCCCCTGGCTTTCCAACCGTACAGCCTGTCGCCGACAATCGGACAACCGAGATGGGCCATATGCACTCTAAGCTGATGAGTTCTACCTGTACGGAGTCGTAGGGAAACCAGGGTGCAGTCGCCGACCATCTCTATCTCCCGGTAGAAGGTCACCGCCCTTTTGCCCGGAGAGCAGCCCGGTACAAGACAGGTAAAGCGCTTGCGGTGGTGGGGATCCCGAGCCATCCAGGTATCGATTCGCCCGCGGCCGGCGGGAACTCTCCCCTGCACGACGGCCAGATATCTCTTACCCACGGTGCGCCGCCGGAACTGTTCCGATAGAAACTCCCTCGTCTCGGCATTCTTGGCGGCGATAATGACTCCGGAGGTGTCCTTGTCCAGCCGGTGGACAATACCCGGTCTAACCTCACCGGGTGGAAAGTTGCTCCGAATCCCCGCGCAATGCCCGAGGATCGCATTTACCAGGGTCCCCGACCAGTTACCGCTGGCGGGGTGTACCACCATGCCTTGAGGCTTGTCAACTACCAGG
The DNA here is from genome assembly GCA_964627715.1 of uncultured Spirochaetaceae bacterium. Taxonomy (GTDB): domain Bacteria; phylum Spirochaetota; class Spirochaetia; order SZUA-6; family DRHE01; genus JAFGQJ01. The sequence continues at coordinate 22,472 of CAZVHJ010000030.1, read as the reverse complement.
ACGTTGCCGTCCTCGTAGAGTATACTGAGGTCGACGGTTTCCGCTTCAACGTTCATCACGGGAGCCGCGGTGTAGGTGATTTCCAAGCTGTCCCCCGGTAGTAGATGCTTGCTTGCCTTCACGGTCTTGCCGTTGATACGCAGTCCGGTTACCCGTCGCTTGACCTGGCTTCGGGAAAACAGCTTGAGAAAATCCGCGATGTAGGTGTCTATACGGGTGTTTCGAGGGATGTCGCCGGGAATCTCGATCTCGATGACCGTCGGCTCCGGATGCACGCTGCCCTTCCTCAATCGGTGCTCAAGCTACTCGAAGCTGCGGCTGTCCGGAACACTCTCGAGCTCTCTTTTTGCCTTTACCCGACCGACGATGTAGTCCGCCGCGGCGATCAACACCGAAGTAGATACGGCCGCAAGGAACACCCCCAGATTCTCTTTCCCCGTGTAGCCCACCGCCCCGGGCGGGCGGAAAGGCCAGGGGGTGTATTCACGGGCTCCACCGCTGGCGGCGAACCGATAGATGTCATAGGCCTCCAGGGATAGAAAGAGGGTAATGGGAAAGGTGCCGAGCATCACGATCTCCGCGCGTCGTAGATCCCGGAGAAAGGGGAGGAACTCCTGCTCGCTGTATTCCTCCGGTTCCGTGTCCGCTGCGATGCCACTTTGGCTTTGCGGATAAACAGTGCCCGCCAACACGGCAAGAGCGATCAGAACGACGGTGAACTTCTTAGCCATATCTGCTACCCCTTCCGGGAGGTATCGAGATCGGATCCGGTTGAACGGGAACCGAACAGGACCGTACCGAGACGAATTAAATTCGCTCCTTCTTCAATAGCGACTTCGAAATCCGAAGACATTCCCATAGAAAGGGTGTCCAGGGAAAGGTCGGTGTACCGGTCCTGAAGACCTTGGTACATCTTCCGGAGCCGTGCAAAGGCCCGGCGAACTCGATCCCGGTCCGCTGTGAACGGTCCAACGGTCATCAACCCCCGTATGCACAGATGATCCAGCCTGGCTATGTTCTCACAGGCCTCCTCGAGTTGTTTCTCCTCTACGAATCCGAATTTCGTGTCCTCTCCTGAGGTGTTGAATTCCAACAGAATGTCCATCTTCCTGCCCAGCTCCGAGCAATGCCTGTTTAGAGCTTCGGCGGTCTGCAGTTTGTCGATCGACTGAACGCAGTGGAACAACGAAGCAGCGATTTTGGCCTTGTTTCGCTGCAGATGGCCGATCAGGTGCAGCTCGATTCCGGAGCCGGCAAGGGACAGGTATTTGCTCTGGGCTTCCTGCACCCGGTTTTCCCCGAACAGGGTCAGCCCTGCAGCACGGGCTACATCGATACAGGAGGAGGGAAAGGCCTTGGTGACTGCCAGGAGCCGGATATCCGCCGCATCGCGGCCGGCCCGCCGGGCGGCTTCGGCCATTCGTTTACGGACGGACTGGAGATTGTCTGTAAAAACCTCGAGGTTTATATTCATATCCCGAGCACTGCGGGCTACCAGTGCAGCTCCGTAACCGGAGGATACGCTTTCCGCACCGCGATTGTCAGTGGTACCGCCCCAACAACCCCGGCGAGGTTCTGCAGAAGGTTTCCCGGCAGTTCCACCAAGGCTGCGCTGAAACCCACCATCAGTGTTCCAGCCGCCAGGTATCCGGCACACATGAGGGCGGTCCCCGCGGCGGCGGCGGCCAGCCAGAAAAGGTTGAACGTCTCCCGCTTCCCTCTCCAGGCGATCGAGGCGATCAATCCGGCCACCAATCCCTGCAAACCATGAACGAGCAGAGAAATCGGCGCCCATTGGGAATAGCCGGAGATGATATCCGCCAAGGCCGTGCCCAATCCCCCGGCGATCAAAGCGCTGACCGGCCCGAAGGTGAAAGCGGTGAAGTAGATGGCTACATCCCCCAGGTTGAGATATCCTCTGGTGGGAGCAATGGGAATCCGCACCATGTAGGTGAACACGGCGGTAACCGCGGTCAGAATCGCCAGGGAGGCGATGCGGAAGGCGGGACTTCCGGGAATCCGAGATTTTCTTTTTTCTTCGTCCATAAAATGAAATTATAATCGATATCCCGGATTAGGGGAACAGCACGAGGGACGCCACGATCGCAGCCGTTATCAGGGCGGTAATCATCCAGTCGCTGATCATCGAAACACCGGTTTTCAAACTGTGGAAGGAGCTGCGGCGGTTTTTCCGGCCCACCCCCCGGCATTCGAGAGCCATGGCCAGGGTAGGGATGCGGCGAACAGACAGAATCAGTACCGAGGTAAGGATGGGAATGGTCTCGGCCAGCCGGCGCCCCTTTTGTCCCCTGGGCTTGCTCTTCACCTTCCCGCGGGCGCGGCCGGAGCCTGCTGCCGTTTTTTTCACCACCGCCTCGCCGGCCAGGCGCAGACGATGGGCGTCCCGGACCTGGTTGTAGATCCTCCGGATCGTCGGGATGTATTCCAGGGCGATGCTCAGAACCATGGAAAGAGCAAAGGGAAGACGGAACCAGCGGAAGGCCAGGACCAGAGAATCCGGATCCGTGGTACCCATGAATAGATAGAAGATCAAGGTGATGCCGGTGAAGCGAACGATCAGGCGGAAGGCCTCCAACAATCCGAATACAGTGAGGATGGGGACGCTCCGTATAGAGAACAGCACGGGACCCTCCCGATGGAAGGGGGGCGTCAGTATCAGTACTAGAATCAGGATCGGCAGGATCAAACGAAGCGGACGCAGAGCATTTCCGATGCCGAGAAAGATCACGGCAAGGGCGGCCACGACCGCGAGGTGTAAGCTGAGATGTTCGATCCTGAGGGGAAAGAAAAAGGTGATCAGGAAGATCACCAGCAGGATGATCTTCCCCCGTGGATCGAATCGGTGGAACGCCGACTGTCCCCGTTTGCCGTAGACCGGGGCGATCAAAGCAGCCTCCCGTTTTTTAGTTCCAACACCTCATCAGCCAAGCCCTGAGCCAATCGATGATCGTGGGTAATGAACAGTAGAGCTCTCCCGGGATTCTGAAAAACCCGGACCATCTCGGCGAAATCGTTGACCCCCAGACCGGAATCACCCTCGTCAATGATCATCAGAGGCCGGTCCAAAAGGTAGTACACTCCGGCCTGCAGCCGTTTTCGGGCGCCGTAGCTCATCAGGGACGGTGGGGAATCGGTCACGGGAAGGTCGAACAGGGATACGGCCTGCCCTACCCTTCTGCTGATCTCCTCCGCCTCGAGGTGCAGATGTCTCAAACCCAGGGCCAACTCTTCGAACACAGTGGGCAGAAAAATCTGCAAGTCCGGGTCCTGGAATAGATACCCGGTGAAACGATTCAGGGTATCCTCCCCCGCCGGCTGTAATCGTCCGTTCTTTCGTACCTTTATCGCCCCCCTCTTGGGTGTGAGAAGACCACAGAGGATTCGTCCCAATGTCGATTTCCCCGAGCCGTTGTCTCCCACCAAGGCCAGGGTGCTTCCTGCCTGCAGTTTCAGGCTCTCGATCTGAAGGGAGAAGGTTGCTCCCTCCCGACCGCTGCCCGGTTCGTACTCAAAGAACAGATCCGTCGCTTCCAATAGCGAGCCGCCTTCTCGTGATTCAGCTTCGAATGTTTCGGAGCCTCGAGCTTGGACAGAAGGAGGTTGCGGGCTGCTCGGCTGCAGCGTTGCCCCCTGACCCCGCCCTTCTACGGGTAGGATAAACCCCCGTCGCAGGAGCAAGTCGTGAAATTCCGGGCTACCCAATGGTTCTTGGATTCTCTGCAACCTTCCGTCCTCCATGAGGAAAACCTGGTCCACATAGTCCCGGAACAGGTCGTGCCATTTCGCTGAGAGGATCAGGGTGGTGCGCTGCCGCTCTTTGAGCAGCCGAAGGAGATCGGTCTTCGTGTCGCTGTCCAGCTCCTCCAGAGTCTCGTCGAGCAGCCAGAGCTGCGGATTGAGCGCAATCAGACAGGCAACAAGAAGCTTCTTTTTCTCACCCCCGGAAAGATTTTTCGGAGACTCTTTCCGGTAACGCTCCAAGTCCATCGCCCTTAGGGCGTCTTCCAGTCTGGATTCTATCTCAGACCGGGAAATACCGAGAGACTCCAGAGCAAAGGCGATCTCTGAGTCGCAGCGGGAGAGAAGCAGCTGTTCCCCCGGGTGCTGGAAAACGAGTCCCACCTGCTCGAGGAGGTCAAAGGGTTGATGCTCCAACAGCTGTACACTCCCAAGTTGGACCCGCCCTTCCACCGACCCTCCCGAGAAACGCGGGACCAGACCTACAAGGGTTCTGCAGAGACTGGTCTTGCCCTGATCCGGCCGGGCAAGCAACAGGGCGATGCCCGCCTCCGACAGCTCGAGATCCAGACCGTTGAACAGGCGCCGTGTGGGTAGTCCCGGGTATTCCGGGTAGGAGAAACACAGATTTTCGATAGCAAGATCGGAATTTTGGTGGGTCACAAATCAGAAGGCTTTGCTGGCATCAGCCCTGCTTGAGTATATTTTAACGGCCCGGCTCTCAGTATCCTTGGCAATCCACTGGTAGAACATTTTTCCCTGCTTCTCCAATGGCAGAGCCGTCTTCAGTGCCTCGATTTCTTTTTCTGCCACAATCGTGTCCTTGCTTAGAGATTTGCAAAGCTTTTACGTTACATCTCTCTGTATCGAAATCGGTCTGGAAAGTCAAGAATCGACTCGCAAAACTCCACGAAGGTGAGGATAGTACTTGACTAATTTCGTAATCAATTATTATATTTAGCTAGACAATTTCCTCCTTAGTTTTTGAGCCCGCGATCGAAAGGACCCCCCTCCTAAGGTTGCGGGCTTTATTATCCGATCCTGTCCTGACTTCCAACTGATTTGTTTAGAGAATACTCAATGATGCCCTCTGCGCCTAGCTCGATCAGCCGAGGAATGATCTCCCGCACCACCGCTTCCGCCACCATCGATTCGACTGCGAACCAGTCTGTCTTGTACAACTGGGCGATCGTGGGCGCTGTAATGCTGGGAAGAATCTGCACCACCCCGTCCAGCTTGTCTTGCGGCACGTTCATCTTCAATCCAACGAGATTCTCCGCGTTCAAGGCGCCTCGCAGCAATAAGGCGATCTGCTGGATCTTCGCCCTCCTCCAGGGGTCCTTGAGACTGGTTGGATTTGCTACGAGTTTGGTATTGCTTTCCAATAGGGTGTGGATGATTCTTAGGCCGTGTGCCCGGATGGTGGAACCGGTTTCCGTCACCTCCACGATTGCATCGACCAGACCCTCCACCACTTTGGCTTCGGTGGCACCCCAGGAAAACTCCACCTCGACGGGGATATGCCGCTCGGCAAAGTAACGTTTTGTGAAATTCACCAGTTCGGTGGATATCCTCTTGTTGGCACAGTCCCCAAGAGAGGAGATATCCGACCCGTCAGGCACGGCCAGAACCCAGCAGGCCTTCCTTGTGCTCGCCTTGGAGTACACCAGATCCGAGATGATTTCCACCCGCGACTCGTTCTCCAAAATCCAATCCAGTCCGGTCAGGCCGACATCCAAGACACCGCTTTCCACATAGCGGGCCATTTCCTGGGCCCTGACCAAGGCACAGGAGATCTCCTCGTCGTCAATGGAGGGGAAGTAGTTCCGGGAGGAGATGGTGATGCGCCAGCCGGCTTTGTGAAAAAGCTCGATGGTGGCCTTTTCGAGACTGCCTTTGGGAATTCCCAATTTAATTTGTCTTCCAGTCATGTTTTATTTTACTCCATATTTCTTTTTCGGATCGAAAACGATCTCCCCGTCGGTTATCACCTCGTCACCACGGACCAAGTTGAAGAAACAGCTGCGGTATCCGGTGTGACAGGCCGCCTCTCCGATCTGTGTGACTTTGATCAGAACACAGTCGTTGTCGCAATCCACCCGGATTTCCTTCACCTGCTGAATATTGCCGCTCTGCTCTCCCTTCTTCCAAAGACAGCCACGGGAACGGGACCAGTAGTGCACGATCCCGGTCTCCAGAGTTTTCCGCCAGGCTTCGGCATTCATGAATGCCAGCATCAGAACCTCTCCGCTGCTATAATCCTGAGCGATGGCAGGAACAAGACCGTCCATTTTATCAAAATCGAGTCGAATCATGGTTATCATTCCTTTCGGGTACGATCTTTGTGTCGGCGGACATGGGTGCAGCGGCGGATCAGCGAAATACTGAGGTACATTCCAACGCCCTGCTTTACTTGTTTACCCTGTACTGGACTTTCTGTGTTTCCGATTTCGCATCGTAGGTAAAGGTCAGGAGCACGATAATGTTGTGCTCCATGACGCACATTGACTGTTTGAAGTCGTGAATCGCCGGGTTATACACTTCGATCCAGTTGTTCACGTCGCGCTGAACGGTTTGATAATCACCTTGAAAGATCTTTACCATGGCATGCCCCCTTTTTCGACATGCTCCTACCGCTACAATAACAAGGTCTGTGACCCTGCGTCAACAAAGCTGATAGTGATCTATTGATCTTGATAAACAGAAAAAAACTTTGAACAATGGAGGTATGAAAAAAACATCCTGGATGTTGAACGACAACGATCTGCTGTTTCTCGTTCGGGTGCTCATGCCCGGATATGAACAGCGGCAACGTATGGTCCGGATTCTCAGGGAGGATGAGGATATTTTAGAGGGGATGCTTGCGGATGATAAACTCTTTCGTATCATGACCGACGACCCGGAATCCTTGCTTCGGGTATCCCCACAGCTCTTCTTCACGGTTCTGCTGAACCGCGTGAAGATGGAGCTCAAGGAGCGTTCCTATACCGTGGAGAATGACTTCGGCAGCCACGCCCTCGTGTTTGACAGCGCTATGGTCGTGGAGTTCCTGGAGGATCGCCGTATACGCAATTACCTGGCGGATATGCTGGTTTCCTTTGTTCGTATCAACAGTTTTACTATCCCGATTCGAGTTCGCAAGGGGATCTGGAGAAAGTATCGCTTCAGCGATTTTGACATCAACAGCTTGATACGGTACAGCGAGGTGCTTTCCGAAGAACAACGTTTTCCCTCCTACAAACGTATAGCCGATATCTGCCTGTTTACTCGGGGGATTTTCCCGGATCAGATCCAGGTGAAACGGATTCCCGCCTCGATCACAGACAAGGGAAAACACGAGCTTGAAAACTGCGGGCGGTATTTCTACAGAGCGGCTGCAGAGTATGCCGAGTTGATGGAGCATGAGTCGCTGGCCCAGATTGAACAGCAGCGGTTGCAGGACATCATTCAGGTACTGCTGTCACTATCCGAGCATTTCGCTATGGCGGTGAAGCCACTCTCCTTTTTAGCCAACCATTATCTTGAGCCGTTCAAGGAAGAGCTGTTCTTACAATAGCAGCGATACAATATGAGTGATTTTTAATCGGTGCAAGGAGGAACAACGAAGATGACGATGGAAGACCGCTCGAAGCTTCATTCCCTGATAGGAGATATTGAAGGTTTGAAGTCTCGCCAGCCCGAAGAATCCAAGTTCAAGGATTGGAAGGAAAAAGTGGAAAAGAAACTGGAGGACGTGTTCGGCAAGGGCTCGGAGCCGTTGCTCCGCTTCCAGAGAACCCGCTTCTTTGCCTTTGGTCGCTCGGGAAAAGCCAAGGACGCCCCGCTCTCAGAGACCGAACGCAGGGAGTACCTGCAGGGATTGGAGGAGGCAAAGAGAAATCTGCAACGCTATCTGTAAGGGGGCAATTTTTCAGGATTTTCTATAGGAGGAGGCAGGGCCCCCAGGTAAAGGAGGTGGAAACCCCAGGGGCCCTGTTCTCTTTTTTACCAATTATAACAACATCTACGGCAAAAGGTTACACAAAACCGTAAATTTATTTAAAAATTGGTATAAATTCCCATTGCTGTCAAGACCCTGCTTCGGATTTTTTGCGGTCCCAACCTGTAGTTTTGACGGTTCGGCCGCTATCTGAGTACCTTTTAGGGTATCTAAGCTTCCGATTGCCCTGAGCAGCGGGAAGCTGGAAAGGTTAGAGGATGGATCGTTTCCTAGAAGGACATAGAGATCCGGTTCTCCAGGAAATGCTTGACCGTGAGGCGGTCCTCCAGAACCGGGTGAACGAGGAAAACCTGAAGTTTTCGGGACTCAAGGATCTGGATTCGGTACTGGAGCTGGCGGCTGTGAAGTTCGAGATCGCGAATCATCTCCTTGCTCGTTTTGATCCAGCGAAATCGGAGCCTGAAGGACCTGAAGAGGCATCCTCCGGCGCGCAGATCATCCGTGCCAGATCCACCGACGCAGTATACATGCTCGAAGAGCTGCGTAGAATGAATATTTCCGAGGACCAGAAAAACCTGATTACCGAGGCTGAAGCCTACACCAAGGTCAGGGACGCCTTCGAGAAGTTCATTCTCAGCGGCGGCGGGGTGTTCTTCGAGGCCAAGATCGACGATGCCAAGAAAATAAAGATCCTTTCCCGGGCCGTTGTTGATTCGGTGCGTAAATTTATGGCGCCGGACGATCGGTACCCCCCAGCATTTAAAACAGAAGACTTGCCTCGTTTCTTCCGCCGATTGGTCAATTTTTTCCTTCCGATTCTCGCTCCTGAGGGTCAGCAGGACCCGCCCTACGGGATCGAGGAGGGAGCGGAGGTTCATTTGTCCTCGGATCGGATGAAGATGCCCCTCTCGCAAGCGGTGTACTACCTGGAAACAGAGCTCATGCCTCGGCTGCGAAAAGATTTGGAGGCCAATCCTGGCAGTCGGGATCTGCAGCGGCAGATTTCCCTGGTACAAGACAAACTGAGAGAGTACAAGAGCATTACCTTCCGGTCCAGGGCGACTCCGATCAATCTGGAGAAGGGATTTTACACCGACTGGCTGAGCCAGTACACCGCCGACGGGGAGTTGTTGGTAACCGTTTCAATTCCCGTGAAATACAAATCCGGGACCAATCTGGACAGGCTGCGGGAGATGGTGCAAACCGAGTTGGTACGCAAATTAGCCGGAAAAGGTATCTGCCCCGCTCTTGACGAAGACTATCGCTTTCGAAAAAGCTTGGAAAGCGGCCGCAGAGGCAGCTCCCGTCTGCCTGGCTTCAAACTCGATATCAAGCGGGGATTTCAGGAACTGACAACGTTGTATCCGGCATTGAAGCGGCTGGAGAACAAGGGGGAATTCCGACAACTGGTCGATCTGGTCAGCGGCTCAGGCAGAAGGCGGTCTCAGAGGCTTATCGAGGGTATGATTCAGGGAGATTCCCGGGACTTGCTTCAACTGCCCTGAAGGTCCACGGCCGCTTCACCCTGCAACCCTCTGGCCCAGAGCCGGTTCTTACATCCGCGGCTTCTCTCAGGTCTTCCCGGCTGATGAGCCCAGCCAAAGCTCAAAAAACTCACGTTTGAGTTGACCAAGGCGTCTCTGGTTGGAAAAAACGCAGGTATTGATCCCATGCCAGAGTTCGAACAGAGCGGAAAGGGCGTTCCCGCTCTTCGGAACTGCATCAGATACCATCTCGATGTGAGTCACATGAAGCGAAGCGAAAGCTTCCGGGTGTACCCACTCCTGCAAAGCAAGGAGGAACCAACAATGTTCCATCTGGACAACGGAGCATCCGGTTTCTTCGAATAGCTCAAGGCGCCTCGTACGGGATACGACGAGATTATGGTGGGTCAAGATCCATCCGATATAAAAGTTGACCTGACGGCGCTGGGCCAGGGTCGCCAGAAGCTCCTCGATTTCCACTCTTCGTTTGACCGGTAGAGGCTGGGAATTGCCGGTACAGATATCTTGGTTGCTCAGCACAAGATCCCCCCTCTTCAACCGGGGATCCAAGGCTCCTGCACCGCCGACATCTACGATATCTGATATCTTTCCTGCGTTGATTCGAGAGATAAGATCCGGATGCAGCCGCCGCAACCTCGTACCCACTCCCGGCAAATAAAAGGTGATCCTGCAGCCGGACCACGTTACCGTAGTTCCCCTCGGATCGGTGCGCGATTTGATCCACCGTCGCACCCGCCCCTCCTTCTCAAGAGGTGTTGGATACTGTCGGATGAACAGGATATCCTTTATCTGATCCGGCATGATTCTGCCCGTACTATCACCTTTGTTAGGTAGTATAGCACAAAGCTTGCTACGCTCCGGGCAAGCGGTGAAATAGGAAAATCATCGAGTTGCAAATTTCGGCCAGGTGTAGTATCAAGGATAGAGTTAAAACAAGGGGAGTCTATGAGTGTCACGATCCATGAAGTACGGACCAGGAAAGATTTGGGTCGCTTCATAATGTTTCCGTTCAAACTGTATAAAAAAAACAAATACTGGATCCCTCCTCTCCTGATGGATGAGTGGCACACGCTGGAATCGAAGAAAAATCCCGCTTTCCAACATTGTCGGGTGAAGTGTTTCCTGGCGGCAAATGAGGGAGAGCTGGTTGGCCGTATCGCAGGTATCATCAACAACAAATATGTTGAAAAATGGGGAAACAAATACTGCCGATTTGGCTGGTTTGACTTTATCGACGACATATCGGTCTCGAAAGCACTCTTGGAGGCTGTGGAACAATGGGCCAGAGATAACGGCATGACGGCGGTTCATGGTCCGTTGGGATTCACCGATATGGATCGGGAGGGAATGCTGATTGAAGGTTTCGAAGAGCTGGGCACCATGGCAACCCTGTACAACCATCCCTACTATCCCGAGCATATGCAGGGGTTGGGCTACGAAAAGGATGTGGACTGGGTCGAGTTCGCAGTCCAAGCCCCGAATGAAATCCCAGAGAAAGCACTGCGGCTGCAAAAACTGGTACTGCAGAGGAGCAAGCTGAAGATTGTCGGAGGAAAGAAAAAGGCTCTGCTTCCGTACGCCAAAAAGATGTTCGAGCTGATCAATGAAGCATACTCTGATCTTTACGGATTCGTCACCCTTACGGAAGAACAGATCGACGTATATATTCAGCAATATTTTGGTTTCATTCATCCGGATTATGTTAGATTCATCACCGACGAGAACGACGCCTTGATCGCCTTCGGAATTGCCATGCCCTCGCTGTCACGGGCTCTGCAGCGTTCCCGGGGACGGCTGTTTCCCTTCGGATTCATTCATATTCTCTGGGCTTTGAAGTTCCCCAAGTATATCGACTTTCTTCTGGTTGCTGTTCGACCGGATTATCAGGCTCGGGGGGTTACAGCCATCCTGATGACCGAGATCACGAGGAACTGCCTGAAAAACGGGATCATCAGCGCCGAAACCAACGTAGAACTGGAAACCAATACCCAGGTCCAGGCGATCTGGAAGCATTACGACGCCCGCCAGCACAAGCGCAGGCGCTGTTATATAAAAAACATATAGAAGCAGGATCAGATTCGCTCCTTCTGCAGGTCTTTTTTTTCTCGAATGGAGGGGATTGTCCAAGGAATCGGATCGTCCCTACTAACATTTCCTTCGAGTGTATATAATCTAGTTCATGTTAAACCTTGATCTTAGAAGGATCGCTCTTATTCTACCTGCCGTTTTGGTCGGATTCACGATTCATGAGTTTTCTCATGCCATTGTTGCTGTTAGACTCGGAGACACCACGCCCCGGGACCAGGGCCGTCTGACCCTGAATCCTGTGGCTCACATCGAACTGATCGGGCTGCTCATGATCCTGTTTGCCGGGTTTGGCTGGGCAAAACCCGTTCAGATCAATCCCAAGAACTTCAAGAATCCCAAGAACGATGAGATACTCGTATCCCTTGCAGGGCCGTTCTCGAATCTGTTGTTCGGGATTGGATTCGGGTTGTTGTTGAAGATACTTATAACCGTGGCCTCCGGGATGTTCTATATCGATGGAGTAGGCGAAATCCTATACCAAATCCTCGCCTATTTCATCTGGATCAATCTGTTGCTGGCAGTATTTAACTTGTTTCCTATACCGCCCTTGGACGGATCTCATATTCTCTTGTCTCTCATCCCTGACAGATACTCCCGATTCAAAATTGCTTTCAGCCGCTACGGCCGTTTCATCCTTATTGGGGCGATTCTTTTGGGAAGTTTCACAGGGTACAATCTGCTGCCTATTGGATTCCTAACGGGAAAGCTGTACAGCGGTCTGTTCAACTTATTGGGCATGTAGCGGAATCTCCTCGGATCTGACCTGAGTCTTGCCCCGTTGGAGTAATTACGATCGGTTTTCTCGAGCTACTGTTTTGCAGCGGATAGCCTTTTCCGCTGCTGCTCATATACAAGCTTGAAGTGAGCGTGGATTTTTTGGAATTCGGCTTCATCTTTGATGCCAAAATCGTGAAGTACTGGAGTTTCGATCTGTTCGAAGCTAACCAGTCCCCGCTCTATATTGCTCATAATATTAGCCAGGTACACACAAAACACGACATCCTTATAGGGAACGCCGGCGTTCAGCGGTTCGTGATGGTATTTGATCCCTTCGACAAGCTGGTCGGGAAAGTTCCACTTGCTAGCGATAAGCCCACCGGTGTCTGCGTGATTCAATCCGTAGGAGAAATCCTCCAGTACCTTGAGGGGAATGTGCTTTTCTCTGCAAAAACCGCGTATTTTCTTCTGCAGCGTGGGGTGTAGATAGGAAACAACGATGAGCCCCAAGTCGTGAAGGATTCCTGCCACGTATACGTCATCAAGCTTACTGTAGGAGCGCTTTATACTACGGGCCAAAAGAAAAGCGTACAAGGCTGTTTGATACGAATGATCCCAGAGCTCTCTCATATTTCTGTATGTCTTCCCGAGGATTTTTTGGGTGCCGTACGAAAACAGAAGGTTTTGCAGCCCTTTGATCCCGATCAGCTTGACAGCTTCCAGGATATCGACCACACGGCGGGGGAGCATGAAGTAAGCCGAGTTCACCAGCCGGAGCAGATCCGCAGTAAGGGTGGGATCGGCGCTGATCTTTTTGGCGATCATGGTTATTTGTGTATTTGGATCTCTGGTCATGGCCAGAAGGACCATGACGTTTTCCGGAAAATGGGGCAGGGAGTCGACGTCGCGAGCCACCACCTCCGCAAGGGCATGCATCTTGTTGAGTTGTACCTTGGAAATCGGAATCTGCAAAATTGCTGTTGTTGAGCCTTCCTCCGATTCGATGGAGAAGGCCTCCTCATCAAGACCAATACGTTTGAGGAATTGAATCAGGATGACGATGCCCAATCCTGCGCCTTCGGTGACGTCCCGTACTGAGTTCAGAGCTTCATAGAAAGAGCTGAATCCACGTGCCTTGATGATTCGATCGTAGATGCGGGAGGATTCCTGTTCTGTCATTTCTCCTTTATTGCGTACTTTGATGTTGAACATACCCCCGGAGGCGTGAATCGTCAGAACGATATCGAAATCAGCGTCTTTGAGCTGCTGATCTTCCTTTCCAGCGGTTTTGGTGAGATAATGCAGAAACTGTTTCATTCCTTTCTTGTAATCATCAGGATCGGTAATGGTAAGTCCCTTGTTCTGAAAGTAAATACGTTTTGCATACGCCTTCTGTGCGTTGACGATGAGCTCTTTGGTGCAGTAGGACAGGGACTCATGAATCCCTTCCAGACCGAGTTCCGATAGGAAAATCTCGAGGATCCTGTCGAGCACTCCATGTTGGTCCCTGGCGAAAGATTTGAGTTTGAACGTGACCGGAATCGATTTGCTGACGGATTGCTGGATCGTTCCAAGGTCTATCATTGCGAACATTGACTGCGTTATTTCGCTTACAAGGTCGGCCACGGGATTTATGGGTCCTTTCCAGGGAGTTTTAATTGGAATGACTCAAAAACTCTCATTGGTCGTATGCAGTTATTTGGTCTGATAGAGCATCTCAAGGCTTCTCCGCGCCCCCTCGAGGTTGGAAATGACCTTATGAGCTTCTTCCAGGCGTTTCGCCATGGTTGTTGCCATTTTTAGAGCAAAACGTGGATCTGATACAATCTTGTCGATGAAACTGATTTTACTAAGGACTAGGACTTCTGTGTCTTCAACGGCTACCACGGATGCAGTACGAGGGCAGTTGATCAAGAGAGAAATCTCGCCGAAAAAATCGCCTTCCTCCTCGTAGGCCAGGTCGATTCTGTTGTCATCGATTACCTTGTACACCTGCGCTTTTCCCGAGATGATGACATACATCTCGCCCCCGAGAGAATCTTCCTGGCAGATCAGCTCACCTTTTTTGAAGTTCTCGATCTTCACCTGGTCCCTCCAACTGTTTTGGGATGCCCGCCATTTTGAATTATAGCACAATAAGGGATGAATAATCCGACTGTTTTTTTCCAGCTGAATGTAATGGGAACGGCGATCATCCCAGGCCCCTGCACACCCCGCCGGGCAACGAATAGGAATCAGGCTATATAGTGCTGTTTTGATCTATAACCAAAAAGAGGCCTATGTCTTCGACAGTTGCAAGCTTGCCTTTTACACTTGTTCATTCAACCTCTAGAGCGGCTGATTCCATAAACGAAACCTTAAATTCCGTTCCTGTACTTCTATCAAGCTCAATCACAGCTTCAAGCTGTTTGCAAAACAGGTCCACCAGTTTTAAACCGAATGATTCTGTTTGGCGAAAGTCTATATCTTCGGGAAAGCCGATTCCGTTATCGCTTACAGTCAGGACTATCTTCTTATCGTATCCCGAATTAAGACCTATGCGGATTTCACCTTCCTGCTCATCGGGAAAGGCGTGTTGAAGGGAATTTGAAACAAGCTCGTTAGTGATCATGCCGCAAGGAATTGCAATATCCATCCCCAAAAAAAGATCATCGATCTCAAACTTTATTTTAATATTGGAGTTTGCATCGTAGGTATTGAGCAAGCTGGATATCAGGTCCTGTATGTATTCGGAGTAACTCAACCGTACAAGATCTTTGGATCGATATAGCTTTTCATGTATAAGTGCTATAGAACGGATTCGGGTCTGATTGTCCTTGAATATCTTGCTCAGGTTCCGGTCTTTCATTCTTTGGGATTGGAGGTAGAGCATACTGGAAATCAACTGTAAATTGTTTTTAACCCTGTGGTGAATTTCCTTCATAAGAACTTCGTTTCTCTGTGCCTGTTCCGCCTGCTTGCAGTCGGTGATGTCACGTATGATCACGAGAACTATATCCGTTCCGAATGTGAGTAGTCTTACCTCATAGAAACGCGTATCGCCGTGTTGTGCAAATTGGTGCTCGAATATTTGCATTTCTCCGGTTTGCAATGTGTTCTCGATAGATTCCATAGTTTGCCGGGCGAGTTGTTCCGGCAGCACTTCGTATATGTTCTTTCCCAGCAAATCACTAGATATCAAGGGAAAATTGCCGTTTTTTTCCTTACTGTAATCCAAAAAGAGGCCATCTCTGCGGACCAGAAATATGAAATCCGGAACTGCTGCCAGTAGAGCGCGATTTCTTTCTTCGCTCTTTATTAGCTGGTATCGAGACTGCTCCAATGAGTCTAGCATCTTGTTTATTGAACAAGCCAGGTCGGATAATTCGTCTTTTCCCGCCACCGGTATACAGGCCGCAAGGTTATCGCTCTCACCTATTCTCATTATACTGGAACGGAGCTTGGACATCCGCAGTAGTATAGATTTTTCCAAAAGGACCATAGTAGCGGTGCTGAAAGCCAAACCAGCACATAGGAGCAATACTACAAAATAACGAACAGTAGCCTGGCCCTGCCTATAGATGTCTCTGGATAGATCCACTCTGAGTAGTAGAGAAGGGTTTCCATAGATATCTTGCAGAAAAGTATACCCTGCAATAGATTCCTTACTCAGAGGCCGGATCACGATCGGAGTCTCTTTCGATAACAACGGGCGCACTTGCAGAAAATCAGCAGGGATTCGCAGCTCATCATAGCGAAGCAAGATAAGAGATGAATGGGTTGTTTCAGACAGACGCCTTATCTCCGTATCGTCGAGATAGCGCCCGAGAATCAGCGCCCCTCGAATAGGTCCTTCATCCTCGCTGGTCAATATCGGACGGGAAGAAATAAGCAGAACATGATCGGGCAGAAGAAGCATTCCTTCTATATGAGCCTCGAGTTCTTGATGGTTTAGAAGGATGTCATTTGCCAATACATGATCCAGAAAAGTCTGTGGTATAGGTATCTCTTTTTCTTCCTGAAGATCGAACGACTTACCGAATATGATTCTTTTCGATGAATCGATGAACAGCATAAAGTTAAGCCTTAAGCCAGAGAATGTTTCATCGACGAGGTTCGAGCGAATATATTCACTGTTTCCATCCTCGATAAATGAATACGTATTGTCCCAGGCAGACCAGTCATAGTTGATTGCGTTCAATACAGAAAGTTGCTCGTTCAAAGCGCTAACTACCTGATCAGTGTTCCGGCGGATCTGCCTCTCTTCCAATCTGGCGTAACTTCTCAAGAGGATAGCTTTCGAGCTAATATAGAAAATGAGGCTCATGCTCACTGCCAATCCCCCGATAATAATTAGTGTTTTGCTTCGTAAAGTCATTTTTCCATTCAATCTAACGATTGCATCAAATGAATTCGCCTCTTGATACCCACTCGAATTCCTCCAGCCAGAGTGCTTATAAGACCTTCTCTATAGCAGTTAGAAAACTCTATTGAGAAATATATCACGGAAATCAGGTTTCAATGTATATGGCTAATCATTCAAAGGAATCAAAACATATTATTCTTACGCCTTCTATCAGCCCCACGCGACATAGAGATTTGGTCAGGAGTGAATGAATTGTACATCCAATCCGAACGAGATATACTTGATAGTAGAATCACGGATTAAGAGTCAAGGAGATGCTTTGGCACAAACCTTAAGAAAGCAAAAAAAGACACAATATGTGCCGAGTAAGCCAAACATCATGGTTGTAGAGGATGAAGGTATCGTAGCTGCGCAGATACAAGAAGCGCTGCTCAACTTCGGATATGATGTTGCCGATGTCTCTCTGTCCGGTGAGGAAGCCCTGAAGAAAATAGAAAAAGCCAAACCCAACCTGGTGGTACTGGACATTCGGCTGAAGAAAATGACAGGTATTGAGGTTGCGAAACAGATTCGAAAGAGCCTGGATATCCCCATCGTCTATCTTACCGCCTATTCGGATGAAGATACGCTGCAGCAGGCAAAGGAAACCGAGCCTTTTGGCTACATTCTCAAGCCCTTCGACGAGCGGTCTCTGCATGCTGCCATACAAATGGCCCTCAACAAATATGAAAGCCAGAGGAAACTTCAGGAAAAGAATGACCAGCTTCATTCACTGATAACGAGCTTGGCTGAGGCTGTGATCATCTCCGATTTGGACGGTGTTGTGCGGTTCATGAATCCGGCTGCGGAAGCCATCACCAGGTGGGATCAGGAAGAAGCTTTCGGGAAGAAATTGAACGACGTTTTTCAAATACTGGAGGCTACCAACCGAGCTGAGGTGAGACTACCTTTCTCGGAAATAGTAAGGGGTGGGACTGTCTTTCGGGATAGACTCATCTTGGTGGCAAAAGACAACACCGAAAGAGGCGTTGATTCCAGCATCTCCTCTTTGAGAAACAAGCAAGGAATGACAGATGGAATCATATTGGTGTTCCGAGGCACAAACGAACACGAGACAAGCTCGAAGATGGCCGGATGTGCCGCAGCAGGGGGAAAAAGCATCCCCTTGAAGCCTTCACCACCCAGGGAATCAGTTTGCATCGACGGGTACCCGGAGTCTTACAGCGAGTTACCCGAGAATGCTCCTGGGAGTATGGGTAAACATCACTCCAACAAAAAAAATCAAGTTGGGCGATATCCTGAGGTACAAAATCGTGCGCATTTTGCGGAGCTTATCACCGCCGATGAAAAAATGCATTCTATTTTCATGTTTGTTGAAGCAGTGGCTCCTACAGATCAGACGGTACTGATTGTTGGCGAGACCGGGACAGGGAAAGAACTTCTTGCTGAAGCTATTCACCGGGCCAGTGGCAGGAAAGAACTATTTGTAACCGTGGACATAGCCGGACTCGATGATACGATGTTCACCGACACCCTTTTCGGCCACACGGCGGGTGCCTATACCGGTGCGGCAGGGGAGCGCCAGGGGCTTGTCCTGAAAGCTTCTTCAGGGACTTTGTTCTTAGACGAGATCGGCGATCTCGACATGAAGTCTCAAATCAAGCTCTTACGGCTTATAGATAAGAGGGAATATTACAAACTGGGCTCCGATCAAGTGCAGAAAGCCAGAGCCCGTTTTGTCCTTGCCACCAACAGGGACCTTGGAAAACTGATGAAAGAAGGACTGTTCCGTAAAGATCTCTATTACAGGCTCTCGACTCACCAGATCGAGGTGCCTCCTCTTCGTGAGCGCAGCGACGATATTCCTTTACTAGTGAGATATTTCGTAAAAAGAGCCGTTACAGAGCTTGGAAAAGAGCTGCCGCCGATATCGAGTCAGGCGTTATGGTGCTTGCAACAATATTGCTTCCCCGGCAACGTCCGGGAGCTTCAATCGATGGTCTTTAGTGCTTTGACGCAGACCTGTAAGGATCGGCAGTTTGAAGAGCTCCTACTGTTTAGACTGGATACCTCTACAAAACCGGATGGGAAACAACCGGAATTGCCGCATTCAGACCGCTCTATCCAATTTCCCGAGAAACTTCCCACCGTCAAAGAGATTTCCGATCTGCTAGTGAATGAGGCCCTCCAGCGTACCGGATGGAATCAATCAGCGGCAGCCGCTTTGGTTGGATTGACTCCTTCGGCGATAAATAAAAGAATCAAATCGAAGTTAAGCTGACATAACGGTCTTCCCATCCCGGGTGTGATTTTTTTCAAAATCGCTATGATATTTCTTTGAAGAATTTCACAGCCTGATCAACCTCCTGTAGTTACATGGCAAGCGGCTGCTAAGTCCAAACAGGGTAATTCTTTATAGCGAGATTCATGAAGAAGCCATGAAACAATTGTGGCACTCTTTTTGCAATTCTACTTCACGGAACGGGAGAGTGCGTTACGGCCGCCTTTCGGGAAATCACATATTTTTCTCGGGGATAATACTCAAGGACTTGTGTGACAAAACTTCCTTTGAGTAACTAACAGAATAGAATTCTACGTATGTGGACGTTTCTCCCAAACATCGACGAGCTGTCATTGGAGTATAAATTATGACGGAAAATGACATGATCGTTCCCGGCTTTGATGAGCGGAAATGCGAACATGTGGAAATGAAGCTCCAAAAGATTAATACTGTGGTTGATTGCCTTGTGATACATCTGAACGGCTACATCAATTCGTATAACAGCCTCTCTTTTCAAAAGAAGATCGAAAAGGTTATCGAAGCAGGGTTTACCAAATTGATCTTCAATTGTAAAAGGTTAACCTATATTTCCAGCACCGGTATCGGAAGCTTCACCGTCCTACTTCAACATATCAAGAAAAAAGGCGGCGACATAGTTCTTATGAACATACCATCCAAGGTGCAAGACATTTTTAAGCTTCTTGGTTTCTTCAATTTCTTCCAAACCGCGAGAGATCTTGATGAAGCATGCCGTCTGTTCCCGGGTAAGAAAGATCTCAATAAAGAATCTGTTTTCCCTAAAATCTTCGACTGCCCAGGTTGCTCAAAAAGATTAAAGGCTCCTAAATCTGGGCGATTCCGATGTGCGGAATGCAAAGGAATTATCGTACTAGATGATAATGGGAAGGTATCTCTAGGCTAATCTGTGCTTCTACGGAACAACGATTTGGATACCGGTGCAGTAAAACAAGATCGGAATCTGAAAAAAAGGTGCAACGAAGGAGCTAAGGTGGCTTCGATCCTGTATATTCCTGTATATTTACATAAGCAAACGAATTGCGAATGACTAAGAACAAATCGATGAGCAAGAAGAAAGACCTGTTATTGCCTTCCCTCGACAAGAGCGATAAGCTTCTTAAAGAAATTCATCACCGGATAAAAAACAATTTGCAGGTAATTATCAGCTTGCTAAAGTTGCAGTCGTACCATAGTCATGAAGTACAAACAATCTCGGTACTAAACAAAATCTACAATCGTATTCGCTCAATTGGCATCGCTTACGATCTCCTGGATAATTCAAAAAATTTTTCATGTGTTGAATTGTCTGTTTATATTAAAAATCTAGTAAACAGTCTTTCGGAAACCCACTTAAGAAATGGGGATGCAGTAAGGGTGTCGGTGGATGTAGAGGATATTACGATTGATATAGACAAGGCAATTCTCTGTGGAATGATTATCAATGAGCTCGTGTCCAACGCTTTCAAGTATGCCTTTCCAAGGCCAAGAGAAGGACAGATTTCCGTACAAATTCATACTTTTGGAAACAAATATGTCTTAACAGTTGCAGATAACGGTACCGGTATACCTGAGAAGTATGATTTTGATGTAACTGAGTCACTTGGTTTAAAAATTGTTAGGATATTGGCGAAGCAGCTGGATGCTACGGTTGCGGTTGATAGAAAAGCAGGAACGCTTTTTACAATTCAATTTCTCAGCGCTTCTCAGGACAGGTGAGGGACGAATTTTCCCGGATGTTTTAGTACGAACGGCCAGAAACTATTCCCAAAGGTGAAATGGCAACGCTATAAGATGACTGTGAAAGAGGAAAAAGATGAAAACCAAACAATTTTGTTTTGCTATGCCTGACCAAAATCTCGACCCGAACGCATATGGTTCACAGTACTATCAATAAATTACGATATACTTTGAAGTAAGAAGGGAGAAAAAGCCGATGAAAAGTGCTCGGATCATGATCGTGGAAGATGATCGAGTAACGGCTTTGTATCTGAAAGAACTTCTAGAGGGATTTGGATACGAAGTTGTGGCATCACTTTCAAGCGGATCTTTGGCCACCCAAAAGGCGGTAGAACTCTCACCCGACTTAGTCCTGATGGATATCCGGCTAAAAGGCTCCATGGACGGAATAGCCGCAGCAAACTGGATTTCCAACACGTGCGAAATTCCTGTAATATATCTTACTGCCTACTCCGATAAAAACACCCTGGAAAGAGCAAAGGTTACCGAACCTTATGGCTATATAGTCAAACCCGTCAATGAGAAATCCCTTGAATCCACGATAGCAATTGTATTACACAAATCTGCCATGAGTAGAAAAACTGAGCGATATACCGAAAATTTATTTGCAATATTGGAAAATATGTCTGAAGGAGTGATCGTCTCAGAAATCAATGGAGAAATAAGCTTTATTAATTCGGAAGCTGAACGGCTTACAGGCTATTCTTCAGAAGAGGCTCTTGGGAAATACTTCGGTGAGATATTCAAGTTCCGTGATGCTGATTCAAAAGAGGTGATGATTCTGCCGATCTCTGAGGTGATCGAGAAGGGGGAGAGTGTAAAGCTTGAAGCGTATGTTCTGGTGACAAAAGAAGAATTAGAAGTAGCTGTAGATATTGAACTGCGACCTCTTCAGGATAAAGAAGGAAATATCACAGGAATGGCACTGACATTTCACCAAACGGCTGGCTAAAGACAGGGTGTGGCTCTATTCCACATTATTAAAGAGTAAATCGGCGATAATTGATCTTCATGAAAGAAAACAGGAATCCAGCGGCAATTCATGGACTTCTGCGGTACGGTATTACCGCTGGTTCATTTGTTCTAGTCATAGTAGTTATATATCTGTTACATCCGATCGGTGTAGAAATCCTGTATATCAGTTTAGTGCCGGCTATTATTTCAGGTATCTATTTCAGGATAATCGGCGGATTTATCGGAGGCGTCTTAAGCTCAATCCTGTTCGGCTTTCTTTTACGGGCCTTCTTTGAAAAAAGTGAGACCTACAGTCTGTCTCTAGAGGTGCTTGACGCGGCGGTTACCGTTGCTTTGGGTGTATCTATGGGATATATAATGAAATTGTTTGGGAAAAAGAATGAGTTGATACGGCAGCTTAAACAATCCCTCAGAGAAAGAGAAGTGCTTTTGCAAGAAGTTCACCACAGGATTAAAAACAATTTGAACCTGGTTACCAGTCTAATCAAACTTCGTTCAAGAGATGTTAATAATGACTCTGCAAAGAGTTTTTTAGAGGAAACCTATCAGCGTATAAAATCAATTGGCTTGATACATGAACTTCTCTACAGATCCAAAGACCTGTCAAGAGTTTCCGCTCGACATTTTATTGAAAAGCTTGTGTCCAATCTGCTCGATTCATATCAGAGAAATGAAGATCAAATCGAACTATCACTAAATATAGATGATGTTTGTATGGATCTAGACACAGGAATATCCTGCGGACTGTTGATAAACGAACTTGTGGTGAATACGCTTAAACATGCTTTCCCAAATGGGGAAAAAGGGAAGGTTTGCATTGCCCTACATACCGAAGATGAAAAATCCACCTTGATCATCCAAGATAACGGAGTAGGTATGTCAGAAGATCATGCAGCGAAATCACCGCAGACATTGGGACTAAGAATAGTAAATGCCTTGGTGGAACAGTTACGAGGTACAATCGAGCTTGTAAATGGAGGGTCGGGAACGACCTTTAGAATAACATTCGAGAAAAATATATAAATATAAGTTGATTTTCTAGTCTGTCAACTTGTATCCTAAAATCCCGCCGATTTATAGCTATGTTTGGATAAAATGGGCTATTTC
>CAZVHJ010000029.1:0-59794 GCA_964627715.1 uncultured Spirochaetaceae bacterium | reverse complement strand
AGACGGCCGTCCAGAAGGTCTACGCCGGGGATGCCACGGTGAAGCAGGCCCTGGACGAGGCTGCGGCCAAAGCCAACCTAGCCATGAAGGAGTGGAACGAGCTGAACATGTAGCTCATGCCTGTTCAGACGAGTGGCTGCGGGAAGAGATTCCCGCAGCCGCCCTTTGTCTGATGGGATATCGATCCCATTGGACTACATCACAAATCTCGTGCAAGAATAGGAATCTCGAAACAAACTGAACAGGAGAGTGGAGTCTATGCAATCGACTTTTGAAAACAAATGGCTGCCCTACCTGCTGCTTCTGCCCAGCTTCTTCATCCTGATCGTTTTTCTCTTCTACCCGGCCTTCGAGACCTTCCGCCTGAGCCTCTACAAGGTCCATCCCTTCGGGATCCGCAAGATCTTCGCCGGCTTCTATAACTTCCAGAAACTGTTCACCAGCGCGGACTATTTGCACAGCTTCGTGACCTCCCTGATCTTCTCCCTCGCCGTGGTAATCGTCGGCCTGTTCATCTCCCTGATGATCGCCGTGCTTCTCAACCAGAAGCTGAGGGGTCAGAGGATCTACCGCTCCCTGCTGATCTGGCCCTACGCCCTTTCCCCGGCCATCTCCGGAGCGATATTTCTCTTCCTCTTCAATCCGGCCAACGGCTACCTGATCTTTTTCAGTGAACTGTTCTTCGGGGTGCGTCCCGGGTGGTTGACCAACGGGACCCTCGCTCTGGTCGTGGTGACCATGGCCGCCACCTGGAAGAACCTGGGCTACAACATCATCTTCTATCTCACCGGCCTGCAGAACGTGCAGAGGGAGGCTCTGGAGGCCGCCTCGATCGACGGGGCCGGAGCGGTGAAACGCTTCTGGATCATCACCTTTCCCCTGCTTTCCCCCATGACCTTCTTTCTCCTGGTGATGAACCTGATCTACTCCTACTTCGCTTCCTTTGGGCTGATCGATGTCCTGACCGACGGCGGCCCGGCCAACTCCACCACCATCCTGATCTACCAGCTGTACAAGGACTTCTTTGTGTTCCACAAGACCGGCTACGCCGCGGCGGAGAGTTTCATCCTCTTCACCCTGGTGGTAGGACTGACCCTGATCCAGTTCCGCACCACCGGCAGAAGAGTGCATTATCAATAGGGAGGGTCAAAGCATGAGAATGACGCTGCATCAGCGGTCGATCCTGCACTTACTAATCATCCTTTCGATTCTGATCGTCGGAGCGCCGGTGATCCTTTCGATAATCATCAGCACCCAGACTCCCTTCCAGGTGTATTCCTACCCTCCCAGGTTTGTCCCTTCCCGGAACTTCAGCAACTATGTCGTCGCCTGGAAGAGCGTCAACCTGGGCCGGATGATGTTCAACTCCTTTTTTATCGCCATCATGGTCAGCCTCGGAAAGATCCTCCTCAGCCTGCTGGCCGCCTTCGCCTTTACTCATTTCAACTTCAAGGGGAAAAATTTCCTGTTCTTCGTGGTTCTGGTGACCCTGCTGCTGCCCATCCCGGTACGCATCGTAGCCCTGTTCGACATCATGAGCAAGCTGAAGTGGATCGATACCTACTGGGCTCTGATCGTGCCTTTCCTGGCCAGCGCTACAGGTACTTTCCTCTTCGTTCAGCGCTTTCGCCAGGTGCCGGTCGAGCTGCTCGATGCCGCCAAGATGGACGGCTGCAGCCCCATGCGCTACCTTTTCCAGATCTTGATTCCCCTGTCGGCCAGCACGATCGGGGCGCTCACGGTGATCG
This sequence comes from uncultured Spirochaetaceae bacterium, assembly GCA_964627715.1. GTDB lineage: Bacteria > Spirochaetota > Spirochaetia > SZUA-6 > DRHE01 > JAFGQJ01. The sequence goes on along the minus strand of CAZVHJ010000029.1, from coordinate 58,046 downwards.
AGTTCATCTACATCTGGAACCAGTACCTCTGGCCTTTGATGGCCACCAACTCCAAGCACATGCGGGTGGTCCAGATCGGGGTGAAGATGCTCGTCACCTCAGAGACCATGAACAACTGGGGGGTGATCATGGCCGGCGTGGTCATGACCATGATCCCGCCCCTGCTCGTGTTCTTCTTCATGCAGGAGAGCTTCATGCGGGGATTCGCCCTTGGTTCGGAGAAGTGATTCGCCGTTCCGACTACCCTGCTTCTGGCTGATCCCATGGATTCTCCTGGTCCCTGGATTCCTGTGGGCGGACTCCCCAACGGATTTCGATGTCCAGGCCCATCGGGGTGGAAGGGCCCGGCGCCCGGAAAACACCCTGGCCGCCTTTGCCTATGCTGTCGAGCTCGGCGTCGACACCCTGGAAATGGATCTGGCCGTAACCAAAGACCGGGTGGTGGTGGTCAGCCACGATTACAGGCTGAATCCGACGATTACCCGTGGTCCGGACGGTGGGTTTCTCGAAGAGGATGCAAGGATCCTGATCAGAGACCTCGATTTCGAACAGCTGCAGCGCTACACGGTGGGTGAGATCAAACGGGGCAGCGACTACTGGTACAGATTTCGGGAGCAGGTCGCGGTCCCGGGAGAGAGGATTCCCTCCCTGTCTCAAATGTTTGAGCTGGCCGATTCTATGGGGGCAGATACTCTGCACTTCAATCTGGAGATCAAGACCTATCCCCCCTTTCCGGAATACACGATTGACTACAACGAATTTGTGAAGCTGGTGCTAAAGTCGATCCGTGAATATGGGCTAGAATCCCGCGTGGCGATCCAATCCTTCGACTGGCGGACCCTGAAGGCAGTGAAGGAACGGGCTCCGGACATATCCATTGCCTGCCTGACGGTCGGGAATTTCTCGATCGACGGCGCCTGGTACAACCTGCAGCCGGGAGGGGACGGACCCTCACCTTGGCTGGCTGATCTGGATTTTGACGGTTACAGGAGCATCCCCGCACTTGTGCAGGCCTTTGGAGCTGATATCCTCAGCCCCTCCTACCGGGAGATCGAGCGCCGGGATGTGGAGGAAGCCCACCGGCTCGGGATGAAGGTCATCCCCTGGACGGTGAACGATCAGAGGATCATGAAAAAACTGATCGGCTGGGGAGTTGACGGCATCATTACGGACGAGCCGGATCTGCTGCTCGAAGTTCTTGAAGGATTCAAACAAAACTAGGTTTGCTCTACCAAACGAGTCAGATAAGCCTTGAGGATTTCCGCCGGAAAAACATAGGCTGCCTCCTCGTCGGTCACGCGAAACTCGGGGCTGTGGAACCTGCCGTTGGTGCCGGGAAGCCCCACGATGATCGCCGGTTTGATCTGAGAAACGTCTCCCATATCCGTTGATGCGGCGGAGAACTCCTCTTCGATGAACTCTACACCTTCGCGTACGGCCGCCGAGCGCAGCAGGGCGTGAAGCTCGTGATCAACGGTAAAAGGGGCGTATCCTTGGATACGCTCGATGTCCATCGAGTTCCCGATTGCTTGAGCACACCCTCTAGCAGCCCGGCAGAGCTTCTCCGTCACCTCCTGAACCGTCGCCTCCTCCACGGCTCGTACGTACGTCTCCACGGTGGCCAGGTCGGGGACGAAGCTCACCGGCTGGTCCGGTCTCAATCGCAGCACCGGATGTATGCGGATGTGCCGGTCCTCCGGGAACTCCTCCCGCAGGAAAGCGCAGGCCTGGAGGAACAGGGAGGCGGCGTTTTGAGAATTTTTCCCTAGGTGCGGATGAGCGCCGGCATGGGCACTCTCGCCCTGAAAGCGGAAGCGAAGCACTTCGAAGCCGTTCATCCGTAAGACGCTGCTTACCGCCCGATTGACTCCCAACTCCGCAGCATGGGTGGCCACGGCGAAGCGGAAGGATTCGAACATCCCGCGCTCGATCAACTCCTGCTTGCCGCTGAAACGTTTGAGTTTTCCCTGGAGCCTCAGGGTTTCCCGTTTGTCCAAATCCACGTACTCTTCTGCGGGAGTCGCCACAAACGCGATCTGTGAGAGGATCTGGGGTGATTTCTCCAGCAGGCGTCGAGCCGTGCTGTACAGCGCGGTCATCTGAAGGTGATGTCCGCAGAAATGTCCGTAGATCCCGCCGTCCCCCGAGGGAAGCCCGTCCATGTCGGCAAGCAGGGCGACAGTTTTTTCCCGTGCTTTTCCGCCGCTGAACGCGATGAAACCGGGTATCCCGTCAAACTCCTGTACGGACAGACCGAGGTTCAGAAAATAATTCTTGAGGATACGATGGGTTTCGCTTTCGAAAAAGCCGGGTTCCGCCCGGTCCCAGAGCTTCCGGCCGAGGGCGATCAATTCCTTCATGTTACGATCATTCTACTCCAGTGTTTCATTCGGCTCAATCACCGCACCTCGACATAGAGCAAGACAAGAGGGTATAAATAGAGGGCGGAGATTTGTGCCCCAGGCACGATCTGTTGCACCTCAACAAACCAGTGATCTGGGGCGGATAAGGCGGGCAGAGTTTGGCTCGAAATCGATCGAAAGTCCTACATGAAATCCTGATGACCCTTATGCAAGCGCAGAACCTGACCGAGGTTTTGCCCCAGGCTTTGGCCGTGACTGCCGAGACAATCGGTGCCCAAGCCGCTGCGGCAATACTGAGCTCTCCTGTCGCCGGTCCGGCGAGCAGTACGATAACCTACGGACTACCCGAACAGGCACTGCAGGGCAAGGCCTTGGCCACCGAGCTTCTGGTCAGCCTGGGGATGCAGGAGGACAAACCCATAGTCATTGACGACTACAATCACTATGTGTTTGCCCATACCACTTTAGTAGAACTGGGAGTGAAAGCCTTGCTTGCTTCACCTCTCGTTGTAGCCGACGCAATCGCCGGTCTGGTCATCCTGTTCAACACCTCCGGTGGCGCCTCTTTCAACAAGCGGGACACCCAGTTCGTGCAGGTGCTCGCCATGGTGATTTCCGGACGGATGGAAAATCTTCGCCTTAGCCGACTAGACAGAGCTTTTCACAAAGAAGTGGAAACAGTTCAGCGGGCCAGCTCAGCCCTGACCGCCTCTCTCGAGCTGCCGCAGGTGTTGGATTCGATATTGGTCACCGTGCACGAGCTGGTACCGGCCGACCTGGCCCACATTTTTCTCTACACCGAGAACAAACTTTCCTTTGGAGCAGCATCCGGAGAGAATGGGCGTTGGGACAAACCCTATGCGGAACCAAGACGGGACGGTCTGACCTACCGGGTCGCTGAAACGGGGCAGCCCATCGTGGTGGAGGATATCCGTACCCATCCCCTCTATAAAGGCACCCCGCAGAAGTGGCGCGGAAGTATCGTGGGTCTTCCCTTGAAGGTCAAACAGCGGGTTGTGGGAGTTATGAACATCTCCCGGTTCGAGCGACAACCTTTTGGGGAGGAGGAGCTGCGAATTCTGGAGATGCTGGCCGATCAAGCGGCGATTGCTGTAGAGAACGCCAGGTTGTACGAGACCGAACGCACCCAGCGTCAACGCATCGAAGCCATGCAGTCGGCCGTCGCCACTTTGAGTCAGAGTCTCGACCTTCACGAAGTTCTCGATCACATTCTCACCGAACTTCGCAAGGTGATTCCCTACTACAGTGCCTCGGTGATGCTGCTGGAGGGGAACTGTCTGCGAGTTGTTTCGGGACGGGACCTGCCCGGCGATTTGGCGCTTGGCCAGCAGTATCCGGTTACTGAGATCGAGCGGGAGCTCGAAAGAACCGGACGTCCCTTTATCCTGGTGGACGCATCGGCGGATGAACGCTTTCACGGTTGGGGAAAAACGAATTACGTCCGAGGCTGGATGAGTGTTCCTCTGCTCGGCAAAGTAGGCTTAATCGGTTGCCTGACCATCGACAGCCGCCAGCTTGGGGCCTATTCTGATGAGGAGGCGGATCTGGCCATGAGCTTTGCCCAGCAGGCGGCAATCGCCGTGGAAAACGCTCAGCTTCATCAAAATGTAAAGGATCAGCTCGAGGCACTGCAGGCGTCGCAGAACAAGCTCGTTCAAAGTGAAAAGATGGCCGCTATCGGCAAGCTCGTGGCCGGTGTGGCCCATGAGCTGAACAACCCTTTGACCGCCATCATCGGAATTGCCCAGCTGCTGCAGAGCGGAGAGCTCAACGAAGGGGTGAAGCAGGATCTGGAAAAACTGGTGGGAGAAGCTCACCGGGCAGGAAAGATCGTCCGCAGCCTTCTCGATTTTTCCCGGCAGCAGCGCCCAGAGAGAAGCCCAGTATTTGTGGAGGATGTTCTGAACAGCACGCTGAAGATCCTGGCCTACGAGCTCCAATCCCATAATATCGAATGTCGAACCCGTCTTGCCGGGGATCTTCCGGCGACCATGGCCGACGCTCATCAGCTTCAGCAGGTTTTCGTCAACCTCATCAACAACGCCTATGAGGCCATGTACGAGGCCAACGGAGGCGGAGTTCTTACCGTTTCTTCGGAATTGGTGACAATCGATCAAGCGAAAGAAAATGGGGATGCCGATGGCGGTCCGTCGATACCGGGAATTCGAATTTGTATTGAGGATGATGGTCCGGGGATTCCGTCTGATGTGCTGCCGCGGATTTTCGATCCCTTTTTCACCACCAAATCTCCCGGCAAGGGAACCGGACTTGGTCTCTCTGTCTGCCATGGGATTGTCAGCGAGCACGGCGGACAGATCTGGGTGGACAGCCAAGCCGGGGAAGAGAACCGCTTCTATGTGCAAATCCCTGTGATATCCTCGGATGACCGGACTCGGGAGGATTCCGGTGCTGACATGCCGGTCCCTGGGGATACAGGAGGGGCGCGAATACTGGTTGTGGAAGACGAAGAGGTTCTTCGCGGAATGGTGGTTCGAGTACTTGGACAGGTCGGCTATCAAGTAGACACCAGTCCGGACGGGCTGGAAGCGTTGGAAAAGATCAACAGTGTGCGCTACGACCTGATCATCTGCGATGTCCGTATGCCCCGTTTGAGTGGCATCGAGCTGTATAAGAAGCTGAGTGGCAGAAGTTCGAAAATGATCCATCGTATCATGTTTATTACCGGAGATACGGTAAGCGGCGAGACCGTCGGATTCATCGCGGCAAACGATATTCCCTATTTGGGTAAGCCCTTTGAGATCCAGGAGCTGATAGAAAAAGTACGGTTGGAGCTCGAAGGATGAAGAATATTCTCATCGATACGGATTGTGGAGTAGACGATGCTGTGGCCATCATGATTGCCTTGGCCAGTTCGGAGCTGAATGTACTGGGTTTGACCACGGTGAACGGCAATGTGGGAGTCAAGCAGGTTACCGAAAATGTGCTTAGACTGCTTCCCTTGCTGGGCCGAGAAGATATCCCGGTGTTTCGTGGTGCCTCCCGTCCCCTGATCGCTCAGCCCCACCACGCCGAAGGGGTGCACGGACGCAATGGATTGGGAGACGTACAGCTCGACGATGCGGGCAAACTCCCGGAGGACACGGGCGCTCCGGAGGGGATGCTTCGTCTGGCTCGGGAGAATCCGGGCCTGTCTCTGATCGCCCTCGGGCCGTTTACCAATGTTGCTATAGCTTTGAATCTCTACCCGGAGCTCGAAGAGCTGATCGGCGAGATCATCTCGATGGGGGGAGCCATCGGAAAGGGAAACGTCACCCCTTATGCTGAGTTCAACTACTACGCCGACCCGGAGTCGGTGCAAGTCGTGTTGGACAGCAAGTTGCCCCTCACGGTGGTGCCCTGGGACGCGGCTGTGAAGATGGCCCACAGCGAGAAGGAGATCAAAGCTCTAGGACTGGGGGACAGCAAAGCGGGAAAGCTGCTCCTCGACATGCACCAGCCCCTGTTCTCCTACATCGAGAAGGTGTACGGGAACAGGGCGGCGATGTTCCCCGATCCTTTGACCATGGCCTATGCAGCATCTCCAGCCATCGCCAAGCAGGTCTTGGAAGGGGACCTCACGATGGAGTTGGCCGGCACGCCTCGCCGGGGGGCCAGTGTTCATCGGCAGGGACAGCGTGTGAAGTTGGTGATGGAAATTGACAAGTCGGGTTTTCAAAGTATACTGTTGAGGATACGCAATCTGGCGTAAATAGAGTACTACCATCGATTTTCAGTAAGGAGGAAAGAATGAAAAAGGTATTGAACGTACTCCTGGTCGTGCTTCTCGCCCTGAGCGTGCTCGGGCTGGCGGCCTGTAAGAAAAAAGAGGAAGCGGCTGCGCCGGCAGAGAAAAAGCTTCGGGTCGTTCTGTACATCAATGGGACCCTGGGTGACAAGTCCTTCTTCGACTCCGCGCATCGAGGGGTCGAGAAGGCCACTGCGGACTTCGGCATCACCACCAAGACGATCGAGGGCACCTACGAGCAGGCAAACTGGGAACCAGATATCACCCAACTCGCCGAAGGGGAATGGGACATCGTCATTGCTGGAACCTGGCAGCTGGTGGACTATCTGCAGGAGATCGCCCCTAAACATCCGGAGAAGATTTTCATCACGTACGACACCTCGGTGGACTACTCCAAGGGTGACCTGGACAACGTCTACTCCATCCTCTATGCTCAGAACGAGGGCTCCTTTCTGGTCGGAGCTCTAGCTGCACTGGTCACCACTTCAGACATGCCCAAGGCCAATCCGCAGAAGGTCGTCGGTTTTCTCGGCGGTATGGATATTCCTGTGATCAACGACTTCAAAGTCGGCTACACCCAGGGCGCCAAATACATCGATCCCGATGTCAACGTCCTCGTATCCTACGCCAACTCCTTCAGCGATTCGGCCAAGGGCAAAGAGCTGGTTCTGGCCCAATACGAGCAGGAGGCGGATATTTCCTTCAATGTAGCCGGCCAGACGGGAATCGGGCTGCTCGACGCGGCCAAGGACAAGGATCGCTACGCCATCGGCGTGGATTCGGATCAGTACTTCCTCTACAAGGATACCGATCCCGCCATGGCTGCTAACATTGTTACCTCGATGATGAAAAATGTAGACGATTCCCTTTACAGGGCCATCAAGTTGCACCTGGAGGGCAACCTTCCAGTTGGGGAAGCCGAGGTGCTCGGTATTGCCGAGGGTGGTGTCGGTGTTGCCGACAACGAAAACTACAGGAAGCTCATTCCCGACGAGTTCCGCAATCAGATCAAGGAACTGGAAGAGAAAATTGTCAGCGGCGAGATCGCCGTTGACACGGCTATTGGCCAGTAACCTGAGCCGTGGGGAATCCCGGACATAATGTATCGGGATTCCCCATTTTATTTTGTATATTCTCTCGATTACTACCCGATCGAGTCGGGAAGAGGGGTTTTAAATCATGGATAAAATCCTGGAAGCGAAGAACATCCTCAAGGTTTACGAAAACGGGGTGATTGCCAACCGGGGTGTCAGTGTTTCTGTGGAGGAAAACACCATCCACGCCATCGTCGGGGAGAACGGAGCCGGTAAGACCACGCTGATGAAGGTGATCTTCGGCATCGAACACGCTCAAGAAGGGGAAATTTTCTTCAAGGGGAGCAGGGTGAGCATTCGCAGCCCCCACGACGCTATACGGATCGGCATCGGCATGGTACACCAGCATCTGATGCTGGCGCCGGAGCTCACCGTGGCGGAGAACATGGTGTTGGGCAACGAACCGCGACGGGGTAGGCTCTTCTTAGATACCGACAGGGCCGGGGAGATTACCCGTCAAGTTTCCGAGGAGTACGGTTTACAGGTTCCGCCGGATAAGAAGATCAAGAATCTGCCCATCGGGGTGCGACAGCGGGTGGAGATCCTCAAAGCGTTGTTCCGAAATGCCGAGCTGCTCATCCTCGATGAACCCACTTCAGTACTCACTCCTCAGGAGACAGAGGTTCTCTTCAAAACCTTGAAGAATCTTAAAAACCAGGGTAAAACCATCATCTTCATCTCTCACAAGTTGAACGAAGTTAAACAGATCGCCGATCGGGTAACCATCATGAGAGATGCCCGGGTCATTGATACCCGCGATGCCAAAGAGCTCAGCGAACACGACATCGCTCATCTGATGGTGGGCAGAGACATCAGCTTCGAGAGGATTCCTGCCTCTCCCAATTTAGGAGCACCGATGCTGTCAGTGCGAAATCTCTCCTACGTCAATGACGAGGCGGTTTTAGTGCTCAACAAGATTTCCTTCGATGTCCGGGTGGGCGAGATCCTCGGCCTGGCCGGTGTGGTCGGAAACGGACAGACCGAGTTGGTACGTATCCTGACCGGGCTGCTCGAGCCGTCGGAAGGAGAGATCACTCTGAGGGGCGAGATTCTTGTTGGTCTTTCCCCGAGAAAGATCCGTGAAAAAGGCCTTTGCCACATCCCCGAAGACCGCATGGAGGACGGGGTCGCCGAAGAGACCACGCTGGAGGAGAACTTCATCCTCGATAGATACTACAAGCGGGGTTTCTCCAAGGGGATACGGCTGCTGTGGAAAGATATCTCCCAACACAGCAGGGAGCTGATCGAGAAGTTCAATATCCTCGCTCAATCGACCAAGACCCCGGTGTCTTCCCTTTCCGGAGGGAATATCCAAAAGGTGGTGGTAGCCCGGGAGCTATCGGCGGACCCGGAAGTGATTATCGCAGCCCATCCGACCCGCGGGATCGACGTGGGTTCCGAGGAGATGGTCCACCGCCTATTGCAGGAGGCTCGGGATCGGGGAAAGGCCGTATTTCTGGTCTCCGCCGACCTCGATGAGATCTTGAAGCTCTCTACCCGAGTGATCGTGATATATAACGGTGAGATCGTAGCCCACTTTCAGGATATGGGAAAAGTCACTGCAGAGGATCTCGGTCCGTATATGCTGGGGGTTCAGAGAAAGGAGGCTGTGAGTGGAAAAGTTCCTGCTTAAATATTTCACCCTGATCCGGGTCATCATCGCCATTGCCATCGGAATCGTGATCAGTGTGTTCCTGATCTATCTGATCAGCCAGGAACCCGGATTCTCGCTTCGATCATTTCTGCTCGGACCGTTTCTCACCCGCTCCCGACTCGCCCATGTGTTCGAAACAGCCTCGCCGATCATTTTCTGCGGACTGGCCATTGCCGTGGCTTTCCAGGCCAAGCAGTTCAATATTGGAGCCGAAGGTTCCCTGTATCTGGGCGCAGCAGTAGGTACCGCTTTCGCCGTATCTACAAATATGCCCGCCTTTATCCATATCCCGCTGGTCCTTCTGGTAGGCGGGTTAGCCGGAGCCGCTTGGAGCTTCATCCCAGGAATCCTGAAGGCGAAGTGGAAGGCCAGTGAGCTGGTATCCTCACTGATGCTCAACTACGTAGCCTACTTTCTCGGATTGTATCTGATCAACTTCCACTTCCGAGACAAGGAGGCGGGTTTCCTCGTCTCCTATCAGTTTCCGAAAACGGCCTGGTTGGCTCGGTTCATTCCCGATACCCGCATCCACTATGGTATCATCCTGGCTCTTGTCTTCGCCCTCCTAGTGTATTACTTCCTGTACCACACCACTACGGGCTACGAAATCCGCAGTACCGGATTTAATGAGCGTTTTGCCAGGTTCGGCGGGATCAACGTGTTCAAGGTCATTGTTCTCTGCCAGGTGATCCTGGGTTTTCTTGCCGCTCTGGGCGGTACAACGGAGATCATGGGGATTCACCGCAGATTTGTCTGGCAGCTCTCCCCCGGCTACGGCTGGGACGGAATAATTGTCGCCATCATCGGTAGAAACCATCCCCTGCTGATCATTCCGGCCTCGTTCTTCCTTTCCTACATGAGGGTGGGCGGCAGGGTGTTGAACCTGATGTCCGATGTTCCAGCAGAGATGATCACCGTGATCCAGTCGGTGATCATCCTGCTCATTACCGCCGAGGCTTTCTTGAGCCAGTGGAAGTATAGAATTACCCTGCGCCAGGCCGAGAGAGGAGGTGCGGAATGAATCCGCTTCTACAGAGCATCCTGAGTGCCGAATTCGGGTTCACCATCTTCCGGGTCATGACACCTCTGCTCTTCGCCGCCATCGGTGTCTCGATTTCCAACCTGGCCGGTGTGATCAATATCTCCATGGAAGGGACCATGCTCGTTTCCGCTTTCGTTGGGGTTATCGTCAGCGCTTTCACGAATAGTCTCATCCTGGCCCTGCTTGCGGGAGTCGCCGCGGGGGTGGTTATGGGTACGATCCTCAGTTATTTCCACCTCAGACTGAAGGCGGACATCATCCTGGCCGCGATAGCCCTGAATATATTCGCCAGTGGAATTACCGTATTTCTTCTGTTCATCACCACGGGAGACAAGGGTCAATCCAGCTCGCTGAAGAGCCTGCTCTTCCCCGAGGTGCATATCCCCCTGATCAAGAGCATTCCCGTTCTGGGCACGATCATCAGCGGCCACAACATCATGACCTACGGCGCCTTCCTGGCCATCATTCTGTTCTACATCATTACCTTCAAGACGCCCCTGGGCTTACGGATTCGGGCCGTGGGACAGAACCCCCATGCCGCCGAATCGGTGGGGATCAACGTCAACCGAACTCGTATGTGGGCTCTGATCCTCTCAGGATTTTTCGGCGCCTTCGGGGGGTTGTACCTCTCCATGGGTTACGTGTCCTGGTTCGCCCGGGACTTCACCGCGGGTCGCGGCTGGATCGCCATCGCCGCCGCCACGATGGGTGGCTACATGCCGTTGGGGACCTTTCTGGCCTCTCTGCTGTTCGGTGCGGTCAACGCCCTGGCCATCTACCTCGCCAGCCTCCAGATTCCCTCCGAGCTAATCACGCTGATCCCCTATCTGGTCACGGTCATTGCCCTGACTATCTACTCCGGCCAGGCTATGAAGAGGCGGACCCGCAAGGTTGAGGAGGCCAAACAGGTCGGGAAGATCAAGGAGCCGGCATGAAGCGTATCCTTATAGACTGTGATCCCGGCCACGACGATATGATGGCCATCATGCTCGCCAGCGCTTCTCCTGAGATCGAGTTGCTTGGAATCACCACGGTTGCGGGGAACCAGACCGGGGAGAAGACCTATCAGAACGCCCTCAAAACCCTGACCTTAATCGGTCGAGCAGATATCCCGGTGGCTCGCGGAGCGGACAAGCCTCTGTTTCGGGAGCTGACCGTTGCCCCGGAGATTCACGGTGTTTCCGGTCTGGACGGGGCGGATCTGCCCGACCCTGGGTTTCAGGGGCTGGAGCAGCACGCAGTGGACTTTCTCATACGGACTATCATGGAATCCGGCACGCCCCTGACCCTGGTGCCCACAGGACCCCTAACAAACGTAGCTCTGGCCATGCTCAAGGATCCGAGGATCACCACCAAGCTGGAGCGGATCGTACTGATGGGGGGTGCCGTGTTCGACTCCAACATCACACCGGCTGCCGAGTTCAATATTTACGTGGATCCGGAGGCCGCCAAAGTTGTGTTCGGAAGCGGAGTTCCGGTAACCATGGTGGGGCTGGATGTGACCAACAAGGCCCTGTTCGGCTTCGATGACATCGAGGAGCTGTCCAGGTTAAACGGGAAAGTCTCCCGGGTGGTTGCACCGCTTCTCAAGTTCTTCGCCCAAGCCAACAAAGATATCTTCGACTTCGACGGAGCCCCCCTCCACGACGCGTTGGCCATCGCTTACCTGATCAAACCCGAGGTGATCAAGACCCGCATTATGAACGTGGAGATTGAAACCGAAGGAGACCTGACCCGCGGTCGAACCGTGGCCGACGTCTATGGGATAACCGGGCGGAGCGCCAACACCGATGTGGCTCTGGAAGTCAACAATTCCCTGTTCAAGGAACTGCTCTTTCAGGCGATCAAGGTGCTCGATACACAGTGATCATCCGCAACGCCACGATTCTTTCCTTTAAGGATCTGTCCAGACGCAGCGGTGTGGACCTGCGCATCGCCGAGGGTCGCATCCGCGAGATCGGAGAGAGCCTTCCAAACGGGAGCGAAGAGCTGATCGACGCTTCGGGAATGTATCTGATCCCGGGGCTGGTCAACCTGCACTCCCACACGGCCATGACCCTGCTTCGAGGGGCCGCCGAAGATGTGAATGCGGAGCGCTGGTTCAACGACTACGTTTGGATCTACGAGCGTAACCTTCAACCTGAAGACGTGTATGTCGGCACCCTGCTCGGTGCCGCGGAGATGCTTCTGTCCGGAGTGACCTGCGTAGCGGACCACTACTTTCATATGGACCAGGCCTTCCGGGCCTATCAGCAGGCCGGGATGCGGGCCGATCTGAGCTGGGCCGTATTCGGAGCAGGCGAAGGCTGGCAGGGGCAGTATGAACAGGCCCTGGAGTTCCTCCGGGAATACCGGGACAAGGATCACCGGATCACCCTTTCCCTAGGTCCCCACTCCCCTTATATCTGTCCTCAAAGCTTTCTGCGACAGGTTGCCGAGAAGGCCGAGGAGATGCAGTTGAAGATGCACATCCATGTCTCCGAAGAGCCGGGGCAGGTCCAGGACAGTCTGGCTGCCCTGGGAAAAACCCCGGTTGAGGTGTTGCGGGACACGGGGATTCTCCGGCAAGGCACGATCCTGGCTCATGCATATTACGCCACGGATGGCGACCTGGAGCTGATCCGGGACAGTGGAGCCGGGGTGGCCCACTGCGCCAAGACCTACCTGAAGTTCGGCGATGTGAACGACTTTCTTCTACATGCTCTATCTGCCGGTGTGAAGGTCGGGCTCGGTACGGACGGACCCTGCTCGAACAACACGCTCAGCGTATTCGAGGCAGCCCGGGACGCGGCCTTTATCGCCAAGAGCTCCCGGCGGGATGCCGAGGTCGCCCCGATTGCCGAAGTTCTGCCTCTGGTGCATCGGGGAGGGGAGATCCTGGGTTTGTCCGGTTACGGACGCCTTCAAGAGGGCTGCCCGGCCGATCTGGTGCTGATCGATCCGGCCACTCCGAACATGGTGCCCGAGCACAACGCCTTCGCCAGCCTGTTGTATTCGTTCAGCGAAAGAAACGTACACACGGTACTCGTGGACGGCCGGGTCGTGGTCCGCAGGGGAGTTTTAGCGAACATCGATCTGGGGGAAGTGTTTGCCAAGTCCGTCGAAATCGTCAGCAGAATCACCAACAGGGACTACGAGGGGCCGCTCCGGCGTTATTGAGGCAGGCCGAACCGACGGCCGGCCTACTCGAATTCCATCGCCGCTTCGAGTAGGGCTTCCCCCAGGGTCGGGTGCAGGATCAGACTGTGAAGCAGCTCCCCGACCGTTAGGTTTTTCGACACCAGAGCGCCGAAAAGAGAGGCCAGCTCCGATGCATAGCCTCCACACATCCAGATTCCCAAAATCCGATCGTCCCGTCCTGCTAAAATCTTGACGAATCCTTCATCGATCCCTTTGGAAAATCCTCTCCAGGTATCGCCGATCCGATACCTGCGGTATTTGTACGGGATGCCTGCGGCCTTTAACTCTGTTTCCTGGTAGCCGGCGCCGGCGATTTCCGGGAGCGTATAGATCGCGCGGGGATAGGGCGGGCCGGCGGGAGCGATGCGGCGGACCGCACCCTCCGTGATGCCGAGGACGGCACCCTTCGTGATGCGGCGGGCTACGAGCAGGGCCTGCTGAATTGCCGCGTGGGCCATACCGGTGATCCCGTTGATATCTCCTGCGGCGTAGATGCCGCCGCAGCTGGTCTGAAGATCATCGTCTACTCCGATCTTCTGCTCGTCATGATCTACACCCGCCGTTTCCAACCCCTCGGGAAGGTTGGCCCGACGGAGTCCCGTTACCAGAACCGTATCCCCGCTTAGATGGGATCCGTTGTCCAGGTCTACGATTGCAGCCGCCTCATCGGTGCTGCAGCTGCGAACCACTGCCTCGGTAGTCAATCTGACTCCTCGGGCAGTCAACTGCACTTCAAGGGGCTCAACAAGATCGCGGTCCGTGCCCGGCAGGATCTCTGCTTCCTTCTCGACCACAGTCACCTGAGTGCCGAGGCGGGAGAAGAGGCAGGCGAACTCGACGCCCTCCACGTCCCCGCCGAGAATCAGAATCTTTTTCGGCGCCCGTGGCAAAGAGAGCACATCCTTGTGGCTAATGATTCTCTTCCCGTCGAGAGGAACCCCCGGGCAGCCCGCCGGCTCTGTTCCTGTGCCAATGACGATGTGAGAAGCGGAAATAGATCTCTTTCCGAGGCGGAAAGTTCCGGGATCCACAAATCTGCCTTGTCCCTTGATCAGCGTTACCCCTGCCCCCGTCAGGCGCCTCTCGATTCGGGTTTCAACCGCCTCGATTCGCCCGGCAGTCTCGGTTATCACCGATGCCCTATATTTGGAAGTGTCAGCGGCCGCCGGTCTCCTGATCCGGTCGAGCATCATCTTTAACGGAAGACAGCCCCAGCGAAAGCCCGTACCACCCAGGCGATCCTTCTCCACCAGAACCGTCTTCTTGCCCAGGCGGGCGCAGTTCAGAGCGCAGTAGTAGCCTGCAGGACCGGAGCCCAATACCAGTACATCGAAGTTCACAGGCCCTCCTTCTGGCCTTCCCCCCCGTTTTACAGTACAATCCCCGGCATGATCGACAGGCATCTGGTGGCGGAAGCTTTGAGGGATACGTTCGGGGTCAACGGTGATTCAGGTGACCGGTCTCCAAACGGTCCGAGCTCGAGCCGCCTCAACTCCATCCTGTCTGCGTATAAGGCTGTGATGGTATTCTGTTCCTTTTGGTGAGCCGGCAACACTGTCAGAGACGGGGAATATATCCGTTTCACCGCGCCGCAGCGATCTGGTGATAATCTCATCACCGAAATTTGCTTCGCTTAAGAAGTGAATCTCCATTTCGGCGATTTCTTCTTCGGCCCTGACCTCAGGAGGGATGCTCTCCAGGATCCACTCTATGTAACTAAGGTAGTTGGCGTGACCGTTGATGTCTACATCACCGAAACGCACGGTGAACTCCTGCCGTCCTGACGGGTCGCGGTCACGATCGAGCTCGGGGAGTTTACCGAATACATTTGGAATCGTTCGCTCCGGATGGATGAAGGCGCCCCATTCAGGGTACGATTCGGGACGGAGTGGACAGCGTTTGAGGATATCGATCATCAGCCAGCCGCTGGTCGCCTGTCCGATCAGCCGTTGTCCCAAGAACAGGCGCCAATCTCGCAGGGTAAGGAGCTTCTGGCTGCCCGATGGCCAGGTCTCCACGGTGATCTTCTCCCGCCAGCCCGGATATTCCTGCAGGCGGATCAGAAAACGGCTGAAGAACCAACTCCGGTTCTGTTCGAGCAGATGAGGTATGGAATAACCGAGCTCCTGCACATGGTGGCCCGCTGTATCGATCAGAAAGCTGCATATTCCTCGGATGGAGACCTTCTGCTGTCTGTCGAGCTCATAGGTATGAACTTTGTAGGTTTCGCTCCAGATCTTGCTCATTTTTTTCCAACGGTAGCCAGGTAGAGGCTGAAGTGCTCCTCTCCATCGATGCTCAGGAATTGATTGACTGCATCGTCGGAGAAGGCGGCGATCGCACAAACACCGAAATCAACCGCCTCGGCGGCCAGATAGAGGTTTTGGCAGGCATGCCCAACGTCGAGAAATAGGTAGCGGAAGCCCCTCTCGCTGTAGCGCCAGGTCATTCTCGAGCTCAAAGCCGTCCAGATGAAGGTCACCGCGCTCTGGGCTATGAAGCGCTGTCCCAAACAGGCTGCCACCAGCCGATCGGCAAGGCCGGCGGTGCCGTCGATCAGTATCAAACCGTGGCGCAGAGCACTGTACCAATACAGTCCCGAAGCCAGGGTTTCCACGTTGTTGATCAGCAGGTATGTTTCCAGGGCATGACGTGCTCCGGCTGAGGGTACGGTTCGCAGCGTTACCGAACCCGGGATGACTTCCTTGACTCCCTGCGTGCACCAGAGCAGGAAGGAAAGCTCCTCTACCTTTAGAGGGGTTCGGGAGTATCTGCGCAGGCTGCAGCGTTTTTCGATCGCCTCCCGCAGATCAACGTGGGGGATGGAAATCGTTTCCGGCTCCGGCAGCTCAATCAAATCCCGGTTTTTGTATATCTCGAGCTCAAGGGGGGGTTGAGGCAGGCCCCGGCTCTGGGCCGACGGGTCTAGAAACTCGTATTTTGTCTTTTTGATGAACTCCCGCCCTATTCGCGCCATATTCGCTTCTCGATCCTGTGTTTTAGTGCCCGGCCAGACCTACGGTTCCCATGTATTCCGCCCGGCGCCGGGGGCAACTTTTTCGCGTGCAGAGCTGGCAGCTCACGAAATTGACCTCAGTGGGAAAGAAGATGCCCGATACCGTCTTGTTGGGTATCATGAGGAAACTGTCCGTCAATCGCACCCCGACCGATCCTTCAACATCCCCCATAAGTTGAAACAGCTGTCTTTGCTGGCTGATCGGCCAAACGTGCTTGTTGCCCGACCCGGGATTCATTGTCGACAACTTTTCCGCTTTCAGGCCGTACTGCGTGGCCACGTGGCTTTTGAGGTGCTCCACAGCCGTTCTGAGAGCCATCTCCTTGAGCCCGTCCAGCCAGTACCGGGTAAGGACGTCGCTTTCGGCGCTCAAGCATTTATCCAGCTCCGTCCCACAAGTAACGACGTAGGGGAAGACCCGCTCGACCTCGCTGAGGTTCCGGCTCAAAACTCGACTGGTGAAGCGTATCCCCTCCAGTTCTACGGTATCATCTGTCCTGTTGTCGATGTAACAGACTTTGTAGAGTGCTTTCGGTCGAGCAGTGGCCAGAGCGTCCTCGAAAAGGTCCGTGACCGCCGTGGCGTAGGGTCCGGAAAGATCAATGTGAGTCAGCTTTCCGAACTCCTCCTCGTCGAAGGAAAAGGGGATGTTATCCACTACGGTAGCTGCGCGGTGCTTTGCTTGCCCTGTCATGACGCTCCCCATACTATTGGAAGCAAGACGGGGCGTCAACAATCCAAAAAAAATACCGGCATGCTGAATTAATAGTCAGATTTGTATATACTATGATTTGTAGAAGACGGGGTGCAGAGGCGGATTGGAACAGGTTCGGATGCGCTCTGTCTGTCCGGCGGCAACTGAGGAGGGGAGTTACTCTAGGAGATGGATTGGCTAGTTGCGTATCCGGATTTCACAAGTGTTTCGTCCCACTTCTCACCTGCAGCGTTCTATTCTTTCTATGTTCTGTAAGAGTCCACTCACAATCGGAAAAAACAGCACCTCTGGAAAAGCCTGGTGTTCTTATTGTATCTCTTCCTCTGGAAGGCTCGCGGGACGAAGGAGTACGGAAAGTCCTGGCATCGGTCATGCGCTTCCAGCTGGAACAAATGGGCGCCCAGACCCTTCTGTTCGCCAGTACTGACGAGGAAGAGCTGGTGCGTGACCTTTTCGGAAAACAGGAGCGAGATCCCGAGGTCCTGATCAAATCACTGATGGAGTTTTTCTCCGGGGTGAATCAAGAATTTCTAGCCCTAGCGGGATATATTAAAGAAGGAGAAGAAATCCAAGTCAGTTTTTCTATCGCAGATCTCCAGATGGGAGAGATCTTGGCATCGGCTTCCCAGCGGGCACGTATCGATTTTACGCTGGACGAAGCCATGATCCGGACTTTTCGGGATATGCTTCCCGAAGCGGCCGGGAGAATAGAGGAGGTAGCACGACGTAACGCTGCGGAGGCGGTCAAGACTGCCGAAGAGCAGGTGGCGGCGGAAGGGTCTGAAGCGGAAGCAGTGGCCGGTGACCAGAGCACCTCTGTTCCGGTTCCCCTGCCGCAGGAGCCGGTGGAGCGGTTCCGGCCCTTCGAGTTCTCCATCGGTTTTGCCCCCTTCGTACCGGTCAGTGTGGCCAATGATGTGTTCAGTCTGAGCTATCTGCCTTTCGTCTACGGCAGCTACCGGATTCCGCTTTCCGCAGGGATATTGGGATTGGGACTTTATACAGCCCTGAACATCTTCGATTCCGAGGAGGCGGGACTTGCCTCGTATTTTCACTACGTCGTTCCCATTGGAATCGATACGCGTTTTACGACGTTGGAAGGGTCTCCGATCGGGCTGTTCGTGCGAGCCAGCACGGGCGTAGCCATCAACGTGTCGGATTTCAGCTCTCTTCCGGCAATTGCCCAGGAGGGACTGTCCCGAATTCTAGCCTACGCCGCTGGGGGAGTGGGAGTGATGTACGCAATCTCCCAAAATGTGGGGATTGCAATCGATGTAATGTATGAAACATTCGTATATTTCTGGCAATCGGATTCTGGAGGGGGAATCAACGCGGATTGGATCATGGGATTCGTCCCATCGGTCTATCTGTACACACGGTTGTGAGAGGGAGAAGGAAATGAAGATTGGCAGAGGATCAGTCGAACCGATGTCAAAAGTCTATAGAAAATGCACATTCTGTGGGCGTTCGTCCTTTCTTTATATATCAACGCTTATTGTTCTGAGTTTGAGTCTTGTGCTGGCCGGCTGTGGCGAGTTGTC
This sequence comes from uncultured Spirochaetaceae bacterium, assembly GCA_964627715.1. Classification (GTDB taxonomy): domain Bacteria; phylum Spirochaetota; class Spirochaetia; order SZUA-6; family DRHE01; genus JAFGQJ01. Next base: position 39,675 of record CAZVHJ010000029.1, on the reverse strand, counting down.
GCTCACTCAGCTACTTGAAAATGAGGAACCGGGAGAATTATCGATCAGTCCGACAAATGCCCTTGTGCCCGCTTCTGGTACCTTGGATGTCGAAGGAAACGGCGGATTCAGACCATATGCATACGAAAACAAAGGAACTCTAGGCTCGATAAATGCAACCACTGGAGAATATATCGCTCCAGTTGTGAGCGAGATTACCGACACCTACACCGCGGAAATTGAAGTGACTGACTCTTTGGGGAGTAAGGCGTCAACGATTGTCACGGTGTTTGCTCCGATCTCACTGAGCCCTGCTGTGAAAACCATTAAGGAAGGAGATACCGTAATTTTCATCGCTACGGGAGGCGTCCCCGATCCGAATTATGATTTCCATGTGAATGGTGTTCCAGAAGGTACTTCCTCCGGAAATTGGCCCTATCAGTTTAGTGCCGAAGGCAGCTATGTCGTAGAGGCCGTTGATAGTCTCGGAAACAGTGCTATAGCGACGATTACCGTTGATGAACACATCGCGATCGATGTAGAGGACACCTGGGTTGTGACAGGAGGTTCGATTGACGTGACGGTAGTCAATCCCAAAGGTGCGCACACCTTCACCATCGATACACAGGGTTCGCAGGCAGAGGTGGGGTGGTTAGAAAATCCAGAAAACGTCACGGCCACCTACCATGCGCCGGACGCTGAAACGGTCGTGACGATCAAGGTGGACGACAGCGAGGCCAACACTGCAGCATTTGAAATTCATGTGGTAAGCTCAGCCCCAGAACCACTTGCCTTCCCGACAACAGTGACCGTCCTGGTGAATCAAGAAGTGCAGTTGACCGCAATCGGAGGTATCGAGCCCCATACATTTTGGTTGGTTGGCGAGGGCTCGTTGAGTCCCCATCCAATTCAGGAATACAGAATTCGATACCATGCGCCCAGTTTTCCAACGACGGCCTACGTCTGGGTGGAGGACGTGTTAGGCAGACAAGTAAAAGCTACGGTGCAAGTCGTCGAAGGCTGAACAGTAACTACTCCAACAACGCTTCCAGTTTTGCAAGGAACCGGGCGAACAGGTCACCGTCGCCGGTAGCATAGCTGCTCTTTATAGAAGCCAAATTCGCCCTCGAACCGGTCCCCAGCAGATCGTCAAGCACGGCGATGGCGTCCTTCAAGGCGTTTTCCTGGCCTGACTGCATCTGAACCTTCCCGTAGGTGTCGAAATAATCTTCCATGGAATCGTAGAGGTTGGGGTACTCGCTTCTCACGCTGTCAGAGGATAGTACTTCCCGCACCTGAAGCTTCGTATCCACCAGGTCAAGGACCTTCTGTTGGGAAACCCTGCCGGCGCTGGCGCCGCCGCTGCCGCTGATCGAGCCATAGCGCTGGCGGAGGGAGCTGAGTTCCTGACGGAGGGCGGCGATCTCACGTTGGGATGCTTCGTAACGTGAGATCTGCTGGCTCTGCCGGCTGATCGTCCCCTGCGCCTGGTTGAGCTCGCGCGTCCGCTGGTCCAGTGCGGACTTGGTGCGGTTGAGCTCGCGGGTTTGTTGGCTCAACGAAGCCTTGGTCCGGTCCAGTTCCGCCTGGCTCGGCCCCGCTTCCTGATCCTGAGCGCCAACTTCGGAAGCCGGTGCGCGCTGTACCTCGATCAGCCGGCGCAAGGACGCGATCAGGAAACGGTCCACGGGAATCCGATTCTGAATCGCCGGCAGACCGGCGATAGCCGCCTGAGAGAGATAGCTCTCGAGATTATCGAGATCCTCCAGGGCTGTTCTGTACTGACCGTTCTCTATCGATTCCTCCACCCGATTGTAGGAGGAGAGAATCTGATCAAAAACTAGCTGTTCTCTCTGACGCTGTTCCCGCAACTGAGCCAACTGATCCGCCACATCGGCCCGGGCACTTTCCGCCTGGGCGGCTTGTTGTTCCAACCGGGCACGAAGCTCCGCCTCCCGTGCACTGAACTGCCGTTGGAGACTCGATCGTTCCTGTTGAAACTGAAGCAGGCTCTGCCGGTACTGATCCTCCAGCGCCGCGAGCTCGGCTTTTTTTTCAGCCAGCTCTTCTTCGGATCGGCGCTTGAAGGCTGCCAGTTGAATTTGGTTCTCCGCTGTCAGGCGTTCATCCAGATTCCGGAGCTGGTCGTTTATCGCCGAGGCGGACAGGCCTTCGGCCTGGAGCTTTTTCCTCTCCACCGCCAGTTGGTCCTCCAGCTCGGTACGGAGTTGGTCCTCCCGTTCCAGGATCTTAGCCTCGGTATCCAGCTTTGCGGTCTCCGCCTGTTTTTGTAAGTCTTCGAGACGGGACTGGATCTCGGCGATCTGCCTGTCTTTCTGATTGAGCTGCTCTTCCGACTCCTCTCGGAGAGCTTCGATCAATTTACCCTCGGTGCTTAGCACTGTAGAGGACTGGCGGATCAGAGAGCGTTCCTCCCGGTTGAAGAAGGAAAGGAGGGAAAAGGCGCCGGCCAGTAGAATGAGCACGGCCCCCGCATTGATCAGCAAGGGAATCAGGTTTCCTCGTTTTTTCGGAGTGAAGGCGAAGGTATCCGGTTTAATCTCGATTCTGTTTTTCTCAAGTACCTCGTTGATCTGGCCGATGATTTCGATCTGCTCGTCGAAAGAGATATCCGCGGACCGAATCGAAGCCAGATCCGGATCTACATTCTGGTTCGATTGTGGATTTTGTTTTCCCATTTCCCGTGCCTTTTCATGGAATCTTCACTTCCAGACCTTATACTCTTCCGTCGACAGTATATCTGGGAAAAGTATTCATTGACCAGGGTTTCTTCCGAGGGTATCATCTAATCCAGCAATGCGTATTCGAACGAAATTCACACTGCTTGTTCTACCCCTGATCATTACGCCCCTCTTGCTCGTTGGTTTGGGCGCATCCCTCGCCGCACGAAATGGAATTACCCGCGTGGCGACGGAGTTCCTCAGATTCAAATCGGAGGAATTGAGGAACTATGCCACGACCCAATGGAACCTGCTCGTGGAAAATCAGCTGGATACACACCAGGAGTACGTGACTGTGTCCAAAACGGCCGTGGCCTCCTTTGCCCGCAGCCTGATCAGAAGCGAGAGCGAGTTGATCTTGGCCCTGGATGAACAGGGCAATGTTGCTATGAGCACCTCTGAGATAGAACTCTCCGAGCCAGAGGCGGCTCGTTTAAATGAGTTATCAGCTTCGGCGGAGGAAGGCTGGACCTTGATCCGTGTGGGCGGTGTAGACAGGGTAGCCCAGCCGGTCGTATTCAAACCCTTTGGCTGGACGTTCCTGGTCACCGAGCATCGAGATGTCTTCTACCGGGCGGTGAATCAGATCTACATCCAGTCCGGATTCATACTGATTATCACTTTGGTGGTGACCCTGATCCTTCTCTATGTCTTTATTCGCTACCTTACACAGCCTTTGGGAAACATCGCAACCGCCATGAAAGACATCATCACCGCGAACGATCTCTCCAAACGGGTTGATCTGCTGTACAGAGATGAAATCGGAGATCTGGGTCATACCTTCAACCTCATGACCGGAGAGCTGGAGAAGGCTTACAACCAGATCAAGAGTTATGCCTTCAAGGCGGTGATCGCCCAGAAGCGGGAACAGAAGATCCGAAACATCTTCCAGAAGTATGTACCCTCCGATGTCATCGATCAGTTTTTCAGCAACCCTGAATCCATGCTGGTCGGGGACAGCCGGGTTCTAGCGGTGTTGTTTTCCGACATCCGCGGATTTACCAGTATCTCCGAGTTCATGGCTCCCGAGCAGATCGTCGAATCCCTGAACACCTATTTCGGCTTGATGGTCGATATCATTCTGAAGCGCCGGGGGATCGTGGACAAGTATATCGGGGACGCCATCATGGCTTTCTTCGGGGCTCCGGTAAAACACGAAGACGACGTATTTCAGGCGGTCCAATCCGGTTTCGACATGCTTGATGCTCTGAAAGGCTTCAACAGTAGCCAGGCAAAACGGAATCGGCCCCAATTCCGCATCGGGATCGGGCTCAACTACGGATTGGTAACCATCGGAAATATCGGTTCGGAAAAAAAGATGGACTATACGGTGATCGGGGACATGGTGAATCTGGCTTCCCGAATGGAGGGTCTGACCAAGATCTACGATGTTCCTTTTATCATCTCCGAGTCTGTGTATAACAAAGTGAAAAAAGAAGTTCACTGCCGCTTGATCGATAAAGTTACCGTGAAGGGTAAGAAGGAAGGAACGAGAATCTATTATCCACAAAAGCGGATCAGTAAAGCGGAAGCCAAGGGTTGGAAGCTCTACCATATGGGGATCGACGTGTACTTCAAGCGGCAGTTCGACAAAGCAATACGGTATTTCGTGTACGCTCGGGAATTTCTTGACAACGATCCGATATTGAGAATCTACCTGGCTCGATGTAAGAACTATATAAAAAGCGTGCCTCCACCGTCGTGGAACGGGATTTCCGTGGTTTCCGAAAAATAGATCCGTCGACCGATCCACTATCGAGCCCTAAGAAACATCTAGCAATCAAAAGCCAGGGTAACACTTCCTCCTGCCTCGGGTGTTTAACCATTGAAACACAGCGCAAGGAGGCACATCTTATGAAAAAGACGATTTTGGTGGTTTTCCTGTTCACTCTTGTTGGGTTCGGCGTGTTCGCCGATCATGTTCGAATGGGTTTTATAAGTGTTCTGGAGGTCGACGAGAAGCCCAGCTATGAGATGATTGTTGAGAAGTACCATGCCGGCGACCACGTATTCCCGGGTTTCTATTGGGAGGTTATTCCCGATCACATCGGCTACGGCATGACCGGCAATATTCGCTTTGACAGGCAGGAATCGCTGGTTCCTGAAGTAGACTACCAGTGGTACATGGACTGGATCGCGACCTGGGATTTCCGCTACCATCCCCTCCGTTGGTCCTTCATGGATCCCTTTGTTGAGATAGGCTTAGGGAGCGCGGGACAGGTTGATATCACGGATTACGAAGACTACGGACTGGAGGAGGATGTGGCAAAGAATCCTCTGTCCCTGTCCCTGTTCGCTCAGGTCGGATGGGGTCTTGGCTTGCGCCTCGGAGCCCTAAACCTGGGAGCTCGCATGGCCTACCGTTTCTGGAACGAGCCTCCCCCTGGGACCCAATTCGAACCGTATCCTCTGGAGGAATTCAACTTTGGAGTGTTCGGCGGTTTTCGATTTTAGGAAAGCCCAGTACTTCACCTTGAAACAAACGCTGCCCTGAATTATAACAGTAGAGATATGGAGAGAAAGATATTCATCACCTCCACCGAGCGGCGCAGCGGAAAAAGCCTGGTCACCATCGGTTTGATGAATGCCCTTCAGGGGATCATTCCCAAGGTCGGCTATATGAAACCGATCGGACAACGCTATGTCGGCGACAGCGCTATCGATGAGGACGCTTTGCTGGTCCGGGATATCTTCGGATTGGGGGATGAACTGGAAGATATCAATCCGACCTCGATGCAGGACGCCCAGGAGGACAAGGACAAGCTCTTCGAGCGGGTGTTCGATGCCTACAAGCGTCTGTCTGAAGGAAAAGATGTAATGATCTTCGAGGGCACCGACTACACCAGTACGATTTCCGCTCTCGAGTTCGATATCAACGCCGAGCTGGCTCACAACCTGGTAGCGCCGGTTCTCCTCGTAGCCAGCGGCGCCGACAAGAAGTTTTCTCAGATCGTGGAGAATATAACCGAAGCTACCGAATCCTTTCGGGAAATGAACTGTACTTTGCTCGGGGTGATCGTGAATCGATTCGAAACGGAGAGCTTCACGCGGGACACGGAGCAGCTGGGGGAGATGCTTGCCAGGAAAGATATCACGCTGTACGGAACCCTACCCCCCCACCTGCTTCTGTCCCGGCCGCGGCTTCGGGATGTGGCGGAAAAGCTCGGTGCAGAGATCTTCTATCAGGGGGATGATCTGTCAAAAGTGGTGACGGATGTAAAGATCCTGGCCATGACCCCGGAAAACGCTCTCGGCTATGTCGGGGAAATCGACGGATACCTGCTGATCACTCCCGGGGACCGGGTGGAGAACATCCTGGCAGCCATGTCAGCCCAGAGTTCGGTGTTCTACCCTCGTTTTTCCGGTATGATCCTGACCGGCGGCCTTATTCCCGGTCCCAATGTGCGCAAACTGTTCAAGGGACAAACAGAGGCCGGACTAACCATTCTGACTGTACCGGATGACACCTACGGCTGCGCACTGAAGGTCAATAAAGTGTCCGGGGAGCTGAAAAAAGACGACAAGGAGAAGATAGACCTTGTCAATCAGTTGGTGAATGTTCACATCAATACGGACCAAATCTTCAAAGAGCTCGGTACCGTAGTCACCGATATCGTCACCCCAAGGATGTTCCAGTATCGTATCCTTGACATGGCCAAACGCCAGCGAATGCGCATCGCCCTTCCCGAAGGGACGGAAACCCGCATACTTGAGGCAGCGGCGGAAGTCTTGAATCGGGGAATCTGCGACGTCGTTCTGTTGGGGGACAAGGAAAAGATAACGGAGATCACCCGCCGCAACGATCTGGACCTGTCCGGGGCCACTCTGATCGATCCCAAACAGGCGGATCCGAAAGTATTGGAGGATTATGCCCAGACGCTGTACGAGCTGCGCAAACACAAGAGCGTGACCAAGGAGATGGCCCGGGACCTGCTTCTCGATCCCGTCTACTACGCAACCATGATGGTCTACAAGGGAGATGCCGACGGCTTTGTGTCCGGATCAACCCACTCCACCGCCGATACACTCGGCCCGGTGCTACGGGTTATCAAGACAAAACCCGGGGTTTCTCTGGCCTCCAGCATCTTCTTCATGGCCCTTCCCGATAAAGTTCTGGTATACGGCGACTGCGCCCTGGTGGAAAATCCTACAGCGGAGCAGATGGCCGATATCGCCATTACGAGTGCCGACACGGCCAAAGCCTTCGGGATCGAACCTAAGGTAGCCATGCTGTCGTACTCGACCGGTACTTCGGGCAAAGGAAAGGACGTGGACAAAGTGCGCGAGGCCACCCGGATCGCCAAAGAGCGACGTCCAGATCTGCCCATCGAGGGACCGATCCAGTACGATGCGGCCACCTCTGCGGAGGTCGCTCAGGTGAAAGCCAAGGATTCCTTGGTAGCCGGACAGGCAACCGTGTATATCTTTCCCGATTTGGATGCGGGAAATACGGCTTACAAGGCGGTTCAGAGGGCCGCCAACGTACCTGCAATCGGACCGGTGATGCAGGGTTTGGCAAAGCCGGCCAATGACTTGAGCCGCGGGGCCACGGTAACGGACATCATCTATACAATCGCCATGACCGCGATCCAGGCCCAAAACTCGTGAGTCCGTAGGGGCCAATCGATACGGTCTGGAGAGTACTCGAGGGCTTGCCCATGCTGTTGCGTCCAAGATCGCTGACTTTGTACCTAGTTCTATCCTCGGTCCTGGTTGTTCTGATAGGTGTCAGTTCCTACTCATTGACCCAGTATCTACGCTTTCGGGAGAATCAACGGATCGTGGAAGAAAAGCTGCTGCTTGAGATCCGCTACATTCTCGACCGTTGCCGGGATCAGATCCTGCGCCATCCCGATTACGATCTTCAAAGCGAACGGGCGTTTTTGACCTCTTTCGCGAAAACGTCCCCTAAAGACCAGCGGCGGGATCTTGCCAAACTCAAAGGGTTCTCGCAGGAGCTGGAAGAAACGCTGCTTTTCCGGGCAGCCGGAATCAAGCCCGGGGATGGAAAATACAGCGAAGCTTCACGCTACAAGACATACAGCCCCAACGGTTTCAGAGGGATGTACGACCAACTTGACTGTCCCCGGACCGCGCCTATTCTCAATCCTCCGCCGATTACAGGCGTTGCGGCGGCGGACGATCGCATCGTAGGTCTGGCGGTGCGACGGGGCTACCGTCTGCGGCGGCAGGCCGAGGAGACCGCCTTGATCTCCTATGGCCGGTATGCGCTGCAAGATCAGGCGATGGCGGCCTGGAGGGAACTGCAGTCCGCAGCTCAGGAAGAGGGTGCTCGCCTCGAGCTGGTTTCGGCGTACCGTTCCGTCGACAGGCAGCGACAGATCTTTCTGAACGAGCTGCGCAATGCGAGCATTCACAGTACGGGCAGAGAATACACGACCGGGGAAATCGTCTCCGGGGAGGCCGACGAATCGATTGACCGGGTCCTACGCTATAGCTCGATTCCGGGATTTTCAAAGCATCACAGCGGTTATACCATCGATATTGCCGATCCCTCACAAGGCCGCGCCTTTACCGAATTTGAGCAGACCCAAGGCTTTGCCTGGATATCCGCGCACAACTATTTGAACGCCAAGCGGTTTGGGTTTATCCCCAGCTATCCGGCGGGTGCCGACAAGCAGGGCCCGGAGCCGGAGCCCTGGGAGTACGTTTGGGTGGGGCGGCAACGGCTGCTTGCAGGATCTCCGGTTCGGAAATGAGGGACAGCGTGTATCCCAGCGGTTGTGCCGGCATATGAGCGATCGATTCTTCTGGCAGCAGTTAGGCCTCGAGCCCGGAGCAAACAGGAGAGAGATAAAAAGAGCCTATTACCAGCTGGCCAGGAAAAATCACCCCGATATCTTTCCGGAAGAGCGGAAACCTGTTCAGGAGCTGAAGATGATCGCCCTCAACGAGGCCTACGCCTACTTGATGGGAACGATCCGAATAAACAACGGTGTCGACGAAGACGGCGGGAGTCCCATGGGGAAAGATCGACAGAGGCGGGAAAGCTACGGGCAGACCGGCGGGATCAGGATCGATGATTCCTGGAGTGGACCCAGTGCAACCGGAGTGGCGGAAACTCCGAGCGACCGCACTGATCTCGGCTTTCACAAAGATCCCTCCTACGCTTATTACAAACAGGGTTTTATTCACTTTTCCAGGGCCATACACGGAATCGAAGCGCTGTACCAGTCCCTGTCTCAACGCCGGGTGGTTCATTTCAAACCGAGAGACGATGCCTACCGCAGGTTTGCCGAAGGATTGGTTGAGTTGCGGCGAGCCCACGAATACTTCTCCAGAGTGGTTCAGGATTTCGAGAAGAGCATCTGGAAACACGATGCAAAGCTAAAGCTGGGCCGTATCGAACGCTTCAGTAGTTTATACCGAAGGATCCTCGGCAATCTCACCGGAACCCGCTAGCCTGATCAGCCCACAATCATCATGTTTGTAGCTCCTGGACCAGTTTTTTGAACTTCCGGCCCCGATCGAACTCATTGAGGAACATCTCGAAAGAGGCACATCCGGGGGAGAACAGAACCGACGCTCCGGGGATCGCTCGGCTTGCTGCCCGCTTCAAGGCTTCCTCAAGAGTGGGAAACGGTCCTTCGTAAGCAATCGAGCTTTCGTTGAACAGGGCTCGCATCTTTTCGGTGGCACTGCCCTTCAGCAGGATGACCGCCTCCGCCCTGTCGATCGGTTCGAGCAGAGCCCGAAAATCGAGATTCTTGTCCGTGCCTCCTGTGATAAGGAGGATCGGTGGATCCAAAGCGGCGAGCGCGGCAGCGGTGGCCTGAGGGATGGTGGCCGCCGAATCGTTGTAGTAGCGAATACCATCGATCTCCGCCGCCAGCTCGAGACGGTGCTCGATGCCCGGGAAATCTCGCAGGCGGGGAGCGATATCATCGGGGGACAGTCCGTAGCAGTAGCAGGCCAGACCGGCAGCCAGGAGGTTCAGCCGGTTGTGCTGTCCGGGCATGGACAGCGGATCGAGGGAGAGGGAAATCTCTCTATCCGCCTCGTGAATGACCGCTCCCCGATCCTGAAGATAGGCCCCTGAGAGCTCAGGAGGCAGGGGTGCCGAGGAGAAATAGCGCGGCTGGGCCCGGGTCTCGGCAGAGAATCCCCGCTGCAATGGGTCCAGGTGATTGAACAGGGCGTACTGTTTAGCGCTTTGAGATGAGAACAGGATTTTCTTGTCGGCGATGTAGGCATCCATTCCTGTGTATTTGTCCTGGTGATCGGGGAGAATCACCGTCACGACAGACACCCGGGGCGCCAGAAGCTCTCGCCCCCGCACATCGGCGAGCTGCCAGGAGGAAAGCTCGAGCACGATTGGGCTTTCCGGATCGATGCAATCGAGAAAGGTGAGTGGACTGACGGTAATATTACCCCCGAGCTTGGCTCCGGGATCGGCGGCGTGCAGACAATGGTGGATCGCAGAAGCCGTCGTGGATTTGCCCTTGGATCCGGTGACTCCGATCAACGGATTGCTGCACAGCTGCAGAAATACGGACAGATCCGTTTCGATCGGGTGACCGTGCGCTCGGGCTGCTTCCAGGAATGGAGAGGAGGATGGGACCGCCGGGTTTTTGATGATCAGATCCGTATCGATGAAGTCATTCTTGTCGTGGCGGCCGAGCACGGTCCGCACACCTGCGGCGGCCAGACGGGGGAGGATGTGGCGAAACACTTCCGGATCCTCCCGGTTGTCCGTGACGGTGACTCGGGCACCCCGGTGAGTAAAAAACAGAGCCGAAGCCAGGCCTCCGCCGTGCAGTCCCAGACCCATCACCGTGACTCTCAGGGAAGGGATATCAGCCAGCTGCATTTTCGATACGGTACTCCTTCATACCTTGATCGTTGAGGTACATCTCCAGGCGGAGGTCGTTCCAGATCCCAGACCAGGGAGCGGGTACGGTTCGTTTCAGCCTGCGAAAGGTTTCGTTGCTTTCCGAAAAGTCCTGTTTCTTCAGGGATCCCTCGATCTCCGGCATGACCGGGCGAAGGAAGCCGAGGGCTCTGTGCAGACAGGGTAGCAGCTTCTTACGCCCCCCGGGACCAAGATCGATTAGGTTTTGACAGATAGTTTTGTACTTGCAAACAAACGGATAGAAGGGGTAGGTACGTTTCCCTTCTGGCAGGAACAGCTTGCTGAAGAATTTGGTCAGATCGTTGTCAATCCAGATTCCCTGCACCAGATATCCCCGGCCGATCTCATCCACCCAGGTATTTGATATGGTCTGTTCCACTACGAAGGTACTGATATTTCCGGCCTCGATTAGTACCTCCTGCAGGGGGATGAACACCGCCTCGAGGAAGAGAGAATCGCTGGAGTAAGCGGCGGTCAAGTCGTTTGAGCCTTTGTGAATCACCCCGTGCACCTGCGGCCGATGCATCAAGTCCAGCCGCAGGAGGTAGAGGTACTGCCTGTCTTCAAAACAGTACAGATGAAAAAAACTTGGACGCAGGATCTCCGCCGGATCGAACATGTAGGTAAGATCCTGAAACACCTGTGGTGCCAGCGGGATCAGCTGTTCCAGAACCTCTACCAGGAGCTGTACGTAGCGCTTCTCCGGCTCGGGTATCCTCACGTCATGATGAATGGGAAGCTGAGGCACGGTGAACGGCCTCTCGAAGCGAAAGAAGAACTCCTCTACTTGATTATAGTGACGGCTGAAGGTCCTTGTGCCCGATCCGCCCTGTTTCAAGAGATCATTGATTGTCGGATCCGTATAGATACAGCGGATTACGTTGGCAGTCTGGAGCACTCTTTGTCTTTTGACTCCCGTCGTGTCAGAGAGGTTCGAATTTATAGATCACCCAATCTTCCCGGTCCAGCTTTAGATACACTCTTTCGGTGATCTCCAGGCTCTTGAATCTTGGTCCTTCCGTTTCCAATGACTCCGTTAATCCCGCGGAGCCCGCCCCGGGACCCTGCCCGGATTCCGGCACCCATTTTGTATAGCTGACCTGAAATACCGGTTCCGGTTCTCCCCGCTCCTGCAGGATCACCAGATCGGTGACGCCGTACACGGTTTTAGGGGGTGGGAGCTCGGGGCGGCCCTGGGCGTCCCATTCATCGGCGCTGATGACGTGGGAACTCCCCTCGTAGCCCAGACTCACCCGGGAAAGAACGTAGATATTGACCACCTCGCGGATCGTCTGTTTCCCCGCTCCTTCCACGACACAATCCTCCATGAGGGTGTGGTTCAGATCGTTCATGCTCTGGTAGAAGGTTTCCACGACCTGCGCGGGGCTGAATCCCCTGGTTTCTCTAGGAGCCAGAATGTTTTTCAGCAGCGATCCGGCCAGTACACCGACCACCACAACCGCAACTGCGACGATCCCAACCGTCTTCCAGTGTTTCTGCCAGAATACCTTGCGCCGGTAGGCTCTGCCGATCTTCTCCTCCTCTTTCCTGGCTCGCTGGAGGATCTGTTCCCGCTCCATTTCCGTAATATCCCGATGCAGCCCCTCTCGCTTGCAGCCGGCCAGGATTTCCTCCCATTCCTCCAGGGAAGGAGCGGGGATGTCTGCACGACCCAGACCGGCCAGGATCTGTCGGGACAGATCTTCCCGGAATCCCGGTTCGATCAAGCTCAGGGGCAGGAGTCGAGCATGACGTATCCTGTTGTGAATCTCCTCCTCCGTTTCCGCTTGAAATGGATAGTGGCCGCGAATCACGCGGTACAGTAGAGCGGCGAGACTGAAGGAAAGACCTTTTTCCGGCTTTTCGATGTCCGGGTGGTTGATCGATTCGAAGACCAGCAGCTTGTACACCTCAGGGTGCATGTTCCGCAACTCCTTCATCAGCCCCGGCGGCAGAAACAGGATCCCCCCTTCCTCGAGGAAATATATGGAATCAGTCTGGATGAACTCCAAGTTCAAGCCTCCCCGCTTGAGGGCCACCAGAGCATGAGCGAGTCGTATTAGATAGGGAAGGGCAGCCGGGAAGGATTTCTGAATCGCCTCTTCTAGAAACAGACCTCCCAGGTGGGGACCGTGCAGGTAGAGGCGGCCTTCATGTTTGAAGGCTCCGTCGATCCGCCACTCCTCAATCTCCCCGTCTCGAATGATATAACCCGGAAGTTTGCGGAGCTCGCCTAGCTTGGTAAGGATAATATCGTTCTTGCTGACACCGACGGGTATGGCCAGGACATCCCGGCCCTCCCGCTTGAGCTTGCGTCCCAAATCAGCTCTCATGAGCTTTCCTCGGAGAATACGATGGCGCTGAACACTTCAATCTCCGTATCCTTGGATCGCCAGCAGTTTCCCGGAAGTCCGGCTTTATAGCAGGTATGGGTGAGAAAGGTTTCTCTGTCCCATCCGTAATCTGTGGCGACCTGGGGGAGTAGAAGACCGGAGTAGAAACCGTTTTTCAACATAATACCGTGGACCCCGACCTGGATTTCTTCGGTGTTCTCAATCCGGCGTAGCGGCGACAGCACGGAGATCTCTATCTCGATTTCGTCAAGCTCACGGGCCGTCAGCGCAGGGAAGCGCGGATCATTGAAAGCACTTGACTGAGCTGCCTCCTGTACGGCTTCGATGAGGGGTTTGGTGGCGATGACGAAGCCGATGCACCCCCGCAGATTGCCCTGTTTATGCAGAGTTACGAAGGCTCCACACTTTTTTTTTAGGGTTTCCGTGGGCACAGGGTACCGGGATTTCCGTTTCTCTAGACGAGCCCTAATAGCCTCGCGGGCCGTTTGCAGAAGGATCTTTTTTTCTTCGAGGGATATATCAAACTCCATCCACCTGTTCTCCGTCTGCTCTCAGAACAAAAGCGGCGTAGTGAACGACCTTTTTCGGGTCTTTCACCATCTGTAAAGAACTGCCCTGCTTGAGAACTGCAATTGCACCTCGCAGCTTGCTGTGCATCAGGAGTATAGCAGCTACGCAACCGGCGCCACAAGAGGAGATGCGTTTGTGTTCGGCTGCCTCCGAAAGGGACTCCCAATCGAGGCTGTCGATCCAGGAGAGTACCTGATCGAGCTCCTCCCGCCCTTTTTCCTGACCGATATTCCCGGTCATGTTGGCTGTGACCACGAAGAGGGTCGAGCTCATCCTCCCGGAATACAGCTCCCAGAGGGAATTGGTGAGCAGTTCCACAAGCGCACGGGTCGGTTTGCCAAGGAGGATCGGAACGATGAGGGCGCCGGGAAGCAGATGCTGGATAAAAGGTAGTTGTGCTTCCAGGCAGTGCTCCTCCAGATGAGGTATGTCGTCTACCCGAAAGGATAAGGACAGTCCTGCCAGTTTTCTCACAGCTTCCTCATCGACGGTGACCGATCCGAGGGGCGTTTGAAAGATCTGCGATTGGGGCAGGATGACCGCTTCCACAGGCTCCCTGTGAACCGGACCGAGCAGAACCACCGTTTCGATCTCTCGGCCTGAGATTGCCTTGAAGGCCGCGGCGGCTATCTCGCCGGAATAGTCGAAGGCAGCGTGAGGTACAATGATGCTGTACACGTTTTCTGCCAAGCGGCCGGTCTCACCGTTGTCGGTGTGATTGAGCAGTTTGTGCAGTCGTGCCGACAAGGCATCTTTTTCGCCGGGGTAGAAGATCCCCTCAATCGTTGAAGGACGTATTTTCTTGCCGTTTGTCGAATAATCGTTCATACACTAAAAGTATTATAGATTCATCGCCGGAATTCAACTAAAACAGAAATTGGGATGCTCATTCTAGAGAGGATTCGGCCTCGATCAGGCCCGGGGGTCTTTGTAGTCGGCGAAGACGTTTGGGGTCAATCTTGACATGGAGGTTCTTCTCCTGGGTTGGTATGACCAGGCCGGTCGTGGCCTCTTTTACTCTTTTCAGATATTTCACCTGAGTGTAGAAGACATCCCCCTGGCCGGATTCCTTCGCCTTGCTGTACAGCAGTGCCAGGGTGGCTGCATCGAGAAGGGTTTCCAGGGGAATGCTCTTTCCCGGAATGGAACGGATAAAAACGTACCCCCCCGGATAATCCCGCGCATGCAGCCAGGTGTCATTCCCGCGAACAAACCGTCGCAGCAGGGCATCGTTTTCCCGGGCGTTCCTTCCCACCAGGATGCGAAATCCTCCGGAGGTGAAGGACAATCCCGGTTGGCTTTCCTGATCACCGTCCCTCTGCTTCCTTATCCCCCGACCAGTCTCCTTGCGGAGCGATTCGAGGGTTTCTCCCGCCTCACCCGTCTCCAAATCTGCGATGCGCTTGAGGACACGTTGCAGTCGCCGGTGTTGCTGCTGCAACTGCTCCTCTAAGTTGTTCAGTCCGATTTTGGCCTTCCTGTAGCGTTTGTAGTAATTTTCCGCATTTTGGGCAGGCGTTACTTGAGGGTCCAGCTCAATATCCCATGTTTTGTCGGGATTCTCACTGTCCGCTACGGTCAGCCAGCGATCTGCCCTGTTCAGAGTATGCATGTTCGACAAAATCAGATCGCCCCATTTCTTGAAGGTTTCGAACTCCCGATACTGCTCCATCCTCTTCTCCAAGCTTTGGCTCGAAGCGAGAAGGCGATTCTCCTCTCTGCGCAGGCGACTGAGCAGGGTGTCCCGCAGCCTGACCGTTTCCCGAATCTCCTCAAGATCGAAGTAGTACTTTTCAACTCGCTCGTTGAAGCTCCCCGGACCGGGAAGATCCCGAATGGGAAATTGATCGTTCGATCGGGAGGCGCCGGAGGATGCCGGACCAATATCTCTTTCCGCACTGTACTGTCCCCCTGAAACCTCACCACGCTTCGGCCGGCGATACAGAGCGTCGAGAATAGCCCCTGCCCGGTCGGTGACGATCATGTTCGCCGACGCAGCCCATAGGCGGGACCAGAGGATCACCGATCGATCTGCCTTTGTAACTTCGATCCGCACGATCCGTTGCTGATCGATCTGTTCGGCCGTTAGGATGCGACCTCCCCGGATATGGGCGCGCAGGAAGCTGACGAAGCGTTGCGGTTTGACCGGGTTGGGCAGTTTCCGCGAGAGGAGGTGAAGGCGGCAGGTGGGATTAGAGAAGGAGAACAGCAGACGGTAAGAACGGCCCCGATTGTACAACTCGAAAACCAGACGGGGGTGGCTCGGCTGATAAATATCCCGGATCAGCGAGTTCTCGAGAGGAATTTCCTCCAGGATCGCATCGATCTCGCGCCAGTTGAGAGACAAGGACAGCCTATCCCCTGAGTTAAGCCTATCCCTGCGACAGGGTGTCGAGAAACACCCGGGCGTCACCGGGGGAGAAGAACACGAAGTACACGGTTTCCGGAAGCTTCGAGGTTTCGAGGAAATCCCGAACAGCGGTATAGGCAACGCGGGCTGCCTTTTCCTTCGGATAGCCGTAGATTCCGGTGGAGATCGCCGGAAAGGCGACCTCTTTCAGGGAGAGCTTTGCCGCTTCCTCCAGACTCCTTCGGTAGCAGCCAGCCAGCTTCTCCGCTTCGCCGGAGCCGCCTCCGTGCCAGACCGGACCCACGGTGTGAATTACATACTTGGCTGGAAGGTTCCCCGCTCCGGTAACCACAGCATCCCCGGTGGGAAGCCCGTCGGGGTAGTGGTTCTTTCTCAAGCCCTTGCATTCTTCGAGGATAGAGGGGCCGCCACCCCGGTGGATGGCCCCGTCCACTCCACCGCCTCCCATGAGGGATGAATTGGCGGCGTTCACGATCGCCTCCGTGGTCATCCGGGTGATGTCCCCGGTGATGACGATCAATCTGCCGTTTAGAAGCTTGGTATCGGCCATGGTCATATCACCTCCCTACACTGACGCCGGTCACACCTGCCGCTACTAGTAGTATAAGGTTGATGGCGGGCAAAAGCCAGGGCGTCTGGGTCCGTTTCTTCAGAGCAACGCGTGCGAAAAATACGAGGGGAACGGCTGCCAGCGGTGCCAGCCCCAGGAGCATATGAAGGACAGAGAATGAGGCTGTACCCGTGAAGCTCAGGATCAAGCCGCTCAGCGCCGTGGCCGGCAGAAGGGCTTGGGACAAGCTGCGGGTCAACCTGTCGAATTTATTCGGTTTCCTGCGCCCCGCTTCTATGGCAAGTCCGCGGAACAGAAAGACGGCGTGGGCTGCAATCAGTACCGAGGCGCAGAGGATATGAAGGATATTGAGTACCCGTTCCATCTGGTACGTGTTTTTCGCACTTCCGCAGCCCGAGCTACAGCCAGAAGCAGACTTTCAAGCTGGGACCGGAGAACTCGGAGTCGATGAATCTGTTGTAATTGTAGCCCACCCCAAGGGAGAAACGCCAGAAGGCATAATTCAAGCTCAGCGTCCAATGGACCAACTGTACCGCATCGTTCAATACGGCGTTTAAATTGTAAAGGTCCAGGTAAAATCCTGCCGGAAGGAACAACTGGGAACTGAGCCCAAAGGATAGGATAAAGTTGTCCAGAACATTAAGCTTATAGCCTCCTACAAAACAGCTGAGGAGAAAATTCTGTATGGAGAGAGACAGCCCTCCATTCAAAGACGTCGCGGACAACCATTCAGAGCTGGCAAAGATGGATTGGTTGTAGAAATTGGCGTGAAGAATCGTCAATTGGATAGAGATCCGATTGACGTTTCCATAGGTGCCGTCGAAATGAGTCGATAGATCTGTTGTCGCCTGAAGGGAGGCGGCTTTGTCTTCCCTTGGATATCGAAAGGTTGAGGTATTGTGGAAGTAGTCGGCGTTTTCGGCGTACGGATAGTCTGCAAAACGAATCGACAATGCATACTCCCAGAAAATTTCGCTGAAAATATCTGTGAAGATCTCGCCGAAAAATCGACAGCCCGAGCATGAGTCCCCATCATACTCGTCTTCGGTTCCGGCCTCCTCCTCCGTTTCCTTCTCCGCCTCCTCTTGTATTTGTTCAATTGTATCTCTGATCTTTTCATCCCCTTCCTTCTCCTGATCTCGGGACACGGCGAAGAAGAGAGGAAATGTCAGCATCACGGCAATCCAGAGGAGCTTCACACCATCAGTATAGGATTTCCCTCACCGTTCCTGCAAGGTAAAAGGATCCGGTAATCAGAAGGGGGCGACTCGCTCCAGCCAGATTCTGGGCTTGGGTAAGAGCCTGTCCAGTGTCGATGACCAGGGTGGTTTCCTGATTTTGGTCTTTGAAGACCCGATAGACCTCCGCAACGTTGCTCTCCCGAAACGATCCGGGGGTTGTAATAACCACGTCCTTGAAGGCGGGGGCTAGGATCTCAGCCATCCCGGCGATCTTTTTCCCCGCAGCGGCGGCGAACAGCAGCACTCCGTCCGTCCCGAACAGCGCGGTGAAAGTGTCGAGGACCTTCTTGACGGAGCGGGGCGTGTGAGCCCCGTCGATCACGACAGGCGGATCTCGGCGGATTACTTCCATCCGTCCCGGCAGGCGGGCAGCGGCAAAGCCCTCCCCCAGTGCAGGCAGAATAGACGGCAGGCAGGTCTGTACCGCCAGGTGGGCCAGAGCGGCGTTTTCCCCCTGAACTTCGCCGATCAGGGCCAGGGTATAGGAGACCTCTTGTTCATCCCGCAGACGGAAACGGACATCGGTGCCTTTTTTCGAGCAGCGGGCTTGAAAGGAGTGCATCTGTTCATCGAGAAACATGATGGAACACCCCACCCGGGCGGCGGCGTGCTCCAGCTCGCCTTTGACCTCCGGCTGCTGGGGTGCGGAGAATACGGGTTTGCCTGCTTTGAAGATCCCCGCCTTTTCTCGGGCGATGACCGGAAGCGTGTTCCCCAGAACGTCGGTGTGTTCGAGCTCGATCGGAGTGATCAGGCACAGCTCCGGGTTCACCAGGTTGGTGGCGTCGAGTCTGCCTCCGATACCCGTTTCCACCACCACGTACCGGCAACCCATCTCCCGGAAATAGCAGAAAGCCAGCAGGGTGAGCAGCTCGAAGGTGTTTGGGGGTCCCATGGCTTCCAAGGTGTGTTGCGGCAGCCCTTTCACCGCGATGCGAATCTGATCGGCCAGGTCGAGGACCGTCGATACCTGCAGGGCCTGACCCAGCACCTCCATCCTCTCCATATAATTGGTCACGTGGGGGGAAGTGTACAGACCGGTGCGCACTCCCGCCGCATGCAATCCGTGGGCCAGCAGGGTCGCGGTCGAGCCCTTTCCCTTGGTACCGGCGATGTGGATCGTCCGGTAGGACAGCTGAGGCTGTTCGAAGCGCTCCAGGAGCAGCCCCATTCTGTCCAACCGGTAGGTGCGAGCGCTGAACAGGGAGCCGGATTTCTCTAGATTGGTGAAGGATTCGATGTAGCGAAATACCTCTTCGAGATCTCGAAAAGCCATGGGGCGGGTACTCCCTCAGCCGGATATCAGCGGCAACGGCATTATCTGGGACTCCTCCGCTTCACGGCCAAGGCGTGGGCGGAGAAGCCCTCGTACTCCGCCAGGGCGGCCACCGCACCGGTTAGGGAGGAAACTCCCTGGGATGACACGTAGACCACCGAGGAAGATTTGAGGAACTCCCGAACAGAGAGGGGGGAACAGGTCCTGGCCCAGCCGCCGGTGGGAATCACATTGTTGCAGCCCACGGCATAGTTGGCCATGGAGAAGGCGCTGTCCTGCCCCAGCAGGATCTCTCCGGCATTCTCGATCCTGTTGAGCAGGGCGAAGGGTTCCCGGCAGGCGATCTGCAGATGCTCGGGGGCGTACCGATTGACGAAATCGATCGCTTCCTCCAGCGTTTCGGTAACCACGATACCCCCATAGCCAGCCAGCACATCCCGGACGAAACCGGCCCTCAAGCCGTCGAGCTCAGCCAGAAGCGACGGCAGCTCCTTCTGTACCGCCTCCACCAGCGAGCGGCTGGGGGTTGCCAGGAAAGCACTGGAGTCCGAACCGTGCTCGGCTTCCGTGATCAGATCCATCGCCACCCGCCGGGGATCCGCCGAATCGTCGGCCAGCACGATCGCCTCGGAGGGACCGGCGGGCAGTCCCACGTCGACCCGGTCCGCCAGGGCTCGTTTGGCCGCCGCCACGTAGAGGCTGCCCGGACCGAGTATCTTGTCCACTCTGGGGATGCTTTCCGTGCCGAAAGCCAGGGCGGCGATTCCCTGAATCCCCCCGATCCTGTACACCTCTTCAACCCCGCAGATCTTGGCTGTGTACAGGCAGGCCGGATCGATATTCCCACGACTGTCCGGAGGTGAGATCGCGACGACCCGCCTCACCCCGGCGACAGCGGCGGGAATCGCCTGCATGTACATCACCGAGGGAAAGCTTCCCCGTCCATGAGGGACGTACAGCCCTACAGAGGGGATTGGGGTATATCGCTCGCCGGAAAACACGCCGGGGCGAACCTCGCACAGCTCCAGGCAGCGGGGACGCTGCTCCTCATGGACCTGGAGCACGCTCTGTACGGCGAAGGCAATGGCCTGTTTCAGATCCTCGCTCAAATTTTCTTCACCTGCCTGAAACTCCTCTTCCCCGGCTCGTAGAGCTCTGCCCCTCAGGTCGGCTTTGTCGAAGGTTTCCGTGTAGCGGATCACCGCCGCGTCCCCTTCGCTGCGTACCGCTTCGATGACTTCCCTGACCGTGTCCGCCACTTGCGAAGGAACTGCAGCCTCTACCCGCCGGCAGAGAGCTTCCCGCTGTTCCGGGTCGAGGTGTTTCCAGTGGTAGATGTTGACGGCCGGCTCTTCCATTACTCATTCCCTCCTTCAATCCCTGTTGACCGTTCCATAAACAGATGTCCGTCGAACTCATCGTCTCCAGCGGGTCTATAGTTCAGATGGGTCCACTCGAAGTAATAGCGGGGGCGCTCAGTCTCAACATGGTTGTCCAGACTGAACTGGGAGATCGAACAGTTCGCCATGGGTACGAGAGGCATCCAGCTGTGCTGGGCAAAGGTGGCTTTGACGATCCACTGCAGGATCCCCGAGTGAGTGACGCAGAGCAGGTTTCTCTTTCCCTCCCTGCAGAGTCGCCCAAGATCTTTCCACAGACCTTCGGCGCGGCTGTACAGCTCCGCGATCCTCTCGGCTTCGGGCACACCCTCCCAGCTCGATCTCTGAAAGCTACGCCAGGCCTCCGGAAACCGTTTCTGGATCTGGTTCACGGTCAGACCGGTAAAGATCCCCGTATCCAGCTCGTTCAGCCCCTGGTGCAGACGTACGTCTTTTAATCCAAGCACCTGTCCTACAGCCTGGGCGGTCTGGACGGCTCGCCTGAGGGGGGAGGACAACAGCACTTCTATGTGCTTGTCCTCCAACCAGGCTGCTACGCCTTCAGCCTGCTGCAGACCTTTTCCCGAAAGTGGAAAATCTTGCCGTCCCTGGATGAGGCGGGCGCTGTTGCCCGCACTTTCCCCGTGCCGCAAGAAGTAGACGTTGAGCCGTCCGCTCAGGGTTTTAAAATATTCAACCATATTTCTCGCTTTTTCTCGTGTACTGCCTGATCTGGTCGAGGGGATTGTACCCGATTCCCGCTCCGAGGACAATTGAGGATGACCGGCGAATCTGCCGATACTAATAGTAGCCATGATTTACTTGATTTACGAGAAAACGGATCTGATTGCCGAAACCGACAGTCTGAAATTCGTGAAAGAAGTGGTCAAGTCCCGACCCGACTGTCTTATCAAAGAGATCGGATCCGGCAAAGTCTACAAGCCAAGACTCATTCGCAAACGCTGATCCGGCGCTGCTTTCTCACGAAGGCATGATTTGTATCGTAGGCGCACTCGCCGTCGACCTGCTCGTCAGTAGGGAACGCTTCGTTAAAGGTACGTCGAATCCCTCTTCGATCCGCCTCGCTCCCGGGGGGGTAGGGTACCGGATCTACTCCCGTCTGCGCAGCCCCAAGATGCTGTTCACTGCCCTCGGCTCCGACGTATTCGGCAGGTGGCTGATAGAGAACATCGGTGAGCCCCAGTGGGTGAATCCGATTTTCCTCGATCAGTACTCGACCTCTTGCTACTGCGCTTTAATGCAATCCGGCGAGCTTTTCTACGGGGCGGCGGATATGGCCGTAATCGAGGAGGGTCTGAGCTGGCCCCGTCTGCGGGCCCGACTGCCCGAACTGGGAGAGCAGGATTTTCTCGTTCTCGATGCCAACCTCTCCCCGGATCTGGTTCGCAGCCTGCTGCACCACATCGGTCGCAAAACCCGAGCTGTCTTCGAGAGTGTGTCGGTGGAGAAGCTTCTACGCCACGCGGACGTTTTGAAGAACCTCTATCTTCTCGCCGGCAATGAGAAGGAGTTCAAGGCTCTCGGCAAAATTTTTACTAAAGACGGAAATGACAAAAAGATCGACGTTCCTGCCGGCCGCGGCTCCCAATCCGACCGCTGGGTGCAGATTTTCCTTGAGGAGAGGAGAATTGAACAGATGCTGGTGACTCGGGGACGGCGGGGCCTCCGGCTGTATCAACGAGATCTACGAGCCGCCGCCGGCCGGGGGAAGAGCCAGGAGCCGCTGACCATCCCTCCCAGCCGGGTAATCGAAACCGTCGACACCACCGGGGCGGGAGACAGGCTGCTGAGCGCGTTTCTCGAGGCTGTGGACCGGAAAGCGGCTACAGGGGATGCGCTAAAGCAAGCCGTGGAATCGGTGGAACGGGCGATCGTGGAGGGAAATCTGTGAAGGACTATTTGAACATCCGCGAGGATGTCGCCGAAGCGATCCGAGAGGGACGGCCGGTGATTGCTTTAGAATCCACCATCATCGCCCACGGTCTTCCCCGTCCCCAAAATGTGGAGGTCGCCCTTCAGGCCGAGGAGGAGGCTCGAAAGCTGGGTGTTGTTCCCGCCACCGTGGGGATTCTGGGGGGAAAGATCCTGATCGGTTTGAGCTCCGAGCAGATCAAGGTGCTGGGAAGCGAGGATGATGTGTTGAAAGTGTCCCGACGGGATTTCGCCTATGTGCTGGCCACAAAGCGCAAAGGGGCTACCACGGTTAGCAGCACTATGCTCGGTGCCCACCTGGCGGGAATCGAGGTGCTTGCCACCGGCGGCATCGGCGGGGTTCACAGAGCAGCGGGGGAAAGCTTCGACATCTCAGCGGACCTGCTCGAGCTGTCCCGTACGCCACTGATCGTCGTCTCTGCAGGGGCAAAGGCCATCCTCGATCTTCCCAAGACCCTGGAGTTTCTGGAAACTCACGGTGTACCGGTGATCGGCTACAGAACCTCCCTGTTTCCCGCCTTCTACAGTACCGGGAGTGAGCTTGGCCTGGATCTGGTCGTGGACAGCCCAGAGGAGGTGACCGCAGTCTATAGAGTGCAGCGGTCTTTAGGATTAGAGCAGGGACTGCTCGTGGCCAATCCGGTGCCGAAGAACCACGAGATTCCCCGGGAGACCATGGAGAGGTATTTGGAAACCGCCCTGAAAGAGCTCGATCGTGGAAGAGTGACAGGCAAAGATGTCACCCCCTTCCTGCTGGCCAAGGTGCTCGAGCTTTCCGGCGGCAAGTCCCTCGATACCAATATCGAGCTGCTGTTCAACAACGTGCGCCTGGCCTGTGGGATAGCTGTGAGCCTGTAGGTTCGGCATCGGCCTGTTCAAGGGCAGGCCGCAGTGATCAGCCGGGCGAGAAGGACGAACTCGGGAAACATCGTGCCCGACGTATCATAGCCATAATGTCAGGAATTAGGGGCGATGACCTCTTTCAACCGCGGATTTTTCATGAGTTCTTTCTTCAGCGCTTCCTCTCTCTCTCTGTTCTGGTACCCGGTATGTTGGAAGCTGTAGGTGAAATTCGTATGGATCTTGTAGGTGCCCTGAAGCAGGGCGTAGGTGTCCTCGGTCATGACCAGCTCTTCATCTGTGGGGATGACAAAGATCTTCACCGGCGAATCCGGGGTAGAGATCAGGGTCTCGGCGTTTCGAGTTTTGGAGATCTCGTTCTTCTTTGGATCTATCTTGATGCCCAACCCTTCCATGCCGGCTACCGCCTTTTCTCTTATGAGGGGTCCCCGCTCTCCGACTCCGGCTGTGAATACCAGAGCATCGACCCGGCCCAATGCGGCGGAGTAGGCGCCGATATACTTTTTAAGGCGGTATGACTCGATCTCTATCGCCAGCTCAGCTCGTTTATTTCCCTGTTTGGCTGCGGTTTCCACATCGCGGCGGTCTGTGAAGATCTCGGTGATACCCAGGACACCGCTCTTCTTGTTCAGCATCTGTTCCACTTCTTTGGGAGCCAGACCTTCCTTGTCCATGATGTAGTAGCCGATGGCCGGGTCGTGGTCCCCGGCCCGGGTTCCCATGACCAGGCCTTCCAGCGGCGTCAGGCCCATTGAGGTGTCTACTGAGATCCCGTTGCAGACGGCATTGGCACTGGCTCCATTGCCGATATGGAGGAGGACCAGGTTGCAGGCGAAGGGGTCTTTGCCGAGAAGCACTGCTGCCCGCTTGGCTACGTAGAGAAAGGAGGTGCCGTGAAAGCCGTAGCGCCGCACCCCGTAGTTCTCGTACCAGCTGTAGGGCAGGGCGTAGATGAAGGCGTGGGCGGGCATGGTCTGGTGCCAGGCGGTGTCCATGACGGCGCAGTGGGGAACCTGGGGCAGCACGGCTTGCGCGGCTTCGATGCCCGTGATGTTGGGTGGATTGTGCAGCGGGGCCAGATCGGCCAGTGCCTTGAAGGTGCTGAGGGCTTCCTGATCGATGAGCACGGATTGTGCGAACTTCTCTCCCCCGTGTACGACCCGGTGTCCCACAGCCTTGATCTCACCGAGGTCGCCAATCGTTCCGATATCCGGATCGGTCAGAGTCTCGATGATCAGCTCGAGAGCCACCCTGTGGTTGGGACAGTTTTTCTCCTTCTTAACAGTGCCCTTTCCTTTGGCGTAGTGCTCGATGAACGAATCGCCCACGGTTACCCGCTCCACGATTCCTTTGGCCAGGACTTCCTGGCTATCCCAGTCGTACAGCTGGTATTTCAGTGAAGAACTCCCACAGTTTAGTGTAAGAATATCCATAGTCTGACTCCGATTGCCCCACAAGGTTTCGGCTGCACTATAAAGACCGCACCGCGATCTGTCAATCGTGCGCGGATATCCTATCGCAATCTTCGATCCCAACTGAAAGGAAGATTGCGATGTCTTCAACCAGTGCGAAAATCTTGTAATAGATACAAAATTTTCAGCGGTCATCATAATGGGGCAGGATCTCTATGTATCTGTCTCCAAAGGTCAATTGTAAAAAAGTGTAAATCAGGAGTCCCACGACCCGCAGCCACTTTGAGCTTTCTGGCATGGCATTTGCTAACCTATCCCTGTGACTCACCGCGTGTCAGTGATTCTTCCGGTTCTTTGGTTCATCTTGTATCTCCTGCCGGTTTCCTTTCTCCGTTGTGAAGATTCTTCGGCGCTGCTAAAAACAGAGCTTGTCGAGCTTCAGAGGATGCATACCCGTCTTCTGATCGACCATCCTCGGAGCCGCTTTATGTATATTGAAAATCGAAGCCCCGGTGATCCCGTATCGCGGCCAGACCAATGGGCGCTTGGGATTTCCAGCCCCATGGTAACCGCCGGTCCGGTCAATCTCAGTGGGATCCTCCCCCAACTCTACAATCCCCTTTCTCACGGTCCCGGTAGCGGTGTTTTTTCAGAGTCAACCGACATAACTCTGGATATCGACTTGGACATAGGTAGTAGAATCGGAATAGTTCTGGGAGCCGTCCCCCGGCATTGGGAATGGTTTCTCCTGTATAAAGAAGACGTTGGAGCCCAGGTGGGAAGCCTGATCGCCTTCTCGTTTGGGCAGAGAGTGGGGTTTGAGTTCCTGGGTTTGCTCTCCAATCCTTCGGATCGGTTGCGGGGTGGGGGAGACGAATCATGGTTTGTCGACCCGTCTCCTTTCGCAGGAGGTTTGCTCAGCCACTTGGCCGGATCCTTCGCCTTTGATCTACAGCCGGTCTCGCTGTATCTATCTGCTGCCGTGTCGGCAGGTCAGCGGGTACTCCCCGGGGGTGTGTATTCCCTGTGTGCCACCTGGCCAGGCCGGCGGTCGGATATTGTCCTCCTGATAGGATATTGTTCGGATCACTTCTTCACTCCAGAGGGTCGCTCCGGAGATCTTCAGTGGATCTTTGCCACAAGATTGGTGTGGAACTGTCGGTCCACTCTATTGTTCGGGAGCTATCGCAAAGAGATCTCCAGGGCGCCCACCTTCCCTGCAGCATTCCGGGAAAGCTGCGATCTGTTTGCCCTGGGGACGGAGGTTACCCGACGGATCACCTCTCGCTGCCTGCTACACCTCCAGGCTGATGCAGAGATGGAGTGGAATTGGTCTTCCAGTGGTTTTCCGGAGCAGGGAATCTGTCTGGATGGCAATGGAACTCTCGACTGGTATCTAGTGGAGCTCGCAGCAGGGATGGCCGCTGAATGGGATTCGGAAAACGGATGGGAGAGGGATCTCAAGCTGTTGTGCGCCCTTAATCCCGTGTGGGGAAGTGTCGAGCTGGAAATGAACCTGCGATCCCGACAAACTCTTGGCTGGCATCTGGCCGCCGATGTCGAGCTGAAGGGGGAGGCCAAACGGTTGTATGCCCGTGTGGAAACCAGGCAGGTCTTGCCGTTCAAGCGCCCGGAGCAAGATCACGGTGGAATAGATTTTTTTGATCTTCTCTCTATTTGTATAGGGTGGGAAGCGGAAACAACTTGGTCGCGATGATCCGCTGAAAAGTTTCGAGTCTCCGGCTGACGCCCTTACAGCGGCTGGACCTCCACCGTCTCGAGGAGTCGCTCGTACTCCGAGCGCTCGACCCGTCCCGGGTAGAGGTTCAGGCAGTTGGCCGTGCCCAGAGCCGTTCCCCTGAGCAGGGCTTGGTCGAGGGACTCACCACGGAGCAAAGTATAGGCGATTCCGGCTGTCACGGCGTCACCGCTGCCGATCGGGTTCTGCACATGGATTCTGGGCGCGGTTGCCCGGAGGAGGCGTTTCCCGTCGTAGCCCTCAACCCCTTCGCCGCCCTTCGTGATGATGATCCAGTCTATCACGTACTGTTCTCGAACCGTCTGGATCGCGGTCTTTCGTTTGCCCGTATCAGCCAGTTCCTCTCCTGTCAAGCTCTCAAGCTCGTAGAGATTGATTTTCAGGACTTTCGGAGCGGCATGGAGCGCCGCTTGACCGTGGGTCCGGTAGGAGTCGAGAATCGTGGGGATTCCCCGTTTTTTCGCCTCCTCTATATATCTCTTGTAGCAATCCACCGGAGATCCCGGTAGAGAGGTCCCGGCAATCACCAACAGCTCTGAGGAGGGCAAAATCTTACGAAGGCGTCTCTCGAAACGCACGACCTCCTCAGGTTGGAGCGCAGCTGCAGGCTCTATGAGCTCGGTGGTAACTTCGTTATCTTCCAGGATCGTTGTGCAGGTTCGGGTTTCCCCCACCGTCCGTACGTAGCGATGGGGAAGTTTCTCTGCCTGAATGGCCTTTCGAAAACGTTCCCCGTTGTCGCCGCCGAAATAGCTGAGAAGCAGGGCCCGTTCCCCTAAACCCAGCAGAACCCGGGCCGTATTGGCCCCCTTCCCAGCGGGAAAGAACTCAGATCCCTCGAGACGATTCACCCGACCCACCTCCATCCTGGAGATCCTGTAAATCTTCTTCCAATCCGGATTGTGCCCGATGACGAGAACCATAGTTTCAGGCAACTTTCAGAAGGAGCTTGGCCGTTTCGAAATAGATGGTCAGACCCGATACATCGATCAGGGTGGCCATCAGGGGACCCGCCATCACGGCCGGGTCGAAGCCCAACCGGGAGATGATCAGAGGTGCCAGCGCTCCCACCAGGGTCGCAACGATAATCACGAAGCACATAGCCGTTCCCACGGCCAGGGCTTCATTGAGGTTGATAGCGGGAGGCAGAAGCATAGCCCGAACAACGGTGAGAATGCCGAGACACACGCCGATCAGGATCCCTACCAGAACTTCTCTACCGATAATACGCCAGATATCCTGGAAACGGAGTTCCCCGGTTGCCAGACCGCGAATCATCAGAGTCGCCGATTGGGTGCCGGAATTCCCCCCTGTTCCGGTGACAATTGGGATGAAAAACGCCAGGACCACCGCCGCTTCTAAGACGTGGCGATACCCGGCGATGACATTGGTGGTAATGGTCGCAGCGAGCAACAGGATTATCAGCCAGGGAATGCGGCGACGCATGAGCGCGAATACAGAGCTCTCCAGGTAGGTCGACCGGCTGACGGCCACGGCGCTCATCTTGTAGATATCCTCTGTCTGCTCTTCCCGGATTACATCGATGATATCGTCGAAGGTGACGATACCCAATAACCGGTGGTAATGATCCACAACGGGCAGGGCGAGAAGGTCGTAGGTCTCGAGAATCTTGGCTGCCTCCTCCTGGTCCGTATCCTGGAAGACAGTAATCACCTCTTTCACCATGACGTTCTGTACCAAATCATCATCCTGGCTGGCTAGAAGATCCCGTAGGGACACCACGCCGATCAACCGTTTAAGCGGGTCCAGAACATAGATGTAGTAGGCCGTTTCCACGTTGTGCATGTTCTTCCGGACCCAACCGAGAGCTTGAGAGACCTTGAGGTTGGGGCGAATCGCCAGATAACGAGTGGTCATCAAACCGGCGGCATCGTCATAGTCGTACTTCAGTAGAAACAACGTTTCCTCTTTGGCTTCTTCCTCCAGGGCATTCCATACGGATTCTCGCACCTCAGAAGATACCGACTGGATGAAGTCGGTCAGGTCGTCCGGGTCCATCTCTGCGAGCAGAGCTTTGGCGTGAGCGCCGGTCAGGGATTTAATCAGCAGCTCCTGCTTGGAGATAGGCAGGGTGTCCATCAGATCGACTTTACGTTCCAGATCCAGTATGCCGAAAAGTTTGAGCTCCTCCTCCTCGTCCAAATCGTCCCAGATCTCGATGAGCTCGTTGATCGGGATCTCCGCGATCACTTTTTTCAATTCCTGATCCTTGAGATCCTTCAGATAATCCCGCATATTGTCTACAAATCTGGTCATGTTGCTTCCTCCTGCCACTGTCCGACCAGCAAAATCTCCCGTTCCAACTCGAAACCGAACGTTTCCCGCACCTTGGTTTCGAGCAGGAGGATCAGTTCCAATACGTCCTCCCCGCGAGCGTTTCCTGTATTTACTATGATGTTGCCGTGCAGCTCCGAAACGCGGGCCTCCCCGATGCTCGCGCCCTTAAGCCCCAAGGAGTCGATGAGCCTGCCCGTGGGGCTGCCGAACGCTCTGTTGTTTTTAAAAATGGATCCGGCGCAGGGATGCAGAAAATGTCCCTTTTGCCGCCGGTCCTGTTTGATCGACAGCATCCTCTCCTGCATCTGCTTTCGATCTCCCGGAACCAGAGAGAAGCTTGCTCGCAGGACCAGGGAATGCATGTTTTGGAAGGGAGATCGTTTGTAGCTGAACTGCTCCCGCTCCACCTCCAAATTGGTGATTGTTCCATTTTCGTCGAGAACCTCCACCCGGCTCAGCACCTCAGAGATCGAGCAACCGTAACAGCGGGCATTCATCCAGACAGATCCCCCTACGCTTCCCGGCATGGAATAGATGAACTCCAGACCCGACAGGCCGTGATCCAGGGCGTGGTTGCTGACGTCGCTGATCGGTGTACCGGCCCAGGCATCCAGTAGACCGCCGTGCCCTGTTTGGGAAAGGCTGCATCCCTGGAAACCGCTCATGTCGATCACTGCACCGCGAATCCCCCGATCTGCTACCAGGATGTTTGCCCCGGCTCCGAGGATAAACGTAGGTACTTTCCGGTCATTGAGCAGCTTGTAGGTGGCGGCCAGTTCTTCTGTGCTGCGAGGAGTGACAAATACGTCGGCGGGTCCTCCAATTCGGAAGCTGGTGTGGCGGCTCATCGGTTCTTCGTAAGAAGTGGGGCAGGGTAGGTTGATTTTTTTCAGTATTTTCCCTACGTTTCTCACAGGCAGAGTCTATATGCAAACTATAAAATAATCTACATCGCCTTCATATTGTGGACAAAGCACAGATTTTCACCACGGAAAAGGAGGATCGGGTGCCTCTTTCGCTTTTCAACACCTTGGGTAGAGAAACTCAAGAATTCGTACCAATACAGGAGGGGCAGGTAGGTCTGTATACCTGCGGTCCCACCGTGTATCAGTACGCCCATATCGGCAACCTGCGCACCTACATTTTCGAGGACCTGCTGGTCCGTGCTTTGCGTTTCCTCGGTTACAAGGTCAAACATGTCATGAACATCACTGACGTGGGACATCTGACCGATGATGCCGATCAGGGGGAGGACAAGATGTTGAAGGGCGCCCGGGAGCAGCGAAAGAGCGTTTGGGAAATTGCCGAGTTCTACACTCAGGCCTTTTTCCGGGATCTTGAGGCCCTCAATATAATCAAGCCGGACATTGCCTGTCGGGCAACCGACCATATCCAGGATATGATCGATCTAATCCGCCGTATCGAGGAGGCGGGATTCACCTACCAAGCCGGCGGCAACGTCTACTTCGATGTGGGAAAGATATCCAACTTCGGGAAGCTCACCGGCCAGGTGCGGGAGGATTTGAAGGCCGGTGCCCGTATTGCGATCGATCCTGACAAGAAGAATCCCCACGATTTTGTGCTCTGGTTCACGCGCTCGAAGTTCGAACATCAGATCATGCTTTGGGATTCCCCATGGGGGAGGGGGTATCCGGGTTGGCATATCGAATGCAGCGCCATGAGCATGAAATACCTCGGCGAGCAGTTCGATATCCACTGCGGGGGTGTCGACCTTATACCCGTACATCACAGCAATGAGATCGCCCAGAGCGAGGCCGCTACGGGCAAGACGCCGTGGGTCAAGTACTGGCTCCACGGTGAGTTTCTCGTGTTGGCCCAAAAAAAGATGGCGAAATCCGCAGGCAACTTTATGACCCTGAGCAGTCTCGAAGAAAAGGGCTACGATGCCTTTGATTATCGCTATTTCTGCCTCGGAGCCCACTATCGCTCTCCCTTGCAGTTCAGTTTAGAGGCTCTGGATGCGGCTCGAAGCGGTCGGTGCAATATGATCGAGCGGATTCTGAGGCTGAAAGAAGACAATCCGAATCTGGAGGCGGTGCCGCCGGGAAATATCGCCGGCAAGGCTGCGGATCTGCTGGGGAGTTTTCGAGACGCACTGGAGCAAGATCTGAATATTCCGAAAGCTTTGGTACCGTTTTGGGAACTGATCAAGGACGAATCGATTGCTCCGGAGCAGAAGTTGGCGGCCTTAACGGAGATGGACCGGGTTCTTGGTCTGGATATTTCTTCAATAGAGCCGGAAGAGCTTGATCCGCAGCTTAGAAGGGAGGTTGAAGCCCTGATCGCTGAGCGGGAACAAGCCCGTCGGCGAAGGGACTTTATCCGGGCCGACGAAATCAGGGATCGTCTGCGCCAGATGGGAATAGTCCTCGAAGATACACTGGAAGGTGTTCGCTGGAAGAAAGAAAAACTTTGAGATGATTTTGTAACGAATGACCTAGGTTTGTTGTTTACAATGTTGCGTGAGGATCTATTCGACAAAGTATATGAGTCTCTCTACCCGATACTGTTTCGGATTTCCTATCGAATTACGGGTAGTAGAACAAAGGCGGAAGATCTCTGTCACGATGCGTTCATTAAGTACTTGCAGCGGAAGGAACCTCTTCCTGACCTTGAGCAAACAAAGTACTGGTTGATACGCGTTCTCAAGAATATCTCTTTGAACTATGAGAAGAAGAGAGCGAGAGAGAAACGGGCTTACGGACGATTGCAAAAGAATGCCCCCCAATATTCCAAAGCCACCGAACAAGAGTTTTTCAAGGAGCAGACCCGCAGTACCGTTCAGGAAGCTTTGAATAAGCTTCCTGCCAAGATGAGGATGGTTCTGGTTTTGAAGGAGTATGGGTCTCTCAGTTATAAAGAAATTGCCAATATTATGGGAATCAGTGAGGGGAACGTTAAAGTAAGGGCATTTCGAGCACGGGAACGTTTGGCTCAGCTGCTCGACGGCGAGATCGGTTGAAGAAGAGAGGGATATGCATTGTCCCAACGTTGACCTACTATCTGCTTTTTTCGACGGAGAGGTAGAATCTCCCTGGTCGGAAAGAATCCGAAAACATGTCGAAGACTGTGAGCGTTGCCAAGGAACACTGGCGGCGCTCGTGCGGCTCAGCCGGGTGCTTCACGAGGATCAAGTACCTCGGTTCGAGGAGTCTATGGAACGGACCCGGGATAGATTGAAGAGCAGCAGCCACGTGGCTCAGATGTGGAGAAAGCTTCCGTTTTGGCGAATTCGCATCAGCGTGCCCCTTCCGGTAGTCGCGGCGATGTTCGTGCTTTTTCTGGGGATGGGCGGAGTTCTGATTTTTTTCAGCACCAGACCCAATTTCCCCTTCATGAGTATCAAACGGGAGCCATCTGGGGTCACGGAGGTTCAGGTGGCCGCGCCGATTGAGGACCTGGAGCAACTCCTCAAGTCTCTGGATCGAGAGGCGGTGAACCAGGAAATCGTCATTAATCTTCCTGAGGACACGGAGTTTCTTCAGCTCGGTGAACCCAAGATGCTGCGGGCCGATGAATATACCAGGAGGTCGCGTTGATCCGGCGTGTACTGATTTTAATTCTGTTCACCTTCTGCCTCGCTTCTCTGGGGGCCCAGGAAAACGATTTAGAGCGGTTTTTTCAAGATGAGACCCTCGATTCCCTGATTGACAAGGCTCTTCAGCTACAAATAACGGCGAAAGTCCTTCCGCCCAACGAGCAACCTGTATGGAACTCGCAGAGCAAAAAGGTAACCATTCCCGGGCGTAGCGTGGCCGTACGGCTGGTAGGGGACAACATTCGAATCGATGTTGTGTTCACTCCGTACCAGGAGGAGAGTGGAGACCTGCTGCTCGTGGCCCAGGGGCAAGTGTGGTTTTCTGAGACAGCTAATGCAAAGACCAAATATCTGACTACGATTCAGAGCATTCCTGTTTCCTGGGGTGAAAAGGTCTTGTTTTTTCCGCTCGGTTTTTCACGAGAGTTCGCTAACACACAAACTTTCAATATACAACTTGAGGTGGAGATTTTTCCCTACAGAGAACTGTTTCGCGCCTCCACCGAATAATCATGGATGAGCAAAAAATAGTCCCCAAACCATTTTTCAAGCGCAGAGAGTTCATTTTCACAGCCGTCTTGCTCGTCCTTCTTGCTTTTCTCTTGCTCAGCTCCAGGATGACCGGGCGTCCGCCGCTGATTGAATCAATTACACCAAAAATCGGTTTTCCGCAGGACGTGATGGTCATTACCGGGAAATACTTCGGGGATGAACGCAACGGTGGGGAGGTTGTGATCGGTGGATACGCGCCGGTCTCTTCGGGGTATTTGGACTGGTCGGATAGTCGAATCAGTCTGCGAATCCCTGAAGATGTCAGTTCCGGTATGGTGCGCGTCATTACGAAAAACGGTAAGAGCAAAGGACTGCTGTTTACCAACAAGGAGCAGGTGCCGGTGGTTCTTTCCGGACCTGGCAAGGCGGGTCAGCCCTACATCAGTACCTTGGAGCCGGAAACCGGATCGGTGGGAACTCTTCTCACCATCAGCGGGATGAACTTCGGCCTGCAGCGGGGCAGCTCCCAGGTGCTATTTACCTGGATCTCAGGCGATGAGACCCGAGACTACACGGAAGTAGATGATTCGTCTTTAATCCCAGCCGTGGACTACGACCTGGATTACGAACAGTGGAGCGACAGAGAAATCCAGGTTTGGGTGCCCGACGGTGCTTCTTCCGGCCACCTCCTGGTCATAACGGACAAGGGCAGAAGCAATGCCATGTTCGTGGAGATTGAAAGCGCCGCCGGCACCAAGTTGTTCTCGGAGAAGCGAACCTACGCCGTGCAATACTCGATGGAGATCGGATCGGTTTCCGCGGATGGCGATAATACTCTGTATCTCTGGATCCCCCAGTTGGTTCAAGCCCCTGAGCAAAGAGAGATTCAGCTGGTGAGTCAGGAGCCTGATCCCCTGTTTGATAATGTCAATGGTGTCAAGCTGTTCAACTTTGAAAATCTCAGTGAGGACAAGACCTACACGATCTTTCAAAGCTTAATGGTAGACAGATACTCCGTTGAAACCAAGGTGAATATAGCCAAGGTGCCGGCCAACTACGACACTACCAGGAGACTGTACAAAAAGTACACATCCGCCGACATGATCGTTCCGGCGACCGACCAAGGGATCGTGAAGATAAGCTCGAGCGTGGTGGGACGCGAGCGCAATCCCTACCGCAAGGCTCGGGAAATCTACAGGTACGTACTTACCCGACTGCAGGTAGATCCGGAGTATCAGGAGTACGATATTCTCAAAGCGATCGAGGACAGAAAGGGAAATCCCTACGTCTATGCGATTCTGTTCTGTGCCCTTGCCCGCAGCCAGGGGATTCCCGCTCGACCGGTTGCCGGTTACCTCATCGACAGGGATCTGCAAGCAGCCAGGCATTACTGGGCGGAGTTCTATATTGAAACCGTTGGCTGGATTCCTGTGGACCCGATCCTGGGAGAGGGCAAGATTCGTGTGAACATTCCTCCCGAGGTCGATCCATACTCGTTCTTTTTCGGAAACCTGGATTTCAACCACCTCGCTTTGTCGAAGGGTCTGATCGACCTCAACCAGATGAATCCCCAAGGACGGGCCGTAACAAGAACCGACATTCCCTCCCTGCAAGTGATCCACGAGGAGGTCACAGGCGCCCTGTACAGCTACAACGCCTACTGGTCGGATCTAGAAGTACTCGGGATTTACTAGGAAACGAATTCCCCACTACAACGCTGGAAGTACAGTACCATTGAAGCACAAGCAGAGTATATTGTCTCCGGAGATACTCACCTCCTTGATCTGGAGGAATACGGATCAATTAGAATCGTCAGTCCTCATCAATTCCTGGTGCAACAGGGATAGTTGCAGGACAATCTTCGGCATAGGAAAGAATATGATATATCCCTGGCAATTCAACGAAACAGTTCAAGTTGGCGTGGACTATCTTGATCCTAAACAGGTCGCGGTGTACGACCAGAGAATGGTGAAGCTTAGAGACATAATTGCAGAAGCCGAGGATATAGGGATAAGCCTTGGGCTTTCACCAGACTCAACTGTTTGGGAAATAGGAACCGGTACTGGGGAATGTAGCCTTAAGTTAGCATCCAAGTGCAGACATATCTATGCAACGGATATCTCTGCCCCTATGCTTGCATATGCTCGAGAGAAATCAGAACGATTAAAAATCCACAATATCACTTTTGAAGTCGGAGGATTCCTTTCTGGTTTCCAACCGGAGTGTTCTGTTGATGGTATAGTTTCACAGTTGGCATTACATCATCTTCCCGATTTCTGGAAATCGAAAGCGCTTAATGTCGTCATGAAAAAGCTCCGGTCAAATGGACGGTTCTACTTGAGAGATGTGGTGTTTCCGTCTGGAATTGAAGACTACGATTTGTTCTTCAAGGATGTAGTGGAAGCTGTACGATTAAGAGGTGGGGACAAATTAGCGCAAGAGACGATTCAACACATTAGGACTGAATATTCAACCTTGGACTGGATACTTGAGGGAATGATAGAACGTAGTGGGTTGAAGATTGTGAATAAGAATAATGAAGGATTTATAACTGTCTATGTATGTGAAAAATGAATGCCGAACACGTATAAGGCCTCCGAAAATCAAAAGACAAAGGTTGTCCTATCTCATGGCGGTCGTGACGAGGGAGACAAAGGATTAAGGTATCTGGAATGGACAATAGATCAGGATCCAAACGACGGTTCATACTGCTCGTATATGGCCTACATGCTAAAAGAAGGGAACAGGATCAGGCAGAGCACCCTTGATGAAAACATATGCGGGCTGTTCCCAGAAGCCGACGGGCTCAAGATAATCGAAGAAGTGGGATTTCGGCCAAGGAAACTACCATACCATCACAGCGAGTTTCAGAAAGGGGCCCGCAGTATGTTTATCGGCCTGAAGGACCAATAATAATGGACGCCTAACTTCTCTGCCGAAGCGGCCCGCAGCATTTCGTTTTGTGCGGTGCTGTCAGCGTACAACAACGGAGGTGATGATTTGATACGGCGCGGTCGCTCAGCTCCGCGTTGGGCGGCATCTTGGTTTCATCCCGGTTGGTTGCGGGCTCACCAATGATGACCGAATGAGTTGCACACGACTGTTTATCTGACTATAGTCAGATAATATGGACGCAATCGCCACGATCCGACGATTTAGCCGTACGATGACTCGGCAATTCGGAGCACTCGACGACGATTATCTGGGTCGAAATCGATCGCTGGCCGTATCAAGACTGCTGTTTGAAGTCGGATACAAGGGAGCGGAGATTCGTGACCTGCGATTTCGACTTGGTCTGGATTCGGGGTACATGGCACGTCTCCTTCGGGCCCTGGAAGCGGAAGGTTTGGTTGTGATCGGTCAATCGCAGGAGGACGCAAGAGTGAGGTTTGTTACGCTTACGGCTACAGGCCGCTGCGAACTTGCTGCGCTCAACCGGCTGTCCGATGAAGCGGCAGCTTCGATTTTGGAACCACTCACTCCCAAACAGCAAACCGCACTTACTCGCGCGATGGTGACTGTAGAACGGCTGCTCACGGCAAGTGCAGTTACAATTACGACCGAAGATCCGGCCGGTAGCATGGCTCAAGAATGTCTCTCGCAATACTATCGAGAACTGGCTCGGCGATTCGAAAACGGCTTCGATCCCGCCTCATCCGCTTCTATTTCACCAAAAGAACTGAAACCCCCAAGGGGCGAATTTGTACTTGCGACGCTTCATGGAAAGGCCGTTGGCTGCGGGGCGATCAGGTTCCATCTCGATTTTGCGGAGGTGAAACGAATGTGGGTAAGCCCCTCCGCCAGAGGGCTGGGTATTGGCAGAAGGATGCTTTTACAACTTGAGGATCTTGCTCGCCAACGCAATTTCGACGTCGTTCGGTTGGACACCAACAGGGTTCTGGTCGAAGCCAAATCGCTGTACGAAAATACAGGGTATCGGGAGATTCCCCGCTACAACGATAATCAATACGCCAACCATTGGTATGAAAAGAAACTGTAGACTACGGTTTGTCATACAAGGTCGAGACGGCCCGTCTATGTGTACAGGCCGATCCAAAAGAGATAGCACTTAGGATTGACCGGTTGTGCGATACAAAATGGAGGCTTGTCGCCTAACAAGACGCTGCAATAGATTTGGTTGTTGTCACGCGGTTTGCAGCTCGCAGCGATGCCAGAAAAGACCACCACGAATTGATTGATATAGAAAAGCTGATTGACATAGAGAATCAGCCTGAATCGGAAATCTTCGCCAAGCAGGAGGCCTTAATAAAGTGATACTCAATACGCCAAAAGGGAGAACTGAATGAACAACCAATATCTCAATACTGCTTTCTCAGAACTTTCGACCCCACTTATAGCGGATGCTTGCTTGCGTGTGGGTTTATCTATTCGGGTCGCTCTTCCTGGCATTTGTCCATTGCCTGCGAAGAGTCATGTTGCCGGTCGAGTCATGCCTGTGCGGCATTATGGGAGTGTAGACATTTTCCTGGAAGCCATAGGGTTAGCCCAACCAGGGGATATCCTCGTGATAGATAACGATGGAAGAATGGATGAAGGCTGCATCGGAGACCTAACCGCTTTGGAGGCGCAGGCCTCTGGTTTGGCGGGTATAGTTGTCTGGGGTTGCCACCGAGATACCGCTGAGCTTATGCGGATTGCTTTCCCTATCTTCAGTTATGGTACTTGTCCGGTGGGTCCTCAAAGATTGGATCCCTGCGACCAAGACGCACTTATTACAGCTCCGTTCGGGGAATTCAAAGTGGATGGAGAGGATGTCGTGTTTGCTGACCCTGATGGAGTTCTTTTCACTCCGAGACAGAAAGTCGAGGAAGTTCTCTCGGCCGCAGACGCTATTAAGCAGACAGAGCGGCGTCAAGCACAAGCAATACAGGATGGAAAGAATCTTCGGGAGCAATTTCGATTTGATGAGTACCTGGCGAAACGTTCCACCAATACGACTTACACGTTTCGCACACATCTACGGGACATAGGCGGGGCCATTGAGGAGTAGTTGCAGCATACAACAGCGGCTGACATCCGCATGCAACCGACTCGCTCCGCGAGCAGATGATGCGGTACGTTAGCAGTATAAGCGTATCTCTCATCTACCCCAAACATGTACAGACAGCAGGATTTCAGTTAGAAATAAGCTAACACTCCAGGGGAATAGATATGAAGAACACCATAGCATCCAAATGCAAGAGACGCCGCCCAACAAGCGGTTGCAGCCGTTAGGCCTAGACTCGCTACAAATGATAATATCCAAAAGGAGACGATCGTGTCAGCTTCGGTTCTTGTAGCATATGCAACAGGTTATGGCTCAACGCAGGAAGTTGCCGAGGCAGTCGCGGCGACGCTGTGCGAATGTGGGCTTGGGGTAGATATTCAGCCCATGCGGAAAGTGCGTACGTTCGGAGGATACCGTGTAGTCATTCTGGGAGCGCCACTCTACAGATAGAGACGGCCGGAACTAGTGTCGACCGAAAGCGCTGGCGTGGCAGGGAATACACAGACATGAGATAAGGGAGGTATATTGCACGTCACGACGGAAACCTTGAAGTGGGGGATATAAAATGGAAAAGAGAACTATCGCAACTGAGCTTGCCGATCAGTTTGACCGTGCATGGAGAATGATACGAGAAACGATTACGGGTTTCTCCGAGACTGATTGGACTGGTGGAGGTGTGGACTATCTAGTCCCCGCGCGAATTGCATACCACATAGTCGAGACGGTCGAGTATTATATCGGAGACAAACCTTCCGGGAAATTCGCCTGGGGACAAAGATTCGGTGGGGACTGGAAGACAATTGAGAAGGATCAACTTCCGAAACAGGAAGACATGCTCTCGTACCTTAAAGAGATCGAACGCAGACTGGTCGAATGGATCAGCCATTGTGACTTCCAGGCAAGTAACAAACTCTTTGAGTGGACGGGAAATACGCAGCTGGGACACGTCCTGTATGTTCTCAGGCACACGCTACATCATCATGGCGAGATGAACTACATACTTTTCCAGAGTGGGTACAAGAAGGTAAACTGGCACTAAGAACCTGTTGTTGAAGCTGATTACGAGACTGCCTCATTATGCGGTGCGATGAGTTACCCTGAAGTGAATCGGTAGACCTGTATCCGGCGCGGTAGCTTAACCCTATGTTGCGGCTGTAGAAAACCCTTTTCGAGATTGTGCCTTGCTTCCCTGCATTTCCCTCTGTCTTTCCTCGAATATATCGAGGAGTTTCAGCCCCTATTTCTTTATTCTTAGGATATTCGCCGTTGCGAATCTCGTGATCTTTTCAACATTGTAGAGGATGCAGAACAGCTTCCCCTTCCGGTGTAGCCCTTGTTTTTGTCTCTTACAGTTCGGGCATCTGGATTTCAAGGGCTTGCCGGCGGGACAATGATGTTACTCTTGATGGGTTTTCCCCGGCTCCGGCCTTCTTCAGAAGCTCCTTCCTGGTGCCGCTTCATTCCTTCGAGCACTTTGAGGAGAGCTTGTACGCGTCCACCGCAAACATCCGTTTGCCTTTTAGCCCCTCGGAGTAGCACACCGTGAGAATGTCACGGAACACCGAGGTGATCTCATCGGCCATCGAGGAGATAAACCCAGCAATCGTGGTGAAGCGCGGCTGGGTGTCGGCCGCCAGGGCCATGAACACCACATTCTGTTCAAAGGTCTGGGCGATGCGACGAGAGATGATGATGCCCCGGGAGTAGGCGCATTGCTCCCCTCCCTGTAGTGGCGTTTTACCCTATCCTATTCGAATTTCCCAATTCGTGGTACCTTTTTCTACAGATTCGTTATGTTCATCAGGGTTTGTGGCTATTAACGCTTTCCCCTTTGTTCTTTGGAGGATCTATGCTTTATAAAGGAATAGTCTCTTTTCTCTTCCTATTGTACTTTTCTCGAATCTGTTACGCTGCTGATCCATCAAATGCGTATTCCGGTGAAAGTTGCCACTCATTCCGGAAATAAATTGCCACTTAC
>CAZVHJ010000028.1:0-61515 GCA_964627715.1 uncultured Spirochaetaceae bacterium | reverse complement strand
ACAAAAGGGCCAAAAAAACCATTTTCTGGGTTAGATTTGCGCAAGTTCGGCTAGAGGTTCATGGGTCAGTCGGAGCGAGTACAACACAAAGGGTTCCACCCGCATTTGGCAGGCTGCATTGGTGAAGGCTTTCCACCGAACTCCCCTACCGACAAGGTTGTCGATATCAACGGCAAGTTTCAATATAAATGTATTGTTTGCCGGGGAACGGTTTACAGCCATATGAACACTCATCAAGAGGAGGGAATGTTCATTGGAAAGTGTGAAGCTGTTCAACGTTGAATCGTATCTTTTATCCCTCTAAAAATGATCGATCTTATCCAGAAGAGCTTCGATGTTCTCTATATAAGCTCTCCGCCTCTGGAATAGATTCGTGTGCAGTTCGAGCAGAAGATTTTTCTCCCTGTTGAGCATACCATAATGATTGTTCCAGCTTAGAGCTGACAGTACCTCTGATCTTTTTTTCCGATTCAAACCCGGGTCTTGGATCGCCTCGAGCAACATCTTGGCCTCTGCTCTCTTCATATGTGGTGTCCGGGAATGACCGATGTACTCATACTTGATTTTTTTTAAAGCCCTGATCGCCTCTATTATCCGGTCTTCTCTGATCAAGATATCCAGGTCTTTTACAATACGGTATCCAGTGAAATCAAGGGAAAGTCCCTTGAGCAGGATGCATTCAATACCTTCTTTTTGTAGCGCAGCTTGAATCTTGGCCAGCTCAGAACGTATCGTGGACCTGGTGACAGCTGCTTTGACGATCTCCTCCTTGGTTGCAGACCTCAGCAATGTATCGGCTCCGGCAGGAAGCGCAAACTCCATAAGTCTGGAAAGGACGAGGGGAGCTATTTCATGGTTACCGATCACATGGAGGAAATACGCCCAATCAACATTTTCTTGCAACAGAAGACGACGGATAACATTTTCACTTCCGTTTTTCTTGCAGAGCTCAAGAATTAGCCGCTCTTCATCTCTCACGATAGCCGACCACCGTTAGAACTCTTGGTTATATGAATAATGACCATCAACGCATATCCTTGCTTTTATCTGTACCGTATCAAATAGTTATTCCCCCTACAACATACTGTAAATCTCTTGTAACACCAGGGGGGCTGAGGTATCATTGGTTTGAGCTCGTCCAAGTGAATCGTAGATGATGCAACGTACATTGATTCTTCGAAAAGTAGTTTTTCTCTTTTCGGCCATGATGATGCTGACTAGCATCTCATACCTCGAAGCCCAGGAGAAGCAAAGGATTGCGGTCATTCCCTTCAATCCGGTCAATATTCCCAGAGAAGAAGCAGAAATTGTTTATACTGATTTCGAATCAGCCCTGGTTGAAACCGATGCCTATGTGGTGATCGATCGGGAGGAGGTCATCAGGCTAGTGGGAGACGGAGAAACCAGCCTCTTTTCCTGCACGAACGAGCAATGTGCTTTGGAAATCGGCTCGCGACTTGCCGGCAGTCAGGTGATACGAGGAACCCTTTTCAGAAACTCAGACGGGTACACTCTGAAGATTCAAGTTCTGGATGTGTCAAACGGTCGCGTCATTTTCCTAGATGAGGTCTCGGAACGATTTCTCAGTGCAATGCGGGATTCGATGGAACTATTGGCGTTCAAGGTTGGCGGTCTCATCACAATCAGAAACAACAAACCCGTCATTGCCCGTGACTTTACTCAATTGTTCATCGAAACCCTCCCCTCCAGAGCTGATATATACATCAACGGCATAAAGAAGGGAGTGAGTCCCGATATCATTTCCCAGGTTCCCGTGGGCCGGATTGAGATATCTGCTAGATACGGA
Source organism: uncultured Spirochaetaceae bacterium (assembly GCA_964627715.1). Classification (GTDB taxonomy): domain Bacteria; phylum Spirochaetota; class Spirochaetia; order SZUA-6; family DRHE01; genus JAFGQJ01. Next base: position 59,708 of record CAZVHJ010000028.1, on the reverse strand, counting down.
AATTTCTATGGAGCGAAGGTTTTGGATGTTACGGAAAATACCGGACGGGTACAGATTGAATGTAGGGAAGCCTACGGCGGCCTCACGATAAGAACCGAAGACGACCTCGATGTTTACTTAGACGATCGGTGGTTGGGGAAAGTCAACTCGGGGCTATTTAGTAATCTGACGATCGGCATTCATACCCTCGAGCTAAAAAGCCAGGAATTGTACTGGCGGGACGAGGTAGTAATTCGAGGGAATGAAAGAACGCTCGTCCAGGCGCAAGCCAAAGAATACGGGAGAATAGAGTATGGAATTCCGGAGGGTGCGAACGCGGAAATAAAAGGAGAGCTGTTTCGCGAGGTCGTGAAGGGATACGGCACCCTGCCTATGCCTTCTGGAACATATACAATCACCGTCAGTGGAAAGATCTACGAAAATCACGGTCAAATCACAGTTTCAGTAGTACGCGGGGCAACTGTTTCTCTGCTCCCCAATCTTCCATATACGAAAGAATACGAATATGAGTCGTTTACTGAAAGAATAGAGGAAGCAGAACGTTCGATTGAATTCGGATACCGATTGACAAACAGAGATTTAAGGGATTTGAGGGATCTGAAGCAGAATATAGAGCAATCGAAACACGATTTTTTTGATCTCATTCCCAAAATAAACTCCTTAATAGAACAGGTGGAGCGGATTGTCGGGGATGTGCCTCTTCCCGACTCTGGCACTCAAGAGGAGATGAGGAAGAAGCAGAAACAGCTGAATGCGCTTCTGGCACAGAAGCAGGGGATTGAACTCCAGTTAGCGAGCCGAGAACTTGTACGGAAAAGACGAGCCGTCGGAGGATGGACTTCGTTGGGTTTGAGCACAGCCAGTATTGGTCTGGCAGGACTCTTTTACTACTTTGGAAATGACGCTTATAGGGACTATCAAAGTGCGGCGACCCCTGATGAGGCCCGAGAGAAAGAGAAATTGGTTAAGCTTTGGGATACGGCGACAATAGCAGCTCTTGGGACAAGCGGAGTATGCCTGGTCATATCCTCGATATTCTGGATCTCCCGTCCTTCAGTTAGACAATACACCGAAGAACTGGATTCGCTTGATAGGGAGATCATACTCCTGCAAGATGAGCTTCGGTGACAAAACGATTCACTTTCCGGTGCGATCGTTTTTTTTGCATATAACACCGATTTTCGCACCGCTTTAAGCGTCACCCAAATATAACATAGGCATCACTGAAACCGAAGGCTGAGTCGTGTTCCAGGGAGGCTTGGAATGTGGTCAGGCATTTGCCCCCAAGGCACCGCACGCAGAATCGGGTTATGCGCTCTCCGTGGATAGACCACCGTGATATTCCGGCCATATACAGAAATCATCCCTTTGCCCCGGACGAAGTGGCGGTAAAGCTTAGGTGCATCGCAGTTCTCAAAACCTCTCAGCTTTTGGGCAAGCATTGAGTAGAGGGTGTCTGCAATCATGGTCATCGTCACATCGAAATGAACTTTCACTAGAATCGGTGAAGAGAGGCAATTGAGATTGAAAAACTTCACCGCCTCCGAGATCCCATTCTCAATACGCCATCGTCTACCATAGCCTCCAACGACCTCTTCGGTGGCGATATCAAAGTCATTGGTAATGATGAAGCTGGGCTTTTCCCTTCCGGTGCCTCGAACGATGATCTGTCGAAGCTCACCCTCATAGCCTCGCAGCTGGGCGGTTGATTCGTGCACCTGTGGGTTTGGGTATTTTCGTTTGGTGTTCTCCAGATGAATCTTCTTCCATCCTGTTAGCCGCTGGGCTTGATCCAAGAGCTTTATTCCTCTGCGGCGCAAGGTGATGAACTTAATTCCCGAGGAGTTTAGCTCAGAGAGTATCGGGTAGGTGGTAAAGCGCGAATCAAAGACGAGCATGGGCTTCATGCCTCGATGCACGTTGTTCCAGAAGGAAAGAAAATCTAAGACCTTGTCATTTGTCTCTTCTCGCAGAATATCGGAAGCGCCGTAGAGAATGAGCTTTGTGGCGGCATCCTGGGCAAACAGAGTGAGGGCGCCTTTCATCCTCTTTCCGCGCGCCCCAGCCCAGTGCTCTTCCAACACCGATTCCTCTCCAAAGTGCGGGACGGTGTGAAAATCAAGGTTGATGATGTTACCCTCGTACAGCCCGAACTTCGATGCTTGACGGATGAAGGCCTGCTGAAGCTGCAATAGGTGTACTTCGTCCAGAGAATAGGAGTAGGTGGACATCGCGGTGCTCTTGGGAAGAACATTCAAGCCGGCGAACAACCCAAGCCCAAGATCAAATCCGTGGTCCCCCGCATGAGCATAGCGTTCTGTGCCTATCAGCTTAAGAGCGAGAAAAGAGTGTAGGTAGCTGATGGCCGGGATTACCTTGCTTCCGGGAAGATCCGCCTCCTGCACTACTGTGTTGATATCCAATTGGGCAAGAAAGGGGGTGAACAGAAAGGCCCCCGCTGCTGAACAGCTCAACTGCTGCCCATCCAATTCTTCTAACAGTACCCTCTCGGAGCGTTCGGGAATCTCTGCCCCTTTGACCGTTCGGCCGCGTTGGACTCTGGTTCTGCGGGGCAGTCTGGTAAACCCCTCCTCAGCCAATACCCTCTCCACGGTTCTCACCGATATCTTCCGTCCCGCCTCGGAGAGCAACTGGAAGATCTCGGAGGCTGAAAGCTGCTTTTCTCTGAAAGCACGGATCTTTTTGCGGGTCTCGGTGGTGACTGCTCTTCGGGCGGCCTTACCCTCCGGCACTGGATCGGTGAAATCGAGCTTTTCAGTGACAAACAGATGCCGAAGCAAGCGAACATAGTCAGCCGAATAGCCGAAACGTTCTGCCACCGCTTTCACCGGCATTCTCTCTACAAAGGAGGCGCGAAGCGCTTCATAGCGACGCTGCCAGCCCAAGGCAGGTCGAGTGAAGAAGGTGCTATCTCGCATGCTATGGGATTATAGCATTTGACGTTTAAAGTGTCAATACTTTTATAATTAAAACACATAATCGTCTCTCTATCTATCGATAAATAGGCAGAATTGCGTAGAATCGCCCTATTGTTGCCCCATTTCTTTGAGATATCCTTGAGGATCGGCGGGCAGCCTTGGTTTTAATCAAGTATGTGATTTTATTCTACCGTCATATAATATAACATGAAGTAGAAATAATGAACCTAATATAGGCATGAAATCGCTGAAAAAGCCTCGAACGTCAACTGGGTAGCCTAATCCCTGTGACGGTGCGAAAATCGGTGTATAATAAAAAAGTATTAGTATTTAGTATATCTCTAATACCACCTCATTAATCTTGATTCATCAGCTCTCATCACAAATTAAGTAAAAAATAATACTCCAGTCGGATTGTGATGCTGCTTACCCTGCCCTAAAGTTTTTCTATACGAGGAGGGTTACTATGAAAAAGTTAATATGGATCGGATTGGCATTCCTTGTCATCCTTGTTGGATGTGATCTAACCAGTCGGGATTTTTACCGATCGGAGGATGATTTTGGCAGTCAAAACACTGGTGCATTAGTACTCGTGTTGGACAGTAGTGCAATACCGACAAAAAAGACTATCGAGCCCACCACTATTACGATGGACGCAGTAGCTTTCGATATATCGCTAGACTATGTAACGAATTCAGATCTCGATATCGATGTCACAAACCATACAGGACAAACCTATACCAATTATGGTCTTATCCCTGGCACCTGGAATATTGCTATTACTGCATACGATTCGATTGACTTGGACCTAACTGTCGATGAGCGGCAAGTCGTGGGTGCAATAGGAGGGGTCGTAGGTAATACAATCCAAATCACCATAGACGCCGGTGAAATGATCGTATACGGTGACGACGAGGCTTTATCGATTATTCCTATTGATGGTACTGGGGATTTATCATTAGATCTCACTTGGCCCGCAGACACAATCACCGTTAGCGCGGGTGTTGAAGCATATCTTATTCCGGTTGCTAGCATACCAGATTTTCAAACGAATCCAGAAAATTATACAGCTAACGAGCTTGTCTTCACTATTCCTGCTAGTCCGGGTAATGAAGCAACATACGGCGACCCAGCTATTTACGATGAAGGCGCCGGAGCCACTTTAGAAAATGATGGTTATTATGGTCTGTTCATTACACTTAAAGATGATACAACCCCCGTTTTAGGAGTCGCTGAATCTGTGAGAATAATAACTGGGCATGAATCATATGGTAACATAGATTTAACCGGCGAGACCGGTACTCTTGAGTTACAATGGGACGTGGATCTTCAAAATCCTGTTGGTATCACTTTAACTCATGATGACACTTCAACTACACCAATACTTAGCGCATCTGAAACTGTAACCATAACGGCTACTCTTGACTACCCAACACCACAATCTGAATCATATGATTACGAGTGGTATGTTGACGGAGTTACAACCGGAATTACAGGAACGGTGACAGATACAGTACCACCAATCGAAATCACATACGACCTAAATGCCGATGATTTCACGGGGGACGCAGGAAATCATTATCTCAGTCTGTTCATCACTGGAACTACATCTGGCGTTGTAGAAAGCTTAAGCTCTGATACTATAGCATTCGCTGTTGAATAAACGTTCTTCAATTGTCAAGGCCCCTCTTATCGAGGGGCTTTGTTTATTTTCCTGTGTAATGATTATCCACAGGCTGAAAAGAGTCCAGAAAAAAGAGAACGAAAAAAAGGCATGAGAAGAGAGATGAAGTGGTCATTCTTCTCTCTGCTTTTCCTAGTAGCTACCCTCCCCTTATCCAGCCAGGAAATTGAACCGCCAACAACCGGCAGCATCGGCGTTGAACCACAAGCCTTCTTCGACAGCAGGACCCTCCTGGCCGTTACCAATCCGGATTATCTGGTCAGTCCGGGAGACGTTTACACCCTGACCTACAATCGTGAACAGGCTTCGGTGTCACAATACCTGATCATTGAACCGGATCTGACGGTAAATCTATCCATATTCGGAGTAGAAAACGTCAATAACCTGACCTTTGTCGGCTTTAAAAAGATGGTGGAAAACAAGGTTTTAACCGCCTATCCGAAAAGTCTACCCCGTGTAACCATTCGATCGACAGGAGTTTTCGAGGTATTGATGAAGGGAGAGGTGAAACGGACGGGATATAAACTGGCCTGGGGTTTGACCCGATTGAGCGAAATCGTCAGCGAAAACCTGACACCCTACTCATCGACCCGCAACATCCAGATTACATCTTCGAAGGGGAAGTCGCGATTCTATGACCTGTTTCGTGCCATCCGTTCCGGAGAGCAGGATCAAGATCCCTTCGTCCGGCCAAGGGATACGATTACCGTCAGCAAGTACGACCGACGGATTACCGTCTCAGGGGAGATCGAAAGACCCGGAACATATCAGCTTCTCTGGGGTGAGCAACTGGAAGATGTGATCGCGAAATACGGTAACGGGTTCACATCAACAGCAGATCTATCGCGGGTGGAACTGTATCAATATAATCCACTCGAAAAGATCGAGGAGATCAAATACCTCGATGTCACCAGGGGTTTTGATCGAACCATTACGTTGAAAAACGGCGATTCTATCTTTGTGCCCTCCAATATCGAGCTGTTGCCCATCATCTATTTCGAAGGTGCGATCGTGCCCGAGGGCTCGAATCCTCAAGAAAAGTTCGTAATCTACCGGCAGAAACACAGAATGAGAAAAGGAGAAACTCTTTATACCGCGCTGCGGAGTGTCGAGCTTTCTCCCCAGGCAGACCTACCTGCTTGCTATATTAAAAGAAAAAGAGAGAAGATCTTTGTCGACCTCGATGACTACCTCTACAATTATGATCCCAAGAAGGATCTTGTGCTGCAGCCCTTGGATTGTATTGTTATCCCGTATATACGATAATACAGCCGGAGGATCCCCATGAAGCTACTTTCGGTCCAGCTCTCCGATTACAAGTGCATACGCCGACCTTGTCAATTCGATGTCTCCGATATCACCTGCCTGGTGGGCAAAAACGAATCCGGGAAAACCGCAATCCTGGAAGCCCTGTACCGTTTGAACCCGGTCATCCAGAACCACGGCAATTTCAATGTAGACGACGATTACCCCAGAATCGATGTGGAAGACTACAGGCTGGAGGTGGCCGGCGGGAAGAGCGAGCCGGCAATCGTCACCCGGGCGACCTTTGCTCTGGAACCGGGGGATCTGAAAGACCTCGAAGCGGATTTCCCCGGGATCATCGCTCAACCGGAGCTTGTCCTATCCAAGGGCTATGCAAACGAGCTGTATGCCGAGCTGACGATCAACGAAGATGTTGTTGTGGAAGGATTGCTGAAAAAAGCCAAGCTCAGTCCTCAAGCGTTGAAGGTACTGGTGCGCTGTTCCACCGTGAACGACCTGACCAAGGAATTGAAAGCCCATGACAAAGAGGAAGCGGCCAAACGTCTTCTGGAAACAATAGATACCATCACAGATAAGGGTCTGCTCCAATATCTCTACGAAAAGTACATAGAGCCCAAGGTGCCAAAATTCCTGTATTTCGACGAGTTCTACCAGATGAAGGGCCACGTGAATATTCAAGCTTTGGTCGAACGAAAGCAGAACAACCGGCTGCTGGACTCCGACTATCCCCTGCTGGGCTTGATCGATCTAGCCCGCTTGAACCTGGAAGAGATCAGTAATCCCAGGCGCGCTCTGGAGCGGGACAACAGGCTGGAGGGAGCCTCCAATCACTTGACCCGCAGTATCATGAAGTACTGGTCTCAAAACAAACACCTCGAGCTGCGCTTCGATCTTCGTCCGGGATTGCCGGAAGACCCGGAGGACATGCAAAGCGGCACCAATCTCTGGGGCCATGTCTACAACTCCAAACAAAGAGTCAGCACCCTTTTGGGACGCAGATCCAAGGGGTTTGTCTGGTTCTTCTCTTTTCTGGCCTGGTTCAGCCAGCAGAAGCGGAAGAACATTCCGTTGATCCTGCTGCTGGACGAGCCTTCCCTCTTCCTGCACGGCAGCGCGCAAAAGGATTTGCTGCGCTTTCTGGAGGATGAATGCGCGGAAGGGCTCCAGGTCATCTACAGCACCCAATCTCCCTACATGGTCGATCTTCATCGTTTGGATCGCGTGCGGGTTGTCGAGGACACCAGCATGGAAACAGGAGAATTTTCTCCGGCTTCCAGAGATGGAACGCAAGTCTCTGCGGATGCTGCTCAAGCAAGAAAAGAGAGCATTCTCCCACTGGAAGGTGCTTTAGGATACGCATTATCCCATGACCTCTTCCCGAGTCCCAACGTGTTGGTGGTCGACGGCGTGCCGGATCTGGTCTTTCTCCGCACGATGTCCAATGTACTGTCTGAAAGCGGCAGAACAGGACTCGATCCCCGCTGGGCGATTTCGCCGATGGGAGGTGCGCAACATCTGGGTGTATTCCTGGCCCTAATGGGAGACACCCGGGACAAGAAGATTGCCTGTCTGCTGGACCAGGATACGGCCACGGGGAGCCATCTTCTGCGTAACAAACGAATCTACTCCTGCGCCGAGTTCAGCGAAAGCGCCGACGCCGGTATCGAGGACCTGTTCGATCCGGAGTTCTACGTTGCCCTTGTGAACTCCGCCTATTCGGCTGTCCTCGGCCGTCCCCTTTCGAAGAAGCATCTGGCGGGACGTGGCCGGAAAATCGTCGAGCAAATCGAGGAGCACTGGGAATCGATTCTCCGGGAGGAGGGAATAGTGTTCGACCGCCTCAAACCGGGACAGTATTTCGCAGAGCACGTTTCAGAGCTCAAAACACAGATCTCAAACGACACGTTAGTGCGTTTTGAGAAGATATTTGATACTCTGAACACCGCTCTTCATTAACTGGAAAGGAAACCGCCGACGAAACGGAACAAGGCTGTTTTCCCCGCCATCACCCTTTTTGTGTTGATCGGCCTGCTGGGATGCAACTGGCTGAAACGCATTACCTTCGGCGAATCGATGCAGATTCTCCATAAATCCTCCGATTTGACCCTGGCCTGGGACCCGCCTCTCACCGATATCCCCAATCGCCCTACTGAGGTTGTCAAATATCAGATCTACTGCCGTGAGCATGGAACATCGTACTGGAGGTTTCTCGACGAGATTCCCGCATCCCCTCATCCGGAATACACGGTGGAGCACGATCGCTTAGGCGATGGTCTCTACGACTTTGCGATTCGGGCGATTACGCAAAACGGACAGGCCTCCCCGCTGCATACATCCCTGGACAGCAGTGCCGACCCGGTCTCCGGGTGGTACGTGTTCTGGGTGAATACCGATTGAGGCTGAACATGGGCTCAAGGAACGACCGGATACCGAGGCGAGGAGTGTAGCGGTGACGGCCAGACGGTGGATATTTCTCCTACTGCTTGCTCTTTCTGTCACTCCCCTGCTCCCCGCCCAACGAGGAAGCATTGGGCATGGCAAAACGCCGGTTGCTGGCAAACGAGATATCGGGATACTCTTCAGCACGAACGATATTTTGTTCGATATTGAAGGCTATCAGCAGGGCGTAGGCGCAAAAATCAGCATTAACAAATGGATGTTACGGGGAATGGTCGACATCCTGTTCAACACCGGGATCAACCCGTTTTCACTCAGCCTGGGGGCAGTGTTGGAGAGACATTTTCTGCCCGGTCCTCTTTCCGTGTATTGCGGGCCTTCTCTGGAAACGGGTTTTACGATCAGCACAAACAAGATCGATTCGAATAACTGGACCCAAAATATAGCCTTGCCCCTTTTGACAGTCGGAGGAGTGTTTGGATTCGAGATCTTCATATTTGATTTTCTGTCGGTTTTCCTGGAGTATCAAGCAGCGCTCGCCTTGGGTCTGAATATCGACAGGATCAGCACAGCGGGATCGGTGTCCTCAACCACGGAATTCACATATAAGTTCGATGTCGGCTTGGGCAACAGCGGTATGATTGGAATCGTGTTCTATCTCATGCGGCGGGAATAATTTTTTTTCCGCTTCCGCTACCAAATCAGAGCAAGAATACCTAAGAACACATAATACCCGATCGCCGCGCCCACCGAAAATAGAAAAATCCCTTTCTTGATCCTGTCCTTAGGAGACAGCGTACGCCACTGGAGGCCGAAGGGTTCAAATTGAACGGTATCCCCTTGCCTCTGAACTGCAGTTTCCCGATACTCTGCCTCGGCTCGGACAGTGTAGTCTGTCTTCAGAATGTGATCGGCACCCATACTCCCCTTATCGGAGGCAGGAGCCATAAAAATCGACAATTATTTGAAATCATGGATGACCAAGCTGCAGTTTTTTCCTTCCACGCATACCGCTCCTACATGATGCGTATCGAGCTTCAGATCCTGTATATACCATTTATGGGGATCCGTCTTTTTGTCCGAAGCGGCCGCTCCCGGCTCTTCGATGTATATCCCCTCCCCCAATGGATACAGCGGGAGATTTATCTTTGACAACGCAGCAGAAAGATTCAGTCCTCGTGCTTTAGCGGCTGCCTCTCGGCGAACCCACAGGGCCAGGAAGGCAGCGGTTCGTTCTTCGCCCGGAAAAGAATCGACCAACTCCCTCTCCTTAGCAGTAAAAAAGCGATTGAGAATCAGAGATAGATCTTGCATCTCTCGGATCTTTTCGACATCTATGCCCACAGACCGTCCGGAGGTGACGGCGATCAGCGCCAGATCTTCGCAATGGGAAAGATTGAACTCCAGTTTCTCCGCTTCACCCAGACCGGATAGAAAGGGCTTGCCATACCGGCCTGTGCCGAATCGCAGTTCGCCGGGGGATCGACGGATGTATCCGGATAGAATCGTACGCAAGGACCCTCTTGCAACCGTATAACGCCGCCGGTCCCTTTCAAAATGGAACCGGGCGCTGCTCTGTTTCTCTTCAGGGTTCAGCAGCATTCGGTTACGGGCCGCCACATCTTGCTGTTGCTCCAGGGAGACCCGCCAGATGTGTACTTCACTGGGAAAAGTGAAATGGTTTACCGGAGACCGCATCAGGATGGCCGGCTAATTCGGGGGTGTATAAATATAGATTTGGCTCGTCGTTTCACCGGATAGGATTCGAACCGCTTCCGCTATTCCCCACACAGGTATCGGGAAGATCGCCTTGTTCAAGGGACAGATCCCGTTCGATCAGCTCACAACCCAGAAAGATACCGACTAGAAGTATACCTCCTACAAATGCTCCAGCGGTTTTCATAGACCTTTACTCTGCTCGTTCAACGGATGTCTACTCTTTGCGAACGACCCTCCATTTTGACAATACACTAATTGTACCATAAATTCTTCACAAAATCGAACGAACGATGCGGCTTCTTGCCGATTCTTCGAGGGCTTGAAACTCCACGTGCATCACATCGCCGCCTCTGGTTACCCTCACCACCTGAGCAAGAACGTGGAATTTCTCTCCGCGAGGTGCAAAGGACAGCTCAAGTTGCTGCTCAACCTGAAACTGCTGTCCCGGATTTCGCAGACTTGCGCCGCCACCGCTCAAATCAACGAAAACGGATTTGAGTGCCCGCGAACCGCCCTAGTACGGGCGAACGAATACGGGAAGCTGGACCTGCTTTCGGGAGTATCTGCGCCGCTGATACCGCTTGATCCGTTCGGAATGCTGGACGCGAATGACCAGATCGTCACGACCCGTAACTTGCGTGGGAAAGGTAAAGAAACCGGCCCGATTCTGGAAATATACGTTTGCCGGGCCGTTGATCAGAGGTGAGGCGGAATCGTCATTGATCATAATGGCAAGGGATGATTCGGTGTTGGAGACTACAATACCACGAACCGCTGAGTTCCCCTTCTGGACTAATAGAACAGGCAAGTCGATCGGCAGATCCTGACTCGACACAGGCAGAATACCTTCGGTGCCGGGAGGAAAACCGAGCTTCTTGCGGAGATCCCGAAAAACAGCCTCGTCGGCCTGTTCTTCTGCGACCAACCATCGTGCGCAGGCATCAAAGATCTGGGCATTGATCATGATGCGATGCTTCTGTTGGGGAAACGGCAGGAAAGCTGCCATCCGCTTGATCAACTGATGATCATTTCCGTCCAGGGCCAGGGTGGGCAGCAGGAAGTAGTAGACCTCGGCGGAGCTCACCCGAAGCTCCCGCAGCAGTGTCCTGCTTCGAATAAAGAACAGCAAAAACAGAACGAGCATGGATGCGGCAAGAAGGAAAGCGAAAACCAGGACGAAATCGATCACTTCAAATGCGCGCTGCTGATCGAGGATCTTGGTTAAAGCGGCTAACATCTTATTACCGTTCAGAAAAATCGTTTTAGGTGCCGGTTTTCTGGAAGTACAACTCGAATATCCTGGTTTTATTGTAATTTTGGCCGGATCATTTGTCAATTTTCGCTCCACATCCTTGTAAGCATGCCGGAACCGATCCTTCTTAAAAAAAACGATCATCGGGGAAGCCGATGTGGTAGAATGAGTAGGGGAAACTGGAGGTAGGAGATATGGGTGCAAGGAAAATCGTAGGAATCGTATTCATCGTAGTCGGGGTGCTGGCGCTGGTTGTGTTCCTGCTTGTCGACATTCTTGGGTACGGCCGCCCTGGCTTCGGGATTCGCCAAATCATCGGTACCAGCGCCGGGGCGGCGGCTGTGGTGGTCGGTCTGGTTTTTCTGTCGATCAAGAAATAGAACTGCTCTGATGCCCCGGGCTCGGGCAGTAGCAATCCTCATTTCTTTGAAAATCGTCGCCGGTGACTGGACTCTCGAGCTTTTGTCGCTACCCGGTCTTGGAGCGAATACGGTGGTGCAGACCGGCTCCAATTGCCGCACCGCTGACAGCTCCAAACAAGTCCGCCGTAAGGTCCCAAAGCTCGGGCTGGCGGTGGGTAAAGGTCTGAAGAACCTCGATCATTCCTCCATAGATCAAGCAAGCAGCCGCAACAATTACAACGGTGCTGATTTTTTTCCCTTCGAAAAAAGAGATAAACAGCAGGAAGCTCAGAACTGCATAGGCGATGAAATGGGCGACTTTGTCGGCAAAGTGAAAACCACCCGGGATCTCCGGAGCATCCGGTAAAAGAGACAGGACGAGGATCGATACGGTCACAACGATGGTCAGTATGCGCCAGGTGCGTTTGCTCAACATGGACCTGAGTATCCAGAGTTTCAGCGACGCGGTCAAGAGGCGGGTAATTACTCTTGTGAGAGGTAGTTTTTGATCGATTCCCCGATTTCGTCGGCCATGCTGCCGTCTACTCGATCTGTAGTGGCAATAATCACGACTTCTCCGGTTTTTGCGTCCACGAAGCGCACGCTCGCCGAACTTCCGTAGTGGTAACCCTTGCCGGCCAGGCTGTATCCGGGATTGTACGTGTAGTTTATGGTCCCGAACACCAAATAGTCGATGTTCAACACCCGCTGGATCGCTTCCCAGTCATCTTCGGGAATCAGACCTTGAAGGTGCAAACAATGTTCTTGAAAAATCAGACTTTCTATGATCACGAAACCAATCTCTTGAAGCTTCATGCTGAGTTTGTCCGCTTCGGAAATATCCATGGTTCGATCCGGATTCCCTAATACGGTGAAAGGTAATACGGCAATCCGTAAACCCGGACTGAACTCGAAATCGGGACTACTCACCGTAGTGGCGGTTGATCCCGGGACAACATCTGTTTCTACTGTTCTACACGCCCAAACAAAAAATAGTGCAATGAAGAGGAGAAGGACTTTTCTAACGATCACAGCCTTCACAATCATACTGTTGTTCGGAGGAGCCGGTTATTCTTCAACTGCGGCGTCCACAATCCAAAAGGAGCGATCCGTGACCCAGTGACCAGCAGTTTATCACTTCTTCGCTACCCTTACCATCACAAAGAACCTCGCAGGCGCTGCGCAGTGCACAGGCGTCACTCACAATGAAAGCTGAAAAACGATTGCGCTCGGGGTTTAAGCTATATTATGGTTGAACTACCAGGAGAATAACAATGAAAAGGAGATTTCCCCTCTTCATCATCCTCTCCCTGCTGGTTGTCGCGACCACAGGGTGTCTGTTTCTACCTGCCCCCAGGCAGGTCCCCTACCCGGAAGCGATGCCGGTTCAGGCCATGCCCCTTCAGGAAGAGGTGGAGCTGCCACCGGCGGATGAAATTCCGGGCTTGAGCGCCGACGAAAGAGCGGTCTACGAAGTCTACCGGCAGAGCAACAAGGCAGTGGTAAACATCACCTCCGTGAGCGTGCGCTACAACTGGTTTTTACAGCCAGTACCCCAGGAAGGCACCGGTTCCGGATCCATCATCGACACCGAGGGAACCGTCCTGACCAACTATCACGTCATCAGGGGAGCTGAACGGTTGTTCGTCACTCTGTACGACGGCTCCAACTACCAAGCCGAAGTGATCGGGATCGACCCGGAAAACGACCTGGCGGTAATCCAGTTCGATCCCGACGGAAGAGAACTGGTCACCATCCGATTCGGGGAATCCAAGAATCTGGTCGTGGGTCAAAAGGCGATCGCCCTGGGCAATCCCTTCGGACTGGAGCGGACCCTGACCACCGGTGTCATCTCCGGTCTGAGGCGCCCCTTGAGCACACCGGAAGGATTCATCATCCGGGAATTGATCCAGACCGATGCAGCAATCAACCCTGGCAACTCCGGTGGTCCTCTATTGAACCTGCGGGGCCAGATGATCGGGATCAATACTATGATCCTTGCCCCCGCAGGGGGGAACATCGGGATCGGCTTTGCCGTGCCCGTGGATACGGCCAAACGGGTGATTCCCGACCTGCTGGAGTTCGGCAAGGTCCAGCGGGGCTGGATCGATATCCAGCCTATACCGATCTTCCCGGCCTTGGTGCAACGGGCTTCCCTTCCCGCCAATCGGGGAATTCTTGTTTCCCAGGTCAAACGGGGGAGCAATGCCGAGCAGGCGGGCTTGCGGGGCGGAGATCCGGAAACCTATATTATCGCCGGAGGAACCACGATCTACCTGGGCGGTGACATCATCCTGTCCATAGCAGGGCACCCGGTCTCCACGCTGATGGATTATCTCGGTGCTCTAGAGGCTACCAAGCCTGAAGAGACAGTAGTTCTGCAGGTTCTACGAAACGGCACCCAAACTACTGTGACCGTGACCTTGTCGGAGCGGCCTCAATCGATCGGCTTGTAGAACGTCTCCTCCTACGTCTCCCATCAATAAATACGCGCGACGCAGGATTTCCAGCGATGCCCGCTGCTGCGCAGGATAAAAAGATCGGATGAAAATTTTTTAAGTATTTAGTACCACCGGTTGGTTCAGTTGGCGTTGTTATTTCAGAGAGAAATCATTCCACTAGAATTTTCTTGACATGCTGATAGAACCACCGAATCGGGTTTATCAAGGATGCTACTGTGATCCATGGAGAATCTCTCCTCATTCTGTATATAACGCCTATTTTCTCTCTGGATGGAACCCAGACCGGTATTAGAAATAACCAGCAAAGTTGTTCCTTAATCGTGCCCCCGAAGGCGAAAGGGCTCAGCATGGTGTACATTTTGGAATAGATGATGTGTCTCGAGCGGAGAGAACTCAAGCTCTTCCGATGGATACGGATCACGTATAACTGTCTTGTTGTGCACTGTTTCTTCAGTTCTTGGAGCACAGGTTGGGGAATGGACGTTCCGAGCATTCTCTTCGAAAGATCGAGGCTGAAATAGACGAAGGGCGCTATCTGGAAACGTCTGGTGTCCTTCAACAGTGATCTCCACGAGATACCCGTTTCTACTAGGTTGTCGATATCTACAAGTATGCTTAATCTGAAATTGTTGCTCGCAGGTGTGCGCTTTATTGCATTTTGCAGGCACATGAGAATTAAAGAATGTACATGAGAAAGTGTGTAACAGCCGAGCTCTTTGTTATATTGTTTTTGCTGCCAAAAAACCGATGTGTTTTGGAGCAACTGGTCGAGATTCTCGACGTACCTATTGAAAGAACCTCTCAGTTGAAACGGTCTGATGTGGAACTCTATCAATATCCCACGTTCCAGATCAACGACTTGGAACTCATTCTTCCATGCGATTTGATCATGAATTCTCCGCTTTTCTTTCTCAGACAAACGGCGTTGATACACCGGATGGGTAGTGAATCTGGATTTACTTAGTTTACGATACAGGTATCCATCGATTTCGAGAACAGCATTGATTGCACTGATTAGATCGGTCTCTTTGACCATCAGATCTATATCACCCATGTAGCGCAGCTCGGAGTAATTCAGGCATAAACCCTTCAGCACTATACAGTCTATTTTTTTTGCATTGAGCTTCTCCTGGATTCGATTCAGTTCTGTTTCAAACACACGATTGTCATGAATGACGGAGAGGATCTCCTGTTTTCCCAGCACTTGTAATCGATGTCGCTGAGCTTCTGGTAGAGGAAGTCGTAGAAGAGCATCGAGCACAAGCGGTGCAACCCCATGTTCCATCACAGTCTTAAGGAAATCGTCCCAACTAATTGATTTCCAATTCAAGAATTCGGTAAGATCGTCACTATCTCGTCGTCGGCTACAAAGACGAAGGATAAGCTGATTTTCTCTGCTGAATCGCGACAAATTCATCTGGTTTTAGCATAGCAAGGTACATCTAACGTTCGGTATCTATATATATCAGTAAGATGCTCGGAAAGCAATACTATTAAAAAAATATAAATCTTCATATAATGATCCTTGATCAATTCGTTATGAAGTATGCCGTTACGCTCGAACAAGTTGCCAAGATCTACCGGGTTCCAACACTAAAACCATGGCAGCCGGCTAGGAGAGTAGAAGCTCTTAGGGATGTTACGTTTCATTGTCCGGAAAAGAAGATTACCTGCTTACTTGGTCCGAATGGTGCCGGTAAGACGACAATCATAAAAATCCTGGCCGGTTTGATCAAGGCGGATCGAGGAGAGGCTACAGTACTTAATGTTTCTTTGGGGGATCTAAATAGAGAAACGCAAAAAAAAATCGGTTTATTAGCTGCAAACGACAGATCATTTTATTGGCGATTGACAGGAAGACAGAATCTTGATTTTTTTGCCTCTTTGCACGGGATGAACGGGAAAGATAGGAGAAAAAGAGTCCGCGAGGTGCTCGCGGAAGTAGGACTACAAGAACAAGCGGACAAGCCATTCCGTCTTTATTCATCGGGGATGAAACAGAAGCTCCTTATGGCAAGAGCACTACTTGGTCAGCCTAGTATCTTGCTCTTGGATGAACCTACCACTCATCTCGATCCAAACGCCAGGGCGGCGACTCATCGGTTTATAAAAAACGAGTTGATAAGAACAAGAAAAGCCAGCGTTATCCTGTGCACGAACGACCTTTCGGAGGCCCAGTATCTGGCGGATCATTTGGTGCTTATCGATAGGGGAATCGTATTAGCAGAAGGTACACTGGAATCAGTGCGGTCTGGCATGCAAACTGATAGACGTCTCGTAATGGAATTCGAAAAAAAGCCGGCAGAAAAGTGGCATAGAGATCTGGGCATCGAAGTTCTGCAAAAAAACCATCTTACAGTTGAATGCCGGATTCATGATGAAGATACGGTGTCGGATATCATAGAGGCTGCGGTGTTCAACGGTGGGAAACTGCTTGGGTGTCACGTTAAAGAAGCGTCTTTGACGGAGATTTTTAGCAGGTTTACTGAAGCAGAACAATGAACAAACTTGTCGCTTTTGTAAAAAAAGACCTCCTTGTAACGATCAGTTATCGATTCAATCTCCTCCTGAGCGTTATCGGCATCGTGCTTTCGGTACTCATGTTCTATTTTATTGGAAAAACGTTTAGAGGAGCTATGACTCCCTATCTTGAGAGATACGGCGGAGACTATTTCCCTTATGTGCTTATTGGAATAGCTGTTTCCAATTTTGTAACGGTCGGGTTGAGTGCTCTTTCTCAGCAGGCCCGATCTGCCCAGGTGGAAGGTACTTTGGAAGCACTCCTGAGTACGCCGACCTCGATCTACACGATTTTAATCGGCAACTCTCTATGGAACTTCATCACAGCTTTCATAAGTGCGGCATTCTTAATCGGCATGGGAATTGCCATCATCCAGCTCGAGGTTTTAGCGCTTCACGCTTTTGCTGCGTTGATGATCCTGCTGTTGACGTTTTTCGCCTTCTTAGCGATCGGTATGTTATCTGCGTCCTTTGTTATCATTTTCAAACAAGGAAACCCAATCAACTATATTTTCGGGTGGTCTAGTTTTTTCCTTGGGGGCATCCTGTTTCCCGTTGAGGTTCTCCCTAAGCCCTTTCCCGTATTCTCTCAGCTTCTCCCAATAACTCATGCGGTAAAAGCAATCCGGGAATTACTTCTGGCGGATACTTCAATCCGGGACGTGGTGCCGTTAGTAATCAATCTTCTCCTATTTATTGCCGTTATTGGTCCGGGAAGTTTCTTTTTTTTCCGGTATGCTGTACATCGCGCAAAAAAAGACGGGAATTTGATTCAATACTGATTCGATGAATGGTGGAGAATCTACTGGCATATGGGAGATCTTTTCGACGAGGTAATTCGAAAGTGAATGCAGGCTTTTCGCCTTCAGTCGATAAACTTCGAAATAATCCATAGGTGTCCATGTTCGTGTCTCCACTGCTATCTCGACAGGGAGTCAAAAGACGAGTTTACCACTGATGAGATAGCGGAACTTTTCGTACAACTAAAAGATGAAGGAGTCATGAAGCCTGTGTACTGGCCATGGGTATTCTCATCGGCTCGTTAGAAGTTCAATGTATGCAGAAAGCCGGCGTTAAAAATGTGGAGATGTCTCTTTTAGGTGCGACTGCAGCGACCTATGATGCCATCGTGGGATTTCCAGGTGCGCCTAGGAAACTGAAGGAAGCAATGGCATTGTAAAAGAAGGCAGAGATTCATGTGCGCTTCAAAACAACTGTTTTAAAGAAGAACTAGCGAGAATTGTCTGCCATGCATGAATTGGCCGATGAGGAGGGAGTGTATTTCTATACGAATGTCATGATTGCTCCGGCAATAGATGGGAATCCGTCTCCCCAGAAGTGGATGCTGAACGCTACTCAAGCTGCAGAGATGGATTGGAGCTAGATCCGTATGGGGTTCATGCATCCGGAAAGGCAGTTGAACGGAGACTCACTGACATGCAGAGCAGGGACGACGATCTGCGGCACCTCACCAGATGGCGATGTATTTCTGTATATTTTTTTTCATCGCAAACTCGGGAACATGCGTAAGTAGTCTCTCTATAACATTTAGAATGATAACCTGAATCCTTTCCTGTCTGCTTCAAGAAAGATGAATCCGGAAGATGTAAAAAACTGTCACTCCTGTGCTCTGAGAATAAACTGTCTTCGATGTCCGGGTATTGCTTATGCGGAAACGGGAGATGTGGGCTTGCCTTCCCCCCTTGCATGCCTTTTTGCCAAAGCTGCCTTTGTTGCATCTGGAACATGAATCATACTGTTAAATTTTGTCAGCTTTAAGCGAGGAATGAGAAGCGAAGCGTCAGACCGACCTATTTGAAACACGCGGGAGGGATTTCACCATTCGGCAATATGGACATTATACCTGTGATTGCGTTTTAGAAGAATATTAGACCATAATTAGAAAAATTGCTAATGTGAATTCTTTTTTATAGATATATATATTTAAACCAGGAGGTAGGGGACCTCTTTGTCACCTCACCTCCTGGTTCGCACGTATATGCCGATAAGTCTAATAAGAAGGCCCTTCCCCTGGCGGGAATTCCGGTACCATCTCTATCTCGTGGTGATTGCCGGCTTCATCGTCGTACTCGATCAGCCAGTACACTTTCTCTCCGGGATCAACTGGATTGCACAAGTCAACCACCGTGGTAAAAGTATCTTGGCTCCAGGCGGACTCTCCACTGGGAATATCTCCTACCGTAACCTCCGGCTCGGTTACTTCAGTATTGTCCGGCCAACTCATGACCGTGGCAGTGACGTTGTAGGCGTCGCCTTCTCCTCGGTTCTCGATACGAACTTCCGTCCACCCCGTAAAAAGGCACCCATTAAAGCTGAAACCCGGAGCTGGATCACCCCAGCAATACTCGACGGCCCAGAGTTCGGCCTGAGGAACCGGCGGTCCAACCCATTCCTTGTACGCTTTGTTTGAAGTCTCCAGCATATTTCCAATCGTAGCCGTTGCTTCGATTGTATCGATCCCCACTGAGGTTCCGGTATAACCCCATGTTGCTATCCCGGAAACATCGGTCCATGACGTCCCACCATAACCTGCATGAGGTCCTGCGGTTATCATGAACTCTACCAAGATTCCGGGAACCGGCTCGCCGCCGAGGGTGGCAGATGCTGTAAGAATATGCCCCGTGCCTGTGTCATTCACAGCCTCTATAGGAAACAGATTGAGGCTGGGCGCGACAAAACTCCCCGCTTGGATTAATACAAATGAATCCAGAATAAAATCGCCGGCATCAGCGATCGCCAGCTTAATGTGGTTTGTTTCATCAGGGTTAACATTGGCTGTGACGGTCAGAACAACCGTCATTCCATCCATCTCTGTATCGATAAATCCGCCACCGTCATCGAGATCATTGTTAATGTAATAGGCGGGATTTGAAGGAACAGTACCATAAATGGGACCACCACCGTTGATATTATTGATTGATACAGGAATGCTGATCGGTATTGTCGCTACGTTTACCCCATTGATGAAGAACCCAAATACGTCGTTGAACTGAGTATTCACATACTCATTGTATTCGTCTGAACCAAACACATAGGTAAATTCGACCACGCTGCTGTCTGGAACAAAATCGAACTCGAGTATCGTGGCGTCGTATGTTACGTACCCGGGAATCAAGCTGTTTAAGTCCGGGTCACCGGGCAAACCGTTGTCAAGAGTCACATTGTCATAAAGGTTTGGTCCGACAACATTGGCAATATCACCCGAGCAAAGGATAATGCCTTCCTCGAAGCCAATGATCGAAGCTCCTCCGCTGAATACCCCTGCAGAGTTTTCGGTGCCAATATAAGTGACATTCGAAATCGTTACTCCCGTGCCTACCAATAATTGGGCCAGATCATCGGGCTCCAATACACCGACCTCCAGTCCGTCGGTGGAAAGGGCTTTCGAGGCCAACTGGGATTTATCTATGTACGTTCCAACCCGTTCCCCCCCTTCCGCAGACGCTGTATCACGGTGCTCTTGAAGCGGCATGCTACATCCCCAGAGCAGCAGTAGGAGTGCTACAATTGCTGCCAAACTGAATGTCGCATACTTCAAAATCACTACTTTTCTCGTCATTTTTTCCTCCCTCACAACCACATTATAATTAAACTAGCAACTACCTTGATGACACTCGCATCACTACTGTGACAACTTCAGGCATCACCTCCTTTCAGTATTTCATAATCCATCAATCATCTTAAAACAAGTTTTTCCAAAAAACACTCGTGTTTCCGTTTTTATGTTCACCTCTAATATGGTCCCGGTGGTTTCCTACTGGGATTTTTTATTATCTGCTAAAAATTTTTTTAGTATAGCTGTCGCTCTCCACAATCACTGTTCGCCTTATCCTCTCAATCTGCATATGTCGTGTTGTTACTGTCAGATTACTACTTTTAGGTTGAATATTCGACATTCATTCAGTTATCGCCCCTGTCCCCGTGGGGATTGCTATCAATCTGCCCACGGGGGAAAGAGAGGCAACTTCAGGTAGTACCGCAGGTTCAAAAAACTTAGAAAAACACGTTTGGTTTGGTTAGAGGAATAATGCGTTTCTAACGAGTGAATCATACAAGAATACCGCTATTATGTTTTCTGTTGTTCACTTCTGTAGATCATTTAAAATCACTTATAGTAAATTATTTTCCATCTATACGAATTGTCAAGAATTACTTGGCTACCATTTTTTCAGTATTTTTTATTAAATCATCTAATACTTTGTTATTATTATATCATAAATATATTAAATAATATCGAAAGATGGTGTATAGTTTGGAGAGAATTGTTTTTTTACTCGATATTCATTGCACTGTTGATATCCAGGATGCATAGCAATAATGACGACGAACAACGAACAGCAATACTATAATGAAAAAAACAGGCGGCAAAATCTCCAAGATGCATGGTTAGCGCTACACGACGATCGACTCAAGCTCGGAGAAAAAGTGTATCTACCGGTATTGAGTGGGAGCATGTCGCCCACTTTGGTACCAGGTGGCAAAGTAAAGATCCAGCGTGTTACCTGGAAACAATGTAGTGTGGGAGATATTATTATTCTTAAAGAAAAATGGAAGTTGACAGCACATAGGTTGCTTTTTCGCATCCAACTTATGCACAAATGTTGGATGTATCAGAAAGGAGACCGTAATCGTTTCGGCATGTGGGTAAGATCAGAGCAAGTGGTTGGAATTGTTATTGAAACCGTACGTTTGGACGGCACTTCGATCGATTTGAGTACGCCAGTACAAAAGAAGAAAGCCCGAAGAAGCGCGTACCATCACTTGGCCAGAGATATTATCCGGCGTTTTTTGAGCTTCCTAAATATAGTAAAGAAGCGATCCAGATTTTAAAGGCGGTTAGCGTAAGAGGACAGTGGAGATATGATTGACCAGGAATCAACAGAATATCGTCTACAGGTAGGAGACGCTGTAATCGGAGTCGATTGTCCCTCTCCTGACTATGCCGCATCAATGGCACGATATTTTGGTATTAAAAGCTGTAGTGATTCCTCGGATATATGTCTGAAATTAAAGCTCGATTTTCAGAATTACAGAGAGGATATTCCTGACTCTTTATTCACAAGTAAACGGGTGGGGCGTGATGGTTTTTCTATAGGGAAAAACCTCATTTCGGGGCAGTTCTGTCCGGAAAAAGGAGTGGGGGAGCTGCGGGTCAATACGATACTAACCAATGAATCTGTGGCTCGAGTGTTCGAACAGTTGTTCTACCAGGCATTCTATTCGGTGCGGAAAATTCGCGAATTCGACGCTTTCCTCATTCATTCTGCAGGTGTGATCAACCACGGAAACGGCTTTTGTTTTGTGGGAAGGTCTGGAAGTGGGAAATCTACAGTGGCAAACCTGAGTGTTGAACATCAAATTCTCAACGATGAAATCTGCCTGATAGACTTTGCCAAAGAGGGTGTTTTTTTGCACAGCACCCCGTTCAACGGCTATTTTAAAAAGAAAACCAAGGCGCACGCGCCTCTTCGAGCTGTTCTGCTTCTTTCCCATGGGCAGTCCCACAGACTCTTATCTGTGAGCAATGCAGAAGCTATCACTACTGTATTTTCCCAGATTGTTCCCCCTGTCGGGCTGGAGGATGAGCTAACACAGGAAGTACGAACAGACATGCTTGAATTTGCCGAGCGCCTGGCCGGGATGGTACCAATATGTCGTCTTGAATTTCTTCCAGACGGAAGATTGTGGGGAGAAATAGATCGTGAGTTTCGATTATACGGAGGAGAAACAGCATGATTGATCTTACGAGTGTTCCTGTACCGTGTGATTCCTTTACTATTCGGGAAATCGGTGAAGAGACGATTTTCCTATCAGAAAAGGGGGATATGATACACATGGTAAATGAAGTAGGCAGTTTCGTCTGGAAGGCTTTGGATGGAAAACATTCCCTACTGGACATACTAGATCGGCTTTTAGACGAATATGAGGTTTCAAGGCACCAGGCGGAAGGAGATCTTATCAGTTTCGTCGATGAGCTGGCGCAGAAGGGACTAGTAACGATTCACCAGGCCTAATCATGAAGGAGCTACGTAAAGAGATACATCAAAAGTACCTTGAGGCTTCCAAGATCTACGGAGTGATATTTGAGATTACTCACCGTTGTCCCTGTAATTGCGTGCACTGTCTTCTTGTAAAGAATACAAACGACGAGCTCTCCATCAACGAAATCGGCGATCTTTTTCGACAACTACGATTAGAGGGCGTATTTCAACTGTCTTTGACCGGGGGAGAAGTCTTTTTGAGAGAGGATCTTCCCCAGATCTTCGAGCTCGCATCCAAAGATGGTTTCTTCATATCCCTGATCACTACGGGTGTTTTAATCGGGAGGCCGGAGATCTCTCTTTTAAAACGCCATAGGATCAGGGGGATCGAAATTTCGATCCTCGGAGCAAGGTCAGAAACCCACGATTCAATCATGCGATTTCCCGGTGCGTTCGATCGAATGATGCAGGCGGCGAGAATGCTTCGAGATGCCGGCATCATGATAAATTTCAAGGCGATCATCATGAAATTGAACTGGGGGGAGTTGAACGCTATGTATGAACTTGCCCGAAGTTTTAACGCCCGGTTTTCAGCCAGTGTTTCAGTGACCCCACGCACCGACGGGGATCTCACCCCCCAGCAATTATCTCTCACCGAAGACGAAGTAGCCGAGCTTAACTATACGCTGTTAACTGGTGGCATGATACCACATGAAGAAAGCAAAGAAGCCTTACTTGTCTGCAATGCTGGCAAAACGATCGCAGGGATTTCGCCGCAAGGAGACATTTATCCATGTATCATACTACGGCACCCGGTTGGCTCCATCCGGGAACGGTCCCTTAAGGATATTTGGCACGACAAGCCAGATCCGTTTCTCAGAGAATTGAGAATCATGAAACCACAGGATGTTTATGCTTGTTACATATGCAATATCAGGTCATTCTGTGGAAGATGCCCCGGATTGGCCTATCTGGAGACGAAGACGATCTTCTCAGCAGTACCGAGTGCTTGCATCCTTGCACGCGGGTTGTCACAGGCTAGAATGAGGGCTTCGTTTTTAACCGACACTAGACGTTGCACTTCGCCGAAAAAAAAAGGAGGCAACCAACGCTGAGGTTACCTCCTTCCCCCAAAATCCTGCTCATCCTGGACAACAGAGTCCGAAGAATGGCACAAGTTGGTCGACTGGACCTGCTGCATACTGCCCATACACTCCAACTTCAACCGATTCGCTGCGGATTTTGGGAGTCTTGTAGACTTTTTTCATAATGTCCTCCCCTCTTGGAGTCACGCGCTACGAATAGCACCTACTAACCAGTAACACTGGTTACGATCTATTCAAAAAATACAAAAATGCAATTTTAGTTTATTCGAATATTATGCGTCTTACAATACTAAAATTTTCTTATTTTATGCAGACTGCTACTACACTAAAGGTATTAGACAATCTGAAGTGCTGGAAAAGCGCATTGGACTAAGAAGCGAAACACTTGAATCGCCACTTGGAAATTGAACATCCTATCGACCGGGAGACACTCTCGGCATACTTCTGCCAGCTTGCCGACTTTAATAAGAGGTGCAGTTGAATTTCCTGTCGTTTCGAAGAGATTACCGAGCCGTAAAAGTACCGCAAGGGAGTAGAATTTCAGATGAGATCGCAGGTTTTCATCACGATCCCTCATCGGGAGGGAGCTGAAACTTCTTGCAACAACCCGAGCGGGCGCAGCAATCGAGTCAAATTAAGTATTCGATACGTTTGATTACCTAGTGTTGTTCCGTTCGCTAATCCGTTCTCCAATACTTTGTTCAATTCGGGCTGAGTCAACTAGATCATGATCGTTGTGGTACTAGAGGTCATACTTCAGTATGAACAAGACGTATTTAAAAATACAAAAAATTTTGTAGGGAAAAAATATGATATTCTGATATAATGAATTGGTGTTTTCGGGCAGAGCACTAATCAGCCGCTTTGGTACTTTTATTCTGACGGGGACGTAACGTTCCTGTCAGTAGATCGAAAAATGACAGGCTGAGAAGTAAATAGTCGCCCAGGAGCGATAACCTGAGGGCGAGGAGGTACATCGCCAAGAACTAATGTAATACAGGTACGTCAAATCGGGGATTTCGATTGTGAAACAAATACCTGTACGTTTCGCTTTGTATGATGCCAGGAGATCAAGAATAAAGAGGGAGAAGTTTTGTAGGCATGAAACCGCCAGGCTAGATGGGCACCTGTGCGGTCTATGGGACTACAATCAGGTGCACGGATATAGCTAAATTTAAAAACTAAGAGGAAGTTTTATGAAAAAAATTTATTATATCATGATAGGGGGAATACTCCTTATAATGACTAGCTGTTTCATGCCGCTGGATGACAACGTCGACGCGGAATTGGAATCAGCCATTGTGGCATCAAAACTGCTCATCAACGGGTTATTTCCGAGTGGTAGCTCCTGTGCTCCGCCCGGCGATCTCGGCCCGATCCTAATTACCTACGCCGACCTTGACAACGATCCAGCGACGGGTGTGGACGTTGGCGGGGTGTGGTACCCGAATGAAACACAGATTGCGTTATTCGCGATAGAGGGATACGTTCAGGTCGACCCACCGGGATACCCCGACTATATTTACTTTTCCTTTTCCGATTATACATGTCCCGGAGGTACTCGCGGCATCTTTGCGATCCAATTCATCGATGCGACAGCTCCTGGTTGGATATGGGATGATCCGAACACGTGGACCGAACGATACATCAATGAAGTGTATTTTGATGTTTCGACAGACTTTATCTCGAGCAATCCGAGTCCATACATCGCGACATACGCTTATCGCAACCACTTTCAGGATACCCTGGTGGACAGTAAGATGGGCGCCGGTGTCGACAGTTTTGTGAGCCCCAGCGGGTTCAGTGAACTTATCTTTCGTACGGACTTTGCCGAAAACAATGTCGAGTCTCTTGATGTGTACGTTACAGGCGCTCAAAATACACCCTCAGGCACAGACGTCATTGTTACGGAAGAAGATGTCACCCTCACCTTCGAGAATGTCACCGTACCGGGCGACACGGAAGTGACCCAGAGCACGACCGGTACTCCCCCTCCGCCTAACGTATATACCTGCAATCCCCCCGTGTACTATAACATTGAAACCACCGCTACCTTCGAGGGGACGGTAGAAATTTGTGTGGAGTACGATGACACAGTCTGCAGTGAAGACGACTTGAATCTGTATCATCTAGTAACGGTCTGCGACCCCTTTGCCGGATGTGAAGATGTATGGGTCGAAGTCACTACCACAGTGGATACCGCTGCGAATATCATCTGCGGCGAAGTCAACAGCCTTTCCGAGTTCCTGCTCGCATCGGCCGGACCGCCGGTTGTTGCTCAACCGGACCTTTGTACGGATCAATATCAGTGGGGCGATCCGCCTTACCAATGGGAAGGATTGATCTTCAGGAGCTGGACGCTTATGCATCTCGGGAATGGTGGCAACGGAGCTGCGTACAATGTTACTGCAACCCTCTCGTCCTGGCCTGCCAATGTAACTGTCGTTGACGGCACAGTTGTATTCGGAGACATCGCCGCTGGTGGAGATGGATGGAGCCTGGATACGTTCGAAATTACGGTAGATATGGGCAATCCTCAAGGTGCGGACGAAGGAGTCACGTGGACATTGGAGTATGATGATTCGTCCGGTTCTCATCATGTCGTGGAAAACGTCCCGGAATTTTCATGCCCGTAGACAGAGAGATTGACTATTGTGTAAAAGCCCGGAAGTCTAGAACAAGATCGGAGACGGGGTATTCCCGTTTCCGATCTTATAATAGATGAGCGTGTCTTTTCCAACCAATTTCATTACACCTTGCGTTGCTGTGGGGTAGACGGAGGGAAAAATCAGAGATGGTATCGAGAACAACCGCGCCGGTTCTCCGATACATCATCATTCTGTCGACTTTTATAGGTATAACGTGTTGTTCCCGGATGGTCTTCGATACATCAGAATACGACTTTGGTACCGTACGAAGCGACGACAACATCGTGTTTTACAATTTCACCTTTACGAATAGTGGGAAAAAACCGATGGTGGTGGTTGAAGCGGAAACCGAGAGTGATTGCACACGTGTTAGCTGGCCAATGCGGCCGGTTCCACCGGGAGGAAAAGGTGTCGTTAAAGTGACGATCAATCCCCACTGCAAGCCTGGAATATTCAGCGATCGTGTTACAGTATCGACAGACGTGCGGCGTAAGCCCTGGGTACTTAGTGTCCGTGGAATTGTGGAAGAAAGGATTGTGTTCGCCACCGACATGGGGACAACCGGTCTGGAAATTACGCCACGCCATTTAGCGTTCAACAGCCTGAGAAAAGACGAACAGGGAGTTCGAGAGGCGGAGATATTCAACAAGTATGACCGGACTATCCGAATTAAGATCGGGGATGTTCCTACCCACCTAGAGACATCAAACTCGACGATCATTCTCGAACCGAATCAGAAGGAATCGATCGCAATTACTTACCACCCGGAACGGCAAAGCCAGGTGGGTCTTGTGGTCGATGAATTGGTGCTCTCGGTGGAGCCTCTTGAATACCGCGATACAAGCCTGGTAATCAGCGCGCTTATTATCGACGATGAAACGGCTCTACCAAAGAATGCCTACATCGTTTTCAACGCACCGGTTTTCGAATTCGGTACAATCCATCAAAACGAGCGGGTCGAACACGAATTTGTTTTCGCCAACGTCGGAAGGGCGGATTTGTTTATTAAACGGGTGACATCAAGCTGCGGGTGTACAGTGGCCTCTCCTCGGGATATAGCCATTCCATCGGGAAGCACAAGCTCCATCAGTGCCGTGTTCAATCCCGGTACAAATCTGGGTTCTCAGACACGATTGATAAAGGTTGTCACAAACGACCCTGAAAATCCACAATTCATTCTTGAGATCACCGGCTCCGTGGAAAGCGACAACTGAGCCTTCGTTTTCTCGAGGCAATATATCGAAGATCTTTCCTTCGCCGATTCCGAATAGGCGATGATAGATTTGACATTCATCACCGATATCGGAGGCGGTTTTAAACCCAGATCAATAGAATCCACAGCTCATTCAAGAGTAGATAATATAACAATAGTGATCGATACCTTTTTTTCTAAAAGGACTTCTCTTGAGGTATCTTATTGCCGTTGAGAGTATGAGCCTGAACAACAACTACCTGGGTGGATTTCTCTGGGAGGGGGGCAGCGATAGATAGCACGACAAGATGGAGACCGCCTTCAGCCTCTCCGAAAAGCAGGAGGAATCGGAAGGGTTGTGGAAACAGCAGTACAGTGCCCGATTCACCTTGAAGCCTCAGTGAAATCTAAAGATGTATACGGTGGACCTGTCGGACATCCTCGCCGTGACCAACGGCTTCTCCGGAGATGATCTACTGTCCACCGCGTCTTTAACCGTGTTGATTCCCATCGTCGCGGAGTACGCCTTCTCCTGCTACACCTCGACCAGCCGCCGATACAGCACGGTCGACCCGACGCTTCAATCCTGGTCTTTGCGCACCTGGAGCAACAGCCCAAGCCTTGGTTCAACACCCCTTCGAGCACCTCTTTGGATTCCCTCGGCCGTCCCTGATTGTAGAAGCTGATCCTAAACGCTGAATCGCTCTGATCCAGGCTGAAAATCGGGGGAACGCTCAGGAGGAGCAGGATGACGACAGGCACCTCGCGCTTCAAGGCGATCGTTCGATACGTCGATGTATTTTTTTACGGAGCCGCTTCAGCTCTCTACGGATCCGGGGTTGAAACCCAGCAAAAAGTTCCGGAGAGAGATTTTCCTGGTTGTTTTTCAGAAGCTCGACCACGTCAGCCAGGTCTTTGGCGGCAATCTCGATGCCTTCATCCCTCTTTTTCTGCAGGTAGGTAGCGGTCTTCAGCTCGAGGTTCGCCTGCAAGGTCAGGAAATTCGCCTCCAGAATGGAGTCATACTCCAGTACCTCAAGGGGATCTGGAAGCGGGACGATCATATCCCAATCGTCGCCAGCGAACAAGATATCCACCTGAACGTTGGTGTCACGGTCGACGGCGCTGTCGACCTGGACTGTAAATCCGCCAGCCAGAGCTTCTCGTATCCGCGACCAATCTTCCTTTCGAACCAGAAGGTCGACGTCCTGAGTTGTACGCACCGCATGGTTGTGGATCACGGACAGGCCGCCGATGATGACGTAGGCAATGTCCTGCTGCGTGAGCAGTCTATGCAGCTTTCTTGCCGTGTCTAAAAGAGGTGAGCTGCGAAAATCTCCGTTCAGATTGAGAAGGTCTTTAGCGGTCATGAAGGTATGTGTTTATCGGTCTATCCGCCGAATATGCGATTACTGCCTCCTTCTGTAGTGCTTCAACACCAAAATCTCCGCTCAATTTGATTATATATATAAACAGCTTCGACGGGAAAGCCTTCTGCCTCGCATTTAAATGTAAATTCGACAAACTCCGCGCAGGCTAATCGCAGTCGCACCATCAGGCAAGCTCAGCCGGCGCTACTCCTCTATTTTACATCCATAGCGTCAAGCTCAACGATATTGCCCTGCTGCATTATGGCTACGACCTGCAATGCATCACTCTCGCTCCTTTTCTGCACTACCCGCTCGAAGACTTCACAGAGATTGAGAGTCGGCACTTCCAATTCCGCCCCCCCTCGATTGCTTCAGCGGAACAGTCAGCATCCGCTTCCACTGAGAAGTGCTCAAGCCACACACTTGATTCAACAATGTTTATACTCTGCCTTCATTCCACTCGATGGTAGTGTCCATGCCCTTGAGAAATCCCCGCATTGTCTTAATCGGTCAAACAGGAAGCAACCCGATTCGATCTTGATACATAATTGCTTCTACCTTCTGCTCTGGCGTTAAACCGAGCTTCCTCATGACATGAAAATGCCGTTTCACATGAACATTTAATCCGGTCGTCGGAGTTGGGCATGCTTTATCGAAAAAATTTGATATACCATAATCCGAAGCAGGAGGGCTAAATATGGCAAGGTTCTCAATATCATTTTTTCGGAAGCCTCGGATACCAATATATAACTCAGCGCCCTATGTGGTCTTTTGAAAAGGTTAGACTTTGCGGAGCGGATTTACGGTGATCACCACATTTGGAATTGCCTGGTTGCATCGACGACGGCTCCACGTATAAACAAGTAAAAGACAACGCGGAATTAGTAATTCAAGAGCGGATAGAAACGGTAAACGAACGCGGTAGGTCCATTCCACAACCGAAAGGTAGATTGATTTTGGCCCAGTAAAGCCAACAACACGTTAACCAACGCTGCACACATCAAAGATCGCCACCTGCACATCCTTACCAGCACTTGACAGTAGATGTTCCGCTGCTTGCTCACAATTCTACTCACTTCTGTCGTTCCGGCCTTTAAAGTAACCAGGAGTTGCCACCCCATTTATCCCGCCCATTGTTTTGTCATCCACCCACATATCCTTTATAATGAATTGTACCGATGCTTATAAGGAAGGGCTGTCGGGCCCGACCGAAAGGAAAAAAGGAACTCCGGCTATGTCAAGGAGCAAGAGACAGAGGGTCCTCATCACGTTGATACTCCTCCTGACTGCAGTGGGATTCAACGCCTTCGGCAATGAGGTCGATTCGACCCTACGACCGGCCAGCCCTCAGATCCTGGGACAAGGGGGCAGCGTCGTAGCCACGGCCAGCGGCTACGACGCTCTGTTTTCCAATCCGGCGGGATTCGCCTCCTCCGAGGACTCCCTCACCTTCTACAGCTCCTCCTTCTGGTTGTATGCCAATCCGCTGCAGGCTTTTCTGGCACTCGTGGATTCCGATTCTTCCGCTTTGCAGACCTTCATGGAGGACCAGATCACATCGGGGGGATTCGGCTTCGGCAGTGCCGACGGGCTCGGTTATGTAGTAAAAGGTTTCGGGCTGGGCGGTGTGATCACCATTGATACCTATGCCTGGGGCGCGACGACCGGAACGGCGGATGGAGACCTGGCGGTCACTTTGGCCTTCATCGGCGGCTACGCCCACCCGTTCAAAATCAACGGTGCAATAGTGAAAATCGGTGCTGATATTCGCCCAATGATACGGGTCCTGGCTCCCGTGGACCATCCGACTATGCTGGACTTCATCAACGCCCTGCAGTCTCCTGCGAATCCTCTCGCCACCTTGAACAATAAGAACGCGCTGCACGGTTCCGCTATAGCCATCGATTTGGGAGTGATCGTGGAATCGGGAGGTTTGAGGTGGGGTCTGGCTGTCCGGGATTTTCTGGGCACCCGCTTCAGATATAGCCAGGATCCTTTCGGAGACATGCTGGTTTCCCTGAGGGAAACCGGCAGATTTCCCACCGGCGGAGTCGCCGTGAATGACTACGTTGTTCCCATGGACATCAGCTCCGGATTCGCCTATGACTTCGATTTCCCAAGCTCCAAGGTGCTGACCGACCTGGTTGTTCACTGGTCCTTGAGTGATATCGTCACCGTTGCCATGGAAGAGCGCCCGCCGGCCAGCGTTATGCACGCCGGGGCGGAACTCGTGCTGTACAGCAGATGGAAGCTGCGGGCCGGTTTCAACCAGGGCTACCTGACCTTCGGGACGGGGATAAGAGTTTGGCTCCTCGATTTCAACCTGGCTTTCTTCACCCGGGAAATGGGAGTTCTGTCCACAAATCGAGCCAATCCGGGGCTGACCCTGGAAGTGGCGTTCCGTCGTCAAGGGAAAAGATCGGGTCGGCAATCCGCAGATGATCTACAAACCCACAGTTCCGCGGAGCCGGACCTGTCTCAATGAAAATCCCGGCTGGCTGCAGAGGCGGGCAGGCGGGAAAGCTTGGGCTTCCAGCAGGAATCCACGATCAGGTGCACCACCCCATCCTTGGACTGCAGGCTTCCACTTACCCCCAGCACGGAGCTGGACAGGATGATTTTACGGTACTTTTCAAAGACGCTCGACCAGACAACAAGGTTGACAAAGCCGCTCTCGTCCTCCAGGGTCATGAACACCACTCCCCCGGCGGTCATCGGCCTCTGGCGGCAGATCACCATACCCGCGTAGGAAACCTGATCCCCGTCCCGTTTCTCCGACAAGGCCTGAGCGTCGGGCAGACCCTGGCGACTCAGCTCCTCCCGGAACGGTTCCAGGGGATGCCCCTGGACGCTGTGTCCCGTACTCAGATAATCCCAACCAATGGATTCCAATTGGTTCAGTACCGAAAAACCCGGCATGATCTCCTCTCCTTTCAACAACGGCTGGGATGGCCGCTGATTCTGCCGATCCACCGGTGATGCACCTCGTTGCCCTCCTTTGCGCCAGCGCCCCGCCCCGGATACCTCCCACAAGGCCTCCCGCCGATTCTCTGCAAGGGTCCTCAGGGCTCCGCACTGGGAAAGCGCGGCCAGGGCTCCTTCTTCGATCCCCGTGCGAAAGGCAAAATCCTGGACCGTCATCCTGTCACAACAGCTGCGGGCGTCCCTGATCCGCCTCCAATCCTCCTGCCCCAAACCTTTGACGAAACGAAGCCCCATGCGTACGGCGAACCGGGCGAGGGATTTGGGGGCATCGGCCGGATAGGTGCATGTTCGGCAGGCTTCCGACTCCAGAGCTTCCATAGTGCTTTGCCAATCACTGGCCAGCACATCGATGGGCCGCACCTCCACACCCCGGCGGCGGGCGTCCTCTACGATTGTCGAAGGAGCGTAGAAACCCATGGGCCAGGCATTGAGCAAAGCGCAGGTGAACTCCGCCGGAAAGTGGCACTTCATCCAGGCAGTGCAGTAGGCGATCAGGGCAAAGCTGGCCGCATGGCTTTCCGGAAATCCGTACTCCCCGAAACCGAGGATCTGCTGATACACCCGTTCGACAAACTCCTGGGGGATACCTTTGGCGATCATCCTGCTGATCAGCTTTTCCCTGTGCCGTTCGATCCGCCCGGAGATGCGCCAGGCCGCCATATCCCGGCGCAGCTGATCCGCCTCGCCGGGGGAGTAGTCCGCGGCCACCATGGCCAGACGCATGACCTGCTCCTGAAACAGAGGCACCCCCAAGGTTTTCTTGAGCACGGGGATCAGCGAGGGATGGGGATATTCCACCGGCTCCTCCCCTTTGCGCCGCTTGAGGTAGGGATGAACCATTCCGCCGACAATGGGACCGGGACGGACGATACTGATCTCCACGACCAGATCGTAGTAGCTTCTCGGCTTGAGTCGGGGAAGCATGGCCATCTGGGCCCGGCTTTCGATTTGAAAGACCCCCACCGTATTCGCCCTGCCGATCATATCGAAGACTTCCTGATCGTTTGCCGGAACTTTAGCCATGGAAAGGTCGATGCCCCGATGCTTCTTCAACAGGCGAAAGCAGTAATCCAGTTGAGTCAGGGCGCCCAGACCGAGAAGATCGACCTTGAACAGGTTCATGTCTTCCACATCCCGCTTGTCCCATTGGATCACGGTGCGTTCCGGCATGGTGGCGTTTTCCACGGGAACAAAGGTGATCACCGGGTCGCTTCCCAGCAGGAATCCCCCCGGATGAATGGAAAGATGCCGGGGAAAATCCAGGATCTGCTCGGAAAGCTCGGCCAGCCGCTGATGCATGGGGTTGGACAAGTCCAATCCGGTCTGCTCCAAAGCCGGACGCAGCTCTCTGCCATAGTGGGGCAGCATCTTGGCCACCCGATCGAGTGTGGTGGCGGGCAGGCCAAGGGCTTTGCCTACATCCCGCACCGCCGAGCGCAGCCGGTAGCGTACGAAATTCGCCACCATGGCCGCCCGTTCCCGGCCATAGGTATCGTAGATGTACTGGATCACCTCCTCCCGCCTGCGATGCTCGATATCCAGATCGATGTCCGGCGGTTCATTCCGCTCGCGGGAGATGAACCGCTCGAAGAGCAGTTCCATTCGCACCGGATCCACCGCAGTCACCCCCAGGCAGTAGCAGACTGCAGAGTTGGCCGCGGATCCCCGCCCCTGGCAGAGGATGCGCCGGCGGCGGCAGAACTGGACGATCCGGTGCATGGTCAGGAAGTAGCCGCAGTAATCCAGCTCCTCGATCAGGGTCAGCTCTTTGTCCAGCTGGCGGCGGACTTTGGAGGGAATGTTCTTCCCGTAGCGCTGTGCCGCTCCCTCTACGGTCAGTTGCCGCAGCCATTGCCCCGAGGTTTTTCCGCCGGGAAGATTCTCCGAGGGGTAGCGATACTGGATCTCGTCCAGAGAAAAGCTGCAGCGTCCGGCGATTTCCAGGCTCCGGTTGAGGATTCCCGGATCCACATCGAGGAGATCGTTGTACAGGGCTCTGAGCTCTGCGGCGCTCTTAAGAGCGTGCTGGTCGTTCGGCCGAAGGCGCCTGCCCGCCTGATCCAGGGTGCAGTTGCTCCGGATGCAGGTCAGCACATCCTGAAGGTTTTTCCGGACCACGTCGTGGTAAAGAACCTCAGTAGCGGCGACCAGGGGCAGTCTGAAGCACGATGCGTTCCGCAGCACTCGTGCCTCCGCCGATGCCTCTTCGGCCTGGAGGTGCCGGGGTACCAGAAGGTAGAGCCGATCGGAAAAAGCATCGATCAGGTCGGCGGCGGCCTTCTCCGGCCCCCGCTCTGAGCCCAGCAGGGCTTTCCCATCCCAAAGCGCGATCAGACCTGCAGCCTGTTGGCAGATCTCCTCCCAGCTCACCAGGCAGCTTCCCTTGGGACTGCGGAGCCGGCCGACGCTGATGATTCGGCAGAGATTGGAGTAGCCGTTCCGGTCTTGAGCCAGGAGCAGGACTGTCCCGGAACCGGCCCGCTTCACCGTGATTTGGGATCCAATGATCAGCTTCACTCCCAGCTTTTTGGCTTCCAGATGAGCCCGGACCACTCCATACAGACCATCCCGATCGGTCAGCGCGAGGGCGGGAAGCTCGAGCCGGCCCGCCGTAGCTACAAGTTCCTCCGGAGTGCTGGCTCCCTCCAGGAAGGAGTAGTTGCTCTTGCACCACAGGGGTACATAGCTTTGCCCCTCAGGCTCGGAGTTTCTCACCATTGCTACTCCAACACCCCGATCTGAAGCCATTGCTCAGCCAGCCTGTCGAAATACAGCCAAAGGATCTCGCCGTTGTTTGTTTCGGCGTAGAAGTAGTCCCTTCGCTTTTCTTCGGACCACCAGCGGCTGGAGAGCGGATAGGGACCCCACAGCTTGGGAACATGAAGATCGGGGGGGGTACGAGGCTGCTCGAAGATCCTCCGCACCGCCCGCCGCCTGTCATTGTTCTGTTCTTCCACCCCGCTCTTCTTCCCAGCCAACCGCAGCCGACCCAGGTTCTCCCAGCTGTAGCTCAGCTCGGGCAGATGCTCATCCTCCAGCCGAGCTTGCCGAACGCAGCTGTTGCCGAAGATCGCCCGCAGACGGGAAAATACCTTGTCCACTTCTTGAAAGTTCTCCGTCGAGGAGCCGGGAAAGAGCTCGGTTTGAATATGCCGCTCCGGGACTGTCAGCGCGGCAATCCTGAGCGCCTCTGCGGCGCCGGGAAGCCTCCGGTTGTCCAGTCGCAGGGCGATCAGTTCCAGCAGCAGTCCGGAGTCCACTGACGGCCTGGAAGGCAGGATCGGCTCGAGAGTATATTCCTCATCCTCGAGAACGAAGCTGATCTTGAGCTCTCTGATCAGTCGATGGCGGCTTCGCACACCCCCTGTCAGCGCATCCAGGGACCTCTGCAAAAACTTCAGCAGGCGGGCACTCGAGGCTTCGGGACAGGGCAGTTTATGAAAATATTCCGGCTCCTGCTCTTCCTCAGTGGGCTGGAGGGGAAGATCCAGGGCGCCGGCGGCGAATTGATACAACCGCTCCACCTCTGGACCGAAACGCTTGCAAACCCCTCCCGCAGGAAGATCGAGGAAGGAGCCCACGATACAGACACCGAGCATCTCGAGCCGTTCCAACACTTCGGAAGGAAGGGACAGGATGTCGATCCCCGCCTCCAGCGCGGCTGCCCGCTCTTCCTGGGGGTGGGTGAAGATGATCTGACCCCGGATACTCTTCGCCGCTGCGTAACAGCCGAAGCGGCTGAAGCCCACGGCAACCGTAGCCTGATACCCCATTCCCAGCAATAAATTCCGTACTTTCCCGCACCAGGCCTCCATGTTTTGAAACAGGGAAGAAAGCCCTCCGGCATCCAGCCAGAAGACTCCGGTTTCAGAATCATGGACTTCCACCCGCGGGCTGAAACGTCGTAAAGCGGCGGCTATGGAGGTAGATCCAGCCCTGACCTCGCCTTCAGGAATGGTATCCGCCCTCAGCTCGAGGGTGAGGCTCAGTCCCGCTGCATAACGCAACCCCGGCAGTATACCGTACTCCTTGGCCTGCATATTGGCGGTGAGAATTCTTCCGTAGGGGCTGTTCTTGGAGACAACCGCAGCGGGAAGATCCCGCCACTGTGGATGCTTCTTGAGCAAAAGCTGCAGAGGCAAATCCGCTACATTAACACAAGCCAGGGGGGCCATAGAGCTGCTCCACGTGCTCCCAGATCGGAGCATTTCGTTTGTCCTTGATAATATGCAAGCTGAAGCGAAAACGGCCTGAATCGACCCGCTTGCGCCGGATCCGGCCGTACAGGGAAATCAGCGAACCCAGGGAAGGAGCACCGGCAGGCTTGATGGTCAAAAAGAGTACGGCCGAACCATGACGGTGAGCCAGCTGGGCAAGCCGGGCCTGCTGAGCTGCGGAAAGCCGGCAGTCTGTATGCAAGTCAACCACGAGAAGCCCGAAGGCTCCGGTGCGAAGCAGCCAATCCGCGGCACGACCTGCAGAACGGGAGTCAGGCACCCGGACAACGGGCAAGGAGGAAAGGTCCACTCCGTTGGCTGCCATATCGGGAGGGAAGAAAGTGTCCGCGGTGGCCGAAATCCAGAGGACCGGAGCCATCCGGCTTTGGGCTTCCAATATCAAGGAGCAGCTCAGACTGAGGCAGGCTGAGGGCTGGCAAGAGCTAAGCTCGACCAGGCGCCCTCTAAGGTCATTCAGGCTGAATCCAGTGTTTCCCCGGCAATAGGAACGATCCTGCTCCAAAACTGAAGCTCGGATCAGCCGGGTGAAGACCAGGGGGTTGGGATGCCCATCGGGAAGCTCTTCTCCTCCGGGCTGGTATTCGAGGGTGTCTATTGTCTCCGCAGCGAGAGGCGCCATAAATTACTAAACATATTTATAGTACTTTATGGCGAATCTGTCAAGAGCAAACGTTAGCAGGCATTAGCCGCTCCGGCGATTTCCATATAAATGTCCTTGCCTATCTCGCCGCTCCAGCGGTTCAGCACTTTCTTCCACACCGCACCAGGCTTACCCGCCTACTTGGCCGTATATCCTCCATCCACCGGTATGTTAGCGCCGGTGATGTATAGTGAGGCATCCGAGGCCAGAAATACGATAATACCCTTGAGATCGCTGTCATTGGCCAGGCGCCCGAGCTGGGTACGCTGGCTGTAGTTTCGGATGAAGGCCTCGGGGTGACCGGGGGCGAGTAATCCCCCGGGAGACACGCAATTCACCCGGATTCCAAACCGCCCGAAGTAGCTGGCGCAGAAGCGGGTGAAATTAATCATTCCACCCTTGTGAAAAAAGTAATCCGGAAACCAGCCACTCATATCCGTGCCTTCGTAGTTTCGGTGCTCCAGACCAACCATCCCCATCATGGATCCAATATTGATGATCGATCCGGATTCCTGCCCTATCATGATCTCTCCGAAGGTCCGGGTCACCAGGAACAGCCCTGTGGCGTTTACCCGCATGCTCGCCTCAAACGCCTCAGCCGAGTCGTCCCAACCCTGCTTCATCGGACGGGAGACGGCGTTGTTGACCAGGACATCAACCCTATCCGACCGCTCCAGCACTTTATCCCGGAAGCGGAGGACGGAAGCTTCATCTCCTTGATCGAACTGCAAAGCCGTGACGTCGTAACCCTCCTCCCGTAACCCGGAAGCGACCGCTTCCAATGCTCTCAGGTTCCGGGAGGCAATGAAGGTTTTAGCCCCGGCCTCAGCCAATGCCCGAACGCACTGCAGTCCGTATCCTCCGGCTCCTCCGGTCAATACAGCGGCCTTGTTTTTCAGAGAGAAAGTATCCAGAACATTCATCTTGCCTATTCCCTTATCCGATATCCTCAAGACGGATTTCCTCTCCCCCCTGCTCTCTACTCCGAATTCCTGCAATCACCATGTGCATCAGCTCCTGGGTTTCCACATAGGGAAACGGCCGT
Organism: uncultured Spirochaetaceae bacterium; assembly: GCA_964627715.1. Classification (GTDB taxonomy): domain Bacteria; phylum Spirochaetota; class Spirochaetia; order SZUA-6; family DRHE01; genus JAFGQJ01. The sequence goes on along the minus strand of CAZVHJ010000028.1, from coordinate 21,842 downwards.
ATTCCCGTACGCAGATAGTTGATAAAGCTTTCCAGCTGGGTCTTGAAGGAATAGAAGGTATCCTTCATCGAGAGCTGATCGAACCCTTTCGTGCCGCAGATGGACAGCACACCGAACGATCCATACATGTCCATAGAGGCCACAACAACTACGTCGATGCCCCGCCGGTGCTTGAAATGTACCACGTTTCTCTCGAAGCTTCCGGTATTACGTGCCGAGATGAATCCTGGCCCGGTTATAGGATAGACCGCCTCCAGGGCATGGATCCCGTAAGTCTCCCACTTTTTAGCCGTAGTGATGCTTATGTAGCGCAGCTCACCGAGATTGGAAGTGGAGATCCGATAAGGCAGGAACTCCTTTATGTACCGCATGGAACTGGAACTCAGGATGGGCTTCCCCTGGTCGATCCAGCGATTGAAGACAGCAAGGTCCTCCGCGTTGTCCACCATTGGCTTGTCCACGAATACCGGCAGACCGGCCTCTACGAAGGTCCGAGCCCGCTCTACGTGCTCGGAACCGATATCCGTGGCGATGATCACCGCATCGACGTGACCGATAGCCTCGGTCGGTTTCTGTACCACGTTCGGTATTAGGGAACAGCGGGCTACCTGCTCGGCGGTGAACTCCCCTGTACCCGTGCAACAGATATGCGTCACTCTGGCCCCCGGAATGGTAAGCGTCTCCCGCGGCTGCTTGTCGAGGTACTCCGGTATCACCGGAAAGGGGCACTCCTCCCTCATAGCCGTCGGATCATAGCCATTGAACATCGCGCTCCAGGAAAAGGGATGGCCGTTTCCCGGAGAGATGCCGAGCATGACCAGGCGGATCTCCTCCCGATCCACCAGAGGCTCTGCTTCAATACCTGTCAATTTCACTCCTTCTTGCAGGTACAGCTCGAGTCGTCTCACCACGCGGTCACGCCGCCATCCACCGAAAGAACTTGACCGGTGATGAAGGAAGCCTCCTCGGAAGCCAGGAATACTACTGCTCCGGCGGTTTCATGGGGCCTGCCGATCCTGCCAAGCATGTTCTTCCTGGCCAAATTCCGTATAAACTCCGGATTCTGTTGCTGCGTAGACTCCCAGGGGAAAGCTCCGGGAGCGATGGTGTTCACCCGAATATTGCGAGGTCCGTAGTGGGCGGCAAAATACCGGGTCATTTGGATGATCGCCGCCTTGCCGGCGCCGTACTCCAAGGGATTCGGTGGGACCGGATCGGGATAGTCGGAGGGATTCGGTGAAATTAGGCCGTACATGGAGGAATAGAGAATGATGCTTCCACCGCTCCTCATCTCCCGGACCGCTCTGCAGACTAGGAGGAACGTGGCGGTGATATTGATCCGGTTTGCCCGGTCAAACTCCTCCCCCGTGAGCTCTTCCAAGCGTTTGGCGGTGCTGCCGAAAGTAGCATTGACCAGGATATCCAATGCTCCGAATCGTTCTACGGTTTTTGCAATGGCCTGATCGATTGATGCTTCATCAGACACGTCCAGAGGTATACAGTATATCCTTTCGGGGGCAAACTGATGGCCCAGGAAGGTACGGCACTCTTCGAGCCGATCCTCACGGATGTCCGCGACTACCACGAAGCCTCCCCGCTGAAGAAGCGCTTCACAAACAGGCACCCCCAGATATCCGGCCCCTCCGGCCACGAAAGCAACCTTTCCGTCCAGCTCAAACATATCGATCCTACAGGCTCTCGCCGCTGTCGGAAGAACACCACTCTACGTCTTGGTATGGCCTTGCCGGAAGCCGTGCTTCTCGTTCGAAGGCTCGCGCCTTTTCCCTATCCCTGTAAATCCGCATCACGCATACAGGCTCGGTGCGGCTCACCATGTCCGCGGCATAGTGGTAGCCGTACTTCTCTACCAGAGGTTTCACCCATCCCCCGCAATGATCACAATACAACTCACAGAGACCTGCATCGTTATCCATCGCTTTACTTAAGGAAGGGCAGCGCAGCATCTTGAACTCGAAATAGTCCTCCATAAGGCTCAGCTCTGCCTCGCAGTTCTCCTCAACCACTATCCTATTCCAGTAATCGTACATTCCTTTGAGACCGTCCTTATGAATATAGGGGCCCAGTATGGTTTCCTGGAGGCGGCTGATCTCCAACCAGTAAGCCTGAAGCTCCGCGTGTCCCCGCTCTTCCAGCATCTTGAACAACTCGTTATACATGCGTACGAATTGATCGCTCGGAAGCATATCTTACTCCCCCTTTCTCCGCTCTCATATTAAACCCCGGTAGCTGAGCTTTCTCGCCGATCTGTTGGATCCGAAGGCGGGGCCGCCCGAGCTCCCTTGTTGACTACCTGGAAGCATCTTTCTTCCTGATGATCTGCCTGTATTCCCCCGTTTGGAGGATCACAGTCTCGATGTTAAACGGCGTTCCCTCCGACCAGGCCTCATTTAGCAGGACCGTCTGCAGGACAAAGGAGTCGGGTACCTCGACTCCCCGCTCCATTAGATGACGAGCCGCCGGGCACTCCTGCACGTGGAAAACCACCTCATCCGTGCCGCGTGTTATCGTGAACCTGCCCCCTTCCCGGGTGTAGAAATAGCTCCAGTGTTCCAGAAGAGGCTCGTAATCCCCGCGGCGAAGGTACTCATAAATATCTCTGTACACCTTCTGGGCGGTTCGACGGAATAGCTCTCGCAGGAACTCCTCTCCATAGCGCCTTAGTACGTATTGAATCGTGGTGTTGGTTGCCAGATGAAAATCCTTATGCACTTCCCCTGTTTCCCGGTATCGCACAGGCTCCCCCCCGCTCGCTCTAATTGTATTCACACCAGATAAGTTCGATACTGTTCTAGACATTCCCGGATGCGCCGTTTTTCCTTCTCACCCAGCACATGCTCTTCGGCGGGCACCAGCGTGCGAGCGCTTTCCATGATTCCAAGCAGGGTCAGAGCATACTTCTGACCGCTCCATACAGTCGTTAAGTCCTTTCCGTAAATGCCGTCGAAGATCTCGATCATCACGCTCTGGAGTTGGAACGCCTTTTCACCGTCTCCCCGATCCACCGCCCGGGCGATATCCTTAAACAGCTTGGCACCCAGGGAGGCCATCCCCACAAGGGCGCCATCGCAGCCCAGCAGGAGGGACTCGTCCACGCACCACTCCTGTCCTTCGAAGAGTGTGAAGTCCAGCTCCCGCTTCAGGACGAGGAGTTCCTTGCGGGCCTTCAGTGAGTCGGAGGAGTTCTTGATGCCTCTGATCCGGGGATGCCGGAACAAGGCGCGGAACTGCTCCTCACTCAGAGTCACTCCATTGACCTGGGGGAGATAGTACAAGTATAAGGGCCGGTCGGAGTGATCTGCCAGATTGTGGATATATGCCACCGGATCCCTTGGCCGGGCCCAGCCGGCGGGAAACTGGACCACAAAACCATCACAGGGAAAGCGTCCGTAGCGCTCCAGGTTGTCCAGGCACCCGGCAAATCCCGTAGAAGAAATGCCGGCAAGGATTTCAGCTTTTCCTGCGATAGCAGCGGCAGCCGTCTCCAGGACAGTCTCCTTCATCTTTTCGCTGAGCACGGCCCATTCCCCCATGCTCCCCAGAAATAAGAAGCCGTCGATCCCGTGTTCCAGGTTGAACTCCAGGAGCCTGGCAAGCGAGTCCCGATCCACCTCTCCCGCTTCGCTCAAGGGGGTGACACTAGCCGAGTAGATCTTTTTCATCTCATGTCCTTTCCGCAGCGAATCCTCTCGAGAAGCTCCAGAGTATTTCGGACCAGGATTTCTCCGCTCTCCGGACCGAACAGCCCGTCGGAAGCTTCGTAGCCTTCCTCCCGCGCTGCTTTCTCGGTAACAATGTAGTCCCGGCGTTCACCATTAGCCGGACTGAGCGACCGGATGACACAGGCGGCCGCCTACCCAGGTTTTTAGAACGTTTAGCTGCCGGTCTAGAAGCACCAGGTCTGCATCAAAGCCCTCTTCAATCCTACCCTTGGAGCTCTCCAGGCCAAGCACCCGAGCAGGGTTCAGGGATACCATACGTACGGACAGGGGAATCTCCAGGCCGAGAAGCTCCCTCGCATTACGCACCGCCCGGTCCAGAGTCAGCCCGCTTCCAGATAAGCTGCCGGGATAGGCGGTGTTTTCGGTCATCCGCGCAGGACCTCCAGAATATGCGAAACGGATCTCCCCACCAAGTCCCTGATAAACTCCCGGCGGTAGACCAGCACCCAGGTTGGCATCGGTAATCAGGCAAACTCCTCCCGGCCCCTTGCAGGCCAGAGCCATCCGTACCGCCACAGGATGCACGTGCTCTCCATCAAGGATGAAATCCACGCTTACCGCCGGATCGGCAAGAACGGCCTCCACCACTCCACAAGGGCGAACCCCCGGATCCTTCTCGGGAGGACAGGGAAACACGTCATAGAAGTGAGTGGCGTGACGGATTCCGGCGCGGATTCCCGCTATGGTTTGCTCCACATCGGCCCGGGTATGGGTCAGGAAAACGGGAGCTCCTTCCTGCGCCATCCGGGGGATGAGCTCCAGCACTCCCTCTACATCCGGGGAGGCAGCGAAAATCACTGGGTACGGGCTTCCTGCACGCCGCAGGGCTTCTACCCGTTCGGGGTCAGCCTTACCCAGCGCCTCAGGGGGTAGGGAACCCGTCATAGCCAGAAAGGGCCCTTCGAGAAAGAAACCAAGAATCAAAGCGCCTTCGCTCCTCACTTGCGCCAATCTGGACAGAAACCGCACGTCCTGCCCGGCGGGAAGAGGCGCGACGGAGGGCATAAAGCCTGTAACTCCATAGGACGGCAGAGCCTTGCAGATCTCCTGGAGGTCTTCCGGCCCCCGATCGATCGCATAACAAAGCAAGCCGTGGATATGCATGTCGATAAAGCCCGGGGCCAGGTAACTGTCCCGGGCATCCACCATGGTCTGGGCACTTTCTGCGGAGATACTCCCGGCAGGAGCCACCCGGAGGATCTTTCCATCCTCGACGAGAATATCGCGCTTCGCGGCGATCGAATCGGAGAGTATCAGATCAACGTTGGTGATCAGCAGATCGGCCATGATCACCTATTGAACTGGACGGTGGAGATGAGCTTGAACCGGTCACCGTGATAGATCGTCTTGAAGACTGCAACGGCCCTGTTGTTTGAAGCAAAAACTATATCCGTAGTCAGGAGCATGGGCGCTCCCTCCTTTACAGACAGCCTCTTGGCGGCAATGCTATCGGCCGCGATTGCCTCGGTGGATGCCTCCACGTGGCAGATAGATAGCCCTTCGGCAGCGGACCACAGGTTCAAGAACTCCACCCGGATCAGCATGTCGTCAGTGATCGATGAAGTCAATTCCAGGGGAATGTAGCCCATGTCGTAACTCAACGACTCCTTTCCCTGGACATCGAGCCGTTCAATGAGCAGGCACTTTTCCGTCTTCAGAAGTCCAAGCATCTGGGCAACATCACCTGGAGGTAGAATCTCCTCGCGGGTCAGTAGCTCTCTGTGGATATCAGGAATCGCTTTTCTGAGAGAGCCCACATAGTCCATGTCCAGAATAGGCACTTTCTTCGGCTTGAAGAAGTGTACGAAAGTGCCCCGCCCGGGCATACGCTCCACTAAACCCTGGTCCTGAAGCAATTTGATGGCGTGCCGAATCGTAATCCGTGAAACACCGAAGTCCTCGCACAATTGCCGTTCCGGAGGCAGCTTTTCTCCCGGAGGATATTCGGTACTCAGGATTCGGTCCCGAAGAAGGGTGTACAATCTCTGATAAGCTACCTGCTGCACCTTCTTATACCCGATTTAGTAATATTATTATAACCAAATGAAGTATAACAGATTCATATTTTCAGTACAATCCTTAATACTTGAAGGTTAAATTGCTGATTTTGTTCCCTCCACCATGTTGCGCATGGCGCTTTCGAGTATTGCAACCGGCTCGCCGATACAGATAAAGGTAAAACCCTTCCGAACGAGGGAAGGACCGTCACCGATAAACCATGTGGTCTTCCCGGCTTTCTCCGCAGCCTCACGTATTGCACGTACTGCTTCTACGAGCCTGGGATGATCCGGATTCCAGCACACCCCGAGGGATGCGGAAAGGTCGTAGGGACCGATTGCCATTGCAGTAGTCAATTCATGTCTCGCAATCTCCGCTGCATGCTCCAGCCCAGGTAATGATTCTATTTGAGGAAGTATGATGAAGTCATCCTCCACCTCTTTCTTCCAAGTGCTGTAGTTGACATCCTTGACCCAGTAGTTCCCTGCTCCTCCCGGCCTGCGACAACCCCGGGGCGGCATATATATACTTTGCCGAATTAGATCGAGTTGTCGGGTCGATTCCACGCCGGGCAAGAGAAACCCGCAGGGACCCATGTCGATGGCCCGGCGGCTTATGGAGTAATCGGTGTCGACAGGTCGTATGAGAACCGGAAAGTCCAGAACCCTGCCCAGGGCGCATACTTCAGCTGCTATTTGATCAGAATGAGTACCGTGTTCCATGTCTATTATAAGATAATCAAGTCCCGCCTTTATGGAGCTCTCCACAAGGCCGTGCCAGAGATGAAAGGTCGCAAGAATGCCTGTGGTTACATTTCCACTGTTGATTTTTTTCTTAAGGTTTATTGCTGCTTTCAATTGGTTGCCTCTTATTTTGATCTTTTAATTTCTATGAAGCTCCCCTGGATCGAATTGCCGGGGTAATTCCTGCAGCGACAAGTCCAAGGACACACACCAGAATAACTGCTGCGAAGTAGGCAGGCTGTATCAGCGAGCTTTTACGATTTGTGAGCGATCCTCCACCGGCAGGTAAATACGTGCTCCGTTTACGTTTTCCGATTGTATGAAAGCAATACCCAATTGCAGAGCATCTCTAGCCTCTTCGCCGCTGCTTTTAACGGGCTCTCCCGTTCGTATGGCATGCACAAGGTCTTGTACCGCAGCGAGGGTCATACTTTTAAAGTCTGTACTAAAGGGCAGTTCTTCTTTCTTTGAGATTGATACGGGGGGCACTTCTTTCCATTCCGGGGCTCCGGGAGTGTGTTCCCTCTTAAAGATGTGGAATCTACGCAGTTCCCAGTCTACTCCGTTATTGTAGACCTTGATCATCCCGTCTTCGCAGATAAATTCAAGATCATAAACAGGCGGTCTGCTGCCCCGGGCATGAACGTATGCAATGACCCCGTTCTTGTATCGTATGAACCCAACTCCGGATACATCGTGTTCGATTACGTGAGGCATCGGATCGCCGTTTTCCCTGTTCAGACAGGCTTGGACGAAATGGGGCTGTGAATCAGACATCATATTGAGAAGGTCCAGGTTGTGGGTTCCCGTGTGGAAGAGTTCTCCTGTATGGATGGTGTTGATGGCAACCGGTTCTCCCATTTTGCCACTGTGGATGTATTCCTTCGCCGCCCGGAAGGTCGTATGGTACCTTCGTAAATGACCTATTAGCAAGTGCACTCCCCTTTTCTTGCACACCTGTACTGCATGGTCCGCCTCTTCCAGGGAAAGGGCAATGGGCTTTTCGCAGTACACCGCTTTGACCCCATGTTCGGCCGCAAAGACAGTTACAGGAGCGTGGAGTTCGGCATGTGTGGTAACAGATACTATATCGGGTTTTTCCTTTTCGATCATTTCGCGATAGTCCAGATACGACCTGGGAACATTCCACTTCCTGCAGAAACGTTCCGTGGATGATGTCTTTGTTGCGCAGGCGGCGACGATTTCAGTGTCTGGGCAGCGATCATAAGCCGCGGCATGGGAGAAGGGCAGCTTTACGGCGGGATAGTGTTTTACCTCCTCATCAATAAATCCCGCCATCCTGCCACAACCGACCATTGCAACTCGCAGAGCCACTTTTTCACCTCGCTTTTACGATATTATCCTCGTAATACAAATGAATAGGTTTGGAAAAGGAATCCAGCGTCTCCGGATAATCTTCCCTATTGTGGGGTCCCCTACTCTCTTTTCTGGTGCGTGCAGCCTCGACAATAGCCAGGGCGGTAAGCAGGGAGTTTTCCAACGCCTTCTTCTCTTTCAGCTCCCGGAATGAATCTGCCATAAGCCTGGGAAGATGCTCTTTGAGCAAGGCATGCAGGGTGTTACCCGCCTGTTTTAATCCCTGCTCGGTGCGAATGACATGGGCATGCTGCCACATACATTCCTGGAGCTGCTTGAACAGCTCAAGTCTATTGTCATTCCCGGAAGGATTCATGGCTTGCTGCACCTGTTCCAGTGCTCTTTCCCGGCTGCCCGCAAACCCTTTATCGGTAATCTCCACATCTGCGGTATTAACTGAATGAGCAGCGAATTGGCCGGCTCTCGCACCGAAAACCTGGGTGGAAGCCATCATATTGCCTCCCAGGCGGTCCGCTCCATGTGGCCCGGCAAGGGCCTCTCCGCATACGAAAAGGTTGGGTATAGCGGTTCGCGTCTCCTCGTTACCCTTTACACCCCCGTTCATGGCGTGGGAGGCATGGTCAATCTCTAATGGCGTCTGCTCCACATCAACTCCGTGAACATCCTTGAGCCAGGAGATCCATATATCTGTGAAGTCGCTCCACTGTCTTACGTTTATGTTGTTCTTGTCGGTTTCCTGCATTTTACGGTAATCCTGGAGATTTACTGAAACCGCATCATGCTCGGTACCGTTTCCTTTCCTGATTTCTTTGAACACGGCAATATCGAAATACCGGCTTATGGTTTTTGTACTGAAGGGCCCATGGGTAATCCGCTCGTCTAGCACATCCTTGTACTTCATACCTTCTGGGAGGTATTCTTCGATGAAACGCCGTCCATACTTGTTGAGGATATCCGGGTCGTAGAACAGGCAGCGTTCGCTGAAAATGAGTCGTTTCGGGTGCACGATTCCAAAGATCGATTGAATGAACTCTACATTGAACAATTCAAGGCCGGCTCGCAGAGCAATACCGTAGGTGTCACCCGTACATTCGTAAGAATTGAGGGAGTGTTTGAAAATGCCGGTCCCCCCTCCGCTTGCCAGAATGCACGCTTTTGCTCTTATCACGGTGATTTCATTGTTTTCGTCCACGCCTAGAACCCCGTGACAAATCCCGTCATGCACCAAAAGATCCAGGGCCATGAAGTGTTCATAGACCTGGAATTGGGAGCCTGAAATCATTCTTTTGAAGGTTTCACGAATGTTATCCATGTTCACCGCGCCGATCGCGCGTCTGCCCCTGGAGAAACATCCGACAATCTGGGTGATTTTCCCGTCCGGCTGTTTTCGAAACTCTATGCCCAGCTTTATAAGGTCCTGTACCCTGTCGTATGCCTCTGTTACAAGGATTTCAGCCATCCGCCTATCTGTAACACCAAGACCTCGCTCCATTATTTCTTCGAGGTGCTTTTCCGGGGAATCCTCCGGATTGACCTCCGGCATGGAAACCTGGAGTCCCCATCCATGTACCTGGGAGAAGAAGGATGACCCTGTGTGCAGTAACTTTCCCTTGGAGAGAATGGTGATACGTTTGCTTCCTTTTTGTGACGCCTCGTATGCGGCTCTAATTGCAGCCGCCCCCGCACCAATGATCACGATGTCCGTTTCGAGCGTTTTATAATCCACGATAATCAACCCTTTATTGATTATCCTTTTACAGCTCCCTCTATAAGACCCCGTATAACAAAGCGCTGGAAGATGAGTGCCACCACCACAACCGGGAGACAGGAAAGTACTCCGGCGGTAATCAGCTTACCGAACTCCACCTGGTACATGCCGACAAATGTCCCGATCCAGACCGGAAAAGTCTGGGCCTTATCTTCGGATAGAACAAGCGCGATAAGGAACTCGCCCCAGGTGTTGATGAACGCAAATACCGATACGGCGGCGATGCCAGGAAGTGACAGGGGGAGAATAATCAGCCGGAGAGTCTGCAAATGGGTACAACCGTCGACAGTAGCTGCGTCCTCCAGGTTCTCCGGTATGGTATCGAAAAAAGATTTCATGATCCATATGGCGAACGGTGATATATATGCAAGGTAGGTTATGATCAGCAGAATCGTCCTGTCATAAAGACCTATCTTCAGCGTTCCCAGATAATAGGGGATGAGAATGCCCATCGTGGGTACCATTGAAGTGAAGAGGAATACAAAGAGAAGGAGATTCCTTCTCCGTAGCCTGAACCGGGAAAGAGAGTATGCAGCAAGACTGGCTATTACCGTTACTATGAACGTCACCGGAAGTGCGGTTTTGAGGCTGTTGAAAAATGAGCGGTAAAATCTTGGGTCCTCCGTGAAAAGACTTTTGTAATGCTCCAGGGTGAAGTTCCTGGGAAATATATGAAAATCCGGGTAGTTATTCGAATAAATCTCCCGTTCCGTCATTAAGCTGTTTATTATCATGGTGGAGAAGGGCAGAAGCAGAAGGCCGAGAGCGATTACTATTCCCAAATAAATAAATAGACGTTTTATGAACTCTCGTATCCGTTTCTTCATTGTTGCCCTATTCGTACCTGACTTCCTTATACAGGGTCTTGAAGTATCCCAGGTTGATCAGGAGTATAATTATGGAGATAACGAAAGCAATGGCCGCTCCTCCGCCAAAGTCGAGCCGTGTGAAAGTTTTTTCGTAGGCCAGATAATTCGCTACAAGGGTGGCGTCTGCAGGTCCTCCATGAGTGAGGATGAATATCATGTCAAATGCTTTAAGTGTTGCCACGGAGAGTATAATGAGAATGATAACCATGGCAGGCCGGACCAGTGGAATCGTAATAAAAAACAGGCGTTTCAGCGGACCTGCACCGTCGATCTTGGCTGCCTCGAACAGTTGTTCGGGTATGGTCTGCAGGGTCGCAATAAAGAGAAACGTTACAAACGGAAGTTGCTTATAAACCATGGCGATCACGACAATGGCCAGGGCCCAAAAGATGTGGGTGAGCCAGTTTTCGAATCGGTCCAGGAGGCCGATGGAAATGAGAAAGTTATTGATGATACCCGACCGGGCGTTGAACATCCACTTCCACATGAGGCCGTTGGAAATACTGGGAATCGCCCAGGGTATTAGAAGTATGGCACGAAAGAATGGTTGGCCTGGAACATTCTGATTGAGAAGTAACGCCAGCAAAAAGGACAGTACAATAGTGACTATGATCGTGGATATCGAGAAGTATATAGTGGTAATGAAGCTGTTTGCTGTTCTGGAATCGGTGATTATCTCGCCATAATTTTTAAAAAAAACAAAATGGTATTCCCTGGTCTGGAAATCTATGACATTTAGACTCATCCAGAAAGCATAGATCATGGGTGCAAGCAGAAGGCCAAAGATTGTAAGGATTGCCGGCAACAAAAGAAGTAAGGCGAAACGTTTTTTCTTCTGTTCAAAAAATACTACACTAACTCCCATACCGTATCTCTATTTACAGGATTAACTCTTAATAGACAGCAAGGGAGCAGAAAACTCTGCCCCCTTACTAACGCGGTTTATTATTTGGATCGAATCCTCGTGACAGTTTCTTCAAGCTCATCCAGTGTGGTTTGTTTGTTCTTCTTGCCCAGCAAGAAGGCCTCAAGGATAGGCGCGCATTCAGCCTGCATTGCGCTGTAATATTTGTCCGGATAGCGCGGAGCAATGTACTGTGCAGCTTCGAATACCGCCGGGATGTAGGGGTACTTCTCGAGAATTTCCGGGTCTTCCGCCATCGACTTTCTGGCAGGAGAAAAACCGTAACCATCCAGACAGCGTTTCTGCCCCTCCACCGAGATGAGCGTTTTGAAATATTCGAGTGCATATTTCCTGTTCGGTGAATCCTTAACCATGACCGGACCCATTGAGCCTATAACAGAGCCGCTTCTACGGGCGCCGGGAAGCGCATCCTTGCAGCCTTTGTCTCCGGGCATGGGAGCCCAGCCGTAGTTTCCTATCAGCTCGGGATATTCCTTCCTGATAAACGGTTCTACAGCACCTCCTGCCATGAGAAGCATGGCGAATTTGCCGGCTGCAAAGGCTTTCCTCAGCTCAGGCTCATCGGTAGTGATGCAAGACGGATCGACCCAATCCGCCATAAAGAGATTGTAGTACACATCCAGCATCCTCTGCCCGTACTTGTTGTTGAATGCCGGGACCATCTTGCCGTCCTTCTCCTCCAGCCAAGTACCACCTACCCTGTGAATGGTCTCCAGAGCCCTGGCCATGAGGCCGAAGACTATGCCGGCATTACCCCAGCCATATACTTCCGGCAAGCCGTCGCCATTCTTGTCCAGGGTGGTTTTCTTAGCCGTTACCCAAAGCTCATCGTGATTTACTGGAGGTTTTTCCGGGTCAAGACCGGCGTCACTGAAGTAATTCTTGTTGTAGTACATCACAGGAAGTGCCAAGAACTGCGGTACGCCGTACCACTTGCCCTTGTAGGTTACTGCTATGGCTGCGGCAGGAAGAATATCCTTCTTCAGATCCTCGGGGAGGTCATTGGTGATGTCTTCCAGGTAGGGATAGAACTCTTCGGTCCATCCCTGCCAGGACCAGAACATGTCGAACGTCGCCTGACCGGAGAAGAGGCTTGGAGCGAGCTTGTCATGATAACTCGCTGCAGGAACAGACATCATCTCCGCTCTGATTCCTGTTTCTTTTGCGTAGTCCTGCATGATCACTTCCTCAATGTCACCGACATTGTGATAGGAGAAGTAATTGAGAACGACATCCTCTTTCTTCACCTCGGCTCCTTCCTGCTTTCCCGTCGCCGTTATGATGGCAGCAGAGAACAGGAAAGGAATAATTAATAGACAGATTAGAAGCTTTTTCATGCTTCACCTCCTGTTATTGTATATTGCCTTTCCAACGGAAAGGTTCTACTATCCTCTCAAATTTCTTTATACTCTCAAATTTCTTCAATTATAGTACGGGTAATTTGCGTTGTAAAGAAAAAAGCTTCTTTCTATCCCCCTGCTTTTTTTTCCACTATTTTATCGAACATTTCTACATTTTCGGCAATCATATTCGGATTGTCCCCAAGGTAATGCCCGATACACACCAGGTCGTTTTCGCGCATACTCCGAGCCAGATACTCGAATCCAGCTCGAATAGGTCTGTTACCGCCGGCAAAGACCTTATAGTGCACAGCAGGCCACCGGAGCGTGTGAATCAGTTTCACCATCCGCTCCGGGTGGCTATCATCCCAATATGGGCGGACATTCGAGACATGATGTGGTTCCACAGTACGGGGAATCGTGTCGTAGTAGCTGCACATTTGAAAGTCAGGCTTCAGATTGTCTCTTATCCAGGTGTGGGCTTCAACAGAGTGCCCTGCTAATCCGGCAACGACACCGCACTCGCGCATCGTTTTCAGGGCCAGCTCGATCATATCGTATTCTCGATGGATGAACCAGTAATCCACATTTCCGCCGTGGACGTAGACTCCAGTAGCACCCCATGCAGCCACGTCTTTGATGTCCTTGATCTGGTCGACAAACTCGGACGATGTTTGGGCGAACCATTGAATTGTTCCGCCTTCATCCCAATATTCCAAAAGGATACGCTTGATATGCTTGTCTGACCGACCGATGAAGGTATTTATTCCCGCTTCTTCCGCTTTTCTCAATGCTTCCTTGACTTTTTCCGTGGTATAGAAATGGACCATCTCCAAGTCGCGTTCAGGGCTTTGATGGGAAAAACCGCTGAACGGATTTCCTCCGATAATAAGCCGGGATACTTCAACATCGCCTAATCTGACCTTGCGCATATGAATATCCTTATACAGGGCAAAGCTCGCGGCACTTTTCCAGTACAGCAATCTGCCTTCGAACGCTCTGCGGTGTTATGCAGAAAGATTTTCCTTTTCGGATCGTTTCGTAGAGATCGTTATAGAAATACGGTTCCAGCGTTGTGCTGACAGCAGCTTTCCATACCTCTTCTTTCCACGGAATTTCTTCCGCGTTGTAGCTTCGGTCCGGAGTCGGTTCTGTGGTAACAACTCTTTGCGGAAGTTCTTTAGGATTGAAATATTTCCATTTCAGTTCATTCAGATTTCCGCTTAAACCGCCGAATGTCCCCATTATCAGCCAACGTTCCTGGGGATAGGCGCAGGCATGTGTAATTTCCAGATCGATTAGGGGTTGCCCTTCCGCTTTTAATAATATTTTTACATGATCATCTGCGTCCCCGAGGGTGATTGTTTTTTCCATATGGCAGAATACCTCCGGATCTTCGTCGCCAAATAGCTCGAGCAGTTGATCTAGTGCATGGGAAGCATAGTTATTCAGCATTCCCCCGCCGAATTTTTTCAGCGTTTGCCAATCCCATCGTCTGGAAAAGATATGGTATGTCTGCCTGATCATGACTATTCGACCCAGTTTTCCTGAATTAACAATCTCTCTAATCTTCAGAAACTCAGGGTCATATCTTCTATTCTGGAAAGGAGCCAGTATCATACCGGTTCTTTTTACTGTGTCGATCACTCTGTCGGCATCGGCAAGACAGGTGGCAAGGGGCTTTTCACAGACAACACGTTTTCCGGCTTCCGATGCCTTTATGACGCAGCCTGCGTGCAAATGTGAAGGCGTAGCTACAATTACGAGTTCAAGAGAAGGGTCTTCCAGAAACTCGTCGTAGTTGGAATGGGTTTGACAATTGAACTCATCTTCAGCTTCCTTTAATCGTTTTTCGTCCGGGTCGCAAACCGCTACAATTTTGTACTTATCCGCTACTTTTCTGAGCATGCAGACATGGATACCCCATCCGCTTCTGCCGAGACCTGCTACACCGACATTGATCTTTTTGTCATCTCTAATGCTCATCTTCCATCCTCACCAAAAAACGGGAAAGCTGCCTGGCTTATGTGGAAAGCACGTCTGCTATAAAATCCACTGTCTTTCCTGCGGCCTCGGCCGCCGAGTCGTACAATTTCGTGCTGTTATCTTTCTTTGTAATTCCTCCTGTTATAAGATATTGCAGCCTTTCATGGGCAGGTACTTTGCCGTCAAGCATAACATGTTGGCGTTTTCTATGCATGACCGTCGTAATTTTATAAACTTGTGTGGGGGAGCCATCAGCACCCAACCTTTCCCTGTCGCAGTTCAAATAAGAAGCATCAAGCCTGAACATGGCGGCTGCAGAGCAGGACTCCCGGGGTTCTCTTGGAGTATTGATTCCCTTTATTACAGAAACAAGTACGGGCAAGGTAGATTTAATTATCTGGAAGCCCCTATCTGTTTCACGTTTTACAACAATGCCTTTCGCACCCCCTTCGGTAACAAAATCTATTTTGCTTGCAAAGGTGACTTGGGGAATACCTAAAAACTCTGCAAGCTCGGGACCTACCTGTCCGGTACTGCTGTCGGTCGTTTCCTGTCCACATAGGATGAGATCAAAGCCGAGCTTTCTTATTACTCTAGAGAGGGCAAAGGAGGTTGCCAGGGTATCTGAACCTATCAGGCACGGATCGCTCAACAAGTATCCTTTATCGGCACCCATGGCAAGACAGGTCTTTACGGCCTCCTCGGCCTGTGGCGGTCCCATGGATACGACACTGACCTCTGCCCCGAGTTTTTCCCGCGTCTGAACGGCCTCTTCAACGGCGAACTCATCAAATGGATTGAGAATGCTCTCCACTCCCTCTCGTATGAGGGTATTTGTGTTCGGATTAGTCCTGACTTTGTCTGTCTGTGGTACCTGTTTAACACAAACTATGACCTTCAATTTCACCTTCCCTCTTCTCTTTAAATAAGAGTTTATTTGGAACAGACGCGCTGTTTCTCCTTGATCATCCTGATCAATTCAGGGATAACCTCGAATACATCTCCGACGATACCAAGATCGGCAACCTTGAAAATCGGCGCTCCCTCGTCTTTATTGATGGCGATTATCTTCTGCGATCCCTGCATGCCCATCAGGTGCTGTATCGCACCTGAGATGGCGCAGGCTATGTACAGCTTGGGAGAAACGGTTTTACCAGTCTGTCCTACCTGGTGATGATGGGTTATCCATCCTGCATCTACTGCCGACCGTGACGCCCCCACAACGCCGCCGAGGAGTTCAGCCAGTTCTTCCAGCATGCTGAAGTTCTTCGCTTCCCCCAGTCCTTTACCCCCGGATACTATCACATCGGCCTCTGTTAAATTCGAAAACCTGGATAGTTCTTTTATTTCATCGATGAGCTCCGTGTCGTTACTCTTGCTGTTAAAACAGATTTCTACATTATCAATCTCAATTTTCTTGGCTTCGATCTGGTTTTTTTTGAAAACCCCGGGGCGTATGGTTGCCATCTGGGGTCGTCTGTAGGGACAGATTATATGGGCGAGAATATCTCCGCCATAGGTTGGTCGAACCTGTACAAGATTTCCATTTTCATCGATTTCCAACTTGGTACAGTCAGCAGTCAGGCCTGTTTGAAGCCTGGCTGCTACCCTTGGAGCCAAATCCTTACCCACCGTGGTTCCGCTGAAAAGGACAACACTTGGTTTAAACCTAACTATCAGTTCCGTTGTTGCTCTTGCATATATCTCCGTGTTGTACTCTTTTAATTCTGTGTTTTCCACAAGATATAGTTTATCCGTACCATAGGAGGCCAGGACATCTTTCAATCCAGTACCCCCGGGGCCGAAAAGAACAGCAGCACATTTTTCCCCTGTTTTTTGAGAAAGCTTTGCGGCTTCACTTAAGACTTCCAAACTTGCATTAGTAATCTTGCTTCCATTTTCGCGTTCAATGAACACCCAGATATCTTTGTACAGTGCTTTATCGCTTTCCTTCCGCTCATAGAGAATCTCAATGGCCCCGGCCGGGCAAATATCAATGCAAGCCCCACATAAGCTGCATGCAGTGGTAAATTCCGGAATTCCCTTCTTGATAACTACAGCACCAAGAGGACATGCAGATTCACATAAAGAACATCCTGAACAAAGTACGGCATCCACCTGAATGTTTTTCATAACGATAACCTGATAAGGATTTTAAACTTTTTTACATTAAATTTTGTAGGCGACCTCCGCCCCCTCATATATTGCGTCTATAGTTTTACGAGGCATGAGACAGTCTCCGATGTAATAGATCTCAGGGATTCTATCCTCGCCCATAAGAGATTCAGCCATGGACTGATTGGAAATTGTGCCCATTGCTAATACTACCAGATCTATATCTTCCAGTGTTTTTTTCTGAGTCTCATTCTCAATGGTTACTGAATTGGTAGATATTCTTTCTATGGCTGTTTTCGTATATACATCGATCTTGGGATTATCATAGATCCTTTTTACTGCAAAAACTTTGATCCTCTGACCCCCATCCATAGCTAGCTGATCATGAGCCTCTATCAACATTACCTCCATTCCCCTATCGGCAAGAAATTCAGCGATCTGGCATCCCATTACTTCCCCACCAACAACGACCGCTCTTTTTTCAGGGAACGAGGTCCTCTTGATTACATCCATGAATGTGACGACACACTTTTCTTCTAGTCCTGGAATGGAAGGAATAAAAGGATCCGCGCCTGTGGCAACAATCACGGCATCGGGAGACTGGTCATATATCATGGGAACTGTAGCCTCATACCCGAGCTCGATCTTTACTCCCTGTTTTTTTATTTCACGGGAAAAGTAGCGGACAATTTCTCCATAATCTTTGCAATAAGGAAGTTGGGAAAGAAACCTTACCTGACCACCCAGCTCCTTTTCCTTTTCATACAGAGTAACCTCATGCCCGCGTAACGAACTCACTCTCGCCGCTTCCATACCCGCCGGCCCTCCACCGACTACAAGAACTTTTTTCTTTTGTGAAGTTTTCTTTGGATAAAAAAGCCTCTCACGGCCGGCCCGTGGATTCACGGTGCACTCGATAGGTAGTTCTGCATTCAGGCGATCCACACATCCCTGGAGGCAGGCCAGGCAGGCTAGGATGTCTTCTGCCCTTCCCTCTTCCGCTTTCTTCGGAAAATAAGGATCGGCATTCAGGCCTCTGGCAATGCACACAAAATCCGCCTGCCGATTTTCGAGGATATCTTCCGCCTGCTGGGGATCATCGATGCGCCCCACCACACTTACCGGGATGGATATCGATGCCTTTATGGCCTCAGCGTAGGGGACAAAGATACACATGGGTACGTCCATAGGAGGAGTACCGACGTATCCGCCACTTATATCTCTTCCTGCAGAAACATCTATCAGGTCTACTCCAGCCTTCTCAAGCCGTTGAATGAAGGGGATGTTGTCTTCAAGGGTCATTCCGCCCTCAACAAGCTCATCGCCGCTTATCCTGTACATAATTGGAAAGTCATCTCCTACTGCACTTCTGACAGCACCGACTATTTCCAGAGCAAATCGCTCTCTGCCTGATGATGAATTGCCGTACTCATCCTGCCTCTTATTGGAATACGGGGATACAAACTGGCTTATCAGGTATCCGTGCGCTCCATGTATCTCTATAACATCGAATCCCGCTTCTTTTGCCCTTTTTGCAGCATCTGCGAAATGCTTGACGATCCGCTTTATTTCGCTCACATCGAGCGCTTTTGGTGTTTCCAGTTTGGCTTTAACCACACTCTCTCCTGGGATCGCTGATGGAGCAACCGGCACTAATCCGCTGAATATTCTAGATGTCAGTCTTCCCCGATGATTTAGCTGCACCCCGATTTTTGACCTATGATCGTGAACAGCTTTTGTCATTTTTTGATAGCTGGCGAGAACAGCATCCGAATCCAATCCCTGTTGATAAATATGGCCCTTGGATTCAGGAGACACATAAGTGGCCCCTATGAGCAGCAATCCCGCCCCCCCTTCCGCCCTTTCGGCAAAATAATCGATTTGCCGTTGGGTTATAGAGCCGTCACGATTGCTGAAATTTTTATTAAAAGGAGACAAAATAATACGGTTCTTTATCTCGCATGTCCCGATTTTACCCGGTGAAAACAGTCTTTCGTACTTCATGCCACAGTTCTCCTTGTCTGCTTAATTTTCTGCAGGTACCACGGCAGTGAATCAGCTCCAGCCTCCTAATAATCCTTATCCCATTCCGGTTCGATATCCCGAGCAATCTCTTCAGAGATGTAGAAATCCGTTTTCAGCAGTTGATGAATGGATGTAGGTACAAGAGGAGTGACCGGCCCATGGGCCGCCAGACGGGTGATGAGCCGCTGCCAACTAGTGAGCGTTCCGTGGATGGTGAGCATATTTATATCCATGCGATATTTCGCGTCAACCACTTCCTTAGGACCGATCGTCGCAGCCTTCGGCGGCACCAGAGCGATATCCCCGCTCATGCCGAAACTGCCGTGCAGGGAGTTCTGAGCCAGGGTGAAGGGGCTCAGGGTGACAATTCTCGGACCCATTTTCATCCACTCATCCAGATCCGCCCGAAACTCTGGGGCATCCGGTTCTATAAACGCCAGGTGACCGGTCCAACCGGGACCGGAATAACAGGCGTCCGCCCCGCCTATATCCTCGATCATCTTTCCGTAATCGTTGATATTCTCATTAGTTGGGCCGATCACCTGCTCCTTCGGCGGACGGAGTTCTTCCTCGATAGGCTCGTAGAAGTTCTGGTACATGGCGTACTTGAAGCCATGGCGCCAGGTTTCCGGCGCAATGACCCCATCCTCATTGGCGTATTCATCCATAGCGAATACATGGACATGACGGCAATTCACTCGGAATTTGTTGATCAGATAGCTCACCTCCCGGTACTCCGGCACGGGATTGGGAAATATCAGAGCTGTCTTTCTGCCTTCGTCCGCCGCGGTCTTGATCCGGTAGAAGATGTCGGTGACAAAGATCTGGCGTATCTCGCCGGCCTTCCGCACCATGATCTTGAAATCCGGGTTGGGGTGACGCTGGATGTCTTTCCGCTTGATTCGGCGTACCCTCTCGAGGACTTCTTTATCCCGAAAGGGAACCCAATGGGAAGGGCTGTACTCAAAGACGCCCATGTACGTTCCTCCTGTTCTATTTCAACATTTATCAGGCTTCGATCTTTCCGCTTTCCCTTTCAGGGGAGAATAGAGGACATTCCACAGGGCAGGATTGACTACCTGATCCGGTACGTCCTTAAATTGCTCTCGGATCCTTGCCATCATTTCTTTTGTCAAGTGAGCCTGTCGATATATCCGAAGATTCTCCTGGAACTGTTCGTGCGAATCCACTCCGATCACCGTCGAAGCTATACCCGGTGTAGAAAACACGTAGCGCAGAGCCAGTTCCTTGGTCGGGATTCCGAGTTCCTTGGACAGCTCCTCCAGTGCGCCCATGTACTGCTGGGCGGCAGGTACTTTCCTGACAGCATCTTTGGCAGACATCAGCAGCATTCCCTGAAGGTAGCAGCTGCGGCTGAACACGAGCAATCTATCCTTGGCAGCCGCCGCGAATACTTCCTCCCACCGGGAATCGAAGAGGTTGTACGGGATCTGGATGGCCCGTACATCAGTATCACGGATGCAAGCCAAGGCTTCGGTTGGATTCCGCGCGATAGATACCCCAAGATACTGGACCGTCCCCCTGGATTTCTCCTCCAGCACATACTGCCAAATGATGCCCTTTCGATACTCTTTGTAGTCAAAGGTATGCAAGAGGTAGACAGGAATCCGGTCTAAATGCAAAGCCTTCATGCTGCTGAACAGGGAGGAACGGGCTGCCTCAATAAGTTCCCGATCTGACAGCTGGCGGTAGTTTTCGGGCAGATCAAGCTTAGTACATACTATAAAATCCTCCCGAAGCCCCAACCCCTCCATCGCACGCCCAATTATCTCTTCACTCGTGCCGTAGAAGCGGGAGGTGTCCAGGAAGTTGACCCCCGCAACCCGGGCTGTGGACAAGATCTTCAGAACCTCGTCATAAGAAACCTGCCCGAGCCGGTTGTTGATTCCGTAGGCGAATCCGAACTGAACCGTACCAAGTCCTAAGCGGGAAATGTGTAACTGCCCGCTTTTCCAGTACTCCATCTTACACATCTCACTCAACTGCTTCAGCGGCTCCTGCGGCGCATCCGCCGAGAGTGCTCAGCGCCCCCTTTCAGACCTGGAACGACTTCAATATTTTCCGGAAATATTCCCACAGGGCGATCACGTCAGCGCCGACACTGATGAACCGGTAACCCATAGCTATCAGCTCCCCGACGTTGTCCGGGCTCCCGACGGTCGCCGCATACTTTCCGTGCTTCCGGCATACATCAGCGATTCGTTCCCGGGCCTCACGGATCTTCGGGTGGTTCCACTGTCCCAGACAGCCGATTCCGTGTGAAAAGTCGCCGGGTCCGAACAGAATCATGTCGATCCCCTCCACCTGCGCAATGCTTTCGATCTGATCCAGTGGCTCGGGATCTTCAATCTGAACACATACGAAGCGGATCTCATTAGCCTGGCGAGCATATTCGGAAAGATCGATTGTGCAGTAGGCACCATCGGCGTTCCCACCGTCAACAGGCCGCCGTCCCAGAGGATGAAAGCGTGTGGTGCGGACCACCTCCCTTGCCTCTTCCAGGCTCATAAGGTGAGGGACCATGATCCCGGCAGCATCCGCTTCGAGAGGCCGGAGGTAGTCGGAATAGGAGCCTTTGGCCACGCGGACCATCACATCGGCATCATAGATCTTGGCCGCACGCACAGAGTTCTCGATAGTAGCCCAATCGGTTGGCACGTGCTCCATATCCAGCCAAATGCAGTCGGCTCCCGCCATCGCTGCGATTTCAACCACTTTCGGATCGAAGAGGTTCAGCTTGACACAGCTCACCACACCGCCTCCGCGTAGCTTCTCCAGTACTCTGCTTTTCCGCATCCTCATCCTGGTCATATGGTCACATAGTAATATTATTATAACCTTTAAATATGGATTATACAGGCAGCACAGAACTCCGTCAAGGCAAAGACTTGAATCATGTAAAATCTATAGATAAAGGAGCCGTTGAATCATCTGAAAATCTATAGGAAAGATGGTAGTCAGATCCTGATGATGG
>CAZVHJ010000027.1:0-61785 GCA_964627715.1 uncultured Spirochaetaceae bacterium | reverse complement strand
CCCCCATGGCTTGCTCCACTTTACGCATGGAGTTGTACAGGAGGGCGAGTTTGTAATGGATAAATGCGCTGTCCGAAAGAAGGTTGTACGCCGTGGCCTTATCGATGGCATAACGGAGAATGAATTCCGCACCGATGTAGTTGCTCTGGTTTTTGTAGTACTCGGACAACAAGCCGGCATAGATCACAGCTTCTTTCGCTTCCAGCTTATCCAGGCGTGTGGGGGCTTCCTCAAGAGCTGCACCTTTCAGATCATTGAAGAAATTCTCGTCAAACGAAAAATCCTGGCTAAATAATAGAGAGCCGAGACAAAAGAGCAGGATGACCGCCCCTGCCATTTTCATAGGTTTCGTTCCTCGTAACTGAAGTACCGTCATGAAACCACTTCATTATATCCTTTAGGACGGATTGTATGCTACGCTTTGGCTCACCCCCCCTGACACTTCTGCTTTGGCAATGGCAGAACCGGTAGAAGATGCCCTATACTGGATTTGGGGATCATCGAGTGGGGTGGTCATTATGCTTTCCCTTGTGGGCGTCCTGAAACTAGTAGCCGAAATTGTTTTGCAACCGGTTTCCTTTCTACTTCTGTTCTTAGGTTCCAGGCCGAAAAACGAGCGGAAGCACAGCCGTGTAAGAATATTCGGCTGGTGGGGCTGCGCTTTGTATGCCTTCTTGGATGCTTTACTGCTCATGTCGGTGTTCAACTACGAGCATTTTCTGGCCCACGCAGTGGCATTGATTCTGGCCTTGATAATGCTTCGCTGCGAATTACGGACAGGGTACGATCCAGAAGGACACTCCCACCTCTACGTGGCAAGAGTGGTGGGAGCAACGGGTCTGCTCAATTTCGCTATCTCGTATATAACGGTTGTAAACGGGGTCGTTACCTACTTGGTTGCCCTACAATCCCTTCCCCTTGGTTTTCTCCTGGGTGTGGAAATATCCTTTCCCTATCTCGATACCATGGGCAATCCCCTGTGGTTTAAAACTCAGTATTTCCCCGACCCGGTGTTGGACATCTTTCCCCAGATACGAGTTCCGGTGCCGCCCACAGATGTGGCGGTTGTGTATGAGTGTACCGGGCTACGGGAGATCCTCTTCGTGTTCTTTGCCATCGCCTTCGTCAGTGCGGTTCGGGAAAAGAAGCGAAAGGCTTTCTTCATATCGGCGCCTCTCATCTATGGAGCAAATATACTTCGCAACAATCTGGTGATCGGTCTATACGGGGGAGGTCTGAGCACGTTCGCCTTTGCTCACTCTATTCTGGGGAACATCGTCGTGTTCCTGGCCATGACCGCAGCAGCTGTGACTGTGTTCTTAATCATCCCGGAAATATATGAGCATCTTTCCAGGATTGCAAAACAGCTACGGAGGAAATGATGCAGCCTGCATGCAGTGCCCGGATCCGGGGCTGGAGTAGAAAGCATAGCCCGTCTTGGTATATGGCCTTCACCAGCAGATCCTCGCCATCGAACGGCAGATCAACGCCCAGGTTCCCGAACACGCACCCGGTAGCCGTTCATCTGCTACGCAGCATCCCTGGTGTAGGAAAAACCTTGGCCTTGGTGATCCTCTTGCGTGATCCACGACATCAACCGCTTTCCTGTGGTGGGAAACTTCATCTCCTACGCACGGCTGGTGAAGTGTACTCATGAATCGGGAGGTAAACGCAAGACTGAAAACAACAACAAAATCGGCAATGTCCATCTGAAATGGGCCTTCAGCGAGGCGCACCTGCCTGTTTCTCAGGCGTAATGAACGGGGAAAGCTCTATCACCAGAGATTGATCAGCAGGTATGGCAAAGCCCTGTCGATCCTCTCATCAGTTACTCGGGCGTAGCGTATACACCATCTTGAAAAGGAGGAGCCCTTTCGATGCCAAGCGGTTTTTTGAAACAGTAGGATAAGAGATGGGACGGGATGCATGAGACCCTGAGCCTAACTGGAACACCCCAGGAGGATGCTCTTTTTCGGTGCTCACTCACCTGCCTGCAGCGATACAGACTGCCATTCCGGCACCGTAGCACTGAAGCTCCTCGAGTCCCTCCGAAATGATTGGTCCTGCATTCCGGTCCCTTTCTCTTCGATGATTCTATCGTGATTCTCTTTCCCGCGGTCTGCCCCACGTCGATCCGCCGGAATAACTTCAGCCTGCCGGATTGTTGAGCAGAGCTCCTCTTTTGATTCGGACGGCAGTCGGGTACCGAAAGAGTGATGGTTCATCCCTGTAGAACGGCGATGAAAAAAAATACATTGTCAGGGGAACCTTTGTCTCTTGACTTTTAGAGGCCTTATATATGTTGGGCATGATCAGCCATATTGTTTCGCCATATCCATGATTTTACTGATGGTCCGCCAGTTCCGCGCCGTTACAGAAACGCCAAGGGCACGCTCTGCTTGCGCAGCAAGCTTAGATCGCCCAACGCCATTTGGCGCCTGGAGATAAAAGACGTCGTCCTTAAGGACAAATCGCTCACTGCTTACTTTAATGCTTTCGAGCATAGTCATGTCTGGCTTCTTTGGCACCGAGGTCAAAAAATACAAGTGCAAAGTTTTAGGATCAGATTCGGCCTCTCGGAATGGGTTTATTGCCATTGCTCGCTCTATGTCAGCTACCTTGCGGACAAGCACCTGGGGTTCAAACCCATACTCCTTCTTTATTCCAGCGCTAATCATTTTTGATAGAATAGATGCTTTATCTTCCCCATGTCGAAAGATAACATTACCGCTCTGAATATAGGTCCTAACATCGCGAAAGCCCAGTGTTTCCAGAAGCGCCACCAGGCCCTTCATTGGTAAAATATTATTCCCACCAACGTTTATGCCCCTGAGTAGCCCAATGTAAGTGTTCATTTTCGATCGCTCCAATACATTCTGAATGCCCAAAGACCCGGATGAGCTGCCGATGCGTCCGGCCAAAGGCCGGGTTAGCATGTGGTTTTGCTCCGGTTTTACCCCATATTTTTCTACAAGCAAAACCGTGACAACAGCATCGGTCTGCTCCATCCGGATGTTGGACTGATCATTCTATTCTCGATTCTATTACTATACAGTCAGTTACATAAGGATTGAGTTAGACTAATATACACGAATGTTCATTTCTTTATCCTTGCGGGACAATATTGTTTTCTCGACTGTTCTTTTTCCTCTTTATCCTTGAACAACTTGAAATAATCCGCAATCTCTATTCCAAAATCAATAAATGCGTTCCCTTTTGCAGTGATGATGTTCCCGTCGACAACAGTATCTTCGTTTTTATATTTCGTTCTATCAAAAGGATCTTCAACGCTTAAACGTTTAGTTAATTCCTCAGTATAAGTTGTTGTATAATAGCGACCGGACAGAACTCCAGCTCTAGCCAAGAATACAGGTCCTCTACAGATTGCCCCCAGAAGTCTATTAGCCTTGTTAATATTCACAATTAATTGAGTTAACTCCTCTCGATGTTCATCATTGTTACCGCCCGGTATTATGAGTCCGTCTATATCCGTTAGACCGATACTATCGATTACAGTCATTTGGGGCATATAGGTAAATCCAGCAATACTGTTAATTGGTCGTTTTTCATATGCAATAGTTACAATATCTTTATGTGCATCGACTTTTAGTATTGTTAGTGCAAACGCTATTTCGAAATCTGCCATATTCGACCACAGTCCTGCCACCGGTTCCTTCAGCAATATCTCGTCCTCACTAGGCAGTCGGGAATCGGTTTTCGGTACAGGATCGTCCTGCGCCACAGAAAGTATCGTCTTGCTGTTCTCATCAACGAGCGCAACCTGCTGTCGATTATAGGTAATGGCATTTCGAAGAATCGATGCTACCTGTTCATTTTTCATCTCAAATAAAACATATCCGTCGTCATACGGTAGGTGCGAGAAGACCGTGAACGTGCCGTTACCTCCGGCTGGTTGTCGAGCCGGATCGCTTTGAAGCGACGCGCCACGATCTTCGATTGGGACGCTAATAAGATTGGCAAACCACGTCGGGTCGTAGACAGAACAAATCTGTGTGACACCTACATCGTCACCGAATACACGGTTCTTATCGTTTCGGATGTAAATTCTGATCGAACGAATTGCCGGTTGCGCACCAACCGTTACGTCGAGAATCGCACGTACGAAGTTCAACGCACGGAAATCATCGTAGGTAAGCCGTTCGGCCTCCAAAGCCGTCCTCACCGCGTCCCGAATCAACTGGTTCGATCCGAGTGTAATGGCCAGAATCGAGAGCTCGTTCACCACGCCGGTAAGCGTTCACTTCGACTGGTCGAGCACGGAGGATGCCTTTTGCCTCAGGTCCTCCTAAATCTTCCCTTCGACGTAATTCATCGAAACAACGGCGAGAACCAGCACGGGGATGAGAAACGGAATCAACACCGTCATAAAATGGCGCAGAAAGATCCCCGGGTTCCACTTCATCGGACGGACTTCCGGCACTCTACGGGTGACCTTCCCGTGTTCTTCTTGAAAGCCCGCGCGCGATCCGCCTAAGCGACGCCCTGCGCAAGTCCTCAAGCGCGAGATTTTTAGCATGCTCGACCAATAATTGGGGCGAGTCGTAGTCCAGGTACTTCAAGAACCGACCGCTTGGCCGACTTTCGGTATCCGCTGCGGTCGCCCTCTTCAGGACGGCAGCCTGTTCACTTGTAAGCTCGGATCGGAGTTGAGCAAAAGTCCGCCTGATGTCCTGCAGGCGAGTCGGCTTGGAAATGTAACTTCGAACCTTGTACTGTATGGTGCACTTCGCGTACCCGAAGTCTTCGTATCCGCTTAGAAACACGATCTTGGTCTTGATCAAATTCTCGCTGATCTCCCGTGCCAGATCGATCCCACTCATCACCGGCATGCGAATATCGGTAAGAACCACGTCGACGGTGTTGTCACGGAGAAAACGAAGCGCGTCCATACCATTAGCAGCCTCGCCTATCACCTCGAATCCCATCGATTTCCAGTCAATCTGTTGTACGAGCGCCTTTCGTATCTTGCGCTCGTCGTCGACGATTAGTAATGAAAACATAGCGGATCACTTTAAAAAACTGCATCCCGGGGTGTTCGAGGTGCCAACGATCTTTTCCATACCGGCTCCCTTGGGGTCTAATTTCGGGATTACCGTTACCAAAAGGAGCATCTATTCCTATGGTGGGGATTTCTAATTTCTACGCAATATGGTAGTCAGGTCTGTCCGCTTCAGTCTCGAGGCAGGCGCCTCATGTTTACAACTTCTAAGAAGTGATCTTTGTCGAAAGCAGCCGAGATCACTGTAGTCCTGTCGTTTCTCTTGGACGTGTTCACCCGGATCACCTCCCCGCAGCAGACCTCTCCTCCCAGACGGTTCACCAGGATCACTTCTCGCCCCACCTCGGGCAGAGGATAGTATTCGAAGGGAAACATGATCAGGGCCCGGTCCTCGGAATAGGTGTAGTCTTTCAGGTAGATGGCCAATCCGGGACAGGCAGCGATACACAGACCGCAGCCTTTACACTTTTCAATATCCAATACAGGAAGCGCAGTGATGGGGTAGCCTACAGTAATAGCGCCGTGAGGACAGGAGGTCTCGCAAGGATTGCATGGGATCTCCTCCACGCATTCGATTACCGCGACGGGACCTTTCATCATCTGCTCCCTGGAGGGAAAACAGGGGGTCCTCTCAAGTTCTTGCAGCGATGGGGCTCCAACTTTCTTGACGCCTTCCGCCTGGTTCTCTCTCAGATACATGCTCACCTTCCGATTCCCAAAAGCGATTCCTTGGCGATCCTGCGTTTCTCCCCGAAAGGTCCGGAGCGAAGGGCATTCAGACGCCCCCACACTTCGCCACTGAGGGTCCGTGCCGCTTCACCGTCGTAGAAACCGAGACAGGCGGCGGCATTGATGCCCGCAAGCCGGCCTTCATCCATGGCACTGCTGGCCTCCTCCACCCCGGCGGCATCTCCGGCAATATAAATTCCGGGCACGCTGGTCTGCATTTGCTCGCCATGCCAGGGCATGTGTCCCCCCAGAGTGGGTACATAATCGAAGCGGCAACCGGCAATCCAGGCCAGCTCGGCTAGAGGCGTGAGACCAGTAGCGATGCAGATGGTGTCTACATGCAGCTCCTTCTCCGTTCCGGGGACAGGCCGCCACGTATTGTCCAGCTCAATAATTACTGCGGCCTCCACTCGCTGCTCTCCTCTGGCTTCCTTTACAGTATGGGAGACGTAGAAGGGTACTCCCGCCCGGCGCAGTTTGGCAGAATGCACTCCGTA
This sequence comes from uncultured Spirochaetaceae bacterium, assembly GCA_964627715.1. Classification (GTDB taxonomy): domain Bacteria; phylum Spirochaetota; class Spirochaetia; order SZUA-6; family DRHE01; genus JAFGQJ01. Next base: position 55,539 of record CAZVHJ010000027.1, on the reverse strand, counting down.
ACCGCCTATGTTCGGCGCCGCCTCAATCACTGCCTGCACCTCCGCTCCTGCCTGAAGAAGCTGGTAGGAGACGATCAAGCCAACATTGCCCGAGCCCACCATAAGTACTCTTTCGCCTGGGAGAACACGGTTTATGTTGATCATGGTCTGCGCCGCCCCGGCTCCCATCACACCGGGCAGAGTCCAGCCTTCGAAGCTGATGGCATTCTCCGTCGCTCCGGTCGCAATGATTATACACTTCGCCCGTACAAGCTCGTTGCGATCTCCGTCTCGAACCGCCCAGATCTGTTTGCCTGGGTAGATGCCGCAGACCTCGGCGCCTAGCCAGACCTCGATCCCCAACGCTTGAGTCTCTTCCAGAAGATCGGTCCCAATGTCCAATCCACGAGTCCCTGCCCGGTGTTCTCTGGAACCAAAAAACTTGTGGATCTGCTTGAAGAGCTGTCCCCCCGGCTTCGCGTTTTCATCGAGCAGGAGGACCTGGGCGCCCGCCTTTGCCCCTTCTATAGCAGCGGAAAGTCCAGCCGGACCGGCTCCGACCACGGCAATGTCTGTAGTATACACTAAGCTCTGCCTCCCCATTCCCCCGTTCCTTCCTGGGTCCGGATGACCATACCTGCTCGAACCGGCGTAACACAGGTGCGAATATTGGGAATACCATCCACAACCATTACACAGTCAGTACAGCGCCCAATTCCGCAGAAAATCTGCCGGGGCTCGCGGCTGTGTTCGGTTCTGCGGAATACTCCCTTGCCGTGGGCAAGGAGAGCGGCAGCGATCATTTCTCCTTCAAAGGCCTCGATGCTCTGACCGTCGACGGTAACGGTCACTTTCTTTCCTTCCCGCAGCTCCCCGAGAATCGGGTGGTGTTGGACTCGTGACATTCGCACCCTCCATCAGTCCGCTTCGAACAGCTCAATCTTAACGGGACGAACCGGCATCCGGCGGTTGGCCGGCTCGATATCTGCTAGTTTCTTGCCCGTTTTCTGGGCAATGAGCCTGGCTACCAATTTCCCGCAGGTCCTGCCCTGGCACAGGCCCATGCCCGCCCGGGTCCGGCGTTTGATCTCGTTCAAGGTCACAAATCCATCGATAATAGCCTGTTCCACCTCATTCTGAGTCACTTCGTTGCATCGGCAAATAAAAATGTCTTTGCTCAAAACAGCCCTCTAACAGAGACCGTGCCGGGGAACCGGCTGAAGCCGGCTCCCCGATAACGATCGATTCCAGCAGTTTAGCCAGCGGCCTTTTCTGCTTTCCTGGTCAACAGGGACACAACAACAACACAAGCTGCTGAAACAACCAGGGCGATCAGCACCCGGTTTGGGCCGAGAGCCGGGATCTGGGTCAGTACGCCACCGGCCACGATACCAACACGCGCACCCCAGGGAGTAACATTCGAGTTCTTCGTACCCATAGCGAACTTATCTTTGGGATTCTTCTTCCAGATCAGTCCTACCAGCAGCAGCGGCACGATGGCTCCTCCGGCCAGAGAGTAGGCTCTGGCGAACAAACCGATGATTGACTTAGCCCAGATGGCTGCCAGGGCGGCGAATACACCGATGACGGCGGTAACGATGATCGAGAAGCGCACCAGCCATTTGTCCGAGGCCTCCTTCTTGAAGGGCAAAACCACGTCGTTGACGAACAGAGCCGCCGCCGAGTTGAGGTTCGAGTCGGCGGAGGACATCCCAGCTGCCAGGATCAAGGCGAAGATCACCGCACCCACGAAAACCGGAACCTTATTCTGCAGGAACCAGGCCATCGCATCGCCGGGCTGCAGGTTGGGATTCAGGGCGAGGATGATCATCCCTACCAGGGCGGTGAGCATCACCATAATAATGGCGATGATGCCGCTGTACAGCAGCCCGTTGCGGGCGGTGCGTCCCGACTTGGCGGCGAAACATCGCTGCCAGTAGATTTGAGCCGCCAGGATCCCGATTACTCCAGTGACGAACTTTGTGACCAGAGAGATGAAATCAACGTTCCGGAAGCTCCACAGCTCGCCCTTGCCGACTTCGGCCAGCTTCGCCCCCATGGCCCCAAAGCTGAAATCGACGTACTTGAAGGCGGCGAGGTAAAAGACCGTGGCGAAGATGAACACCAGGATGCCCTGGAAGAGGTCCGTCCAGGCCACCGAATAAATCCCTCCCAGGGTGGTGTACAGGATGAACACGGCGGAGAAGAACAGAATGATGGCGATCTCGTTCGCCCCGGTGATGGTTTTAAACAGAGCGCCGAACCCTTTTCCCTGTCCGCCGACCCAGGCAACCATGATCGACATGGCGATCAGCCCCACCAGCAGCCGAGTCACCTTGTCCCGGACCAGCAGGTCGTCGATCATCTCCGATAAGGTTTTGTAGCTCAGGCGTCCTGCCAGGCCAGCGAAGACAAGGGCAAAGATGATCTTCGATCCCTGCTCACCAAGAACGAACACCAGGTGGGGCAAGCCCAGCTCGTACCCCTTGCTGGCATGGCCCACGAAGTTCCCGACTCCCATGATTGTGGCGAACTGGGTGAAGAAGATCAGGAAGAACGGGAAGGTTGCCCCGCCGATCAGATAGTCGGCATAGCTGCTTGTGGCTTTGCGCCTGACCAGGAAGGATATTACCAGAAACACTCCACAGAAGGCCAGGGTAATGATCCACAACCAAGTTCCAAGACCCATTTTGCGTACCTCCTCGTACCAAAAGATTTTTTAAGGAGAACTCCGAACTTTCTCCTTGCTACCCATCTTTGCCTCAACCCGTTCCTGAGAGAACCTGCTTGGGCTGAGCTCTCCGACATCAATCGCGGGTTTTTTCCCGCAGATAAGCTGGCTTATTATTTTGCCGGTAACGGGGGCCAGAGCGATCCCGTCACCCTCGTGACCGGCGGCAATGAAGAACCCCGGACGTTCCGGATGCTCTCCGATGATTGGCTTGCCGTCCCGACAGGCGGGCCGCAGACCCGCGATATGGCGGATGATGTGAACGTGCCTGAGGATGGGGAAAAAGTCCATCGCCTGGGCGGCCACAGCCTGCAGAGCCTCGTAAGTGGTCCCCTTGTCATAGCCCACCTGCTCCCGGGTGCTGCCGATGAAGTAGTTGCCGTCGGTTGTGCGAGAAAAAGAGAATCCCAGCCCCATTTTTTCCAGCCCTTCCTCTCGAGGCTGAGCCAGCTCCGGTTTGAGCTTGGTCACGATGTACTCCGCACTCCAGGCGTTGGTCTCTCCGATCGGTGGAACCTGCTCGGTGATGATCAGCTGTCCCCTCTTGGGCTCGATAGGGATATCCACATCAACCATACCCCCGATCAAAGGCGCCCATGCCCCCGCGGCGTTCAAAACTACATCTGCCTGGTAAGCATCACCCTGTGTGTCCTCGACTCTCCATGAGCCGGAAGAGGCCTGCTCGATAGCTGTAATCTCGGTTCGGCGGCGGATCTCCATGCCCAGGCCAATCCCTGCTTTCTGATACCCGTACATCACCCGGAAAGGATTCACCTGGGAATCCCTGGGACTGTACGTAGAAGCGATAAAAATCTCGTTAACATGAGGCTGTCGTTGCCGCAGCTCTTTCCGGGAGACAATTTCCACATCGAGCCCAGACCTGCGTTGGTCTTCCACAAACTCTTCCATGATCTGAAGGTGCTTTTGGCTTTCGATCATGATCATACCACCGAGGGTCAAGAGCTCCAGGTCCGTGGCCAGCTCTTCACCAAGTGTTTCATATATCCCCAGGCTTTCGAAAGCCATGTCGAGGGTTATGCCCGGCTTCTTGGACTGAAGCAGAATCATGTCATCGCAGGCTCCGGAAGCCCCACTGCCGAACTCTCCTTTTTCCAGGACCAGCACCCGCTTTCCGGCCTTCGAAAGGTAGTACCCGCTGGAAAGACCCATGATTCCCCCACCGATGACGATCACATCGAACGATTCAGCTCTTTTTGTCGCCCCCATCAACAACCGGCCTTCTTATGATATGAATATTTATTTGTATCACGGCTTTGTATGCCAAGTCGAGATAGTTCACTCATGATTCATCCTGATGAACTCGGAATCGGACAGATTTCTTAATTTGGCCGGGGTATAAAAATGATAGAAGATCCCATGGATAATCGAGCTCGCCACGTCTGCAGAGGCTTCGATTTGGTACAGCCAAGGTTTATCTGAGCTCCGCTTGTTCTTTAGCCCTTTTTCCTCTAGATATGATTCAATTTCCAGAGCCGCCGTTTCAAGCTGGCCGGGATTAACCGCCAAGGTAATCCGGGTGAGTTTACGGGAAATCGAAAGGCTTGCGATTCCAACCATCTCAACTTCTCCATTTGTGGCTTCTTCGTTAACCAAGGTGCCCGCCTCCTGCCCGAAGGTTGACCGTACTCTGAAAGGGATCTTGCCTTCTATTGCAACTTGGACCGCCCTTGGCTGGATCACTTTAAATCCATTCAAAGCCAGCTCGTATAAAATTCTAATATTGATCTTTTTTAGAAACGGGATGTCAGGAATAATCCTCGGATCGGCAACCGCTACCCCGGGCACGTCTGTGAATATGTCCACGTGCTCCGCGTTGAGCTTTGCACCCAATACAAGGGCCGTTATATCACTGCCTCCACGCCCGAGTGTGGTAACCTTCTGGTCGCGGGTGATTCCTTGAAAACCTGCGACAACGGGAGTGCAGCCTTTAGCCAGGCAAGACAGGATACGGCCCGGATTCACCGAGAGGATCTCAGCTTCTGTAAACCGCCGATCCGTGATGATCCCGGCTTGAAAGCCGGCGAGCGGGGCAGATCTGATCCCCTGGGATTCGAGAAGCTGGGAGAAGAGGGTCGCCGATATGATTTCACCGCAGGAAGCAACCATGTCTTTTTTCAGCCCGTTTGCCGGCTTTCCAAACTCGAGGAGCTTGAGGAGGGTGTCGGTGGCGTAGGGCTCTCCCATCCTGCCCATGGCTGAAACAACCACAACAACCCCGTCTCCTGTATTTTTGGCATCCATCACGTGTGCGACAGCCAGGTTACGGCTATACGCCGAGTTCACGGAAGTCCCACCGAACTTTAATACCCGGATACCCACAGATCTACTATTATACTGGAGAAAGGCTGTTCACCAGATCTCTCTGAGCCATGGTCTCGGCAATCTGTACGGCGTTCAGAGCCGCACCCTTCCTCAAGTTGTCCGCTACAATCCAAAGATTCAATCCATTATCCAGCGTCGGATCCCGGCGCACGCGACTCACAAACACATCGTTGCGTCCGGCTGCTGTCAGGGGCATGGCGTAGGCCAGGTTTTCAGGGTTGTCCAATAGAATTACCCCCGGCGCTGTTCGCAGCAGCTCCAAAATATCTTCAGAAGCAAATGGTTTCTCTGTCTCTACGTTAACCGCCTCGCAGTGGCTGCGAAATACAGGAACACGTACCGCCGTCGCGCTGACCCGGATCCGTTCGTCAAGGATCTTGTGGGTCTCATTCACCATCTTCATCTCTTCTTTCGTGTAGCCGCTTTCCAGAAATATATCGATTTGGGGTATTACATTGAAGGCGATCTGGTAAGGATAGGTCTGCGCCACCATGCTTTCGCCCCGAGCGAAAGACTCGGCCTGCCGCCGAAGCTCGTCGATCGCTGGCTGGCCGCTTCCAGAAACAGCCTGGTAGGTAGCAACCACCACCCTTTGGATACAGTAGGCGTCATGGATAGGTTTCAAAGCCACCACCATCTGTATCGTTGAACAGTTCGGGTTGGCGATGATGCCTCTGTGTCCCGACAGAGCCTGAGGGTTCACTTCGGGTACAACGAGGGGAACCTGGGGATCCATTCTCCAGGCACTCGAGTTGTCGATGACCACCGCTCCTTCGGCCACAGCTACGCGAGCCAGGGACCTGCTGGCATCCGCTCCAGCGGAAAACAGAGCAATATCCACGCCGCGGAACGCTCCCGCTTTTGCCGTGATGATAGAAAACTTACCTCCACGGAATACCACCGTCTCGCCGCTGTGCCTCTCCAGGTCCATAGGCACCAAATCGGCTACGGCCAGGGAAGACTCCTCCAGGATGCGTATCATTTCGCCGCCAACTGCACCACGAGCTCCCACGACTGCAACTACATATTCTTTCATCATCTGATCTCTCATAAGATAAATTTTAGCTGCTACTCATACGGCGAGTAGCAGCTAAATTATAACAGATCTTTTCCGGCTGTCAACCTTTTTTAACTTTTATCTTCCCGTGTTGCTTGATCTGATATATACCTTTGATTATTCTTTGTACGACCCTAACGTAGCGTGGAGAGTGGGTGAAAATAATCACGGACCAGAAAGAGTTGCTAATCCTAGAATTGGTCTCCGAGTCGGAAACTCCTATGGGCTCCTGGAATCTGGTTGAGAAACTGGAAGAGAAGGGAATATCAGTAAGCCCGGCGACTATCGGCCGGATCCTCAACCACCTGGAAAAGAACGGTTACCTTGCTAAGAGAAAGTTCAGAGGACGGGTAATCACTTCGAAAGGTGAAGAGGCGATCCAGAAGGCACAGCATGCACAGAAAGTAGCGATTCACCAGAGGACTATCGAAAAGTACATCAACAGCGATGTGCTGCAGAACTACATCATGGTGCTCGAAGCCCGTAAGGCGATCGAGAGGGCCACCGCTTATCTCGCCGCCATGCATATCACAGACTCGGAGATAGCAAAGCTGGAGACGATCCTTGAAACGCAGCAGGCCAAGCACGACAAGTCTCAGAGCATAGCTCAGGACGATATCGATTTTCACCATACGATTGCTGTGGCTTCACGAAATGAAGTCCTCGAATCCCTCTATATAATCATCTCACTCATGGGCCAGCAATCGGAGCTCTTCGAATACATCCGAAAAAAAGTCGCTGCCCCGTACATGGTCTCCCACCAAGATATCTTCGAAGCTATCCGCAGCCACGATCCCGAGGCTGCGGAGAAGGCCATGCTCCATCACATCGACAGCCTCTGCATGGATGTGAATACCTACTGGCACGAATACTTTAAGCAGAAATAAGGGCGCATGCCCTATTGGGTCCCATGCCCTGAAGCAGGTACATCAGCGATCAAGAGTATCTCCTTTCCCGAAGATGGTGCCAACGGACTGACAAATCCTGTCCATAGCAAAAGAGTAATGAGGGGCGAGGAGTACCGCTGAGGTGATGGCGGGGGGCACCAAATCAGCTTGGCACCGCAGGATTCCCCTGGCAGTGTATCGCCAATCTGTCAGGCAGAAGGATCAGTTCCATCGACTTCGTCGATTCGCAGCATGACGACGTCCCCCAGCTTTTCAGTGGAGATGACAAACTGAGTTTCCTTTACTCCCAAGGGGGTAAACAAGGTCTGGGACGCGGGGCGCCGCTCCACCCCTTCCCCTGTAGAAAAGGTATGGTTGAAGGCGCGCCTGATAACACAGCCTGTTTGACAGTGCTCTGTGCTGCCACATCCCCCCGGGCTTCTGGAGTATTGGCACTCGATAATGTCCCCTGCCCGTTTTCCCCGGACCGCCTCCTGATCTTTCTTCACTACTTTTCGAGCCAGACTGTTGGCATCCAGTACCACCCCATCATCATCGACCATGATAACCGCTCCTTCCAGGGTCTCCAGAAACTCGTTCAGGGAGCGCCGCTCAAAGGCCAGCACTTTTTCCGCGCAGGACGGACAGATTCCGTGGGTTATCGGGGTTTGACCGATATCTTCACTAGTGATTGTACCTAACTCAGCACCACACCAGGCGCATATTCTCTTCACAGGCAAATCGGCTCCTTTGAGGAAAGGCGATTCAAAAGTAAACCACGGGAATCCATCATTGAATCCTTATTTACTATCCAGCACCTCGCGAACCTTGGCGGCCAGGGTTTGCATTGAGAACGGCTTCTGGATGAAATGCACACCCTCATCGAGCACACCGTGGTGAGCAATGACGTTGCCCATATAACCGGACATGAACAAGCGCTTGAGTCCTGGGTAAAGAGAGAGCAGGTTTTTCGCCAGGTCCCGGCCGTTCATCTCGGGCATGACCACGTCGGTTATGAGCAAGTGTATCTTGTCAGAGTGTTCCTTGGCTACACGGATGGCCTCACCTGGTGTCGAGGCGGCCAGCACCTGATACCCCAATCTCTTCAGCATTAACCTCGCCATCTCCAGGATCGTGGGCTCGTCTTCCACCAGCAGGATGGTTTCGTGACCCTGCGCGAGTGGAGCCGCCCGGCTTTCCTTCCGCATCTGCTCGGTCTTGGCTGCATGCCGGGGAAGGTAGATCTTAAAAGTCGAGCCGTGTCCCGGCTCGCTGTAGACGTTTATGAAGCCGTTGTTCTGCCTGACAATGCCATAGACCATTGACAGCCCGAGGCCGGTGCCTTTGCCAATCTCCTTGGTAGTGAAAAACGGCTCGAACAGGTTATTCAAGGTCTCCTTGTCCATGCCGCAACCGTCGTCGCTTACGGCCAGCAGCACGTACTCGCCAGGAATAAATCCCGGACGGTCGGCGCAATAAGCCTCATCGAAGGTTACCGGCTGCGTTTCGATGGTGACTTTGCCCACTCTCGCGATGGCATCGCGGGCATTAATACACAGATTTGCCAGTATCTGGTCAATCTGGGAGGGGTCCACCTTGATCGGCCACACACCCGCCCCCGGCAGCCAGGCGAGATCTATATCTTCGCCGATCAAACGCCGCAACATCTTGAGCATCCCTTCCACGGTCTCATTCAGGTCGAGCACCCTGGGGGCAACAGTCTGCTTGCGGGCAAAGGCCAACAGTTGACGAGTCAGGCCGACGGAGCGCTCGGCGGCTTTCCGGATTTCCTGCAGATCGGTATAGAGCGGCTGGGCTGGGTCAATCTTCATGAGAGCCAGATCCGCATGACCAAGAATTACGCTCAGCATGTTGTTGAAGTCGTGGGCTACGCCGCCAGCCAGCCGGCCGACGGACTCAATTTTCTGAGCCTGGTTCAACTGCACCTGCAGCTTCTCCCTTTCCTCCTCTGTCCGCTTGCGCTCGGTGATATCTTCTTTGATTGCAATGAAATGTGAAATCACACCTTTCTCATCACGAACCGCTGATATTGAGGCTGATTCCCAGAACAGCTCTCCATTTTTTTTCCTGTTGTGAAATTCGCCCCGCCATTCCTTGCCGGCTAAGATTGTCTCCCATAGTTGTTTGTATTCCTCTAATCTAGTTTCACCCGATTTCAATATGCGCGGATTTTGCCCTCGTACTTCATCCTTCGTGTAGCCGGTAACCTCTGTAAACTTTGGATTAACGTACTCAATTTCGCCAGCAGTATTGGTCATTATGACAGATACCGGGCTTTGCTCTATAGCATGCGTAAGGCGTCTCACCTCCTCATCCGCGCGTTTGTGCTCGGTGATATCCTGCGCCGTGCCGCGAAGTCCCACGATCTGACCTTTGGTATCGCGCTTCACCTCGCCGCGAGCGGTGACCCATCGTCGAGTGCCACCCGGGCGGACCAGTTTCAGATCGAGTTGGTACCCTTCGCCGGTCTGCATGCTGTGCCTGACGGCGGCATCCAGCCGTGCGGCACTCTCAGGTGTATAGGCCTTCAGGTGTTCCTCGTACCCGAGTGGGCGTTGCTTCGGATCGAAACCATAGATGCGATAGAACTCTTCAGACCAGGTGATCGTGTGGGTTACAGTATCCCAGTCCCAACTGCCAAGCCGGCCGACGCGCTGCGCTTCCTTAAGTTCGGCCTCGCTCTTGCGAAGTGCCTCTTCCATCCGCTTGCGATCGGTGATGTCGCGACCTATTGCCAGTGCGCCGATAATTTTCCCCTCATTGCTACGTTCGGCGACAAAACGAATATGATGGGTACGCAGTTCACCAGCGGGATTCGGAACCACGACTTCCATTTCATCGGGTTGACCTGTCTGGATTACCTGCCGCAGTTTCGCGAGATATTTCTTTATATCGGGGAATCTGGTGTTTTCCGTGGGTCTCTTGCCGATTTTCGGAGCAAGGTTGAAATCAATAGTCAATTCCATACTGCGATTAACATAAAGCAAGCGGCACTCCGTATCGTAGCGGATGATACTGTCCGGGGAGCTTTCCGCCAGCGAGCGAAACTTTTGTTCGCTCTCGATGAGTTGAAGGTCCGCTTGCTTACGCCTGGTGATGTCTCTTGTTATCGTGATTATTCCAGTTGGTTTTAAATTGTTGTCTCTTATAAATGATGCTGCAAGTTCAACCCAAATTCTGGAACCATCTTTACAATACTCTTCAAGTTCAAGCAAAGCAGTTCTTGATGGGTCGGTTTTTCCGCTTGCCTCCAATTCCATTTGATCGGCCAATACTTCTTTTGCTTTTTGCAGAGATTCGGGCGTTAACATTTCATTCAATGATTGTGTCAGTGCCTCTTGAACCGTATATCCAAGCAGCCTTAGTACTGAAGGGCTGACATATATCGGCTTAAGGTCTAAATCAAATACGGATATTGTATCGGCGGTGTTTTCCGCAATGAGGCGGTATCGTTCTTCGCTCTCGCACAGCGCCTCCTCAGCCCGCTTGCGCTCCACAATATCCCACGCGAGATCAGCAAGCATCCCAATCGTCTTCACATTGTTCTGATCATAATCCGCCGGTTTGTTACCCACGCCGAGGATAGCTACAATCTTATCACCGCGAAACACCGGCATGACCAGCTCACGCACGACTGGCGCGTGACCTTTTGGCAGGCCTTTGCGATGGGGTAGGGCGGTGTAGTCGTTGTGGATGACAGGTCGCCGCTCACGAACGCAATCCGCCCAAACCCCCGCCTCGTCAATCGAATAGTGACGTCCCTTACCTTCTGCGGTACACATCTTTTCAAGCGTGTTGGTTGACCACGCTTGAAGGGTTAGCATCTTTTGGTCGGCGTCCAGAAAATGGTAGAATCCGATCACACTCCCCGTCAGTGCCTCCGCTTCATCCAGCGTGGCTTGGAGTAGTTCGTCCAATGAGTGGGTGTTGGCGAACTGCATCAAGCGCAAACGGGATTGCATGATTTGCTCCGCGCGTTTGTGCTCGGTGATGTTGCGGCTAACACCGACAAAGCGATAGATTTTGCCAGTGGCGTTGCTCACAGGGATAAGCGTTGTGTGGATATACCAATGCCCCATTGCATTGTCCAACTCTCGTTCAAAGTCAATCGGCACCTTTTTTTCAAGACAAACGCGATATTGCTCAAGAACTTCACGAATATTTTCATCCGTGCTGAAATCTTCGAGGAATCGGCCTACCAATTCGGTACGACTATGCCCTGCTATTCTTTCCCAAGCCGGGTTGAAGTCCAACATTTTAAAACGTCCATCTTTGGTGACTTCGGAAATTAGAATCCCATCAGAAGTGTTTTCAAATATCTCCCTGTACCGAAGCTCGCTGTCTTGCAAGTTGCGATGCACCAATAAACTTGTAAGGACATCACCCAGCCGTCGGCCGATTTCCTGGAAAAGCCTCTCTTCCTCCGGCGCCCAGACACGCGTATAAGAACACTGATGAATCCCGAATTGCCATGGCTTGCCCACCTTTGGATGAAGGGCCATCGCCATGAAACTTTTAAAGCCGAAATGTTCCGATACGTCTGTCGGGAGCGGATGCCCGGTTCCAGGACCGAATTTCACGGGATTGTTTGACTCCAGTAGGACACGGAGCGTCTCCGCGACTTCCGGATCCATGGGCATCTCAAGCCCCAGGGTGAAGACTCCGGGATATTCAGGCCTATTACGCTCTTTCGGGACTCCCCATGAGGCTGCCTCGGGGTCGCATGGGTACAACAGAAACGCCCGGTCGCAATCGAAGATCGTAAGCACTGCGTCGAGCACATCGCTCATCATCTGCTCGAGATTATTCGTCCCCTGCATGGCTCGATTAACCTGATCCATGCTTTCCAAGAAACGGAGATGGGCCTGGCGCTCTTCCTCCGAGTGCTTGCGCTTGGCAGTCTCGTGTCTCAGCGCTTCTTTGTTTGTTTCGAGTTCTTTGGTGCGTTCGGCGACTATTTGTTCGAGTTTGTCATTGAGGGCTTTTAGCTCTGCCCTGGCATGCTTTAGTTCAGGAGTTACGAGAATCTCCCAACTCCCGTTTCGTTGTGCGATGGTAAACTGGTGTGTACGCGTTACATCAAAAATTGCGGATGCCTTGCTCGCCGTGAGCGGGTAAACACATAGAACGATTATGCGTTGACCGGTGATTGTCTGGTCGAGTTCTTTCTCGTATTCGGAAAATGCTTTCCAGTACTTTCTTCCTAACCACGCGTCATCCGCCGCCACTCTCAAGCCGGTACAGCCCGTTGTCAGTGCCTGAGCGAGCTTCGCATTCAAACCATTGATTGCCCGCTGCGAATCAAAAGTATCGCCCTCAAGGTACCACTGCGAATACAGGAGAATTTCGATACTGCCCGCTGCCAGGTGTTTATCGAAGTCAGGAATGGCTCGCCTTAATGTGCTCTTTGTTTTCTGACTCAGAGCCTTTGCAATTACCCACAGGCACGATTCGTGGTTCTCCAGCCCGGCTTTAAAATAGGGGATCACGGTGTCATGCAGATCTCGTTGGGTCTGGTAACAGAGGCAGAAATGTGTCCCCCAAGGCATATCGCCTACGGCGGGTATGCCGGTTTTTCTTATTGTTTCTGTTGTCATCACGGCTTCCTCTTACACTTTAAATTAGGATTGATGCCTGACGCCGTAAAAGCGAAACCCAAACGCTTATCTTGAAATATATAACTATAAAAAATATATTCTACGGTTGCATAAATTCTTGATTTCAATATGGGATAGGCAAATAAGGTGCCTCCTGATAAGGTATTAGCGGTTATCAATCCAAAATCTATACTTTTCCAGGAGGCGACAAAACGTGAAATTTAGTAAAACACAAATTTACCGCCGTGTCTACGGTATTACGGACCATTTGAGCCGGTCCGTGGGGCTGAATACATTGTCTCCGATTTGGGGGTGTATGGATCTTTCCCTGCGACCCGGGATCCAGCGTGTTGTTCGCCAAGGTCAAAGGTGGGACGCTTACTGGCTCCAGGACTATTTTTCAGCCTGGTATGCCAAATGGTTTCCCTAATACCCCTCAACACTGTCAGATTGCGTTAATTCGCTGGTTCAAATCAGCAAAATAAGGTCGCTGTCCTGTTCAACATCAAGTGATCTAGAGTACCCACCGGATCGGTCCAGGAGTGCGACAATATAACTCTATTAGTAAGGATCAAAGTAGCGATGGAACTTTTTGAACAAATTGTGGAAGCCACGGTAGCGGGAGACGAGGAGCGCTGCGTGGCATTGGCTCAAGCGGTTATCGACGACGGGTTCGATCCCTTGCAGGCTATTGAGCAAGGGTATGCCAAGGGGATGACGATTGTCGGGGACAAGTTCTCCCGCATGGAGTACTATCTTCCCGAACTGATCCGCTGTGCCGATGCCATGAAGGCGGCAATGGATGTGCTGAAACCTCATCTGGGAAAAGGTCAGAATGGTAGCGTTCAGGGCACGGTAGTTATTGGAACGATCCAGGGGGACCTTCACGACCTGGGCAAGAATATCGTAAAAATCATGCTTCAGTCAGCCGGTTTTACCGTCCACGATCTGGGCTGCGACGTGCAGCTCCGCTCATTTATCGGCAAGGCGGAAGAGCAGGACGCCGATGTCATTGCCGCTTCGGCGATATTAACGACCACGATGGCCTATATGCCCGACCTGGTGAATCTTCTCTCTGATATGAGCCTTCGAGACAGATTCAAGGTCATGGTCGGTGGCGCGCCGGTCACTCCGGAGTACGCCGATGAGTACGGCGCCGACGGGTACGGAGAAAATGCCGCCGAGGCGGTCGAGACGGCCAAACGCCTGGTGCAGTCGAAGAGGGGAGGTGCTTGAGCATGATCGGATTTTGGGATGTATACAAACGCAGCGAAACAGGACCCTTCATCAAGGAGCAGGAGTTTGACAGGCAAGTAGGTACGGTTGCCAGCCAGCTTGTACAGAAACACGATATTCGCTTCGACCCGGAGCAGGTCGTCCCGGGGGATGACCGACTGGCCGACCGGGTATACCAGGCCGGACTGGAGCTGTTCCTCGAGCTGGGTATCTACTGCCGTGACACCAGCCGTCTGATCCAATTCAGCCGGGAAGAGGTGGAGTGGGCTCTGAAACATGCTCCGACCTCCGTGACCTACGGCCAAGGTCCGGACACGCGAATCATGCGGCACCGGAAGATCGAGGACTCGCTGCCTCCGTTCTGCCTCAACACGCCGGTCGGCTGTACCGTTGCCGAGCAGCGGTTCGTGGCCATGGTACAGAGCTATGCCCAGGAGCCATTGAGCGACACCTTCTCCAGCGCCGTCAGTCAAACCGTGGGGGGACGACCGATAAAATCAGGTACACCCCAGGAAGTCGAGGCCGCGATCTGGAACGTGGTCAAGCTGCGGGAGGCAGCCCGGGCAGCGGGACGACCGTTGATCGGCATCCACAACCTGATCTCCAACGCCGAGAAGACCGATGCTACCTTAGCGGCGATACAGGAGGAGTTCGGCGCCCACCCGAACGACGGCCTCGCTGTAGCGGCGATCGCCGAGATGAAGGCCGATTACGAGCGAATGAAAAAGATCGTCTTTCTCGACCACAAAGGGTACAACCGCTACGGACTGTACGGTCCGATCATGGGTGGATACGCCGGAGGACCGGAAGCCACGGCGATCGTCCACGTGGCTCACCATTTTCTCGGACTGCTTGCCTTCGGCGCTCAGTGGCACGACGGGTTCCCCCTGCATCTCATGCAGGGCTGCAACAGCACCCGGGACTTACTCTGGCTGATCAGTATCACGGGACAGGCACTGGCCCGAAACACCCATCTGCTGATCGGGGTCAGCCCCTTTACTGCGGCCGGTCCGTGCACCGAGATGGTGGTTCAGGAGATCGCCGCGATCGTCCTGGCCGCTACGGTATCCGGATTGCATCTGAACCTGGTAGCAGTGGCCCGAAACAAGCTTCCAGAACGCTCCAGCGGTATGGAGGCCAGGATAGGAGCGGAGACTGCCCGCCTGATCGCCCAGCAGGGGATTACTCGGAAAAAGGCCAACGATATCGTGAAAAAAATATTGGGGGAGTACGAGAGTCAAATCCCCGAGGCACCGAAGGGGAAACGCTTCGACGAATGTTACGACTTGAAAACGGTACGGCCCACCCAGGAGTACCTCGATGTGTATGCTAAATGCAAAGAAAAACTCACCGGATTTGGGCTGGAGTACAAGGAATAGGAGGTAACAATCATGACCGGTGGAACTATCGGGCATGTTCCCAGCCTGGCCTATCTTTCCCGGGCTCAGCAGGATAAAATCCACGCTGCCAGCCTGGAAATCCTGGAACGAGTCGGTGCGCTGGTCGACGATGAAGAATCTGCCGCCCTCTTACAAAAAGCAGGTGCTCCTGAAGGCGATAATGGTACCTTCCATATATCGCCAAAGCAGGTGGAATGGGCCCTGTCGGTTGCTCCGAAACGAATCGTGCTCCACAACCGCAGTGCCGAGCCGGTCATGCCCCTAGAGCCAGGGCTGACCTACTACGGTTTGGGTTCCGACTGCCTGTTCATCCTGGATCACCGAACTGGCAAACGGCGTCAAGCGACCTTGCAGGATGTCAACGAGGCCATCCGCCTGGCCGACGCCCTGCCCAATATCGACTTCCTAATGTCCGCCGTTTTGCCATCGGATGTTCCCACAGACGCGGCAAATCGCCTTCAGATGCGGTCCATGATCGAGAACAGCATCAAACCGATCATGTTCGTGACTAATAATTTCGACAGCTGCCTGGACGTCGTCCAGGCAGCGGAAATCGTTGCAGGTGGAGCAAAGAACCATGAGAAAAATCCCTACTGCTGCTGTTACATAAACGTCACCGCACCTCTGCGTCACAATGTGGATTCTCTGCAAAAACTCCTATTCCTCGCTGACAAAGGATTGCCCACTACCTACACTCCGATGGTTCTGCGGGGAGTGAGCGGACCGGTAACCAGCGCCGGCGCCGTAGCTCTGGCCAATGCGGGAGAGCTGGTCGGGCTGGTTCTGGCGCAACTGAAACGGGAAGGGGCTCCGATCATCCACAGCGGTGGCTACGGGGATGTGTTCGACATGCGCACCACGACGGGGGCTTACACAGGGCCGGAAAGCTACGGCGTACGCACGGCCATGGGAACCTATTACGGTCTGCCGGTCTTCGGACTCGGCGGATCCAGCGATTCAAAACTGCCTGACGAGCAGGCTGCGGCAGAAGCCTCCCTGACCCTGCTATTCGAAGCCCTGGGCGGAGCGAATCTGATCCACGACGTTGGCTATATGGAGAGCGGCAAGAGCTATTCGCTGGAGATGCTGGTGATCTGCGATGAACTCATCAGCTACATCCGCCGCTACTGTCAGGGTATCGAGGTCAACGATGAGACCCTGGCCGTGGACCTGATCGCCGAGCTCGGTCCAAAAGGGGATT
This sequence comes from uncultured Spirochaetaceae bacterium, assembly GCA_964627715.1. Taxonomy (GTDB): domain Bacteria; phylum Spirochaetota; class Spirochaetia; order SZUA-6; family DRHE01; genus JAFGQJ01. The sequence continues at coordinate 39,087 of CAZVHJ010000027.1, read as the reverse complement.
ACTTGTCCACCGAGCACACGGTGACCCATTACAAGGAAACATGGTATCCCCGCCTGTTCAACCGCAATCATTTCGACGGCTGGCTGGCCGAAGACGGTATGACCCTAGGCAAGCGAACACAGAGGCGGGTGGAGGAGATTTTGAAAAATCACACCCCTGAGCCGCTGGAGGGGAAGATCAAACGAAAAATAGAGGATACCCTGGGATAACGGAGTCAAGAGTATCCAATGTACGGGTAAACCGTGATCGACAACGGAACGATTCCCACGATCTGCAGACAGTGCGACATGCGCTGTGGAATACAGGCAATCGTGGACGTTGAAGAAGAACCGCAGCGGCTCCTTCGACGAGATCTCCCTCGATCAGGTAATGGTGGAGATCGCCGAAAAGCTGGGTGCTATCGGGGAGAAATACGGAAAGCGTTCCATCGCAGCCTGGCACGGGGAAGCTCTGGGCTTCGTGGTGTCCCGGATCACCGGCCTGCCCTCAAGGTGCGCTTTAATCGCTCCGGCTCATTCTCTTTTCAAGACGACCGACGGCAAGAGAAAGGCTCATGGTAAGCATCAGGTACATGAGGGCGACGGTTATCCAGGCTTCAAAAATGTAGCGTGTGGCAACAATCACCTGCTGGCCCATGAAAGTCAGCTCCTGGATGGATACAACCGAGGCGATGGACGAATACTTTATGGTATTGATGAACTCATTGGCCAGGGGGGGAAGCACCCGCTTGATCGCCTGGGGCATGATAATGAAGCGCATCTGATCGAACCAGGAAAGACCAAGGGAATAAGCCGCCTCCTTCTGTCCTCGTTCGATCGATTCGATTCCTGCCCGGATGATCTCGGTGATGTAAGCCCCTTCGAAGAAGGCAATGGTGATGATTCCGGATATGAATTGTACGAAAAGGGATTCCTCGGCGAAAAAGACCGCCAGAACCGCCTTGGCGCTGTCCGAGCGGCTGCGAATGAACTCCTCCACGCCCACGAGGGGCATGATCTGATCAACGACAAAGAAATAAAAGATAAAAATCAACACCAAAGGGGGCAGATTTCTGATCAGCTCTACATAGGTTCGGCCAACCATGCGCAGGAACAGGTTGCCGCTGGTGCGGAACAGTCCCATGATGATCCCCACAATCGTGGCCAGAAGGGTAGCCCAGATCGAGAGCTTGAGGGTGGTGATAAGACCCTCCAACAGGTAGTTGGGTACCAGCCTGCCCGTTTCTTTGCTGCGGCGGAACAGGAATTGCGGGATCGCCGACCAGTCCCCTTTGTACTCGAGGCCGTATTGGATACGATAAAAAATATAAATACCGAGGGTCATACAGAGGGCAATGATAACAGCATCGATGGGTCGAAACTTGGTTTTTTTGGCGATCAGGATGGTACCTCCCTGGATGCACCCGGCCAGACTCAAGGGATTAAGCCGCCCGCCTGTTCAAACGGGCGGCTCTCTTAAAAGCAATAAACGGTTACTCTCCCAGGAGGTATTTCCAGTCTTTGGTCCCGTACCAGTAATCGGCTTTATCTTTGAGCCATGCCTCGTTGTTCAGTATCCAGGCGTTGAAGAAGAACATGGCATCGGGATCTCCCTTGGGTACTGCGAAACAGTTGGGCTCTTTTGTGAAAAGCTCTCCTTTGAGAGGCCGGTACAGGACATCGGGATAGTCAGCCGCCCAAAAGGCCGGCGTGGGGGACGAAGAGAACGCCGCGTGGGCATTACCGTTGAGCACATCTTGCAGCACCGCCTCATCGTTGTCAAATTGGTGGACCTGGGCTTTCGGCGTAAACTTCTTGGCTGCGGCAACGGGCGTTGCTCCCATGTGAAGCGCAAGAATGATATTCTCTTTGTTCAATTGTTCCAGACTGGTAATACCTGAGAGCATCTTTTTGTTGACCACACAATCCATGCCGCTGTACTCGTACGGAATGGAAAAGTTAACCTTCAAAGCCCGCTCTGTGGTAATTCCCATACCACCTATGATCAGGTCGAATTTCCCGGTGAGCAGAGCGGGGATGATGCCGGACCACTCAGTGGGCACGAACTCCACCTTGACGCCCATGTCCTCGGCCAGCTTCGTGGCGACATCGACTTCAAAACCTACCAGGTTGCCGTCCTTATCTTTGAACGACCAAGGCACGAAGATCCCAAGCCCAACCTTCATGACACCGCGCTTCGCGATCCGGTCGATCAGGCTTTCCGGCGCCTTGGCTTCGGCGGCTTCCTCTTTCGGAGCTTGTGCACAGGAGGTGAGCAAGCCAACGAAACTAAAGATCACGGCTACCACCACCAATGCTTTTAGAACACCAGTTGTCTTTCTCATTTCGTTTCTCCTTTCTTAACTGATTTGAGTTTTGAGCTGGGTTCCTGTTGAAACGGAAAAGCTTCTGCCTTGTATCACCTCCTTTCTTGCTTACAGGATTTGACTCAGGAATAGCTTGGTACGTTCCTCCTGGGGATTCCTAAAAAAATGCTCGACCGTACCTGTCTCCACGATCTGCCCGTCATCCATGAAGATGACCCAGTCACTGACCTCCCGGGCAAATCCCATCTCGTGGGTAACCACCACCATGGTCATGCCCTCCCTGGCCAGGTTCTTCATAACGTCCAGGACCTCATTGATCATCTCCGGATCCAGGGCGCTGGTGGGCTCATCAAAGAGCATCACCTTGGGCATCATGGCCAGGGCACGGGCTATGGCGACCCTCTGCTGCTGACCGCCGGACAGTTGCGCCGGGTAGTTATTGGCCTTGTCGGCGATCCCCACTTTTTCGAGCAGTTCCATGCTCAGCTTGACAGCTTCCTTCTGATTCTTTTTCCGCACCCGTATCTGGGCCAGGTTCACGTTCTGTAGTGCCGTCAGGTGGGGAAAGAGGTTGAAAGACTGAAAGACCATGCCCACCTCTTTACGTATCTCCAGACGGTGTCTTTTATTGTCATCAAGAGGAATACTGTCCACGATTATCGTGCCGCTGTCCGGCTCTTCAAGCCCGTTGAGGCAGCGTAGCAGTGTCGACTTGCCCGATCCTGAAGGGCCCATGATCACCACAACTTCCCGGCGGCAAATCTTCGCGGAGAAGTTCTTGACTGCCTGTACGCCTCCGGCAAATGTCTTACTCACGTTTTCAATCGTAATGATGTGATCGCCAAGTTCTTTCTCACTCATATTTTACTCCTGAAATCAGGTTAAGATCTTGAACCGTTTCTCCATATAGAACACAACCGTGGATAGAGCCACTGTAAAGACCAGATAAATCGCCGCTGTGGTGAACCAGACTTCGAAGGTGAGAAAGGTGTCGGCGGCGAGAATCCGTGCCTGCATAGCCAGATCACCGAGAGAAACCACACTTACCAGGGCAGAGTCCTTGATCAGTGTTATTACCTGGCTGGTCAACGGAGGCAGGATACGGCGTATTGCCTGGGGCAGGATGACGTCCCGATAGGTACTAAAGGTGCTCAGTCCAAGGCTGTGGGCTGCCTCCCATTGGCCTTTGTGCAGGGACGTGATACCGGCCCGAAAAATCTCCGATGTGTAGGCGCCCTCAAACAGGCTCAAAGCCAGAACTGCAGAGCCGAAGCGTCCCAGCCCCAGAATCGGTCCTATTACAAAATACACGAGATATATCTGTACGATGAGCGGCGTGTTGCGGATTGTTTCAAGGTATACCCTGGAAAGAACCTTGCCCATGAACGAGCCGGACAGCCTGAGCAGGGCAGTCACCAGTCCGATAGTAAAAGTCAAAACAAGGCTGATGCCCGAGATCCTGAAGGTGAACAACAGCCCCTGGATCAGCTGACCCGCGACGAGCCTACCGTCCTTAATTGTAAACAGATAACGCGGAATCCGGTACCACTGCCAGTAATATCCAAGTCGGGAAGTACTCATAGACATGAGCCAGACAATTAAGGCAACCAGGAGGACGTATTGAATGATGTCCATCCAGGGCGAGCGAAACAGAAAAATCCGCTGCTTCAGCCAGTGAAGGGGTGATATCTGTAACTTTACTTTCTCTTCCATGCTTGACCTGTAGTGATGGTCATCTATATAAAAAGGTAAAAGGTATAGATATGCATCCCTGCATTGTCAAAATACGGGCGTATGCCACAATGGGTCCTATGCCCTAAAGCAGGTACGTTAGTGATCAAGAGTATCTCCTTTCCCGAGAATGGTGTCAACGGACTGATCCCCTCTCCCGGAGGAAAGGAGTAACGGAGGGCGAGAAGCGCCTGTAACACCCTGCAGCAGAGCAAAATCTTCGCGGCTACCAGATGTACCTGCTCATCAGCTTTGCATCACCTGAGCCTTTCATCGATTCACGCTGTTCCTTCCTGGTTTCCCATTTCCAGAAGCTCCGTTATGCGCTCCCGGATGCGCTCCAGTGCCTGTGCCGATCCCAACTTCCTCCACTGCTCCCGGGTCATCCGCTGGAAGATCGACGGCTGCCAGAGGGCGGTACGCATGTGGCTCAGGGTATGCTTATCCATCATGAAGGAGTGATCCCTGTACCCTCTGCGGGTCACATCCACGGCCAGGGTATCCTCGTTGACATCGATCCCCTTCACGAAGCTCTTCAGAGAACCGGCGATCTCGTCGCAGAGCACAAGCATTTCCAGGGACCCGGTTTTCCCCGCGGACAGATAGCCGAGGTTGTGGATGAAGGTGGTCCCGGAGAGCACGGCAACCTGAAGATTCATCCCGGCTTCCGTCGCCGCCTGAGCGTCGACGGTGTGGGAGTCCGAGCAGCCTGCCCCGAACCAGGTCGGGATGTTCAGGTCACCGAAAAAATCGACCGCCCCCAGGCAGGCCAGGCTGTACTCCGGCGATCCGTAGGCAATGCCGCCGGTCATCAGGTCCATGGGCAGCACCGCCGAACCGGAAATCACCGGTGCACCGGGCTGCTCAAGCTGGTGGACAACGATCCCCGCCAGAATCTCAGCCGAAGATTGGGCGATCGCCCCGGCCAGGGTCACCGGTCCAGCCGCCCCCGTGATCAGGGCGGGATAACAAACCACGGGAAGACGGTGGCGGGCGCAAAACTTAAGCCGGCGGCAAGCCTCCTTACCCAGCTCGAGGGGGGAGTAGGGACCTGTCAGATCCAGAGCGAAGGGTTTTTCGGCGAGTTTGTCCCAGCCTCCGGCCAACTCGACCAAATAGCTCCAGATTCCCTCATCCTCGTTTTCGTCGTGAGCGATAAAGGCCAGAGGTTTTCTGGTGCCCCCGGTAAGCGCCTTCACGGTGGCCATGGCCTGCTCGGAAGGGGGAAGATCACTGGGATTCCCCAAGCCTGCGGCCATATCGATGTTCGGCAGGCGATCACAGAGGCGGGCGGTCTCCTCGATGTCCTTTCCCGTGTACAGTCTGTGCCCTCCGCTGCGATGGTCGAGGATGTTGATGCAGTTCAATCCCGGCGCGAAATGAGGAAGGGTATCGGAGCTGTCCACGGCCAGCATCCCATTCCGGTCGTAGAGCACCATCCTATCAGGAACGCTGGTAATGGCCTCCTGCACCAATTGTTCGTCAATATGAAGGTATCCGTCCTCACTCTCCCAACATCCGACCTTCTGAAGCATACGGCGGGTGTCCTGATCCATCACCAGCATCCCCAACTCCTGGAGAATCTGGGTCGCGGCTCGGTAGATCGCTTGGGAAGCCCCTCCCGAGAGCAGCCTCAGCTTCATACCTCACCCCGTTGCTCTTCCGGAATATCGGAAGTCCATCCACCGGAATCACCATGTATTGATTTATCGCTGATTATGCAACGCCGTTTCACTTTATGCAATAATGCATTATAGATCAGATCGAGGAGGATGTCAATTACAAACACTGCCGCGCAGCTGTTTGCTGAGCGGGGGTACGCTGCCACCACGACGCGCGATCGCGGCAAAGGCGGCTTTCTATATGGAATCGTCTCGTTTGACAACTCTATAGGTCGCAGATATACTCTCAGCCGATAAAAGCGAACGGTTCCGAGGAGATAATAAATTCGTGATTCGTCCCCACCTTAGTTTCTTGGACACGCTTCAGTGTGAACAGATTCACGAGGCAGCTTTGGAGATCCTTCGACGTACCGGCGTGCGGGTCTTCCACGAAGATGCTCTGCGTCTGCTCGCCGAGGCTGACTGTTTGGTGCGGGAGGAAAACCGGGTGTACATTCCGCCCGCCCTGGTGCAATGGGCGCTCCGGCAACCGCCGTCCCGTATCGCCTTATGCAGGCGGGGAAGCAATGCGATCAGCGCAACGCTGCAGGAACGCCATGTCAACTTCGGGCCGGGATCGGATTGTCCCAACTTCCTCGATCCTCGCACGGGTGAGCATCGACATTTTACCCTTGCAGATATGCGGGCTGTGCTCCAACTGGCCGATTCCCTTCCAGAGCTGTCCTTCCTCATGTCGATGGGCATTCCTTCGGACTATCCGACCCATACCTATCGAAAACAGTTCGCCACACTGATCCAAAACTGCCTGAAACCGATCGTGTTCGTATGCAACGACGGTGAGGACTGCCGTCGGATCGTGGCGGCTGCAGCCGCCGTAGCGGGAGGTGAGGAGCTTTTACGATTGAATCCAACCTTGCTCCTGTACTCGGAACCGACCACGCCGCTCCAGCACAGCCAAACCGCTTTAGAAAAGCTCCTCGTGATGGCGGAAAACGGCATCCCCGTAGTGCATTCGCCGGCGCCGATGATGGGCGGTACGGCCCCGATCACCCTGGCCGGCGGACTGGCCCTGAGCGCTGCCGAGGTATTGAGTGGTTTGGTGATTCATCAGCTGAAACGTCCCGGTGCACCCTTTGTGTTCGGAAGTGGACTCCATCACCTGGACATGAGAACATCGATCAGCGTGTACGGAGCCCCCGAGTTCCAGCTGGCTCGCCTGGGCGTGTCGGATGTGGGCCGCTTCTACGGCCTGCCGACCTGGGGGTACGCGGGACATTCCGACAGCTGCCTGTTCGACGAGCAGGCCGCTGCGGATGCCGTCTTTTCCACCCTCATCGCTTTGCAGAGCGGCACGAATCTCGTACACGATGTAGGCTACCTGGAGGCAGGCCTGACCAATTCACCTGAGATGATCGTGTTCACCTGCGAAATGATCGGAATGCTGCGAAGATTCCAGGAAGGATTTGAAATCGACAGGGAGAACCTCGCCCTCGAGGTCATCCACAAAGTCGGCCCGGGGGGCAACTTCTTGACTGAAGACCACACGATGGAGCACTTTCGGGAGTATTGGGAGCCGACGCTGTTTACCCGGCAGAGACTCGATAGCTGGAAAGCCGAAGGGGCCAAGACACTGGGCCAAAGGGTGCGGGAGAAGACCATTGCCTTGATGGAACAAGCCCAAGGAACGCCTTTGCCGGATCCACAGGTCGATGAGGTGGACTACATTCTGGGTCTCCGGGACAAAGAAGCTTGAGGTTCGTGGAGTTACGATTATGGAAGAATTGCTACACCCGACATTCGAGACGCCGGAAGATGCTTCTCTGTTTAAGGGTCCCGAGTTTCCCCTCTCGCACAAGGGCATCTGCGCAATCCACGGGGCAACGCTGGAAGTACTTTCCAACACGGGGGTTCGCTTTGCCTCGGAACATGCTCTCGGGATCTTTCAAAAACACGGGTTTCGGGTCGAAGGGCAGCGGGTGTATTTCACCGATAACCAAATTCAGCAGGCACTTGAGAGTATTCCTAAAAGCCTCACCATCCTGGCCCGCAATCCAGAACACAATATCCTGATCAAACCTGGGGTTACTTCTTTTGGGTTGGGCCGAGGAGCGGTGAACATGGTCCATGCGGACGGATCCATCCGCAGAGGCACCAAGGAGGACTTGATCGCTTCCAGCAAGTTATGCCAGTTGATGGACGAGCTGCAACACTGGGGGCCCCTGATCTACCCTACGGATGTGGATGCCGATAATGTGCACCTGTGGGCGTGGCAGACCATGCTGAAATACGTGGACAAACCCTATCTCTATGTCGGCCGCCTTCACATCGATCTCATCGCCATGGCCTACGGCACCGGCCGGGAAGAAATGGCCGGACGATCTGACTTCACGCGCTCCTACGGCCAGACGACCGGAATTATCCAATCGCCGCTGTCCATGCTGGCTGAAGACTGCGAAGACCTGATCGAGTACGCCCGCTGCGGCATAGCCTTGCACATGGCCTCGATGCCAGTGGCGGGAACCACCGGGCCCTGCACGCTCTCCGGTCTGGTAGTACAGCAGAATTGCGAAAATCTCGCTCCGATCGTCCTATCCCAGCTTGTACGCCCCGGCTGCCCTGTCTTTTACGGCGCGATCGGCGGTCGTGCGGACATGAAATCTCTGACGCCCCGCTTCGGTTCGGCGGAAGCCCGGATCATCGAACGCGCCGGAGCCCAAATGGCTCACTTCTACGGGCTTGCCTGTCGAGGAGGCGCTGGGATCACCGACGCCCCCGCCTGCGATTTCCAGGCCGGAGCTCAGGCTATGCTTCACATCCTGTCGGATCTGCAAAACGGGCCGGAATTCCTGCCGGCCTGCGGGCTTCTCGGGAGCTATGTCGGAGCCTCCCTGGCCAAGGTCGTCCTGGATGCGGAACTGATCGCCCAGGCCAGACGTTTCCTGACCCCTATGAATCCTACCCGAGAACGCCTGGCCGTGGAGGTGATTGCCGAGGTGGGACCGGGAGGCTACTACATCGAACACCCCCACACACTGGAGCACTTCCGTTCCGAGTTCTTCGTGGACAGCATCTTCCAATCCCTCACCTACGAACAGTGGAATGCAGCCGGGCGGAAGAAAGCTGTGCACCTTGGACACGAAAAGGCGCTGCAGCTAATCGATTCCTACGAAAGACCTCCCATGGATCCGGGCCTGGAGGCCGAGATCGACGCCTACGTGCAGCGACACTGGGTTCATAGCTGATCGGCGCTTAATTCAAGACCTGGAGGAGCTTGAAGATGATCGATCCGATCAATAAGCATAACAGCGGCTCGACCGACAGCCGCCGGGCAGAGGTGGTTGTCGACGGTCACTGCGGGATCTGCGGTTCCGCCTGCGCGGTGCGGGTACGTCTGGAAGACGGAAAGATCCAACGCCTGACCCCTCGACCCAAGCATCCCTACGGCTTCACCTGCCGGCGCATCACCCGGGTACACGATATCGTCTATTCCCCCCAACGGTTATTATATCCCGAACGGGGCACAGGTCCCCGTGGAAAGCGGCAACTGGAACGTATCAGCTGGGATGAGGCGCTCGACCACATCGCCGATGTACTCAAGGATATCGCCCGGCGTTACGGACCCGAAGCGGTCTGCATTTACACAGGCCGGGGCACCTTCGAAGAACCCCTGTGGGAGATGCTCTCTCCGGCGGACGTACGGGAGACATCGGCCTGGAATCTTCTGTTCCCCTTCGGCTCCCCCAACACCACCGGAGCCGGTTCCAACTGCTACGCCACTCAAGGGGTAATCGCCCCAGCCTTGAACAGCGGGGTGTGGAAGATCGATACCTTCCCGGATCTCGAACAGGCAAAGCTGGTCGTGGTCTGGGGAACCAACCCGGCCAACGGCTCCCCGCCCCGTCATATGGCCGGAATCCAGAAGGCCCGATCGAAGGGCGCCAGGATTATTGTCATCGACCCCCGCCGAACCGAGACCGCCCGCATCACCGATGCTCGTTGGCTGGGCTTGAGTCCCGGCACCGACGGAGCCCTGGCCCTGGCTATGATCCAGGTGATCATTGAGGAAAAGCTCTACGATCGGGAGTTTGTGGAGCGCTGGACCGTTGGTTTCGAAGATCTCAAATCCTTCGCGGCCCGCTTTACCCCGGAGGAGGCCGAACGCATTACCCGAGTCCCTGCCGAAGACATCCGGGCTGCGGCGCGGGAAATCGCCCGGGCTGAAAACGCCTGCTTTCTCTACGATACAGGTTTGGAGTATGCCAACAGCGGCCTCCAAAATACCCGGGCGGTTCTCATCCTGGAGGCGCTCACCGGGAACTACGATGTGCCTGGCGGAACCGTAATCTACATTCCCCCCTGGGGATTCATTGTCAACCGTAGCTGTCGGATTGCCCCACCGGAGGGAAAACAGCCGGTCGGCGCCGACCGTTACCCTCTTTATACGCTGTATCGCCGGGAAGCTCAGGCCATGGAGCTTCCCCGGGCCATCCTCGAGGGAAAGCCCTATCCGATCCGGGCTTTACTGATCGTGGGAGCTTCGATCCTGACGGCTTACCCGAATCCCGATCTGTGGCGCCGCTGCTACGAGAAGCTGGAATTCCTCCTCGTAGTCGACCGTGTTCCCACCGAAGAGACCTTCTACGCAGACATCGTCCTGCCCGCCTGCACCGTTTTCGAGTACGGGGGCTACGTAGTCCAGGGACGTCGGGTGGCGGTACGCCGTCCGGTGATCGAACCGCTGGGGGAATCCCGCAGCGACTGGGACATCGCCATCGCTCTTGCGAGCAAGCTGGGCTACGGGCACCTGTACCCGCGCAGTGTCGACGAGATGGTCGAGTGGGCCTTCGAAGGAACAGGGGTAAATCTGGAGGAGCTGCGCCGCCATCCCGAAGGGATCGAGCTTCCCCCAGTACCGATGGAGTATCGAAAATGGGAGAAAGGACGCTTGAGAGCCGACGGCAAGCCGGGCTTCGAGACCCCCAGCGGCAAGTACGAGATCGCCTCGACTATCTTGAAGCGCTACGGCTACGATCCCCTTCCAGTGTTTTCCCCTCCCGCCGAGGGACCCCTCGGTTCTCCAGGGCTCCTGCAGCACTACCCGCTGGTGTTCAACTCCGGCTCACGGAACAAGGTCTTCTTCAACTCCCAGCACCATCATGTACCCAGCCTGGTGGAACGCTATCCCCAGCCCCTCGTCTGGATCCATCCCGAGGACGCCGCTCTGCGGGGGATTGTCGAGGGAGACCGCGTCATTGTGGCTACACCCCGGGGCAGCGTAGCCTACACGGCCCACGTAACCGAGGACATCCTTCCCGGTGTTATAGAGGCCGACGCTCATGGGGGCGGGACCTTCGCCGCTCCGGCCTGGAGGGATTGCAACGTCAACGAGCTCACGGACTTCGAGAACCGGGACCCTTTGACCGGCTTTCCCGTGTTCAAAGCCCTTCTCTGCCAGGTACGCAAGGCGGATCAGGCGGATTTGAGAGGAGCTGCGAACACAGGGAGTCGCGAAACCAGGGAAACAGGAACAGGAAGCGAAACCCGTACCACCGGTAATTAACAATTCCATATTATCTCTGTCTCTTGGATAATATATCCTCAAGACCTTCAATACAAAACAGCTGAGCACAGATTTGAGTCATAGAAATTGTGAGCCCTTGGAGCCCGGCTATCCGATGCGGAGAGACAGAAACACAAGGCTGTACCGGAAAAGACCTGCAAGGGATGGACCTTGACCTGAAGCAGGCTAACTGATCACCCCCTGAATGTATTCTGCCGTCAGCTTGTGCTTCGGGTTTTCCAGAACCTCCGCCGCAGGACCGTGCTCGATCAACTCACCGAGGTAGAGGAAAACAACATAATCTGCAAGGCGTTTCGCCTGACGGAGAATGTGGGTGACGATCACTATGGTGTATCTTGTCTTCAATTCGAGGAATTTCTGTTCGATCCTTCTGCTCGAAGCGGGATCCAGAGCGGAGGTCGGTTCATCACCCAGAATGATCTCCGGCTCGACCGCAAGCCCCCGGGCAAGACACAGTCTCTGCTGCTGTCCGATGGAGAGCTTCGACGCCGGCCAATGCAGCCGCTCTTTCACTTCTTCCCACAGGCTGGCCTCTCTAATATAGTGCTCCACGATCACATCGAGCCTCTTTTTTGATCTGATGCCGTGGATTCTCGGTCCATAGGCAACATTGTTGTAAATGCTCATTGGAAGAGGCGTCGGTTTCTGGGCGAGGAGACCCATCTTCTTCCGTATAGCGGTTACTTCGGCCTTGGGATGGTATATGTTTTCCCCATCGACAAACACCTTGCCGTTCACGTTGGTGTCCCCACCCAAGTCTACCAGTCGATTGAACGAACGCAGAAGAGTGGTTTTCCCGCAACCTGACGGGCCGATTATGGCGGTGATTTTTCTATCCGGAATATCGAGGGTGACATCCTTTAGAGCCGAATGGTTTCCGTAAGAAACGCTGAGGCTTTGTACGCTGATATGGCTTTTAAGCTCCACCGTGATCCCCTACTTGATGGACTGTTTTGCGAGCCTTGCGCTTAGAATACGGCAAAGGACGCTAATGCCCAGGATGAGAACCGTTAGAATGAGAGCCGAAGCATAGGCCCGTTCCTGCACTTCGACAATCGGTGTGTTCAACTGGAAAAAGATGGCCAGCGGAAGCGTGGCAACCGGTCGCAGCAGTGAAGTCGGAATGGAATCGCTGAATCCGGCGGTGAAGAGAATCGAAGCGGCATCTCCAATTCCCCTACCAAAGGCCACCAGCACAGCAGTCAGAATCCCTGGGAACGCCTGGCGAACGACTACCTTGAAAGCGGTTTCCATTCTCGTTGCTCCCAGGGAAGCGGAGGCTTCGATCAGTTCCTGGGGTACCGTTCGTACAACCTCATCCATAGCCCGGCACATGATGGGAAATATAAGGATGGCCACCGTAATGATGCCACCCAAAAGTGAGGTTCCGAGCCCCAGAAAGATCAAGATAGTGAATCCAAAAGCGCCGTAGACGATAGAAGGAATACCCCAAAGCACATCGAAGGAGAACCGGACCAGGGCCGCAAAAGCGGAGCTCTTTCTCATGTATACGTTCAGGTAGAGAACAACGGGCAGACTGGTCAACAAAGCCAGCAGCGTTGCGGTCGTTACCAGATAGAAAGAACCCAGGATTGCATTGAGCACTCCCCCCTCCTTCCCAAGGTAGAATCCTCCCTTTGGGGATTGAGTGATCATGGCCAGGTTCATCGCTGGAAATCCCTTGATACTGACGGTAATGAGGATGAGCGTAAGGATGGCGATGATCAATCCAGTGGTGCCTATCATCAGGACTTTCATGATTTTCTCTTCCGCGATCTTCGCTCTCATATCACTGAAACCTCCTTTGCAGCTGAACCAGGATCAACTGGGAGACGATGTTGAACAGAACTACGATGCAGAGAAGGATTAACGCTGCCAGAAGGAGCGCCGAGTCGTACAGGGGCACCGAGAGCATTTCACCGTAATTATTGGCGATCAAAGCGGGAAGCGGATACGCCGGATCCAGGACCGAGGTCGGGACACGGGGAACGTTGCCGACGACCATGAGCACAGCCATGGTTTCGCCGAATGCTCTCGACAGACCCAGTACGACGGCCGCAAGAATTCCCGGCGCAGCCTTTTTCACTACTACAAATTTCGCCGTCTGCCAGTGGGTGGCCCCCAAAGAAAGGGAGGCCTCGCGAGTTTCAACCGCTACGGATGTAAAGACCTCCAGCATGATGTGGATATTGACGGGTAGGATCATCACGGCGAGAACGATTCCCCCGGCAAGTATAGAGTATCCACTGGAGAAACGCCCGAACACGGGTGCGAGGATGTCTTTTACAAAGGGCACGACAACCAGGACACCCCAGACTCCGTAGATCACGGAAGGTATTCCAGCCAGAAGATCGATCAGCGGTCTGACGGCCCGGCGGATTCGTTCGGCTGCATATTCCGATAGATAGAGTGAGGCCAACAAGGACAGCGGCACCGCAATGACAACGGCGACGCCGGTGACCCAAAAAGTGCCGGCAATGAATACCCGAAATCCGAACTGCCCACGCAAAGGCCGCCAGGTGGAGGAAAAGAGAAGCGAACCGAGGGGCTTTGTCGATAGAATCGGCCGAGCCCGCAGGAAGAGCCCTAGAACTATAAGCGCAAGAAAAAAACATGAGGCGATCGTCAGGAGAAGTGTTCCGCTTCTGAACACCTTCTCCAAAAACAGACGGCGGTTTAGCGGGAGCTGCCGGTTCATCGCCGGCAGCTATTCATCGAGCTTCCGGAGTTGCTCGTCGAGCTTCTCCCGGCTCAGCCTGATATATCCGGTCTCGTCGACGTAACGCTGCCCGTCTGTGAGCACCCACCGGATAAACTCGGCTACAACCTTCCGTGTCGGCTTTCCCCGGCACACGAAATGGAGATCCCGGGCCGGAGGCGAAGGGTAGGCGCCGGAGCCGATAGCCTGGACGAGCATATCCCGGTTCTCGTAAATAACCTCCTCCTCATCGATGCTGCCATTGCCGTTCAAGTCGAGGGGTAGGACACGGATACCCTGGATCTGCTTTTTGGTTTTCATATCATAGGCGTAGTTCAAATTGTTGTAGCCAATGCCCAGGGGGTCCTTTTTCACCGCTTCCGCCAGCCCGGGATCTCCATACACACCGACACCAAGGAGATCCTCCTGGGTTGCGCCCAGGTAATCAGCCCAGGTCTGGGCTGCTCCACAGGCGTCGGAACGCGTATAGACATGGATCTCCGCATGGCTGCCCGCCTCTGCCCTCAAATGAAGCAACGTATTCCACTTCTCAAGCTCTCCCGTTATCCAGATGCCCCTGGCACTTTCCGCTGTCAGGCCTTTCGCCAGAATCTCGTCGATGAAGGGATTGGCCTCGTTAGCGGTTGGCACGACGGCGTCCTTGGTAACGGAAACCCACCACGCACCTTTCTCTATTTCCTGGGGAAAGACTTCTCTGGAAACATTGCCCACGCCTACGACTCCGGCAAGGGCATCCGCCATGCCTTTCCCCGCTCCCCCGGCGGCAATATCGATATGAACCTGCGGATGTATCTTCTGAAACTCCTCCGCCCATTTGACCGCCATGGGATAGAGAGCCCAGGCGCCGGACATGGTTATCGTTCCAGCAAGAGCATCACCCGACACGCTGTCGACGTTGTGCTTCTGGCACGCCGTTAAGGCTGTAAAAAAGAAAACCACCATCATTGCCGGCAACACCTGTTTCATGTGCTTCCTCCCTCCTCGACATATGCATATTATGAGTTTTAGATTCATAGAATCGGGACAAGATCAACTTTCCAGGATGCTGCATAGAAGCAGTATGTCTATAAAGTCTATCATATAGGTAGATTATATCTATTAACTATTATTTGTCAATAAATCCGTGGACAAGAATAGAATAATATGGCGAGACTCAAAAGCTCGCCATCCTTGACTGCGCAACCCATGGGATTCGCTGTATCTACATGCCAGCCTGAATCGGTTGTCCTCAGACCTCGACGCCAAGGGTCTTGCGGATAACAAATCCAATCGCGAAGGACAACACGGCGACCCCCAGGCTCAGCGCCGCCATCTCGAGAAATCGGCGTTTGAACGAATAGTCTTTGGCAACCGAGATATAGAAGTTGAAGAAAAAGATGATCAGCATGGCAATGCCCAGCGTAAGAGCTAAGCAGAGAAAGTAGTTGGTGATCAGGATATACGGGAGTATCAACAGGGTCACCGTAACGATGTACGCCACTCCCGTATAGATCGAGGATTTGAGGGCTCTTTCTCCATAACCTTCCGACTTGGTGGAAAGGTACTCCGAAGCCGCCATTGAAAATGAGGCGGCGATCCCGGTGATCAAACCGGCCAGGGCGATCAAACGTGTGTTTTGCAGGGCGAAGGTGAAACCTGCCAGCGCACCGGTTAGCTCCACCAGGGCATCGTTGAGTCCTAGCACTACAGAGCCTACATAATTGAGTCGCTCTTCCTCGATCATTCCGATGAGTTCCTGCTCATGGGCGTGTTCGTCATCGACAACAGCCTGCGCTTCGTGAATTTCCTCGGTGATGAGGGCATAGTTGATTTGGGCGCTCTCTTCGCCTCTCTCCATGAGCTTGATTCCGAAGGTAATGCCGAAGATACGAGAAACCCAATAGTAGAAAAATATTATCCATCGTTTTGGCGCTGCTGGCCTGTGGGTGTACTTCATCCAGAAATCGTGGTGGCGGCGCTCATCCTCCGCGATTCGTTGCAGAATCTCGCTGTTCTGCTTATTCGGGACAACGTTTGCCAGCCTCGAGTAGATGTGGTATTCGGTAATCTCGTTTTGTTGGGCCACTTTCAACTGCCCCGCCAGTTCCGGGCTCTTGTGTTCTGCTTCCATCAATTCCCCTCTTCTTTTTCTTGTTTGAATTTTGCCTCAGTGGCAACAGTCAAGAGTATAACGTTGCACTCCCCCGCCCGTCGAGATCAAGCAACCTTCCGGGTCTGTCGTCGAACCCACAAAGATAGCTGGTCGGGCAGCCGGCGGGCTAATGGATGATCTTCCAGATTAAACTATTTGATATTGAAGGAATTTTCAGGAAATGGCCGTGAAATCCCAGTTGGGCGGGAATGAAGTGCAGGATCTGGCCCTGGACACCTACGTCAAAATAATCCGCGCTGCGAACACGCTGCAGTCGGCGTTGCGCGCTCAGGCGCCCTTCCCTGACGGCATGACATCCAGCCAGTTCTCGGTACTCGAAGCCCTGTTGCACAGAGGCCCCCTGTACCAGCGGGAAATCAGTGACAAGATCCTGAAGAGCACGGGCAACATCACTGTGGTGATCGATCACCTGGAACGTGACGGCCTGGTGAACCGCGAACGGCAGCCGGGCGACCGGCGGATATCGCGGGTAAACCTGACCCCGCGTGGACGCCGGGAGATCACGGCGTACTTCCCGCTGCACGCCCGTGCCATCACCGAGAACCTGGCTGTGCTTTCCGAATCCGAGCAAAGAACCCTGGGGGAGCTGTGCAAGAAGCTCGGCCGGGGCATACAAACCAAACTCACCAGTAACGGAGGAACAACATGAACATCCCGGTTATTTTCTACTCGACCTACGGCCACATGTACCAGATGGCTAAGGCTGCGGCCGAAGGAGTGGAGCAGGTCAAGGACGCGCGGGCACGTCTGTTGCGGGTGGCGGAGACCCTGCCCCCCGAGATCCTGGAGAAAATGGGCGCCCTGGAGGCACAGAAGGCCTTCGCCCAGGTCCCCACGGCGAGGGTCGAGGAGCTGGAGGACATCGGCGGTCTGATCCTGGGGGTGAGCACCCGCTACGGCCTGATGGCCGTACAGCTCAAGGCCTTCCTGGACTCCACCGGGCCACTCTGGCTGGAGGGCAAGTTGATCGACAAGCCCGTCAGCGTCCTCTCCAGTTCGGCCACCCAGCACGGCGGCAACGAGCTGGCAATACTGAGCACGTGTGCCAGCCTAATGCACCACGGCATGATTCCGGTGGGCCTGCCCTACAGCTTCCAGGGTCAGATGACCCTTGATGAGATCACCGGAGGTAGCCCGTACGGGGCCTCCACGATCGCCGGCGGACAGGGACAGCGCCTGCCCTCGGCCACCGAGCTGGAGGCCGCCCGCTTCCAGGGCCGCAGGCTGGCCGAGATCGCGGCCCGTCTGGCCCGCTAGCAGGCGCCAGCAGGCAACCGGCAGAGCGCGTCCGGGACCTCTCGCGCGCAACCCCGGACCCGCCGGATTACGGCCGGGGCACCGCCAGCTTGTAGAGCATTTCTGGCAGGCTGCTTATCGCTGTTGGAGGTACATTCGGATCAAAATGGCAAGCCCGATCGGGCCAGATATAAACCCGGCTCGTGGGACTGTCCTTATCATCAGAGCCGGGCTTGCTTCGAAATACTTTCCCGTTTGAATGAATAGCCATCTCGAGATTTCGCCGTCCATTTTTCGGTGGAAATAGCCTTGAGATCGGATGTATGGTAGCGATATGAGCACTACACGAAACAAACTGCGGGAGCGTGCAGAGATGCTGCGCGCTTTGATGGAACGGGATGCCTCTTACGACGGGTTGTTCTACGCCGGCATCACGACCACCATGATCTTCTGCCGGCCGACCTGCCCGGCGCGTAAGCCAAAGCCCGAGCATGTTGAGTTCTACGCCACCGCCCGGGAAGCGCTGTTCGCCGGCTTTCGGCCCTGTCAGCGCTGCCGGCCGCTGGAGAACGGACGGCACACCCCTGCCTGGGTGTCCAGGCTTATCGAGGAGGTCGAAGCCGACCCCTCGCGCCGAATCCGGGACGTCGAGCTGCGCGAGCGGGGAATGGAGCCCGCCGCCGTGCGTCGGTATTTCCTGAAGGCCTTCGGTATGACCTTCCAGGCCTACTGCCGGGCAAGGCGACTGGGTGCGGCCTTTGCAGCTATCCGCAAAGGCGGAAGCATCGACGACGCCGTCTTCGATCACGGATGGGAGTCGCATTCCGGGTTCCGGGAGGCGTTCGCCAAGGCCGTAGAGGCGCCGCCGGGGACGGTGCGGGGCAAAGACTACGTCCGCCTCGCCTGGATTGAAACTCCCCTCGGCCCTATGGCGGCAGGCGCCACGGAACGCTCATTATGCCTTCTCGAGTTCACCGACCGGAGGATGCTGGAGGTGCAGCTGGAAACCCTGAAAAAGCGCCTGCGCCTGCCTCTGCTGCCCGGAGAAAGCCCGCTCTTCGACCGGCTCCGGGTTGAGCTGGACGAATATTTTGCGGGGAAACGGCAGTCCTTCGACCTGCCTCTGGAGTATCCGGGAACGGATTTCCAGCGCCGCGTCTGGGAAGCCCTGCTGCGCATACCGTACGGCCAGACTCGCTGCTATGACGACCTGGCCTGTGAGTTGGGCAACCCGGGTGTGAGACGGGCCATCGGCCATGCCAACGGCCTCAACCGGATCGCCATCCTGATCCCCTGCCATCGCGTCATCAACGCCGACGGGGGACTGGGCGGGTACGGCGGCGGACTCTGGAGAAAGCTTCGGTTGCTCGAGACCGAGGGCACCCTCCCTGCGAGATCGGCTCAGGAGGCAGGGGCAGAGGTAACCGGGGTGATCCGGACGTTACGGCCGACCTCCTAGCTCCTGGCGGAGGTCTGCTATCCAAAGGGGCTTTATCCAAGTAGAATGTGTGCCTGTCCCAGGCAAGGAACTATGACAAAGAAAGAGCTGCCATTCTCGCGCGAACGTCTTGAACAGATCGTCCGCAAACACCCGACCCCGTTTCACATCTATGACGAGAAGGCGATAGTAGGCAATGCCCGTAATCTACTGAGGCTATTCTCGTGGAACCCCGGCTTCAAACAGTTCTTTGCGGTGAAGGCGACCCCCAATCCGTTTATCCTGAAGATTCTCAAGCACGCAGGCTTCGGAGCCGACTGCAGCTCCCTGCCCGAGCTCCTTCTGGCGGAGAGAGTCGGTATCCTCGGTCCCGAGATCATGTTCTCCTCGAATGACACGCCCGCATACGAGTACCTCAAGGCAGCCCGGCTCAGGGCTACCATCAACCTGGATGACATCAGCCACATTCCATTCCTCGAAGCGCACTGCGACATACCGGAGCTGATATCCGTCCGCTACAACCCCGGCAGGCTGCGGGAGGGCAGCTTCGTCATGGGGAAGCCCGAGGAGGCCAAGTATGGGTTCACCCGTGACCAGGTATTCGAGGGACTGGAGCTACTACGTAATAAAGAGGCCAGACGCTTCGGCCTCCACACCTTCATAGCCTCAAACGAGCTCAGCTCCCAATACTTCGTCGACACGGCCGAGATGATGTTCAGGCTGGCGATGGAGGTTCGGGATAGACTCGACATCAGAGTGGAGTTCGTCAATATCAGCGGAGGAGTGGGCATCCCGTATCGACCGGAAGAGAGTGCTGTGGATCTGCGATTTGTGAGCGAGGGCATTCGCTCGGTTTACGAACGCTTGATCAGGCCGGCGGGTCTCCACCCTCTTGCACTGTACACCGAAATGGGCCGTGCCATCACCGGGCCCTACGGATATCTGGTAAGCAGAGTGCGGCACATCAAGAACATCTACAAAAGACACATCGGCCTTGACGCTTGTATGGCGGATCTGATGCGACCGGCGATCTACGACGCCTACCACCACATTACGGTCCTCGGCAAAGAGAACCGCCCCTGTGATCATGTCTATGACGTGACCGGATCCCTGTGCGAAAGCCGGGACAGGTTCGCCGTCGACAGGAAGCTTCCCAAGGTCGAGGTGGGAGATATCATCGTCATTCATGATACGGGTGCGCACGGGCATGCCATGGGGTTCAATTACAATGGCAAGCTGCGTTCCTCCGAGCTGCTGCTGCGAGAGACCGGGGAAGTTGTCGAGATCAGAAGAGCGGAGACCGTCGCCGATTATTTCGCAACCCTGGACTTCGACAAGTTGGATAAGTTTGTGCCCTGAGAAGGTGCCCGGAAGAACTGCCGCCGCGACACAAATGAGAGGGATCCGTTCTTGACTGACGGGAATTTCGTCCTGTTCGCTGACGGCCAGCAAGTGGTCCTTTCCACTCAGATTGACCAGGTTCGTTTTCTGCTCGTATCCGGGAAGCCCATAGGTGAGCCGGTCGCCTTGTACGGTCCGATCGTAATGAATACGCAGGAAGAGCTGCAGACACCTGCGGGTTGCACAGACCAGGCGAACGACCGCCGATCGGCAGGGGCGGCCACTATCCAGGCACGCTCCTCGCCCACATACTCCAGAAGGCGCCTCCCCATGCAGAATATTTGTTTACTGCACACAGGTATAACCTGGGTCGCTGCCCGGTTGCAGGGCTCCTTCTGCAGGATTTAGGAAACCTGCCTGAGGCGGATCAAGGGGGATGCCGTACTGTTTGTCTGTGCGGCACATCCAGGTTTGCTGAGACTACTCCCAGACGGTGTTCGGCGTCGAGGAGGTGGTCTATAATATTCATGATCGAGAGCAAGATGATCGGTTCGATTGACGGGCATTCTTTCTTCTGTTCGTGGAGCGGTGGCAAGGATTGCTGCCTTGCATTCTATCGTGCTCTTCGGGAAGGGGGTAGACCGCACTGCCTTCTGACTATGCTTGATGAAGCAGGCATCCGATCGCGCTCTCACGGATTGCCCAGGTCCTTGATCGAACAACAGGCTCGACGGCTCGGTTTACCTGTTGTTTTTCGCTCCACCTCATGGGATGATTATGAGAGACAGTTCATCTCTGCACTGAGGGAACTGAAGAAAAGAAACATCCAGGCGGGAGTGTTCGGCGACATCGATGTTCAACCTCATCGTGAATGGGTGCTCCGTGTCTGCAGCACCGCAGGCGTTGTACCCTACCAGCCTTTGTGGCGGCAAAACCGCAGGCAGCTGCTCGAAGAGCTCGTACGGCTCGATTTCAAGATGTTGATCGTCGTAGTAAAGGACGGGCAACTGGACAGAACATTCCTCGGGAGGAGCATCGATCGGACGACACTGGCTGACCTGGAAGAGGCCGGGATTGATCCTTCGGGAGAGCTGGGAGAATATCATTCACTGGTGACCGACGGACCGATATTTCTTTCCAGACTCCACTTCAGAGAAAAAGGTCATATCGCCCGCGACGGCTATTGGTTTTTGGAACTCACTGTAGAATGAATACCATGCCGGTCGAACGTTTGGAAGGAAGCAGCCTGCAATTTCGGCGTCCGATCCGCTCGCCGGTTGTATTGGCTGCAGCCGCCCTGCTTGCTCTGTTTTTACCGCCAGGCTGAGAGTATCTTCTCATATCCAGCGGTCCCGTGGCGATGCGTCGGCTGTTGTTTCTCTTTCGCTCGGATTCGGCTTCCGGCGAAGCCCGGCAGGCACGCAAGGGAGGCTTGATCCGTTTTCGATGAATCAGCAGATGGAACGTGCTACTCCCTTCGGCAGAGGGGCGTCTTTAAGGACCTATTCAGACAAGGTTTCTCGAATCCTGCGTACGATGATCTCCGCTTCACCCTCCTCAAGCATCTGAGGGTTCAATACTATTTGCCCCTGGTATTCCCCGCATACTATTCCCGGGGATCCGTTCTCCAGGGAGGTTTTTAAGCCGGGGGCGGACATGCCGCGGGAGGATTCATCAAGCTCGATATAAACCCTCGGTATGGAGGCTGGCTGGATTCCCGGTTCCCGGGGAAAGTCTTTGCGCATACTCAAGCCCTCTATGGAAGCCAAGGAGCTCAGGAAGAAATTCGCCGTCTCCTGCCAGCGTCTGTACTCGGCGTCAAAATCCTTGTGCGCATACAGCTCTACGGCCTTGGTTATTCCCGCAATGGTTTCCTTGTCTACTTTCATGCTCCTGCCTATGCTGTGATAAGGACAGGCATTCGCCGCGCAAGCTCTTATCAGCTTCCTTCGTCCAAGGATCAACCCTGAGGATTGAGGTCCCCGGATGTCCTTTCCTCCGCTGAAAAGAACGAGATCGGCCCCCTGGCGAATGTAGCCGGTCAGGTTTCCCAACGGCGGTAATTCTGCCGCTGCGTCGACCAAGACCGGAACTTCCCGGTGTCTCATGATCCCGACCACTTCCTGCAGCGGCAAGGCGCCCCGTATCTTTTCCGCCTCCGCCAGGTAGAGAAACATCGCCGTATTGTCGGTGATCGCGTCTTCGAGTTGAGCGGGAAGCGTCAAATCCGAAAGACCGACCTCGATTATTCTCCCACCGGCCAGGCGGACCCCCTGGTCATACCTAAAACGATGGGCTTTCAGCATCAGGACTTCGTTCTTCATGGTGGAACTGTCGGGAAGAAGAGTGATCTTCACCGGATCCTCCCCGGCCATGCAGGCTGCGGTCGCGATCGCTACTCCCGCTGCGGCGCCGGAGCATATGTAGGCAGCCTCCACACCGATGATTTCAGCGATACGCTCCCCCGCCTTGTGCTGTAGCTCCTCCAGGTAGACGTACGATCTGGAGGCCTCCTCCATGACCTTAAGTACTTCAGGCGCCATCTTCGAGCCGCCGATTTTGGTAACGGTGCCCCAGGCGTTTATTAACTTTTTAATATTCAAGTCTTCATATATGCCCATACGTTTTATTCTAACAGGCTCTATCTGTCTGTAAATATTTTTTCCAGGTTTTTCCCCAGAATCAGCTCCAGATCATCCGGCAGAACAAAATCGCAATAAGCCGTGATATACTTCAAGGACTGACGATAGGTACAGTATCTCTCGACCATGGGGATATCCGATCCCCACACCAGTCTTTCCGCTCCAAACCTTTCGTACAAGGCTTGAACAGCTTTGCGGGATATGAGAAAGGGATAATCCTCGATAGCGCCGCGACCTATGGGATACACGATCTCGATGTAGAAGGTCCCGCTGTTGATGATTTCTTCGACGAAGCCGGGAACAGTAATGGCGTCGTCGTACCGCCGGGCGGATAGGGGAAAGGCTTGGGCGAGGACGCATGGCATCTCGGGGAACTCCTTGACCCAATCCGTAAGGCTCATCAAATGGTTCGCCCAAAGCTCGTCGGGGAAAAAAAGCAGAAAGACCGGTATGTCGAGCTCCCGGACTTTCTCCCAGAAGACCCAATACTGCGAAGTGAAATGCGTCTCCTGGGCTGCAAACCAGAGCCCCCTCAGGCTATACTCCTGTATGCAACGCTCCAAACGGAGGATCTCGGTCTCGGTGTAGGCTTCCTCTTCTTTGACTCTGGCCAGGGGATACAGCTTGCCGGCGAGGTGGGGATGCTCCGCCATCACTGTTGCATAGTAGTCGTTTAGATTTCCGTACACGCCGCCACACTGCAATACCGCCTTATGTACCCCCGAATAATCCATCATGGCTAATAGTTGATCCGGAGAGTACCCCATGTTCTCCGCGTAAGGCGGCAGATATTGGAGGTAGCAATCCTCACCGTCCTGGGTCCATTCGAAGCGGCCGAACCGCCCCACCCTAAAGCCCACCTCCAGTTTGCCTCTCAGGCTGTCATCCGTTGGATGCCAAAGTTTCTTCTCGACAACCGTGTTGTCCCTCTTGCGGCGGGACGACTGGATCAGATGCTCGTGCATGGCCCGCTGGCAGATATCCAGATGCTCACCGATGCTCGAATAGCCGCATTTGCCCCCCAAGGGTGGGATGATGTGGGCGTGACTGTCGAAGACAAGCATCGCCTCTCCTCCTTCAGGCCTCACGGCTTCTGAAACTGTTCAATCCGCCGTCGATGGCCAGGGCGACTCCTGTAATATAGGAGCTTTTCTCCGAGGTCAGGAAAAGGGCCGCATGGGCCACCTCTTCCGCCCGCCCGATCCGGCCCAGAGGCACCAACCTTGGCAGAACCTCGGTATCGAATTTCGGATCGCTGCCCTCCGCTCGGTCGTGCATCGGAGTCTTGATATATCCCGGGCAAAGGCAATTGACCCTCACTTCCGGGGCAAACTCCGCGGCCATGGACTTGGTCATCATGACCACACCTCCCTTGGACGCGGTATAGGCGGAAATCCCCGGATTACCGGCCAGCCCGGCACCCGACGCGTTGTTGAGGATGACCCCCCATCGTTTCTTCAACTCAGGATACGCCGCCTGGGTGAGGAGGAATGTACCCATCAGATTGATCCGGATCACCCGAACAAGATCTTCCACCGAGGTATCGCAGACATTCGCCACCAGGTCCACGCCCGCGTTATTGAAAAGCACATCGATTCTCCCGAAGGCCTTTATCGTCTCCGCCACGACCTTCTTCGCCTCTCCGGGATCGCTGACATCGGCCCTGATGAATGTTGCCCTACCCCCCTCCTCTGTTATTCCTCTGACAACAGCGGTTCCCCGCTCTTCGCTCCTGCCTACAACAGCGACTCGGGCCCCTTCGCCATGGTAGAGACGGACCGAGGCTTCGCCGATGCCCGCCGTTCCACCGGTCACGATGACCACCTTGTCCTTGAAATCCCCGTAGTCCATGCTTATCCCCTTCTACCTGTTTTTTACGGCGTCGCCTGGGTTCACGTTTCGGAGTATTCTTGATCACAGGGAATCGATAAACCGGGCGATACGGTTCGTCGCCACAGCCAGCTTTTCACAGCCGGCCGTGTAGGAGATCCGGACATATCCCTCCCCTTCCTTCCCGAAAGCGGAACCGGGAATGACACAAACCCTCCCTTTTTTTAAAAGCTCCAAGGCGAGCTCATCGCTTCCCATGCCAGTCTCTCTGATATCGATGAAAACGTAGAAACTACCCAGCGGTGCCGTCACCTTAATCTTCGGAATATCACAAAGACGAGAAAGGATATACTCCCTGCGCTTTTTATATTCCCCAATCATGGAGGCGGTGCATTCCTCGTCCCTTGCCAGAGCGGCCACCGCGGCAGCCTGGGAAACTGAGGGGGCGCAGGCATAGATGTCCTCCTGAAGCTTGGTCATTGCCCTGATCAGCTCTTCCGATCCGGCTGTATAGCCGACCCTCCACCCGGTCATGGCGTACGATTTGGAAAAGCTGTTGATGGTAACTGTCCGCTCCGCCATTCCGGGGAGGGAGGCGATACTGATGTGCTCGCACCCTTCCCAGATGAACTTTTCATACACCTCATCGCTGATCACCAGCAATTCGTGCTTCCGGGCAAGCTCCGCAATCCCCTCCAGAGACGTTCGGGTGTAGATCCCGCCGGTGGGATTGGCTGGCGTGTTGATAATCAGGGCCTTGGTTTGTGCCGTAATTTTTTTCTCCAGGGCCCGGGGCGTAACGGCGAATCCGTTTTCCACTCCGGTCGGAACCGAAACCACCCTCCCTGCGGAAAGGACGATCTGGGCTTCGTAGTTGGTCCAGGAGGGCCGCGGAAGCAGGACCTCGTCTCCTTTGTTGAGCACGGACCTGAGGGTCAGGTAGAGCCCTCCCATAGCCCCGCAGGTGATGATGATATTTTTGTCGGCCCGTGCGGGTATCCTGTTGACCCTGTTCAGCTTTTCGGCCACGGCCAAGCGCAACTGCTCCGTCCCGGCATTAGGGGTATAGTGGGTGGACCCTTCCTCTATCCCCTTCTGCGCCGCCTCCACGATCGGCTGAGGAGTAGCGAAATCGGGTTCCCCGATACCGAGGTTAACCACATCGCTCATGTCGGAGGCGATGTTGAACATCTTCCGTATCCCGGAGCTCTCTATCGACTCGACAGTCTTCGATATCCAGTTGCCCATGCTGGCTCCATCTTCCGTCACACGCCGCCTCAATCCATCACGAGACCACCGGTCACGTTGATCGCCGAACCTGTCATATAACAGGCCTGGTCGGAGGTCACAAAAGCGACTACGTTAGCGATATCTTCCGGTTGCCCCAGCCGTCTCAAGGGGATCGCCTCATCCCGAGCCTTCTTAAACTCTTCCACCGACTGACCGGTTTCAGCGCACAGTTTGGCCACGAACCGTCTATCCATCTCCGTATCGATACACCCGGGGAGGACCGAGTTTACCCGGATGTTGGGCCCCAGTTCCGCCGCCAGGGTCCGTGTCATTCCGATGATGGCAAGTTTCGCTGCACCATAGGCATTGGCGCCGGTGGTGGGAATTTTCGCCGCTCCGGAGGAGATATTAACGATACAACCGGAACCTGCCGCCCTCATCATCCCGGCCGCCTGGTTGGCGCACAGGAAAGCACTGGTCACATTTATGTCCATACAGCGAGCATGCTCTGCGAGGGAGGAACCCACCAGGGCGCCATTGCTGAAAAGACCGACATTGTTCACCAGGATATCGATTCGCTTGAACCGCTCCTTGATTTTCGCGAACAGGACGTTCACCTCCTCTTCTTTGGTCATATCCCCCGTAATCGCTACGGCAATTCCACCGGCGCCGGCAATTTCTTCGGCGACTCTTTCGGCGGCCTCGGCCCTTAGATCGTTTACGATCACCTTGGCCTTTTCCTTGCCGAAGCGGCGGGCAATAGCTGCTCCAATTCCCGCTCCGGAGCCAGTGATCAAAGCGACTTTTTCGGCCAGACTCGGATACATCTTCTCTCTACCTCCTTCCGGCTGTAAATCTTTCTATAAGAACCGGATGACCGGTTATTTCACCGCGCCGGCAGCCAGACCCTCAATCAGGTACTTCTGCATGATGACAAAAAGGATGAATATCGGTATGACGAACAGCACCGAAACGGCCAGCATCGACTGATAATCCGTGTAGTACTGCCCCTGGTAGGCCATCAGTTCGACAGGTACGACCCGTTTGAACTCGGATTGGGTGAAAATAAAGGCGAAAAAGAATTCGTTCCAGGTCATAAGGAAACCGTACACACTGGTGGCGGCCAGACCGGGAAAGGTGATAGGGAGGACCACCTTAATCAGGGTTTTCAGTGGTCCCGCCCCGTCAATCCGGGCCGCTTCATCCACCTCCACAGGAACCGAGTTGATATAGTTGGTCATCATCAACAGGATAAAGGGCAGAATCACGATGGTATCCATCAGAATAATTGCGATCAGGGTATCGTAGAGCTTGATTCTGGCCAGTATGAAAAAGTAAGCAACACTAAGCAGGACCGGTGGAAACATTCGAGTCCCTATGACGTAGACCGAAAGGGTTTTCTGGATCCGGGGGAAAAAACGGGACAGGGCGTAGGCGGCCGGGAGTGAGAGGAAGAGGGCGATCAGGGTGGTGCCGAGAGAGACGATGAGGCTGTTCAGGAAAGGTCTCTGCAGCCCCCTCTCGGTCAAAATGCTTAAATAAGCCGCCAGGTTGATTTCGGTAGGGAATAGAGTCGGCCTGAAGGTCTCTCCAAGGGGGCGCAGCGAGACGGAAATGATCCAGTAGATTGGAACAAACCAGATCAAGGCGGTGATCAGCATACCGGCATGAACAGCTACACTTTTGGCTTTTCTTCTCTTCATCGTCTGCCCTTCACTTATCGTCCCTGCGGATAAATTGGACCATGATCACAGTGAAAGTCAGCATGAACAGGAACATGAATATCGCCGCCGCGGCGGAATAGTTGAAGGTGAAGTTCTCGAATCCCAGTCGGTAGGTGTAGGTGGCGAATACCTCGGTACTGTTGACCGGCCCACCTTTGGTCATACTCCAGATCAGATCAAACAGGATAAAGGTTCCCACGAAATCGAAGATCGCGAGGAGGATCAGTGTATTTCTTAGATAAGGCAGGGTAATGTGGAAAAACCTCTGCAATGCACCCGCTCCGTCGACCCAAGCCGCCTCATACAGCTCTGGAGGAATGGTCTGCAGCGCGGCCAAGAGCATCAGCATATAGAAAGGCATGGATGACCAGATATTGGCCACAATGACGGCATTGAGGGCCGTATTGGGGTTCGCCAATAGGGCCCAGCGCACGTGTCCCAATCCCAATTTACTCAGTACATGGGGGATGATACTTAAATAGGGATTGTACAGGAGGTTCCACATGACCCCCACCACCACAGGTGCAATAGCCCAGGAAAGCATGATCACGGAACGGCATATAATCCGGAAAACCGGATTCGCCGGCTGATTGAGCAGCAGGGCGAACAATGTTCCCAGGATCAGGTGCCCTAAAATAGTGACCAGGGTGAACTTTAAAGATTGTTTTACAATAACGGGAAAAATCGGTTCCTCAAGCACATGGATAAAGTTCTTCAGTCCTACGAATACCCCCTTTTTATCGGACATGCTGAAGATAAAAACATTGATAATGGGGTATATCTCCACAATGCTCACAAAGAGGATCAGGGGCACAATTAGGTAAAAGGCGCCCATTTTTCTCTTCAGAGAGGGATGGCTCAATTCTGTCATCTATACCCGCCGCAAAACAGGCTAAGCCGGACGCCCGCGTTTGCGGGAAAGCCCGGCTGTTGTCAACTACTTATAAAACTCATCAAGTATTTTCTGCCACTCGGCGGCGGCTTCATCCATAGCCTGCTGCGCGCTTTTACTGCCAAGGAAGACCTCCTGCATATACCCATGGAGGGCAGCCAGGAGCGCCGTGGATTCGGGGGCGTTCCCCAGGATGATGGAATGCTCCCGAAGGGCCGATTCGGTAAAGGCTGTCATGGGATTCTCCTGATAGACCGGGTCCTTCAGGATATCCTCCCGAGTGGGCATGAAGTAGCCGCGGGTGGCCCATTTGTGGAGAACCTCATAGCCGGTCATGTACCTCACGAACCCCCAGGCGGCATCGGTGTTCTTGCTGAGGGGACTGATGGACAGGAGGGTGCCGCCCGCCGAGGAACCGTCGGTTTTCCCCTTTGGCATGGGTAAGGTGAGGAGCTTCATGTCGGGAAAGGAGTTGCGCAGGTTGTTGATGTACCAGGGCCCGTTGTTCCACATGGCCACTTGTCCCCGGCCCATCATGTCCACAATGGCCTTTTCATCCAAGGAGGCCACTTCACGAGGAACCACCTTTTCTTTATCGGCAAGACCGGCCCACCACTCCAGGGCTTCTACTGCCTCCGGGCTGTTTATTGTAGGTTTCTTTTCGGTCACCAGACCGGGCACACCATTGGAAAACGCCTTGCCGAACCATTCCCAGCTGGTCCCGAAAGACTCCTTGGTGCCTGAATACGCGAATCCAAACTTCTTTTTATCATAATCTGTCAGTTTTTTAGCAATGACCAGGAATTCGTCCCATGTCCAATCGAAATCGGGTACAGACACGCCGCTGTCTTCGAACATCCCCCCGTTGAGGAACATGGCTGAACAGCCGTAACGCCAGGGTAGCCCGTAGCATTTGGCGCCGTCACCCAGATCGACTTCCCCCATGGAGAAGGCGGAGTCAAAGAACTGGCCGGTGTAGGATTTACCCCCTTCCTCGGCGATGAAGTCATCGAGGCTGCGAACGGCTTCCTGATGAACAAAACCGTACATGTTCTCAGGGATGATCTGGAACACGTCCGGTGGAGCCTGAGCCATGGTACTGACTATGATCTTGTCGTGGTGAGCATCGTAGGGTCCTACGGACAGGCTGATTTTAATGCCCGGATTCCGTTCCATGAACTTGTCGATAAACTCTTTCTCCCAAGGCATCTCCGAATCGGCGGTCCAGTTCTGATAAACCAGAGTGACCGGCCCCCTCTTCTCCTGTTCGCCGCCGGCAAACAGAGAGAAGGATGCAACGACAACTACGAAAAGTACGAGCACAAGCTTCTCTTTCATCTCTTTTCTCCTTCCATTTTTTATGTTTATCGCCAGAGCGATAATCTCCTTATTTATTAACAGAAATGGAGTCCTCCCTCCTGGGGAGCGGTACTGAGAATCGAACGAAGCACCGACCAGGGAGTCGAGGCGCCGGATACACCGGTGATCTCTTCGGTACGGCACAATCGCAGTTCCACTCCCCCCCCGTGGGCGCGAATCTCTACAGTCGTCGTGGAGAGGGCAGGATCGGCGATTAGAACCGAATGAGTCTTATCCAGACCGATGCCGGCCAGGGCAAAGGTGGCGTGAGTGTTGACGTTTCGCGGGAAAAGGGAGCAGACCCCGCGGGTAGGGCCATTATAGAGCTCCGTCCTCTCTTTTATGGTATCCGGGTCGATATTGCCGAACGAGAAATCAAGATTTATCGGGTTTTTGATCATTATAATCTCCACCTCTTCCCACATGGACCGGCCCTCGATTATGGCATCGAATCCCATCGCTCCCCCGTGCGGCACGAAGAGACGGGTGTTGCTCTCAACGGCGATCTCTTTCAACGTCTCTTCCAACTTGGAGTTCCCCAGGGCGGTAACGGACACCATGAAGTAATCACAGTGACCTAAAAAGGTGGGGCCGTAGAGCTCCGAAACCCTGTAATTTGCCAACTCGCAGATCATATCAGGATTTCTCGTTTCAAAATCGCCTATATCGGCGAGCACCAGCTCCGGAGGAATATTCTGCAGCTTTTCCTTATCCACGTCGTACACGAAAACGATTTCTACGTTGTAATCCGAATGCTCGCTGATCTTTTGATAAACATAAGACCCGATGAGTCCCAAACCGATTAGTCCTACTCTTCGTTTTCTATTCTCCATCGCTTGATCCCAACAGGCTTGTCATTGCTACTACGTACATATAACCATAGAAATTTGTATTTGTCAAGTTTAAATTTAAAATATTTAAATTTTAATTTTGCCCTTTCTTTTTTCTCTCAACTTTGATAAACTCATGGCATGTGAACTGAGGAAAAGATTATGAAAAACGAGTTTAAAAAAACGAGTCGGGCCGAGGATATCTTCGAGTACATCAAGGACGGGCTACTGGCCGGCATGTGGAAAATCGGGGATCGGATCAACGACTTCGAACTGGCCAACCGCCTGTCGGTCAGCCGCCTGTCAGTGCGGGAGGCGCTGTTCAAACTGGCGGAAGTAGGTATCCTGGAGAAAATCCAATGGAAAGGCTACTTCGTCAAATCCATCGATGAACAGGAGATAGACTCCATCATCGAGATCCGTTTCGCTTTGGAAAAAGTTGCCATTGAGCATCTTATCGGCAGTCCCTCTGAAGAGGTCTTCGCACGGATGGAAAGAGCTATTACCGAATCGGAACACGAGCTGGAAACGGGGGACCACCTCACCTATCTAAAAAAGGATTTCTCCTTCCACGAGCTCCTCTACGAAGGATCGGGGAATCCTTTCATTCAAAAAATTATTTCCAACCTACTCGTCATAATAAATGTAATGCGGAATATATCCATGGGGCCCGACGACGCGTTCAAGGAAACGGCCCTGAGCTCTATTAGGGACCATAAGGAGCTGTTGCAAGCCGTTCGTGAGGGGAAAAAGCGGGATAGCCTGAATATCTTGAAACGTCATTTTTCGACTCACAAGAAAAATATTATAATAGAGCTGAACAAACAGAAAGTTTTATCTCAAGAGGTATTGTAGCCGTTGATGGTGGAGGAGCTCGCAAAAAAGAAGCACGTTTTAGGAGAGGAACTCCTCTGGCACCCGAAGAAAGCTAAGTTTAGAACTCGTGCAATGAGGTTGGATTAGTGTTTTTCTCGCACACCGAAAATGAACCTATGATAATCAAGTCCTAAGTCCATCTCACCATGATTATTAAGATAATTGCACAATTGGGTTAGTGCCTTTCTTCTTTTCTTTGATCTCTGAAACGGAAACTCGTCGTAGCTTGCCTAGACTATCCTAATCCGGTCGCAGCAGAAGCCCGTAGAGGATCCCAAGCAGGAGCATCTCCAACAGCCCGACAGCAAGGCCGTAGAGCATAGCTCCAGCTGGGGCTGTCGTCATTACATAGCTGCTGGCCACCGACATCGCCACACGGAAGAACCACACCATGGCCCCGTAGAACAAGCCTTTCAGTATCGGGGACTGCCCAGGCATACTTTTGTATAGGAGCAGAAACAAACCAGCCATGACGAACCCGTAGAAGAGATCTACGATGATACCCACGCCTATCAGGATCTGCTCCCTTGAGACTGGCCGCAGATACTCATACAGCCTGACAGCAACCGGATTCACGTTGATCAACGCATCCAGTACTCCGAAGAGCATGCCACTCGAAACCGCCGCTATGAGGTACCTAACCACGCTCATCTACATGTCTCCTAGGCCTCCGGCAATTACTGTTACGCCGAGAATTTTTAGCCAACATAGCGCGCCGTAGCAACAACTTCTTTTCAATTATCGCCTATGGGAATAGATAGCGCAAGTGGAAGAAGAACTCAGAGGAAATCTCAGCGCCAAGAGCGCAAAAAAGCCCCCAATATCATTCCTGTTGGGAGGCTTTTTTGCGCATTGGAAGTGACGGACCCTGGAGCCCCAGGACGTGGCGGAAGGGAGGCGTGATGTGACTGTCACAGTTTAGGAAGGAGGCGCAGACTGATTCCTGATCGCTTGCTCAGAAGCCCCTATGCCTTTTGATAGCTTGTGCTCAGGGGTGCGGACGCACCCCTGAGAATCCGTCCAGGCAGAGGAGGGAAATCGTCGATAGCAACCGCACCGTTATAGTTCAATGTGATGGTATGAAAGCGCTGCGCCCCGACGCGGAATCTGGTAGCGCATAACCTACGGGGATCTTTCCGGAGTCGCCGCATTGGAATAGTAGGTCCAGCAGAGTGAAATCTCGGCACAATCTCAGCTCTCGCGATTTCGGAAAGATCCGGGTTGTACGAAGTCGCTTTTCTCATTATGGGTATTCATTCGAATCGTTCAAGACATTTTCAACTGTATGGGACAATCCTGCATATCGATGATAAGGCGAACGCAACCATCTATCGCGCGGACTACATCAGCCCTCTGGATATTCAGACCCGAACAGACTTAAAGATACCGACTGAGGTTAAAAAACTCAGGCAAACCATCAAAGACTACACTAATTCCCTTGGCCGTTAGCAGCCACGGAATTCTTATACATATCTCGCTTGGCTCAATTTCTCCGTCGCCGAGGGGAAAGCCGGGGAATTAACGCTCCGCCAACAACTCGGGGTACACTTCTTCGAGGTGAGCGATCTTCGGCAAATCCCAGTATAAGATATACGGATACCGAGGATTGCGCCGCATGAAATCCTGGTGGTACTCCTCGGCGGGGTAGAACGCCTCCAGCGGCACTACCTGTGTCACGATAGGTTTGGCGAAAATCCCTTCAGCATCCAGCTCCTTGATATACCGATCGGTAATCCGCTTCTGTTCATCATTGGCATAAAAGACCACCGAGCGGTATTGGGGACCTTTGTCGGGACCCTGATAATTCAGCTGGGTTGGGTCGTGAGCGACGTTGAAAAACACTTCGAGCAGCACCTCGAAACTTATACGCTGTGGATCGTAAACGATATGCACCGACTCGGCATGACCGGTGGTACCGGTGCCCACCAGCTGGTAGTGTGCGGTCTCTTCATCGCCGCCTGAGTAGCCAGATACCACGTCCAGAACCCCGTCGAGCCGCTCAAAAACGGCCTCCACGCCCCAGAAGCAGCCGCCGGCAAAAACAGCTGTTTCCGTACCTTCCATTGCAGCAGCCGTCTCGGTCACCATCACAGGTGCGGTGCTTTCGGGTTTTCCCCCGCCGAAACCCACTGCAGCAGCGATTGATATTAAGAAAACGATCGCCCCGGTTCTTGCACCCGCGGCCAGGCGCCATCGGGGATGAAAAAACGTGTCTTTATGAATCATGGTTAAACTCCTATTGAAATCTAGTCTTCGAAAAGGGAGAGATAGCGGCCGTAGCCTTCCCGCTCCAGATCCTCAACCGGAATAAACCTCAGGGACGCCGAGTTCATGCAGTAGCGAAGTCCCGTGGGCTGGGGACCGTCTTTGAATACATGCCCGAGATGCGAATCGGCATGCAGACTGCGTACTTCGGTGCGGGTCATTCCGAGGCTTGTGTCCGTTAAGGTGACAATATTCCCCGGCTCGAGTGGCCTGGTAAAACTCGGCCATCCGGTTCCGGAATCGTATTTGTCCGTCGAGCTGAACAGCGGCTCTCCGGATACGATATCGACGAAGATCCCTTCCTCGTGATTATTCCAGTACTCGTTCCTGAACGGGGGTTCGGTGCCGTCCTCCTGCGTGACGGCATACTGAGTCGGTGTCAGTATTTTCTTGAGCTCACTGCTGGACGGCTTCATGTATTCTCCCTTTGCAATACCGGGCGGGGGAACCGGAACGGCGTCGGACATGGTGTTCTCCATCGAGCCGGCCATCGTATCCTCCATTTCGTTGTCACCGCGGGCGACGACCTGTACGGCGACGATTACAAATGCCAATGCCACAATTGCCAAAATCATCCAATGCTTCATGTGTTTCATGATCTTCATCTCCTTTATCTAACCAAATGTGAATGCAAATAGTCTGAGTTCTCCGTTCACTTCGAGACTGAGCACGTGCTCACCAGGCTCAGGCTGTTCCACAAGGTGGTAAAGCCTGCTTTCCTCCGGCAGTAATACGCTGTCGCGAACATCATCGGTATCCCCCACCGGCTTCCCGTCGACTCTCACGTCAATACGACCGTCCCCACCGGTGGGCTCGATCACCAGGAAGACATCTTTTGCATGAAATCCCAACTCGAGTACTCCCGCTTCTTCAGGGACTATGTATTCCCTCGCAATAGTCCACCTGCCGTCGAGGGTCCACTCTCCGTTTGCCGGCGTTCCGGCAGGGCGGTACAGTACCGGCTTATTCGGCACCGGGCTCACATCCGAGGTAAAACCGCGGGCACGGCCGTAACCCAAGTAGGTCTCCGCTGTTGTGCTCTCCAGTTCCGCTTCGGGCCGCACCGCCGCCCTGGCGGTCGAAAGGCTGCCCGCCTCCTCGAGCAGGGCCCGTATAACATCTTCGGATGTGTCGTACTTACCTTCACCAAAGTGAAAGTACCTGACCCGGCCGGCGACATCGATGAAGTAATGTGCAGGCCAGTACCGGTTGTTGTATGCCCGCCACTGCTCATAATCGTTATCCAGGACGACGGGCCAGTTGACGCCAAGCTCTTGCACGGCTTTTTGGACATTTTCAGGATTGCGTTCAAATGCGAACTCGGGAGTGTGAACCCCGATTATCACAAATCCATCGTCACGGTACGTATCGTACCACGAACGAAGATGAGGAACCGTCCGAACGCAGTTTACACAGCTGTATGTCCAAAAATCTACCAGAACCACCTTTCCTCTCAGGTCTTTCATCGTGATGACACCGTCCTCCGCCGCGATTCCCAGTGCATCGATGTTGAACCACTCACCGCTTGTAACGATCTCCGGCGCCGGACCGTAGTCGCCGAGAACTCCGTTTTTCGGCGGTACGTCGAACATAACCTGCGCAGAACCGGTCATCATCATGCCGCCGGTTTCTGATTCGGAACGGGCATCGAGAGCGTCGCGAACCGGTTCCGTGTTCTCAAACGCGGTGAGTCCCGAGCCGTAATTGGGGAAAATTCGCAAGACGGCCGACTGAAACCTACGGTCCCATCCGAAACCTATAGATACGCCCACTAAGATCATGAGCACGCCGAATACCTGCTGGATCTTGGCGGGATTTCTGGAAAGAACAGGTACCCGCTTCATCAGCGTTCTACCGCCGAGCATGATTGCGAGCATCGGTATGGATGTGCCGAGGGAGTACGCAAGGATGATAAACACTGCTCCGCGGTCAATGCTCTGGGTGATAGCAAGACTGATAACGGAAGCCATGATCGGTCCGACACACGGGGTCCACACCAATCCAAGGCTTAAGCCTATGAGCAAACCGCCCGTAAATCCTTTCGACTGCGTCTGGCTCCGGCCCCCCCTGGCTATCCGCGACGCGACCTTTTCGAATCCATGACGCAAGCGAGGAACCAGCATGACGAGCCCGAAGAACAGGATGAGAACAACAGCAGCCACTCTCAACACATCAGGGGAAATGCCCAAGGCCTGCACAAGGCTTGATAAGATCAGCGTAAAAACGCTGAAGCTTACGACAAAGCCCGTAATGACGCCGAACGGACGGCTCTTGCCGCCCATGCTGCCTGAGAGCACTACAGGAAGCACCGGAAGTATGCATGGCGACAGGATCGTGACGATTCCAGAAAGAAACGCGAAGGGTAGTAAAATAATCATGGTTCTACATCCCTCCGCGAACAACGTTATCCAGGATACCGTCCACACCTCCACCATTCCAAAGAGCGATCTTCTTCCCATCGTCATCTATCTGAACATAGGTGTGCTGGTAGGTGATGCCGTACATCTTCCTGAGCTCGGCGAAGCGGTCATAATCGACGACAATCACCGTGATATTCCCCAACTCGTGTAATCTCGAATCGATCTGCCGCATCTCGGCGCGGCATTGCGGGCACCAGTCGGCATGGAAGAAAAGCACGGTCGGACCCGCTGCCGCGAGCATTCGCGCATCATCAAGATTCGTGAAAACCACTTTACCGCCAGAGCTCATCATAGCACCTCCGGGAATCGTGTCCGCCATCATCGTCCCTCCGGCGACAGGCGCCTCTGGCTGGCTCATCATCGCCCCGGCTTGTTCGGAATCCTCCTCGGAGCTCATGGCCCCCCGTCCATACGCGGCCGCCGCGATGAGTAGCGTTGTTGCAATGATTGCTTGTATACGTTTCATTTCGTTACCTCCTTGGATGAAGGTAACGATCAAATGTCACGAAACTGTCACAAAAGGG
Source organism: uncultured Spirochaetaceae bacterium (assembly GCA_964627715.1). Taxonomy (GTDB): domain Bacteria; phylum Spirochaetota; class Spirochaetia; order SZUA-6; family DRHE01; genus JAFGQJ01. Next base: position 2,370 of record CAZVHJ010000027.1, on the reverse strand, counting down.
CAAACATTGAATAAACAATCAAGGACTCATCGGTCCAAGAGGCAGCTCAATCCTGAATATCGCGCCGTTGCCCGGTCGGCTTTCGGCTTCAATGGTGCCACCATGAAGTTCCACAATCTCTTTGGCAATGGCAAGCCCGAGTCCGCTGCCAGGAGCCCCCCGGCCCCTGCTCTTATCGGCGCAATAAAAGCGCTCGAAGATACAGTACAGGTCGGCGGCGGCTATGCCGCTTCCGGTGTCTGATACCGTGATCCTCATCATTCGGTCTTTGTATTCAACTGAAAGCCCTACCCGACCGCCGTTCGGCGTATGAGACAGGACATTCTCGAAGAGGATCGCGAGCACCCTTTCGATCATCCCAATATTCGCGATGATCGGCGGCAGCTCTTCTGGATGATGCATGTTAAGCGCAATGTTGGCCCCATCCGCTCGCGGTTTCAGCTTGAGAACGACATCCTGGTCGCGCAGAAAAGCGGCATGGGTGGCATGATTCTTCTCACAGGGGCTACGGGATTCCTGGGGTCGCTGATCGCCTGGTTGATCCTGGAGAACTCCGATCACCGGCTGGCGGTCCTGGTGCGGGGCAGGAACGAGGCTGATGCACGGCGCAGGCTCGAGCGTGTCTGGAGCGCTTGGCCGAAGGCCGACCGAGCAGTCGGCGGCAGCCGGGTACGGGTGATCCGCGGAGACTTGTCGCTCCCCCTCCTGGGGATCGATCCGGCGGAGTACTCCGGCCTGGTCTGCGGCCTGGCTCACATCATCCATGCCGCGGCGGAGCTCCAGCTCGACGGAGACCTCGAGGAACTGCAGCGCATCAACGTCGGGGGCACGGCCGGCCTGCTCGAGCTTGCCCGGCGAGCACACAAGGACTACGGCCTTGAGCGCTTCGCCCACGTGTCCACCGCATACGTCGCCGGCTGCCGCACCGGGGAAGTATCTGAGGGGGAGCTCCTGGAGTTCGCCCGGGGCTGGGCCGCCGAACGCCTGGGGGATGCTCCCGCTCCCGCGCGCTTCGTTCCAATGCGGCTGACGGCCGGCAGCGCGATCTCCCGCCGGCTGGAAGTTCCTGCCTCCCTGCTCTCCTACTTCAGCGAGAGACGCAACTACCGGCGGGACAATGTGGAGCGCCTCCTAGGGCCCTACACTCCGGACTGGCAGGCTATCCTGCCGCGGCTGCTCGAGTACGCAGTGAGCCGGGGGTTCCTGCGCCGTACCGGCCGAACGGTCCACGAACAGCTCGTGCACCGGCTGCAGAGCAGAAGCCTTCCGCTCCGCATCCACGACCTGGCGGAGGAGGAAGGTCCCCGGCAGCTTGGCGTCAAGCTGGACAGGGAATTCGCGGAGCTCTCCCACGAGGTCCCGGTGAGCACGGCTCATCGGGCCAAGTGGTCCGTGGTCACCCGGCAGTTGTTTCAAATCAGCCTCGATATGGGGCTCGCGCCGAAGCCGACTCCAAAGCTCGTCAACTACAGCCGGTGCGGTCGCTGCATGTTGGGCTGCCCCTACGGGGCCAAGTGGGACAGCCGCCGTTTCCTGGATGACGCCGTCGCGAACGGGGCCGTCTCTCCCTGCCCCTGGTACTGGTCCTGATCAACGGACGCACTGTCGCCGCCGTGCTGCTCAATCGGTCCGAGGACATAATTTCGTCTATGACCACTTTTTGGGACTTCGCCCTTGGCCATCTGTTCATGTCTCGATTTTTCTCCCAGTCCACGGCCGGATCTGGGTGGAAGCGAATCGTTTGATACCCCATCGGTCTGATCGGGGTGGTAGCCGTTTACCTCAGGCTGAAAGCCCTGTTTCCGGCAGAGGAGGAAAGCCCGTACCTTGTTTTTCGCTTTGTCCGCTATACCCTGCTCGGTCTATGAACAGATTGGACGCTCTTCTCGCTTTTCGGCTGCTGGGTCTGAGTGCAGATAGGAGTGAATCAGCAACCAAATAATCACTACTGAAAGTGTTTTTATTCCAAAGTCCCGCAGTCAGAGAAGTGGGAGGATGCCCAAAGCTCTCGCTTTGGCAACCGCTTGCGTCCGGTTGTGAATACCGAGTTTTCCGTAGATATTGCGGGTATGCACCTTGACCGTGTTCAGCGAGACGAAAAGCCTGGAACCGATGTCTTGATTTGGCAATCCTTCGGCGATGAGCTGGAGTACTTCGATCTCGCGCTCACTGAGGGGCTCAATCAACTCCAGGTTGGAGGCATACGTTTGCGATGAAGAGATCTTCTTTGTTTCGGGCACAGGAAATGCTGTCAACAATCGGCGAACATAGTCCGTTGAGATACCCCGCACGAGGGCTTCATATAGCAGACGAGCCAATTCAGGCTGTCCCGCAACCGGCCTGCGGGAGTCTCCTTGCTTGGCTGAAATC
>CAZVHJ010000026.1:21159-63853 GCA_964627715.1 uncultured Spirochaetaceae bacterium | reverse complement strand
GGTGCCGTTTCAAAACGAGGCGCTTCTGGATGTGGTGAACCGAACGCCGTCCTTCCTGTACGGGAAGCTGGTCTCGGTACAGAGGTAAGGAATTTCAAGAGGATCCCGCCCCCCTGGGCGCCACCAGACCCATGACCTCCTGTCATGGGTCCGTGGCGCCCTCTTGTTGGCAGACCCGAGGGTACACGATGTACCCGAGGGATGCCCTCAAGAAGTGGTGGCGGTTTAGGATGGGGCACTGACCGGTTTGACTCTGCTGGAGCTAAGCAATTAGACTTGACGTATGGAATCAGATAATCAGTATCCAGAAGATCCGAGGAACGAGCTGCAAAAAGAAATCGAGGAGCTTAAATCGGGGCTTGATGATCTCCATGGCCGATACCATAAAGCCACGGAATTCATTGGATACGCTCGGGATTCTGTCATCAAAAGCGCTCCTATATGGATCTCAATTGCTGATGGTATTCAATCAAATCCAGAAAATCTGCCTTTCGTGTACGGTGCACTGAATGATCTTAGAAATCTGAATGCAGTCGTCAAGCGCGAAAAGGAGAAGGTATCCGATCTCGTTGGAGATACTATGGCATTGTCAGCGGGTTCTGCGGTATTCGCATCAGCAACAGGAACCACTGCCGATCTACTGGGGATGAAGCAAAGTGTTATATTACTTCCTTCCCCGCAGAGTGAATACCAAAAGGAGAAACAGATTGCTTCTCAACTGGAATCCTATGATTCTGAACTAGGCAAACTCTATCGACAGGTTGATGATGTTATCCATGTAACCCGGTCAGAGGCTGATCGCCCAATATTAGTCCTGTGGCGTCAATTCTTTGATCACCTCTTCGATAAACTTGCTCCTGATGACAAAGTCAGAAACTCGCCTTTCTTCCAGAAGAAGAAAGGCGAGAAACCTGATCAAGTAACGCGTATCGAACGTATTCGATATGCTGCTTTTACACATGTGAAAGATCCTTCCCAGGCTCGATTGCTATCTGGTCAAGCTGAGCAGGTTAACAAAATCTATAGTGAATTGAACAAGTTACATAAACGAGGCCCGTTGAATCTTCAACAATCGCGACACGCCGCTGAAACTATGAAAAACCACATGTTGCAGTGGGCGATTGCCCTCGGTGCGGTTAGCATCGAGTGATACGGTGTATCCACCGTACATTCCTGCTTTCTTGTTCTCCCAGACAGAGACCCCCGGCGAATTTTCCCCTCGCCCACCACCCATTGGGGGACATGGGCGGTGTGTTTGAAACTGCCTTGTTTCCGAGAGATAATTATGTCTGAGTCTATATCAAATTACGTTCGCTCAAAGGTATGGCACTGGAAAGCATCACCATCGGATCGCATTTTTGAGAAAGATTGATACAAAGAATCAGATGGTAGGCCAGCAACATGCTCAGCTTGTCTGTCCAAGAGGAGTAGAAACATGACACCTGAAATCGACCTCATCTCGGATTATGTCCGCATACTTACATATGAACTTACTGCCAACGGTTTCCCGGTCCCGAGGAACTCCGACCCTCACCAAGTTTGGGTGTGGTACGAAAATCTTCTTAGGAGAATCATCGAACCTATCCCGCGCGAAATAAAGTACGCAGGTGGCTTTTCATGCGCCAGCGAACTTGCTGATGGATTGAGTTTGATTGAAACCAAGATCAGAAATGGTGATAGCCTTACTCCCCATCCCCGCTTGGTTGCTGCCTTATGCTTTGCTCGCGGGCAGCTTGCTGTCGATCCAGCACGTCCAGAAGCACTCGATTTTCGAAAGAAACCGGCGCCTCACCTAGCTGGAAATCGATCTCCTGAGCGCGGTAGTTCTTTCCGAAGGCTTTTCGGATCATCTCAAAAAAGGCCTGCAGCGCCAGGGCTCCGAAGATCGAATCTTTCAGGCATAAAAAGAACTGGGTCTGCAGGAGCTCAGACTCGTAGTAGGTCTACGTATTCACTGTCCGGATCTGCCACCGGCCGCACAGTGAGTGGTACGGCCTTATCGAAACGCAAAAACCAACGGAGTAGAGCTGCCATCCAGGGCGGTCCACTCATTTCGCACAGGGGTGGGGTTCATTTGACGGTTACATTCAAATCACAACAACTTATCACTTCTTAGAGTTTCCTGAACTACCTCCTTTACTGTTCCTTCGCCGTGGATGTGGTTTGTTGCTGGCAACTGTTTCAGCTTCTATGACTTATACACTTTGCAGGAATTTTAATGGTGACCGTTGTCCCCATTCCATAAACACTTCGATATGATAATCCAAAACCGTTTCCATAGTTCAAGTGGAGGCGTTCATGGATATTTCGAACGCCGTATCCATGATGATCTTGTGTGTTCACTTTTCCCGATAGAATATTGTGGATTTTATCTTTAGACATCCCAATGCCGTCATCTTTTACATGGAGAAACAGATTATCCAAATAAATTTCTCCACTGATACGAACTGTCCCGCTTTCTTCATCCTTGAGCATGATTCCATGGAAGATCGCATTCTCAACCAGTGGCTGAACCACAAGCTTGAGGATTTGACAATCAAGCAGTGTCTCCGGTACGTCGACAATCAGCTTTATCCTATCTTCATAGCGCATGTTTTGTATCTGAACGTACGTGCTTACATGTTCAAGCTCTTCCCGCACAGTAACCATGTCTTCGCCTTTGCTCAGGCTCAATTTATAAAACTTGGACAACGCGCTCACCAGTGTTCGGATCTCGTGCGCCTTGTATCTCACAGACATCCAGTTGATGAGGTCAAGGGTATTGTAAAGGAAGTGAGGATTTATCTGGGCCTGCAGCGCCTTCAGCTCCAAATGCTTCACTTCCTTTCCGAGCCTGTACTTCTCTTCGATGAGTCGTTCGATTTCAGAAATCATGTAGTTGAAGCTCTTCGTGAGCTGGCCGATCTCGTCATTGTTGCCCGGATTCAGTTGCACTGCAAAATCTCCCTGAACAACCTTCGCCATTTGTCTGATCAAGTCCTGGATACGTTTGGTGGCAGAACGGGAGACAAAGAATGCCAACAGCAACGTCAGTGGAACAAAGAGCAGGAACACGAAGAGTATTTGTCTTATCGGTCTGGCGCTCATACGAATGACGTCACGATAGGGCAGCATGAAAAAGAGAACCCAGTCAGAGTTTTCAATGCTCTGAGTGCCTACCAGGTACTTTCTACGTCCGAATGATATCGTATCCCATGATTCGGCGCTGTAATCACCGCCCCGCCTGGAACGGATCTTCTCCCAGATCAACAGATTCATTTCTTGAGACTTGAGTCCCGCAGAGCATATGAGATTCCCTTCAAAGTCTATCAGCATAGCCGAAGTGGATTCGGTAAGAACGGCGTTGTTCAAGGTTGTTTTCAGAACTTTTTCCGAGATTTCAAATTGAATGATGCCAATCAATTCATTGATATTCTGGCTACCGAAAACACCCCGGACAACGTGGATGTAACGCTCGGCATCACTTGAATCCGGAGAATCTTCAAAGAACCAGTAAATGCGACGATCGTTGGACTGCATTTTTTTAAACCAGCGCGTATCCTCAAATTCACTCAGCGGAATGTAATATTCATTCTGAAAAACCGAAGCCAAACCGTATTTCATATAAAAGCGGATCTCCGAAATATCAGGATCGACATTCACCGAATAAAGGATTTTCTCAAAAGCCTGGGAATCAATAGGCCACCTTCCGATCTCCTCCAGGTAGTATTCCGTTCTTCGCTCAAGGAGTTCCTGTACTGATGAGTCGGTGGCGAGCAGGTACAGGAGGTTGCGTACAGATTCGGTCTTGTACTGCAAGTAGGCTTTGGTTTGACTGAATACATGTCCTGCAGATCGCCGAGCCTGGTTTTCGTTCTCTTTAGTAACCAGGTACGTATTTACGGCAAGAAAGAGGCAGAGAAAGAACAGGACAAGAAAGAAATAGGTTATGAAAAGTTTGTGGCGGATACTCAAATCATGAATGTGTCGGAATACCATTTTGGATCAAGGTCAGTATCTGTCTCTGTATTCGTTCGGGGTACAGCCTACGTGTCTCTTGAACAGTGTTGAAAAATAGTGCGCGTCCTGGTAGCCGACACTCCTCGCCACTTCATATGTTCTCATTCTACAGTCCTTCAGGAGCTCTTTCGCTTTGTCGATTCGCATCTGAGTGATATAGTCGTTAATGTTCTTCCCCATGGCTTTTTTAAAGAAAGAGCTCAAATAGGTTCTGCTCAAGCCGGACTTATCAGCAATGGTCTGCAGAGACAGATTCATACTTGTGTAATTGTTACGGATATATCTCTGTATTTCGAGAATCTTTCGCGAAATCCTCGTGCACTGATCGCTTGAACTGAATATGGCCTGTATATTCTGCTGTATGAAGTCTGTCAGTTCCGAAAGACTCGCCCTCTCACGGATCTCTTGCCAAATGTACGTTTTTTCCTCGTCGCTGAAAGGATCGATGATCCTCTTGCTCCAGGCGATTTCAAAAAAAATGAGAATCAGATTGAAGAACACGTTTCTCACAGTATCGATGTGGATGAATTCCAGAGCCCTCGCTTCTTCGGCCACCTCGTTCACCAGCAGTGCTGCCTGCTCCCCGTCACCGTCAAGCAGGGCTCCCCGAAATCTAGCAAATACATCTGCTCCAATCGAGAATTTATCACCTCGCTTCGAAGCCGGAAACAGCACTCGATCAGAGCCCCTGTAAAACTGGAGGTCGGCTGATTGCAGCGCCGAAGCATAGGATCTGGGAAGGTTCTCCAAGCCCACCACCGGTACGCCGACGCCGATTGAGACCGTGTACCTTCCAACCGATAGATCCTGGAGGGTCTGAAGCAGACCATCGTACAGTTTCCTACTCCTGGGACTCAACTCCATATATCTGCCGGCAAGAACGATAGCCATCGTGTCATTCTCGGTGAATCCCAGGAAAGAGGACGGAAGATTCGAAGGCGGAATATCACTACAACTCAGTAGAATACGTTTCCTGGTATACTCTTTTTCGCTGTCCGAAAGCATCCGTTTCCAGTTTATGACCAGAACCGCAGCGGTAAAGTACTGCGTAGATGGAAAATTTGGTATTGCATCCGGGAATGTCTCTCTAAGCTTTCCAATCTTCTCGTTGCCTTTCACCAGTTCGCTGGTGATCTGCTGGCGGATGATGCTCATGTTTTCTAGGTAGCTTTTTCTTACACGATCTGCCTCCTGCTTCTCCTTCAGTTCTTCTTCGTGGCGGGAGACCGCCGTACGCATGACTTCTTTCACTTCCTCCGGATCGATGGGCTTTTCAATGTAGCTGATCGCTTGCAGGTGGATGGCTTTTTTTAGATACTCTGTATCGGCATATCCGCTTAAGAAAACGATTTTGCAGCTTGGAAAGCGAATCCGAACTCTGGCTGCCAGCTCCAGTCCATCCATCTTCGGCATTCTCACATCCGTCAACAAGATATCCGGCGGGTCCTGATCGGCCATGGAGAGAGCTTCTACGCCGTTTTTCGCTGTGCGTACGGAGTCAATATTCAAATTGCTCCAGGGGATGTATTCAGTCAAACTCTCCCTGGTTGTCTTTTCATCGTCAACAATGATGAGCTTCACCACTGCACGAACCTTTTGCATCGAGTATATCACAACTGAAATTGCTGAAAAAGTTGACTGACCGTCCGGATTTTAGTCAAAATCATAACATTACAAACAGAATCGCAAGTATTTCCCATTTTTCTATACCTGATGCCCTCTTATTATTAATGATTGTAGGAAATCGCCGACAGGTAAACCGGATCAGGCGGCTACTATGTTCTTGCACAAAAAAACGGGCTTCCTCTATGAAATCTCCAAGAATAGAGTCCTGTATCTTATGTTCTTGCCGGTGGCAGTCTATTTCATTCTTTTCTATTACCTGCCCATAGGCGGCATCATTCTGGCTTTCAAAGATTTCAATTATAGAGACGGCATTCTCGGTAGCCCGTGGAACGGGCTGCGGAATTTCCAATTCTTTTTCCGCTCCGGGAAAGCCTGGATCGTCACAAGAAACACACTGCTGTACAATATGGCGTTCCTTGCCCTGTACACTTTCTTCTCGGTTCTCACCGCCGTATTGATTTCCGAGCTGGCGGCTAAAAAGTTCAAAAAGATCGCTCACACGTTCATGTTTTTACCATACTTTATTTCCTGGGTCGTCGCTTCGGCCTTTCTCTACAACTTCTGCAACTACGACTTCGGAATGGTCAACAGGCTCCTCCAGATATTGGGGGGACAGCCGCTCAACATCTATGCAACTCCAAAATACTGGTACTTCATCCTTCCCTTTATGTATATCTGGAAGTGGGTCGGCTTTGGGAGTGTCCTGTACCTGGCCGCCATCATGGGTATCGATCAGGAATGCTATGAAGCCGCTACCATAGATGGAGCCAATGAGTTTCAGAAAATTTTCAAGATCACACTCCCCCTACTACGTCCTACGATGGTTATTCTTCTGCTGCTCGGGGTAGGACGTATTTTACGCGGAGAGTTCGACATGTTCTACCAGTTGATCGGCAACAACGGCATCCTGATCGACTCCACCGACATCATCGATACTCTGGTGTTTAGATCCTTGCTGGGAACCCAGGATTTCGGCATGGCCGCAGCAGCTGGATTCTATCAATCAGTCTTGTGCTTTATCATCATCATGGCGGTGAACAAAGTAGTGAAAACAGTGGAGAGTGATTATGCCCTATTCTAGCAGCCAAACAATGGCACGTTCACAGGCTGCAATAGGTAGCACATCACGAAGCGCTGGACGAAGGGCTTCATTTGACAGGTTGCTGCTGAATGCCATTGCCTATGTTGTGCTCGGCGGCATCGCTTTCATCACCGTGTTCCCCTTCTTTGTGCTGCTTATTAACTCCTTCGCATCAGAGCACCACATCATCAACTACGGCTACACTCTGTTTCCCAGAGAGCTTTCTCTGGACGCCTACGAGCTTGTATTCCTGAATCCACAAAAGATCTTGAGAGCCTACGGTGTAACCCTGCTCATTACCTTCTTTGGAACGGCTTCTTCACTGTTTCTTTCCGCCATGGCCGCGTACAGCATGTCACGCAAAGATCTGAAATACCGTAATGCCCTGGCGCTCTTTCTCTATTTTACCACACTGTTCAGCGGTGGTCTTGCGCCTACCTACATCATCATTACAACGGTCTTGCACCTTAAGAATACCCTGGCTGTGCTCATACTCGGACCGATGTTTAACGTGTTCTATATCCTAATTCTCCGCAACTTCTTCTTCAGCTCGCTTCCGGGCTCCCTGATAGAGTCGGCCAAGATAGATGGCGCTGGTGATTTTACGATATTTATCAAGATCGTCCTCCCATTGACTACCCCGGCGCTCGCCTCGATCGGTCTGTTTACAGCTCTTTTTTATTGGAACGATTGGTGGACGGCGATGCTATATGTCGAACGGCAGCATCTCTTTCCCCTGCAGTATGTATTGTACCAGATCCTCTCAAGTGTAACCGTAGCTGCCAATATCGTGAACAATGTCGCCACGTTGAACATGCCAAAGGAGACCTTGAAACTGGCGATGACTGTCATATCCATTGGACCGATTGTCCTGGCCTACCCGTTCGTTCAGAGATTCTTCGTCAAGGGGATTACCCTAGGCGCAATAAAAGGATAAGAGGGTGTTGCGAGTATTCTTGCGAGATTACGGGCGGATACACGTCCGTTCTAAAATAATCTGAGGAGGGTGTTTATGAAACGCCGAAGAAAAATCGTGTTTGTGACCCTCCTGCTCCTCATCCCGTTGGTGGCATTATCTGCTGGAGGAACGCAGGAGAGTGTCGAGGCGAGGGGGGCTGAGAAGGAGGTGAAGATCATCGGATATCTGCTTGGCGCGGCGCCCGCGGGAATGCCGGCGGTCATGCAAGCGCTCAACCAAAAGCTCAAAGCAGACATCAACGCAACCATGGAGATCAACTACATCGGTTGGGGGGATTTCCAGGCCAAGTATCCGCTGGTTCTCGCCGCCGGAGAGGACATCGACTGGATCTTCACCGCAAACTGGTCATTCTATTTCCAGGAAGCCGCCAAAGGGGCGTTCTACGAATTGACCGATGCGATGTTGAAACAGAACATGCCAAAGCACTACAAGCTCCTGCCGAAGGAGGCCTGGGATCAATGCAAATTGCCGAGCGGGAAACTCTACATGATTCCCACCCCGACACCGGATCGGAAAGTGCCGGTCACCGTCATCCGTGCAGATCTGCGTAAAAAATATGGTGTTCCTAAAATCAACAAGTTCTCGGAAATAGAACCCTACCTGAAAGCCATAAAGGAAAACGAGCCGGGCATGATCCCCATGTACATGGACAGCCAATATGACATCGGCATGCCCTACGGGTACCTCAGCTATGAAACCGGTCCGTATTTCGAAGACATACTCTACGCCACCGGCTCCGGCTGCGGTTTGGTCTGGCTTCTCGGTGATGAGTCAAAGAAGCTGCGCTATCTTTTCGAAGAGCCGGTCCTTTCATGGTCTCAACGAGCAGCAAAAACTATGAAGTCGTGGTACGACAAGGGCTACATCAATAAAGACGTGTTTGCCAACAAGGTACGCAGCAAGGACTCCTTCGTCCAGGGAAAGTCGGCCGTCGGATTCGGAAATTCGATCGATATCCAGGCAACGATCGCCGCGGCAATCGACAACGGTTGGGAGGTCGAGCTGATTCCGTGCCTGGACGCCAACGGACACTACCGGGCAGATCCATACCTGAACAACGGTGTTGCTCTGGCGGCGAACACGAAGAATCCGGAGCGGACGCTCCAGGCACTCGATCTGATCATCGAAGAGCAATCCTACAACTTCCTGGTCTATTTCGGAGTTGAAGGGGTCAACTATGTTATGAAGGAGGGTAAGATCGATCTGCCCCCCGGCCTGACGGCAGACAAGAATACCTATCCACCCGATGCAGCCGGATTCTGGTTCACCAACAAGGATCAGTTCCTGCCAATGGCGTATTGGAGCCTGGAATATGTCCAGCACCGGAAGAACATCGTGGAAAGGGGATATCTGGCATCCACCCCGTTTGTCAGCTTCTCCGCGCAGATCGACGAGGTCAAGACAGAGGTGGCTAACTGCAACCAGACAATGGTCCAGTATCTCCAGCCCCTCTATATCGGCGCCGTGAAAAATGTCGATGAGGCTTTCGCACTTTTGGAATCGAAGCTCAAAGCCGCAGGAGTAGAAAGGATTCGGGAGGTCCTGCAGAAACAGGTCGATGAATACATGAAACGCTTCTGAAGTATTTTGACGATCATGATGGTTTCTGTCAGCCGCGACTACCGGCAGCGCACGCTGCCGGTAGTCTTTTCAATTCTCCTGCTAGCCAGTGTTGGAGCTGCACGATCTTCCTATATCGGTGCACGGGGATGATCTCAATCTTACTGGAGGGCTAGCGCAACGAACCGCATCGTCTTTGACGTAACTTCCACGGCAGAACCACAATCCCCTGACGAGCTGATTATGTCAGGGCGCAATCCCTCTGGAGAATCCCTTGGTGTAAACTCCCGGTATATCGTACGAAACGGAAAACCCTGGTACCCAATTATGGGGGAGTTTCACTACTCACGATACCCGCGGGAGTACTGGGACGACTCGATTCTGAAGATCAAATCGGGAGGGGTGGACATTATCGCGACTTACGTTTTCTGGATCCATCATGAGGAAATCGAGGGCGAATACGATTGGTCAGGGAACAGGGACCTCAGGCATTTTCTTGGGCTGTGTGCAAATCGGGGGGCTTTCATCCTGCTGCGTATCGGCCCTTGGAGCCACGGGGAATGTCGCAATGGAGGTTTCCCAGACTGGCTCGTACAGAAACCGATTGCGCTGCGATCGAACGATGAGCAGTACCTGGTGTACGTGAAGAAGCACTTTGGTGAGATCTACAGGCAGGCAAGGGGACTGCTCTTCAAAGACGATGGACCCATTATAGGGATTCAACTGGAGAACGAGTACGGGCACTGCGGAGGGCTGACAGGAGAAGAGGGAATCGCTCACATGAAGACCCTGAAGGAGATAGCCCGTGCGATCGGATTCGATGTGCCTCTTTACACCGCCACCGGCTGGGGAGGTGCCGTTATTGTCGAGGGAGAGTTCGTTCCGACTATGTCCGCTTACGCAGCGGCTCCCTGGACTCAGAACACAGACCCTTTGCCGCCGAATCGCAACTACTTTTTCTCAGGCGAACGAGACGATCAGCAGGTGGGAAGCGATCTGGTCGGTCAGCGCCAGGGAAAGCTGACCTATACGTACGAAAAGAACCCCTACCTGCTGGCTGAGCTCGGAGCCGGCATCCAGGTCACACGCCATCGAAGGCCGATCGTAACGGCCAAGGACACGGAGTCACTAGCCCTGGTGAAGCTGGGCTCCGGGGCGAACTTGTTGGGATACTACATATACCATGGAGGTTCGAATCCGGTCGGGAAGCTTTCCACTTTGCAGGAATCCCGGGATAGCGGCTCTCCGAATGACCTACCCGTCCTTTCCTACGATTTCCAGACAGCGGTTCGGGAGTTCGGACAGATCTCGGATACATACCGCTACTTGAAGACACTTCATCTTTTCTTGCATGACTTCGGGGACAGGGTCGCGGAGACCACCGCTCTGATTCCCGAAAGCAGCTCTCCAAGCTTTCATACCCATTGTGGTGTCCGCTTCGCCCTGCGAGTGAAAGATGATTCGGGCTTCCTGTTCGTGAATCACCACCAGCGAAGGCAAGAATTGTCGAAAATCGAAGGGGTCAACTTCATCCTCAAAACCAGAAAAGCCATTGTTCGCTTTCCCGAGTTCGATCTGATCAATGGTCTATACTTCATATTTCCTTTCAACCTTCCCATTCACGGTATTACACTTCAAAATGCGAGCGCGCAACTTCTTTGTAAGACAGACCACAAGGGGGAGCATTACTTTTTCTTCTTCTCCTACCCTGAGATTCCTCCGGTATATGTGTTTCGCAGGGAGACCATCGGTGGGATCTCAGCTATCCGCGCAGCAATCACGAATGAAAAACACACGATCTCCGTTGCCGTAACCGAGCCCGGTACAGATGCAACGATACTGTTGCGGGACAGAAATGGACGACATGTGAATATCATCACTCTTACCAGGGCACAGGCAGAGAGGTGCTGGAAAGGTGTGGCATGGGGTAGAGAACGTATCTTTTTAGCGAATGGGGAACTTCAGTTTATGGACAAGGCAATGCGGCATACCAGCGATGAAAACCGGAAGCTCGATTTCAGCGTGTTTCCAGCTCCTGAGCTGCCCGTTTCTGCGGGCGGTTTGAACTGCAGTATCGAGTCGAACGGTCTGTTTACTCCCTACAGGATCGAGCAGGATTTTGCCAGCATCCCGATCCAGGTAATTCCTTCTGACTCTTCTACTGAATTTGTGGGCGAATGGGAAATCCGCATCCCCGATATCGAAAGCAAGAATATGGTCGACTTGTTTCTCGTTGTCGATTTCGTTGGCGACAAGGCCGAGCTGTATCTGGGAGACCGACTGGCAGCGGACTGCTTCTACAACGGATTGCTGTGGGAAATTGGCCTGAAACGCTTTAAAGCGAGACTCCATTTTAAATCCATGCGGCTAAGGATTCACGCGCTCATCCCGAGTAACCCCGTTTATCTTGAAAAGAAATGTGAATTCACCAACGGTAGAGCGCTCAGGTTACGCTCGGTGCACGCCTGGCCTCAATACAGTGTAGAGATATGGTCAGGTCTGAGCCCTGCAGATTCGGAGGGAGGAAATGATAGCCAAAATTAAAAAAAATCCTGCGGCATCTGGTGAAGATCGGCCGATCCCCTCCCGGACCGGATCAGAGCTTCGTGTAATTGCAAATCTGTCCCCTTCGTGTCGGCTCCAGGGGATTAGTGGGTCCTTCGCTGGTTATCCGGTGCTTCAGAGAGACTCCCTCTTGCCTCAAGAGTGGGGTAAATAGCCCTGGCGGCACAATTTTCTAGTGGATTTCTGTCGCCCAAGCCGTGGATGCATGGCGTACACTGCTTAATCGCCTGGCAGCCACCAAATCTGCGGCGTAGCCTGCCCGGCTCCGATTATAAAAAGTACTATCATTAATATCATCTACCATTTGTACAATTCTCCGTGGTCGGGTCGTAGCTGCCGCTGTATCACGAAAAAAAAACTTTTTTAATCTTCGATTCGATCTATCTGGGTAGGATACCGTATGCAGCGGATAATGAGTTTACAGGGGTAGAGCGTGGGGGTTCAAGTCCTCTCTACACCAAAGTACTTCTTTTTTATCAATGTTTACTCTTCAAGCAGTATCGCTTCTGCTTGCAGTTTGTCACTCCGACTGAGAAAACGAACGAAAATGGAACGTTTTTCCCGGTCGAGCCGGTCGATCGCGATACCGAGGAACACTTCGTTCTGTTCCCGACGCTCCCACTCCTTCAGTCCGCTGATGATCAGCTCCGACGGCTCCAGTTGACTGTTGGTGAGCTTCAGAGTAAAGCGATGCTTCCCCGGCTCCAGGCCGTACTCCTTCACGAACTGCAGAGAAGCTCCAGAGAGGGAGATATCTTTCACATATCCGATCTCTCGTTTTCCCTCCGAGCTTTCCAGGTACAGCTTCCAGTCTGACTGGATTCTCGGATACACCCTGTTTTCGCTCATATTCGCTAACCCCCTGTGTTCGGATTCTGGTTTACAAAATTCTGAATGAAATGCGGTAATGCAGTCAGAAGCGGGCTCGTTTTCGTCACTTTGAATATCTTGCAGTACTGCTTATTAAACTCCCTGTTCGGGAAGAAACCGTTTTTATCCTCGGACAACGGAGCACGTATCCGGTTCAGAAAATACATTTTCACCGGCCCTATTTTCTTTACTTGCTGAGTTCCTCGATACGTGCAATCGAATAATTGCTTGACTTCTTCATAGGTAGTTTTGGAAATATTGATTTTCCCCGGCTCTCCGGCTGCTTCCATGCGGGAGGCGATATTCACCGAGTCTCCCCAAATATCGAAAGTGTACTTCTTGTAACCAATCACTCCGGATATACACGGGCCGGTGTGGATGCCGATGCGGAACAACCAGTTATTCAGATCGAGACCTTCCCCTTCCACCTCTTTGCTGTCCTGCTTCATCTCATCCAGGACGTTCAGCAGGTTAAGCGCTGCCAAACAGCAATCGACGGCGTGAGAGTCCTTCTTATTGGGAATCCCCGATACGCACATATAAGAATCGCCGATTGTCTTGATCTTTTCGATCCCGAACTCATCCATGATACGGTCGTGTAGAGCGACGTAGGAATTGAGCTTACGGATCAAGGATACCGGATCGAGGTGGTGGGCGAGCCTGGAGAATCTCACCACATCGGTGAACAAAATCGTGCTGTGACGATACACCTTCGGATGGACGGCTTTTTTCGCTATAAGCTCATTAACGATGTAGGCCGGAAGGATATTTAGTAGGGCTTCTTTGTAACGCTCCTCCGTGCCTTGTTGTGTTTTCGGACTCGAGGCGGCCATTTATAAATAAGCGAATTCCTCAAAAGTAGTACGCGCCTCGATCTCCGGTTCGTCCACGTTCAGCAGGATGGGTAAGGTCTCCTGCTGCCAGTCATCGCCCTTCAACCGTTTTACTATAATCGGGCCTGTAATGGCATTAATAATCATTTCCGTGATATCCATGATGATATAAAACCCATTGGAATTGCAGAAATCGAGCTCCTTGAAATCGAACTCGATCCGGCCGATTTTCTCCTGCGGGAGCAGTTGCTCGAGCTCCAAGAGGTATTGTTCTAGATATTTATATGGGTTGTCGATCCTGATCGAACCTCCAAAGGAGACGATCAACAGGTCCGCATCAACCTTGGTAACGGAGCTGAATACACTTGTGCCTCCGTCCATGATCTCACCGAATGCCAGGACTTTCAACTCAAACCTCCTAAACCAATTTGAGAATCTACTACAAGATACGGGGCGCAGTAGTGGGCGGAAAGCGTAAACTTGTTTTCAGCGGCCAGCCGAATCAGCCCCAATCCCCCCCTCAGTCTGTCTTTTCTTCTTTCGCGTATCGTATCGGCCAGCAGTTTTCTTAGATCACCCGTAGAGTTAATCATCTTGATATGATCTCTCACTTTTTTATATTGAGATCTCTTGGTCGCATTCGCAACCCGGATTCGAAGAAGATCCTTATTGATCATAATCTCTAGAGTTATTTTACTGTCACCGTCAGCACTGTTGACAACGGCATTGTTGACCAGCTCGGTAATAACGATATTCGCCTTCTTGCTGACAGTTTTCGGATAAAAAGCTCCGATAAGCTCATCAGAAAAATTCCCGAGTAGCCCACTCAAATCACCGATGATGTTCCTCATCGGTGACAGATCGTAGCGCATGGATATATGTGTTGTCGCCAGTTCTTCCTGCGTTATCACTATTATACCTTTTTACGCAGAATCAGCAACGTGATGTCATCGCTGTCCTTGCTTCTGAATCCCGTATAATCCTCCATGCAGCGATCCAGTATTTCCTGGACCGGTTTTTTTACGTTCTTGATGATCAAATTGTTGAGCCGCTGCACCGAATAGTCCTCTCCCTTATCGTTCTGGGCTTCTGTGATACCGTCGGTGTACAGCGCCAGCAGATCGCCTTTTTTAAAGGGGAGCTCGTATTCGTGAAAGGCCCGGCGGCGCAGCCCAAGAAACGCATCCCGTTTTTTAAAAACCGTGCTGTCTTTGCCGCTCACCAGCAGCCCAAATCCGCCGCCGCTGACGTAACGCAGTACTGTAGAATCGATTACAACGAAGTTAACCGTTGCGTATTTTTTAACGGTTCTCAAGAATTCGTAGGCCGTGTGATTTACCCACTCTACAATCTCTTTTGGAGAATCGAGTTGTTCCAGGATCGTCATGAACTGGGCCTTCAGGTAGGTCATGACCAGAGCCGCCGATACGCCGTGACCGGATATATCGAAAACTCCTATTGCATAGCTTCCCGAATACGTATTGAAAAAATCGTAGTAGTCGCCTCCGACCTCGGCCAATTGTTTTTGATACACAGCCAGCTCAAGCTCGGCGGTCATTTTTTCGGGAGCTTGGGGAAGCAGGGCCTTCTGAATCTTGCTGGCCACCGATAGATCATCCTGGATAATCGCATAGGTTCTAGCCAGCTCACGCTCCTGCTCGTCCAGCTTCTCATAAGCGATTTTCAGGTTTTCATTCGTGGCGGCCCAAAAGGCCTGATCCCGCTCCTGTTTCTTCTGGAGACCCCTGTATTTTCGGAATAGCTTTGCCAGATCTTCCTCTGTGACATCTTCCTTCATGGGAACGGTGCCTGACTCCAGAAGCTCCTCAAGACTCATTACTCTCCTCCTTACGCGAACTCGATCTCAAAAATCTGCGGATTTTCGTCGTTCTTCACGTCGATATAGTCCAGGTCCCCCGGGGCACTCATTCCTCCTATGATCACGCCCCGTTCCAGGTCCTTGTTGAACGGTGTTGTGCTGTTAATCCTGGCTTGGCCCCCCTCTTCATCCAGGAATTCGAGATTGAAACTACCGACCAAATCCTCGGGCCCTTTGACAACGCTTGCATATCCCTGCGAACCGGTTTGAAAATGAAGGAAATCCACTCCCCCCTTGATGAACTCCTTACCGGGTCCGTAGTTGTGCCAGCTGAGCATCATCTCCATCCCCACCCGTTCGAGGATCGGGCTGGAGTTTTCATACGCCTCTATAACAACTCGCTCGATCTCCCGGAGCTTCTCGAAGGGATACCAGCCTGTAACTTCGATTTCTCCCATGAGATTCTCAGCTTTGGCTCCGGCCACGATGTTCAGGTTTATGCAGGCTTGAGCGAATCCTTGAAGAGTGGCACCGAAAACTACCAGTTCAGTCGTCTTTCTATCTTTAGCCATACGCTACTCCTCTCTCAGTTTCTAAGCATAATAATCAACTGTCTTCTATGTGGTGAACGCCATCACAGCCACAATGGTCGTATCGTTGTAGTTCAAACGTACCAATCCTTCGGAAACATCGTACTGGCAGTACGGCGGCAGCTGCACGGAAAGCTCAGCAACATCAAAAGGCTTGTAACCCGCCTTGAACAGCCGCAGCAGCCACGAGTCATAAAGCTCGTGCCGCTCGCAACGGAAGTGATCGCTGACTCCGAAGATATCTCTGATCTCCCTGGCAAAGAACTTGCCCTTGATGAGATATTTGTGCGAAGAATCGATATCCGCTTCATCCACAAGAGCAAATACGTTCCCGAAATGCTCCCAGCTATGGTGAACCCGTTTGACCAGCTCTTCGGTATCATGATTGGAGTTCGGTTCGACCAGGGTCAAGATCCGCGGTTTCAGTGATGCGAGACGTCGCAGCAGTTCAGTCCTCGTCTCTTGATCGTTCAACGGATGGCTGGTGTGGTGAAAAGTGAAGGCAGAATTGACTACAAGATTGCCTTTGGACCTCTCCCGGATCGATTCAAAATCATCATCCTTGAGCTTTTCCACCAGGCTGCACAACGGCTGAAACTCCACCTCGAATGGGTAATCCTTCTTTGCTTTTTCGAGCCTGCTGCGGGCTTCTGCAAGGTTCTTCTCCAACGGATCCAGCCCGATGATCTGAACCGATTCCAGTTTATCCTGATTGCCGGCCAGGATGTCGAGCAACCTCTTGACCTGGCCGCCATTGCCGATTCCGATATCCAGAATGGTAAAAGACCGGTGGTCCATTACCGCCTGTTCGAGATACTGATTGGCCAGGAAGTGACCGGCGTACACGAAAGGTACCGCTTCGGCCATGCTGTAGAACAATTCAGTCTGAGGGATGTCAAATTCCTGCACAAAGATGTTCTTGCTCTCCACGAGCTGCCTGTCGATCCGTCTCATTAAAGATTCAGCAATCAGATGGGAGAGCAGCTGAGCGTTGGCAACCTTATCGTCAACGTGTTCTAGAATGAGCTGTTCGATTCTGGGTTTTGCCAATATTTGCCTGTGCGTGGTGATCTGCTTACAGATGTCGATCAGCTGTGAGTATTCTTGTTCGTAGATCACGGCGCCCGTCCCTTTTCTTTAAGTCTCGACACCTAAAACCACGGAGTCCAGCTTTAATATGAAATATGTCGGATGTATCACTGTAAGTGTATCACAACCAACGAGAAATGCAGACATATTTTTTCTCCACCGCCAAACAATTGCTGTATGGTTTTTCATTCATCACAGACGGTGTTGAATCACCGAGTTCCACAAAAATGTATAGAATCGGAACATGGATTTCAAAAACAAGGCCAAGGGATTCGTGATCGGGTGATCATCATCTCAAAATCAGGAAAACGGACTCCGGGGGAGCTGAATTGGAAACCGCTCAAATAGCGGTGGAGGCCGGGAAAATCAGATTTCTCGGTTTTCTAGTCGATCAGTTTCCCAATAACCGGAACGCGCTCCAGCAGATCCTCGCCGTGGGGTGCCGTGTCCAATACTTCAGTCAGGTCTTCTCCCGCCTGGTGAAGCGCCTGGTGGCCTCCCCTCATCCAGAGAAAGCTCTCGGTAACATCATAGAGTTTGCCTCTGTAGGCGATATAGGCCGGCCTACCTTCCTTGCCGTCGAACCGAGAAAGCTGTTTCCGGGTAAACTCTTTATCTTTCATTTCGCCGTTATTCTAAGGGGACTACGAAAAAGAGGAAAGGGGCGGCCGCCCTGAAGACGGGCGGCGCCCCTTTCACTTGAATCCGGTTCTACTTCATGAACTTGGATACGAAGGGAGAGGTCTCTCCTCGCCTGAGGAAATGCCCCGAAGGTCCTTCTCCGAGAAACTCGGAGAACCAGGATTCATGCTCGACCTCCTCGTTCAGGATCGCCAAGGATAGGTCATAGGTTCGGTGATCCTTGCCGGCGGTCATGTTGCAGATCTGGGTGTAGCCTCGAACGGCGCAACGCTCCGCCTCGACCAAGACCTTGAGTAGACCCTGAACGTCGTTCGCATTTTTGGGCAAACTAGCAGGCGGACAGGCTGACATATCGTGGAACTCCTTCATGTCCTGGGGCAGCCTTCCCCCCAGCTCGTAGATTCTGGGAACCAGGGCTTCAAAGTGGTTGCGGTCCTCGATGCGGGCGGTTTCAGCGATCTCTTTGATCCCTTCACCCTGCAGTCCGATCAGGTTGACCCGCAGAATCGTGTAGTAGTAGAAAGTTGTCAGCTCGGCTGCAGCATTCTTCACCAAAAGCTCGAGGAGCTGATCAACGTTCACCCCTGATCGTTCCACCATTTCCCGTGCGACTCTTGCCATCGTATGGCCTCCTTAACAATTATTTTTTTTAACGTGATGACATCACGTATATTTTTCATAAAATAATAAAAATCGGACCGATTATTATTAGTTTCTAAAAAAAATATTCCACCTCAGCCATCACCCTTGATCTGACAGCGATCGCAGACCCCAAAGAACTGAATCCGATGTCGTCGAGCAAGGAACGGGGTCACCCGGTTGATCCGCTCATTCAAATCCTCGTCGACCGGCAGTTCGAGATCGATGATCGAACCGCATCGCTCGCAGACAAAGTGGTAATGCGGGTCGATGTTGGCGTCGAAGCGATCGAAGGTGCTCCCGAAATCAATCTTCTTGATCAACCCCTGCTCCATCAGGATGTGGAGGTTGCGATAGACCGTACCCATGCTCAGGTTGGGAAACTCCACCTTCAATTGATCGTAAATCCAGTCGGCGGTGGGATGTCTTCCCGTGTTTTGCAGCAACTCAAGAATTCGCTCCCGCTGTCTGCTTCTCTTGTAGTTGATCGTCTTGTCGATCGTCGCGCTCCATTTAAATAATAATCGGAATCATTCTTAATTTATAAAAAATTAACGATTTTGTCAAGTGATCCATGTGCCTGACTGTCTTCAACGCCGTTCCACCGGCTCACGCCATTTGGAAGGTTACGATTGCCATCTTGCTTTACCTCCTCTGTGGGGTTGTTGCTCCCAAAGATAAGCTGAGGGCGCCCACATATCTTCTCAGAGTCGGAGGCAAGATCGAAGGCCCCTTTCCGCATGCCTTTATTGATTCCCAGCTACCGCGGCTTTTCGGCGGACGTCGATTCCCTGGCAGGCATCATCAAGAGGGTAGCTGAGCTCGCGTTGCACCTGATAGACAGAGGATGTCAGCTCGATATCAATCCAATCGTCTGGAGCCAGAATCGCTGGGTCACCCTCGATGTCAAGGTGGTTCTGGCGCAGGTGCTTGATACGGTAAACCCCGCGCTTTACTCGGAGCGGCAACGCTTCGCGGCTCGACGCATGGCCTCCAGGCTGAGCTCCACGTCCTGTTCGGTGGTGGCCCAGGAGCTCACGCTGATCCGCATGGCCGTCTTCTCCTGCCAGACGGTGCCTCCACACCAGCAGGTCCCTTCGCGTTGCAGCTCTGCGATAACCCGCTCGGTCAGCTCCGGCTCACCGAAGGACACCAGCACCTGGTTCAGGACCACGTCGTTTAGTACCCGAAAGCCGGCTTCCTTCAGCCCTTCGGCGAAGCGGCGGGCATGGCGGCAGACTCCCTCGACCAGCTCCGCCACCCCCCTTCGGCCCAGGGTGCGCAGCGCCGCCCACACTTCCACCCCTCGGGCACGTCGGGACAGCTCGGGGGTGAAATCCGAGGGGTTGCGCTCATCGCTTTCGGTTGGTAGATACTCAGCGGTTATGGCCATGGCCGCCCGTAGCGCGTGTGGATCTCGCACCAAGGCGATTCCACAGTCGTAGGGGACGTTCAGCCACTTGTGCGCGTCGGTGGCCCAGGAATCCGCTTCAGCCAAACCCTCCGCCAGGTGAGCCAGTCTGGGAGAGGCCGCCGCCCACAGCCCAAAGGCGCCATCCACGTGCACCCAAACGTTGCTGCCTTTCAAGTGCGCGCAGATCTCTCCGATGGGATCGAAAGCTCCCGTATTGACGTTCCCGGCCTGAGTGCACACGATCGTCGGCCCGGATAACTCGGGAAGCTCCTCGGCCCGCATCCTTCCCTCTCCGTCCACCGGCACCTGCGCCACCCGCTCGCGCCCCAGACCGAGCAGTCCCATGGACTTGAACAGGGTGGGGTGGGCCTCCTCTCCGACCACGACCGTGATCGGCGGTGCGCCGAACAGGCCCACAGCTTCGACATTCCAGCCCGCTCGCCGCAAGATCGCGTGGCGGGCGGCGGCCAGGGCGGTGAAGTTGGCCATGGTCGCCCCGGTCACGAAGCCTCCGCCGCAGCCTCGTGGAAGCCCAAAGAGATCCAGCAGCCACTCCAGGGCAACCCGCTCCACGAGAGCGGTGGCCGGTGTTACCCGGTGGAGCGCGCTGTTCTGATCCCAGGCCCCGGCCAGCCAGTTGGCCCCCAGGCTCGCAGGCAGGGCGCCACCGATCACGAAACCAAAGAAGCGCGGCCCGGCCATGGCCATGGTGGCCGAAGAAACGATGTCGTCGAGCTGCCGCAGTACGTCCTGAGGGTCCGAACGATCCTCCGGAAGTTGCTCCTCCAGCTCAACCAGGCGAGCCAACGCCTCGGGCGCGGGCGCCACGGAGCGCCGCGGCAGATCCTCCAGGTAGCGAATCGCTCGCCGCGCGGCCGACTCCAAGAGCTCTCTCACGATGTCCTCCAGTCCGCCTTTTCGCCATGCTGAACAAACGAAAAGCCGATTTATGCAATATACCCATGCTCCCGATCTGAAAGCAATCCTCGTTGTTCGATCGGCAATCTAAGGCAAACGCCTGAACCAAAGCATGGACAGCAGCACCGCCGCGAGCACTATCACTGCTGCGGCAGCCGTGAAAAATGCCGTGATCTCGGTCTTTTCCCGCTGAGAGACGAATTTGGTGCTGAGGGTCTCGTAGATTGTGCGCAGGTCCGTCTCGTTGTCCGCCTTGAAATAGCTGCCGTCTGTTTTCCTGGCGATGCTTTTCAAGGCCTCTTCGTCCAGACGAACCCGGATCGAACGCCCCCAGAAGTTCATGATCACGCCCTCCGGGCTGCCCAGACCCACGATGTAGATCCGTACTCCCAAGTTCGCCGCCCGATCCGCCATGTCCAACGGATCCGGTCCCCGGTTGCTCTGGCCGTCGCTGAGAAGGACAATCACGGCGTTGGAATAACTGCCCGGTTCCACCGCATTCGGCACTGATTCCGGCTCCGAAAATGAATCAAACAGAGACGAGGACAGGTCCGGTTCGGACTCTTCGAATATCGCCCTCAACGAGGTCAGGATGCCGTTGCCCACGGCGGTCCCCCTCTGTGTGATCAATCGGTTGATGGCGGCCATCACCTGATCGCGATCTTTAGTCGGAGCCTGGACCAAGGCCGAAGTTGTGCTGAAGGCGACAATCCCGATGCGAACGTTCTTCGGCTGTTTCTCGACGAAGGTCCGGGCGGCTGTCTTGGCAGCACCGAGCCGGTTCGGCTGCATATCCTCCGCCCGCATGCTCCCGGAAATATCCAGTGCCAGGATTACCGTGCCCTGCTGGGACGGCAGCACCACGGTTGTTGCCGGTCGGGCAAGGGCAACTATCATGATCGCCAACCCGGCCAGAAACAAGATCGCCGGAATGTGACGACGCAGTCCGGGGCCGCGCCCCAGGGCGTCCTTGACCAAGGACAGACTTGCATAGCGCACCGCGTATTTCTGTCTGCGGCGCTGCAAAAGGATATATGCGATAACGAAGGCTGGCACAAGCAGCAGCAACCACAACATTCTGATCCAAAGAAAGGACATTGCTACCTCCTTCCCCCTAATTCAGGCTGTTTTGCACTCGCTTTGGCCACGCTTCGGGCGATGATACTGCGTTGCTTCCTCAATGTGGCAAAACGGACAATTTCCTTGACTAAATCGTCTTCCGTCGAAAGCGAAAGGGCATCCACACCGGCTCTGCTGAAGGCAGAACGGAGCTCCATCTCCCGTCGCCGGGCGGCCTCGATGAACCGTTTACGGAATCCCCGATCATG
Source organism: uncultured Spirochaetaceae bacterium (assembly GCA_964627715.1). Taxonomy (GTDB): domain Bacteria; phylum Spirochaetota; class Spirochaetia; order SZUA-6; family DRHE01; genus JAFGQJ01. The sequence continues at coordinate 41,901 of CAZVHJ010000026.1, read as the reverse complement.
GGTATCCAGAAACAGCTGCTCGCCGGTCTCGGCATCCTCCATGAAGATCGGTCCGATATCGGGCAGCTCGATTTCCCGCGGGTCGAACAATCGGATCGCGATCACTTCATGGCGCTGGGTGAGCCTGCCCAAAGGTCTGTCCCAGCCCGGCCGGCTGATGAAGTCGGAGATGATAAAAACGAGGGAACGGCGCCGCAGGATGCGCAGAGCGGCATTCAAGAGAATCGAAAGATCCGTCGGCGGGGTCCGGTTCAGCTGAGGCTGTTCGAGCAAGGTATCGATAAGGTGCAGAACCTGGGCTTTGCCGTTATGAGCCGGAATGACCCCCTGCACGGCACCGCCGTAGAGAATTGCCCCGACCGAGTTTCCACGGCGAGTCAGCAAGCGGGAAAACACCCCCACAAAATCGATGAGCAAGTTCCGTTTCAATGTCTGCAGCGTACCGAAATCCACGGAGGGACTCAGATCGAGGAGAAACCAGGCGGTCACCTCCCGGTCTTCGTTGTACTGACGCACGTAAGGAGTCTGCATTCGTGCGGTGACGTTCCAATCGATATAGCGAATATCATCGTTGTACTGATACTCCCGCAGCTCCGCTAGATCCAGTCCGAAGCCGCGAAACAGAGTCCGGTAGTCCCCCTGCATCAGCCCATCGAGACGGCGGATCACTGTCCATTCGAGGCGCTGCAAAACTGCTTCAGGATTCTGCGCTGACGGTGACATGATTTTCCAGGGGCGCCGCCGGAACCGGAAGGTGTTCCAGGATCCGATGCAGGATCACATCGCCGGTCACGGCGTCGGAGAGCGCCTCGTAGGACAGGACCAGACGGTGGCGCATTACATCCGGAACCACATCGACAACATCCTGTGGCATTACGTAGCTCCGTCTCCGCAGAAAGGCGAGGGAGCGGGCGCAGACGATCAGGTAGATCGAAGCCCGGGGGCTGGCTCCGTACATGATGTACTTGGCAATATCGGGAATGCCGTAGGTTTCGGGGTCCCGGGTTGCCGCGACCAGACGCACCGCGTATTGCATCAGCGCCGGATCGGCGTACACCTTTCCGCTCTCTTTCTGCAGCTCAATCAGCTGCTCCGTATTTGCTACCGCCTTTATCGAGGCCAGCATACCGGTCATACGCTCCACGATGACGAACTCTTCCTCTTCCGTAGGATAATCCACCAGCACCTTCATCATGAATCTATCTACCTGGGCTTCGGGCAGTGGATAGGTCCCCTCCGTTTCAATCGGGTTCTGGGTGGCCATCACCAGAAAGGGGTTCGGGACCGGGAAAGTCTCTCCCCCGATTGTAACCTGACGTTCCTGCATCACCTCGAGGAGTGCGCTCTGCACTTTGGCCGGAGCGCGGTTGATCTCGTCGGCCAACAGCAGGTTGGTAAACACCGGGCCAAGAGATGTGCTGAATGACCCGGTCTTTTGATTGTAGATACGCGTACCCACCAGGTCGGCGGGCACGAGATCCGGAGTGAATTGGATCCTCTTGAATGTACCTTGAACGGCCTGGGCCAGGGTCTTTACGGTCATGGTTTTGGCCAGGCCCGGCACGCCTTCTACCAGTAGATGGCCGTTGGACAGGATGGCCACCAGCACCCGCTCGAGAAAGTGGTCCTGCCCGACGATCACCTTCTTGATTTCGTAGAGAATCTGCTCCATCAGTGAAGCCTCTGGGGGCTCGTAAAACAGCTTATCCGTCATAGCTCCTCCCCATATGGGTATTCAGTTTTTTACATCCATCAATCCCGCTCACCCGGAATCCCTTACCAAACCGGTTCTCCAACCAGACCCCCGGCCGTTTCGATAGTTACGGCAAAGCCGATGCCGACGAAGAACTCCTGTTCGGTGGGATTCACCAAGGCCGTGACGATTCCCACCACTTCCCCATCACGATTAACCAGCGGTCCCCCAGAGTTGCCGGGATTGACCGCCGCATCGAATTGGATCAGGTTTGACAGGGTCATTCCTGTATCCGGCGAAAGGTAATTCCTCCCCAGGCCGGAGACCACCCCGGCGGAGAGGGAATTGCTGATGCCGAAGGGGTGTCCGACCGCCGCGACTTCATCCCCGACCTGCAGCAATCCCGAACCGGCCATGGTCGCCGGGATAAGGTCGTCGGGAATCACCATGGCTTGCAGCACGGCGAGATCGTTCTCCGGTTGTCGCAAGATAACCGCCGCCGGTGACTCCGATCCGTCGGCAAAGATCACAAGAACGGTTTCAGCGTCCATCACGACGTGCAGGGCCGTCAAAATGATCCCGCTGTCCACGATCACTACCCCCGTGCCTACAGCACCGTTTGTCTCCTCCCCACCCTGCGAACCCGGTGTGTGGACCAGGACAACCGAGGGCCGAATGACCTCGTAGGCTATGGATGCAAAAGAGGGCTCGGGGGGCACCTCTTCCAGCAACCGGGTGACGGCGGCATCCACATCAGTTTGGGTCAACCGCTCGGGCTCCGGCTTAATAAGATCGTACGCCAGCACAACCGCCAGGGCGGAGAGAACACCGACGGCGATAAGAATGAATGTGTGGTAGCGCTCATAGAAGCGGCCCAAGCGCTTTCGTATTACCTCCCACTGAGAAGGAGTTGGCTCCGGCTCCGGCGGCGCAGGAAAAGAAAATCGAGGAAACGGTTTCACAGGCTTCACAGCAGCACCCCCTGGCGGTTGAAGAAGATATTCATTTTCTGAATCGGGGCGACCTCTTTCAACGAGGCTTCCAACCCTTCCAGATGCTTTGAGTGCAGACCGGAGAAACTGAAGTGAACGGTCGTCAGGCTGCCGCTGAAGGAGACGCTCTGCAGTCTTCCGTTGACGACCTTCTGGTGAAGCACTCCCAGCAGCCGATCCTTTGTCTCTGCCGGCAGACCGCCGTTTAGAGTAAGGAGCAGCAGGCCGTCGGTTCTCTTGGAGCGAAACAACCGCGGCAGGTACCTCTGTACCAGCAGGACCGCCAAAGCCAAGGCAAGCAAAACGACTAAGAGGAGATAGTTGAAGGTGGCGCAGACGATCGCCGTGGCGATCACCAGCATGATAAACCCGACTTCCTCGGGTTCTTTGATCGGCGTTCGAAAGCGAATGATGGTCAGGGCACCGATCAGACCCAGAGACAGGGGCAGGGAAAATTGGATGGCGATAAACAAGGCAGTGATCGAAGGGGCGATTAAAAGAAAACTCCTGTGGATTTGCGAACCCGTAGCCCGGTTTTCATAAAAGACCTGATAGAGAACCGAGATGATCAATCCAGAAACGACAGATAGAACCAAGGCCAGAACGAAGTCGGTGATGTTCACCTGGATACTGGGGCTCCGCATCAATTGTTGTATTTGCTGTAACGCATTCATTTCATACTCTCCTTCCAAGCGGCTGCATCAGGGACTCGAGACTGATGCCATACTTGGAGAACGTTGATTTTGTCAGATAGGAACCGATAGGGTTCAACACATGGAGAGTTTTTCGGTTCATTCCTTTGATCTCCAGCACCGCTGCGTCGAAATGTACGGGAGGCATTCCGGGAACAAACGTCTCGTTTGCCCGGGTACAGCGAATCTCGGCATCTACAGCGATGCTCGACTTGCTATCAGCGTCGATGTACCGATGACGTCGATATTGTACTATCAGCACCGGCACCAGCATCCCCGACGGTTGATACTCCAGGTCAAACACTCTGGCCGGCAGATCCAGAATCTGGTCGTTGGAAAAAGGATCATCAACGAGAACTCGCGAGGGGATCATCACCTCCGTTCGCTGTTTCCCGGACAACGCCCCTTGCTTTCTTTTGACTTCCAGATAACACCGCACACCGGCGTCTGGATCCGATGAGTGGATATCCGCATACCATCTCAGCCGCACTTTTGCCCTTAAGTATTCACCATTTCGGCTCTCGTGAAAATGGAACAGTCCCGGCGTGTCGTAGTAGAGACTGGAAACGGCACTAGACGGGTATAGAGGATCGGGCATACAGACATGTTCCAGCCAGGCGAGAATCATCTCCTTGTACCCGGCGGGAAACAGATACTTCTGTTCAACCCGTTTGAAATGATCTTGTTTCATGCTATGGCCCATTGCTCCGACCCGGGCTCACATACAGGGATCGAAAATCACCGGACCCATCAGGCATTCTACCATACGAGATATCTTCCCGTTGATAGCCGAATTCCATCGAATCGAGCACCCGATTTCCTCGTGCATCCGTATCGATGAGCAGCAACTGTTCCCCATTGCCGGAAAGCTTAAAATTGGCGTGGAGACCCACCTCCTCCCCCACGTCCTCGTCGGCCCAAACCACGAGATACCCTCGGGGAGGGATGTTCGTTCCTCGAGGAAACATCCACTTTCGCAGATTGTCCGCCCTGTCGCTCAAGTACATTCCGGACAGATCAACCGCGGAATCGCTCCGGTTGTACAGCTCGATCCAATCGTCAAAATCTCCCTGGGGGTCGGAAACGCTCTTGGAGTTCAAAGCCAACAGCTCGTTGATGACAACGGGCGATGGTTCTGCCGGTGAAAGGCCGATTCGGAAGGCCCGTGCCCCCCATTCGGCGCTCACCGGTGCGAAAGCCGTTGTTCCCAAGGATTCTACGGCCCGGGCCTCCAGGTAGTAGCGTATCTTGGTACCTGTCGGGAACGCCGGGATTTCCCCTGCAAACTCACCGTCTCCGGCTCTTCCGTCCCGGTGCCGGCCGTCGTCATACATGACAACACTGCTAAAGACCGGATCGCTGCCGGCGGCATAGTGCAGAAGTACTGTGTCGACTCCGTCTCCAGGGCGTATCTTCGCCCTCACCTGTATTGCTTGCCCTGCTGCTTGACTGTCCTCATGCTGAAGCAAGGATATCTCCGGCGCCATTTTGTTGATTTCGGGATGGGAGAGCAGGAAATCCCTGCGCTCGGTGACGAACTTCTCCAGGCTGGGTGTACCGAACCGCCCATAGCCGACGGCGTCTGAAGCGACACTGTCGGCGAAGGCATGGTAGGCATAGAGCTTCTTATCATCCCTCTCCACTTCTTCGGCGATAAGCGTCTGATATTCCGCGACGATCGGACCGAGAGCCTTCCAGTCCAGCCACTGCTCGACGATCGTTCGTATGTGGGCAAGATAGCGAGCCCGAAGATGGGGAATGGCCAGCAGCCTGCTGATCACTGGCAGGGAGGAATTGTCCTCATGTCCCACGGGGCTCAGCATGGGATCGCTGCTGGGCCAGCGATTCGGTCCACCGCCCGCGGCATAGCGGAAGGTTTCATTGTTGTCATGGCTGATCAGGTGGAATCGCCCTTGGGGATCCTGATACATATAGTAGTCGGAGCCCCGGCTGAAGTAGCCATCGTTGTCGATGAACACATTCTCCAGGGCGAGGAACCACAGTGCTCCATCGATATTGAAGAACTTGCTCAAGCGCTGCTCGAGCTCGCCAATTGACGTATTGGTCAGAATATCGCACAGTTCGATCAAGTCCTGCCAGGCCTCCGCAGTGTCTTCGGTGTTGAGCTCGAAAGACCGTTTGTAGGAATCGGGGTTCGGACCGCTGTACACCAATCCGCCGCCGCTGCTGCGGCCTGCCGGCACCTTCCAGCGAACACCGCCGGTTGTTCCGAACCATTCTCTGACAAAGTCGTTGTTAAACTGCTGCACGTTGATATACACACCCCAGTTTTCTCCGTTGATGACCAACCTGAGGAAGTTGGCCTTGGGTGCCGGGATGTACTGGCGGCTGATACGGGAAAACAGTACTGTTCGCAGAAACGACGGGTCGGCGTGGCCGTTCAGCAAATCGAGGGTCCTATAGCCGTAGAGGCGCTGATCATCATCTAAATAGTCGATAGAAACGGAGAAGGACTTCTTCAGTGAGTTCCCGAGCATGAAGTAGCTCGAATTGCCCCGAAAACGGATTCCTACCTGGGGATAGAGCTTGCCGTCGACAATGAGGTCCGCCGGAACCTCCACATCGGTTTTGAAAAAATCCGCCAACTCCCCCAGCCAGTCGGAGGCGGGAAAGCGGAGATATAAGGTGCGCAGGGTCTTCTCGTCATACAGATCGATGTTTCCCGGCACTGCAGCGGCTGCGCTTTGCCGCAGGTCCATCGAGAGGCTCGTCTTGATGGGTACACTGGGATGAGAACCGGTGGACAGATTCTGGCTTTTCCGTTCATCCCGGACATACGCCCGAGCCGCCTGTCTCTCCCGGTCGCTCAGCCGGCCGTCTCCATTTCTGTCGAATCGAGCAACAACCTCCAGGTCCGGCTGTCTACTCCAGCGCATGCCGAAGCCCATCTGGGCTTCGGCGGATGACAGTACGCCAAGAAAGAGAATGCAGACGAGGCTGGGGATAACTACAACTCTTGACGTCATGTTTAACAAAATACTCATATATTTGTCGACCGGCTATTTTCTATGTGCTGCACCAACGAGATGTGACAGGGATCGCTATTCAAAAACCAGATGATTCTAATTGGATTGATCATCTTTTGTTTCTCTTCTCTCTGAGGCTGGCCAAGGCCAGCGGAACAGCAAGATCGTCGTCCCATTCAACTCCCTTCACATTTCCAATCCGCCGTCCATTTGTGAGATCATCCGTTTCACCTCCTGAAGAGTGGGAACATTTCGACCCCCCCCCACCTTCTGGACAGCTGCTGCCCCCACGCAGTTCGCCAGTCGGGCACAGTCCAGGGGAGATCTGCCCTTCAAATAGGCCAGCAGATAGCCCGCGTCGAAGCAATCCCCGGCGGCGGTGGTATCACGAACTGTCACGGTAAGTCCAGAAACTTCGACCCTCTCGCCGCGGCCGCTGAACACCCGACAACCCTCAACACCCGTCTTCACCACGACGGTATGCAGCCCGGACCGGTCCAATACGCCAGAAGCTACGGAGGACCAGGCGGTTCTATTTCTAGGATGAAGGGCTTCCGCCCCGGCGGAGGACAAATCCTGGAGCTCCTCCTCGGTGAGCAACAAAACATCACTCGACCCCAGGGCTCTTTGCTTTACCTCCGGTTCCAGATTCTGGAATGCCGGACCGGGATCAAAAAATCGGGGAATACCCACTCGCCCCGCATACTCCAGGGCATCCAGGGCAAGATCCCGCAGCCGGACTTCCCGCAGGCTATACCCCGATACGAACAGAACATCAGCTTCGGTAACAGCCGCCTTTTCCCGTTCCCCGAGCATCATCGTCTCGCCCTTCCCGAAGGAACCTACGAAGCTGTGATGACCCCCAGTATCAACCAGAACGAGGGCCACGGTCGTGGTTCCCTGACGACTGATCGAGGATATCTCGACTCCTTCCTCCTCCAAGATCCGAAATACCTGCTCTCCCCACACGTCCTTCCCCAAAGCACCCAGGGCCGCAGCCTTAGCTCCAAGGCGGGACAGAAGAATCAGCAGGTTGGCGCTGCCCCCCGGCTCCAGATGGATTGCCTCGGCGATCTGAAAATCATCGGCTGCAATCGGCAGCTCGGGTACCTCGACGATCAGATCTGCGGTCAGATCACCGACAGCGACGATACTGGGAACCCGGCTGCTCATCCCGGTACCGCTGCCCGGCGTTGTTCCGCCAGATCGGTCAGACCTCGGGCTACCCCCTTAAAATCCAATTCCGGATTCTCCCGACGAAGCACTGCAATCATCTCATCGGGGAAGGCGCCGGACCCTTTCCAGGCCCCGGCGATGGAGCAGGCCATGGCCGCGACGGTATCCGCGTCTCCGGAGAGAGCGGCGCCATAACGAGCGCAGAGCAGCGGATCTCCTTCGGCCAAACAGAGGATGCCAAAGGCGCTGGGTACGGATTCCGCGGCTGCCAGGGTGCTGCCGACCAGATCGTAGAGGTCCCGAATGCGGCTGAACAGCTCATCCTGGTCAGCCGGATTCACACCCTGAACCAGATTCAATGCCATATCGATTCTCCGGGGGATGCTGGCGCCGAACCAGGGACTTCCCGCGGCCCGTCCATCGACGGCGGCCTGCCGTCCCGCCGCGACAATCTCCTCGAGGCTGATTCCGGGCTGCAGAGCCGCGGCTACCGCACCGGCGACCGCCGCTGCCGCCGAAACCGCTACATCGGTGAAGTGGCTCGGCCGGCAGGCCGTCGCCGCGTCATGGACTGCTCCAGCCGGGTTGCCCGGATTGATCAGCCCGACCGGGCAGATGCGCATGGCCCCGCCGTTGGTGTCTCCGGTCAGACCGGTCTTCCGGGGATCTGCCCCCTGCTTCAGGGCCCGGCAGGCCTTGCGGGTGCTTGGACCCACAAAGGGCGCATTGTCCCCGTCTACCGATTCATACCAGGCCAGAAGCGCTTCGGCGGCACCTTCCACACTTACCCCGCCATCACGGAGGATGCTTTCAGCCAGAGCAAAGGTCTGCTCCGTATCGTCGGTGACACGTCCCGCTGGAAGCCCGGCGTGAGCGGGATGCCCTTCCGGTCCGGGGTGAAACTCGGTGAGCCAGCCGCCGTAGCGCTTCCAGGTTGCCTCGGGATGAAGCAAAGCAGGCATGGCGAAGGCATCGCCCAAGGCTTGCCCCAGCAAGCCTCCGAGAACGTGTTCATGAAGGGAGTAAGACATAGGGAATTGTAACCGAAGTTGGTTGGGAAAAAAACCGCTGACAGACGACATAGCTGTGTGTTACTCAGGTCGGTGCAGAACGAATGTCGCCCGCCAGCTTTTAATTTCGTCGTGTAGGTGTGTTTTCTCCCTTAACACTAGTCCTTCAGAGTGTCGTTAAGGAAATTCACCATCTGTTTCCAGGCCTGTTCCGGGGCACCGCCGCCCTGGTAGGTGTCACTCTTCACGAAGGCATGGCCGACCCCGGGATAGATCGTGATGGTGTTTTCCACATCCCGAGCTTCCATAGCGTCTTCAAAGTTCCGTACCTGTTCGACGGGGATACCACCGTCCTCTTTCCCGTAGATCCCCAGGACGGGTCCAGCTTCCCTCATGCTGCCCAGCTGATCGGCATCCTGGATCGGTCCACCACCATAAAAAATAACCACAGCCGCCAGTTCCGGATTGCGTGTGCCCATGTACATGGATTGGGTGCCCCCAAAGCAGAAGCCCAGCGAGGCAATGCGATCCGATTCGACCTGGGGATGAGAGCGAAGAAAATCCAGTGCCGCATCCAGGTCTGCTGCGATTTGCTCGCGGGGAGTTTCGGTTACCTGCTTCCGGGCGTCCGCTGGAGTCCGGGCTACGCTTCCGCGAAAAGCATCCGCAGCCAGCACCACGAAGCCCTCTCTGGCTAAAGCGTCGGCAAGCACTGTAGTATCGTGGTTCAATCCCCACCACTCATGGATCATGACCACCCCAGGGAAAGACCCGCTGCCTCTCGGTGTAGCCAGATATCCCCGCAGGGTTACTCCGTTTTGGCCGGAGTAAGTTGCATTGGTCTTGCCCGGATCAAGGGGATTCTGGGCGAAAACAAACCAGCCCGTACCCAAGGCAAGCAGGACTAAAAGGCTGATTTTCAGTGTTTTTCTCCGTACGTTCATAAAACTTCTCCTATATATTTTTTTAAACCCGAGAAAAAAATTATAATCTTGATAAAAAAAGTCAACTATAATTTGCCGCACCAGCGCTGGAAAAAAAAGGGTGATTAGCTCAGATAGAACCTTTTATCGTTCGATTCGACGTTCGTTGTTTGCTGCGGTGAATCTGTTGATCTATAGGGTAAAGATTTTTCCCGGGTTGAGAATTCCCTCCGGATCGAGGGCTTTCTTGATCGAACGCATCAGAGTGACGTTGGTCTCTCCTATGTTATTGATCAGGTAGTCCCGTTTTGCCAGACCGATACCGTGTTCGCCGGAGATATTCCCTTTGCGGCGGATCACATCGTCAAAAATCTCCCGGCGTACAGCCTCGTGTTTCGACGACCAGTTGGGGACCTCCTCTCCCAGCACACCTTCCTCGATCCGGGTGCGCATGACGTTGGTGTGAACGTTTCCGTCAGCTGCATGTCCGTAGGTCGGCAGAGGCATCTGGTATTTCTTTTCGAGGGAGTGGACAAACTCCACGTGTCCCGCAATCTGGGATCTGGGCACACAGACATCGAACAGCTCGACGGTTCCGGGTCTCAGGGCTTCGTAGATCATGCTGCGAATGCCGAGGATCTCTTCCTGGCGTTCCCTGTTGTCGGCCAGGAGGATGTCAAGAGCGCCCCGTTCCTCCATCACCTCTCCGATTGCCTCAGCTTGGGAGAGCACGAGTTCTTCGTCCGGCCCGTCGAGTATGAGCAACAGGGAAGCCGGGCCCTGGCGGGCCGGCCACCTCTTGTCTACCAGCCGCTCGGCGCAGGCAATGGCCGACTGTTCCACGAACTCGACGGCAAAGGGGATGATTCCCCGGTTCAATATCGCCGGGACGCTCTCGATCGCGGCACTGACCGTATTGAAGGGAGCCAGCAGCGTCTGGATCGATCCGGGTTTGGGCAGCAGGGCCAGGGTAACCCGGGTGATGATGCCCAGTGTACCTTCCGAACCGATCATCAGCTCCATAAGGCCGTAGCCGATGCTGGCCTTCATGAAGCTCCCGCCCAGCTCTACAATCTCCCCCGAAGCCATCACCACCTGAAGGCCAAGCACGAAGCGCTTTATCGTTCCATACTTCACCGCCCTGGCGCCGCCGGCGTTGGTGGCCACCATACCCCCGGCCATGGCGCTCTCGTCTCCCGGATGGGGAGGGAAGAACAGCCCGATGTCCTCCGCTGCCTTGTTGATCTGCTCGAGGGTGACGCCGGCTTGCACCGTGATAGCATAGTTATTCGGGTCGGCCTCAATCAGCTTGTTTAAGCGTTCCAAGGACAGAACGATGCCGTGTGGATCGGCCACGCAGGCTGCGGACAATCCGGTGCCTCCACCGCGGGCGGTGACGGGAACGACCGTCTCCGCACAAAGCTTCACGATACGGGCGACCTGCTCCTCCGAGGATGGCTTGAGCACGGCTTTCGGTGGCTGAACGTAGGTCTCCAGCGCATACTCGTCGTGGCCGTAGGCATCCAGGTCTGACGCATCCGTAAGGATTCCATCAGATCCCACGATGTCTTCTGCTCGTTTCAACCAATCCTTGTCAACGGGCATATCCGATCTCCTTTATATTAGGACTCTACTCTATCCCCACTCATTGGCCATGGAGCACGCTCTCATGGGGTACTCCCAGCAGACCAATAAATCCGCCACCAGCTTCCCCGCTGCCTGCAGGCGGCTCCTGTGACCCGCCGCAATCACCCGGTCTCCAGGCTCAAAGGTCGTGACATCCCTCATCTGTCACTCCTGTCAATCGACTGCATGACGAGCCGATCTGTATCAACAGTTCCCCAGACGCATGAAAGAGGAAGCCTATGTGTGCACTTCGGGAATCCCATACGGCCCGTCCTTAAGAAAGAGAACGTCCGGATCTCCTGCCTTTTTCTTGCGTAGCCGTGCTACAGCCGAAGTCACTGATTGTTCAACGATTTGCCGCATAAGACCTTCCGGGTTGTTCATCCGCTTCAATTCTTCTCTGTTGAGATATGTATGCCCCGAAACACAGGGAAGAATAGAATAATCCGCTTCGGGAATTTCCAGACTGCAGTAGATCAGGTTTTTCTCATCCTCGATCACGTTCAGAACTTTACACCACATTTGAGTTTCCCACTGGTCATGGGTAAAGACCCAATCCGGAGACTTGATTGTCTGTAGAAATCGACTCGGTCCCACATGTTTCAGTAAAGCGAGAGTTTGCCTATACTCCTTACTGCCAATCGGATCCGGATCGCTATGCCGCGCAACTACTACGATCATACCTCCTGGTTTTACAGCTCTCGACGCTTCAATAGCCGCTTTCGCCGCCTGATAATGATTCACACCGACGAAACCTGCCGGTATCAATACAAGATCGTAGCGCTTCTGCAGTCGAATGACCACGTACTCCCGTATCTTGGCTACAGCCGCCCGGTGAGATGCAAAGATATCTCCGGAGAATATTCCAGTAATATTCCTCGCCGCATCCAGGGTTACATTAATTGCGAAGTCACATCCAACCAACTTGGCTGCCTGCTCAGCCTCTTCGTTGCAGGGATTTCCGTCCAGAACCAAATCAGCCGCATGTGGAGAGTCAAGAGTTTCGGGACCATGGAAGATTCGTAATGTCTTTTTGCTGGCAATCGCCGGGCAGATCGCCTTTCTACCTCCTGACGCTCCAGCCATGAAATGACTCTCCACCAAGCCGGTAACCACCTTTAAATCCGCCTCAGCATAGAGCTTGTTTACGCGAACCGGCGATCCTCTACCGGTCTTACCGACATAGATAAGATTGCTCTCGTCTTCATAGTTGTGCTGAGCAACGAGTGCGTTAAAACCCGCCTCCCGGATTCCAAGCATTGCTTCGACTTCCGCATCGGTCATGTCACGATGCGATCCTTTGCCGATCAGCAGGGTGACTCTGTCTTCGGAATACCCCGCTTCTTTCAGGGTCTGAAGGAGAGGAATTAAGATTCCCTTCTCACCTTTGTACGGTACCGGGCGAGTATTATCAGACACGACAATCACCGCCCGGGAATCAGCCACGCTCTTCAGCCTGTTCCGAGCTATCTCGTATAACGGTGGTGAGTCGATCGGCTGCTGGTATGAACGGAGAATTTCCTTTGCCGGATCAGCGAGTGCCCGGACCGGACGCATTTCCTTGCTCTCACAAGAAACAGGCAATTCTACGGTCAATGTATCGACCCCGTATTCAATCTTTACTATTTGCATACTTTGTTCCCTTAGAGAAATATAAAATCGTTTCAGAAGATCTTAAATATAAGCGAAATCTACCCCCTGCAGTTTTGGCAGTGCGAACTCCAACCCCAATCGGGCAGGCCGGCGATCAAGCATGTAGGGTAGCCGCCAAAATCTACCATCTCTCGTAACGAACGATCGTCTCCAGAGGCAGTCGGGATTTAGTGACCGGTTTCGGATCTTTAGGGTAACCCAGGGGCAGCAGCTCCACCACCACGATCTGTTCCGGAATACCCAAAATCCTGCGTACTGTATCAGGATTGAAAGACCCGATCCAGCAAGTTCCAAGACCTTCGGCAACAGCTGCCAGGGTAAGATGGTCGATGGCAATGGCCACGTCGATAGGATAGCAGGTTTGACCGCAACGCATGATCTTCCCGTCGGTTTCAGCGCAGGCGGCGAGTACGATAGGCGCCTCTGCGATGAAACGCTGGCCCGCCGCCTCCTCGGCGAGCCGGCGGCGTGCTTCAGGATCGGTAACCACAACGAAACGCCATTCCTGGCGGTTGCTCGCCGAGGGTGCCAGTCTGACGGCATTCAGCACGCGATCGAGCTTCTCCTTCTCTACGGGTCTGTTGAGATAAGAGCGGACGCTTTTTCGAATACGGATTGAATCATAGACTTCCACATGGTTCTCCTTGCTTGGCTCTATACTTTCAAGAAGCGGGCACTTCCTTTGGCCACAATATCACCAGCGGCATTATGAACTCTGGCCTGGGTCTCAATGATCCGGGATTTCACCTGGGTAACTTCGCCGGCAACCCGAATCCGCTCACCTACATCTACCGGCTTAAGATAGCGAACCTGGATATCCACGGTCACACCCGTAATTGCCTCACTGATACAGGAGTGGGCCATGGTTTCATCCAGGAGCATAGCCAAGAAACCGCCGTGGGTGATCCGCTTCCAGCCTGTGAAATATTCCGGGATTATACATTCGGTTTCCGCTTTTCCTTTCCCCGGATAGCGGTAGCTAAGCTGCAAACCCCGACTGTTCTTTTTCCCGCAGCAGAAACAGTAATCATCGTTGACAATTTCTTCGTTCATAGAGTGGGTTTACTCCTCTTCGACGGAATTTCGCAAGATCCCGATACCTTCGATCTCCACCTCGACCACATCTCCAGCCCGCATCGGTCCTACACCGCTCGGCGTTCCGGTAGAGATGATGTCTCCAGGTTCTAGAGTGAAGTTCCTGGAGACAAAGGAGAAAATCGTGGGAATCGAAAAGATCATGAAGCAGGTGTTGGAATCCTGAACGATCTCTCCGTTCAGCCGGCACCGGATATTCAGGTTCTGAGGATCTCCCAAGTCCTCCCGACGGACCACGCAAGGACCGATCGGTCCGAAGGTATCGAAGGATTTGCCCCGAAACCAGCCTGAACGGTCCGAGTTCTGGATGTTGCGCTGGCTCACGTCATTGTAGCAGCAAAAACCGAAGATGTGCTCCCAGGCGTCCTCGGCCGCTACGTTCTTGCAGCGGTCCAGAATGAAAAAGGCCAGCTCAGCTTCGTAGTCTACACGGACATCCTCGAAGCCATAACTTTTGACGAAGGCGGGTATGAGGATCGCCTGTTCCGGCCCGACCAGCGTGTTCGGGGTTTTGGGGAAGAGGACAGGTTCGTCGGGAATGTCCTTGGTGAATCCTTGAACCTGTACCTTGTCACTTTCATCGATGTGATCTCGATAATTCATCCCAAGGGCAATGATCTTGCTCGGTGCGACGGTGTAGAATTGACCACTGTCGGCTCCCGAGGTGAAAATCGGCAACTGGATCATACAACAAGCTCCTCCATCTCATCTCGCCACAGCTGTTCGAGGTAGTAACGAATGATGTCCTCTCCTTTGAGGCTCTCGGTGGCAATCCGAAATACCCGGTAGACGATCATCCGCGTCGTCGGCAGGGGCGGCGCCAAAGGAAAACCGTTGATATCCACCAGTTGGTTGATGGATAGGGTGTGCTCGATCTCCCGGCTGTCCCCTTCGGGATAGACAATCCAGCGGGTTGTCAGATGCATATTGGATGCTACCTGGATTTCAACCCCATTTCAAGGTTGGGGGGCCGCCCAGGGGGGACCGGCCAGGGGACCCGCTCCGGCCTAACGCTTGTCGCCCGAACCCTCACGAGGAATGGTGCTGAAATAACAGGACAAACATAAACCGAGAAACAATCAAAGTTCTTCCGTCTCGTTAGTAGATTTCTTCCATCGACCGATATATTACTAGTATGAGGAGTTTGAACGTTGAGACGTTTGATATATTCCATCATCTCCGCCATATTTGTATTCCACCTTTGGTCCTGCGCATCCATCGCTCCCCCTCCCGCCCGAGATCCCTCCCTGTCCCCGGCGGCCCGAGAAACCAAAGATGTCCGGCAGAAGCTTGCCGAGGGCGGCAACTACGTACTGGGTAAAAAGGAGTTGGTCATACGGGGAAAACGCTTCAACATGGACTGCACTGGAGCGGTGCTGGCTATCTACTACTATGCGGGTATCGACCTAGCCCGGGATTTCAATAAGTACAAAGGCAACGGCGTTACCCGCCTGTACCGAAGCCTCGAGTCAAAGGATTTGCTCTACGAAACCCAGCTTCCCGTCACAGGGGACATCATCTTCTGGGACAACACCTACGACCGCAATAAAGACGGGCAGTGGAACGATTCTTTAACCCACGTGGGCATGGTGATGAACGCTTTCAGGGACGGTACCATCGAATATGTGCACCTTAACTACCGAAAGGGAATCATCATCGAATACATGAATCTCCGCGAACAGGATGTGTATCAGCAGCTTGAAAAAGGGCGGATGAGGATCGTCAACTCCCCGATGCGTATGAAAGAGGCCGGCAAGGCTCATCCGGAGGACTGGCTGGCCAGCCACCTGTACAAAACCTTCGCCATGGGGTATCTGTTCTGACCAGGGCGGGTCTACTCACCGTCCAGCAGCTCCCGTACCTTCTGAACCAGTACCGAGGGCGAGAACGGTTTCTCCAACAAGTGTATCTGAACATCTTGTTCTGTCGGTGAGAAAAGACTTCCATCGGTGTAACCGGATATATACAAAACCTTCATCTCCGGCCGGGATACCGCCATACGATCGGCCAACTGTTTTCCATTCAGCCCTCCTGGCATGACCACATCGGTGACCATCAATTGAATCGAGTCTGAATGTTTCCCGGCCATTTCCAGGGCCTCGGAGCCCCGGGAGGATACCAGAACGGTGTAACCGTACTCTCTCAATAATCTATCCGCCAGCTCTCGGACCATATCTTCATCTTCAACCAGGAGGATCGTCTCCGAACCGGTAAGCTTCTCCCGTGCTTTGGGTTTGGGGGCCCGAGGTTTCCTTTGCTCTTCCTCCCGCGGTAAATAGATCGTAAAGATTGTGCCCTGTCCGGGCTCGCTGTCCACAAGGATCGTCCCATTGCTCTGGCGGATAATTCCGTAGACCGTGGCTAAACCCAATCCTGTTCCCTTCCCCGTTTCTTTGGTGGTAAAAAAAGGTTCAAACAGTCTTCGTCTGGTTTCTCAATCCATACCACTGCCCGTATCACCCACAGAAAGAGTAACATAATCCCCGGCATTTACAGCAAGCTTTCTTCCCGAGTGGTTCTGCCCCACCGTAATATTAGAGGTCTGCAGGGTCAGGGTCCCGCCGCCGGACATAGCATCCCGAGCATTGACAACCAGATTGAGAATGACCTGCTCAATCTGCCCGGGATCGGCTTTCACCGGATACAATTCATCCTGCAACTTCGCTACTAGCTCGATATGCTCCCCGATCAGGCGCTGCAACATTTCCTGCATTTTCATAATCACTTCGTTCAGATTTATGACACGGGGCTGTAGGACTTGCTTCCGACTGAAGGCGAGTAGCTGGCGGGTAAGACGGGCCGCCTGCTCGGAGGCTTTCTTGATCTCCATGAGATCTCTGTGCGAAGGATCGTCGTCGTTGGCCCCGCGCAGGAGCAGATCCGTGTACCCTTTGATCGCCGTAAGCAGGTTGTTGAAGTCGTGGGCAATCCCGCCTGCCAATTTACCCACCGCCTCCATCTTCTGCGCCTGCAGCAACTGTTCCTGAGCCGTCTGGAGCTCGGTCAAACTCTGCTTGAGATCTTCCACCAATCTCATCTTGCGCCAGGCGGTGGCCATCTGGTTGGCAAAGGCGGTTACGGCTGGAATATCGTCTGGACTCAGATCTTCGGATTGGACCGACAGCATCCCGATAACCCGGTCCTCAGATACAAAAGGAGCCGAGATGGCTTTGGTAACCCGCAGGAGCCCGATCATCTTGTCCAGGGATCTTTCCAAGAGCTGCGGAAAGGTACGGTGAAACGACTCCTGGGCAGTACTGAAAATTGTCTCTCTTGCTCTCACCACTGTCTCGAGCACTGTGCCTCCTGCTATCGACAGAGAAATCTCCTGCCATCCGACACCCAACAAATCTCGCAGCCGGTCCATGATCGTAGGATCGTAGCTGACATAGTGCGGCTTGAGGGACTGTTCATCCTCATCAAGAAGGAAAACCACCGAATAGAATCCGAACTGCCTGAACTGGTCCCCCGCAGTGGAGAAAATCGCCTGGGGCGACTGAGCCTGCTCCATGGCTACACTGGCGCTGTTCAACGCCTGCAACAATCGTTCAGTTCGTTTCCGGGCGCTGATATCGGTGATGATTCCCAGGAGGGCTTTTTGATCTTCATACCTGATCAGCTTCGTGGTGATGATCACGTCTAAACGTTGATTCGTCTTGGTGATCAGACGATACTCATAAGGGGGAACTTCTTTACCGGCCAAGTGCATGCCAAATGCCGCTTTAACCCGTTCGACGTCTTCCGGAGCGATCAGACAGAGGAAATCGAATTCCGCCTGATAAAATTCCTCCCGGGTATAGCCCATAACCTCCTCGCACTGCCGATTGGCATAGACCACCCGTCCCCCGTTGTTGATAAAAATCATGTTGGGAGATTGTTCGGCCAGATTGCGGAACTTCTCCTCCGACTCCCGCAGTTCCTGCTCGGTGTGTCGGCGTTCCGCCAACTCCTGGGCAGCGGTTTCGTAGAGCCTGGCATTCTGCACTGCCACCGCTACCTGATCGGCGATTGTGGTCAGCAGCAACTGTTCTTCCCCTCTATAGGGGCGGGGTTGATAGGTCTGGATACAGATCACTCCAATCACCCGATTTCCGACCAGCATCGGCACTCCAAGCCAGGAGGCGGGCATCTTCAGGGTGCCGTAGGGCTCCGGTTGCGGTACATCTTCGGGAATATGATCGAAATCGGTGATCAGCAGCGGTTTCTTGTTCCGGATTACCCAGGAGGTGAGTCCTGTTCCCAACCGTTGCCGGTCCGGCGATTCGCGGGTTCCCTCATCTACCTGAAGACGAAACTCGAGTTCATTGCTGCGCTCGTCGTACAGAGCTACAAGGAAGGCATCAGAGCGGAACAGCGGGGTCACCTCGCGATATACCGTTTCCATCAAAGCGTCGAGCTCCAGGGTCTTGCCAACCGCGGCGGCGATCCGGTTGATCACCAGCAGTCGGGCTTCCCGTTCCCGCAATGGATTGAGCAACTGACGGGAAATCACCCCGTATCCGATCAGAGAAACACTGATGGTGTTGGTTATCGAAAGTATGGGGAAAGGCAGCTCGATGATGCCGCCGGTTATCAAACCCAGGAAAAGTACGAAAACACTCAGTGCAAAGTACCGCTCACCGAGCTGTTTACGGTCCCTCCAAAAGAGGACGAGAGACCAGAGCAGAAACACGGCGGGGATCGGGGATAGCATAATCCAGAGCGGGCTTAAGGCCAACGCCGTAGAGCCGTTGGCGACCAACCGAGGATTGAAAACCACGTGATGCCGGAACAGCGGTACGGCGATTACCGCAACGAATGCCAGTCCCGCCAGCGCGGCGATATCCGGCCAGCGGGTCGGCCGGCCGACATAGCGGATAGAAAAAGTCAGTAGCGTAATGCCGATGAGAACGGTGCCCAAGGTGGATAACTCCGCCAACAGAAACGCATTCCCCCGACCTAACCAGAGAGCCAACCGTAGCAGCAACGATGAAACGGCCCAGAACGCCCCCGCGGCGGCAAACAGTGCAAAGGATTGATTGAGGGAGCGCCGGAAACCGGTCCCCAACACCGTGAGAATCAGAGCCAAACCGACCACGGTGGAAGAGCACAGGGCAACAATATCGATCCAATAGAGTGCGGTCATAAGCCGGTGAATTTTCGTCGTATTCTATCCCCATAATTTGAAAAAGATCAATCTTGAACCGTTTTTTATCACGATCTATCGGGCTAGGACCGCCGTACCATGAAATAATACCTAATCAAATTAATCAGGATTGATTTGTCCAGGCTTCCGTAGTACAATAATCATATCGCGATCTTCATCACAACTGAAAAGAAGATTGTAATGTCTTCAACCGGCGCGAAAATCTTGCAATGCAAAGAAGATTTTCGGCTGTCATCATAACAAAAACGGAGGCAAATCATGGCGAACTATTTCGATGACAACACCTACTCCATCGGCAAAACCCCCCTGGTCAGACTGAACAGGCTGCCGCAGGGTAAAGTCCGAATTCTGGCAAAGATCGAGGGCAGGAATCCCGCCTACTCGGTGAAATGCCGCATCGGAGCTTCGATGGTCTGGGACGCGGAAAAAAAGGGCGTGCTCAAGCCGGGCAAGGTGATCGTGGAACCTACCAGCGGCAATACAGGGATCGCCCTGGCCTTTACAGCTGCAGCCCGCGGATACAGGCTGATTCTCACCATGCCGGACACCATGTCCGTTGAACGCCGCAAACTTCTCAAGGCCTTCGGGGCTGAGCTTCATCTGACCGAGGGTTCCAAAGGAATGAAGGCGGCTATGGCCAAGGCGGAAGAGATCGTGGCCAGCGATCCGGACAAATATGTGCTTCTTCAGCAATTCGAGAATCCCGCCAACCCATACATCCACGAAACCACCACTGGCCCAGAAATCTGGGAGGACACGGACGGAGACATCGATGTGTTGGTCGCGGGCGTGGGTACCGGCGGTACCATTACGGGAATTTCCCGGTTTTTCAAGAGCAAGATGGGGAAAAAGATCACCACGGTGGCAGTGGAGCCGGCGGGCAGCCCGGTTATCCGTCAGACCCTGGCGGGAGAGGAGATCAAACCCGGACCCCACAAGATCCAGGGAATCGGCGCGGGATTCATCCCGGACAATCTCGATCTCAGCATGATCGATCGTGTGGAACAGGTAGAAAACGAGGAAGCAATAGAGTTTGCCCGCAGACTCCCCCGGGAAGAGGGCATCCTGGCCGGCCTTTCCTGCGGTGCGGCTGCCGCGGTGGCAGTGCGGATCGGTAAGTTGGATGAGTTTGCCGGAAAGACGATCGTAGTAATCCTACCGGATTCAGGAGAACGATACCTCTCTACCATACTGTACGAGGGACTTTTTGACGCCAATTCCGGATTGTAGGAGGCTCGAGCAGCCCGATCCATTCTCCTATCGAAGATTTCGCCGTAACCCGTGTGAGTGCGGCGACAGCGAGCTATACTAGTATTTATGAGAAAAAAAACACTATGCATTGTGACTGGTCTATCCATCCTCCTCTCCATCTTTCTGTCTTGCTCCGTCTTTCCCGCGGGCCGAGGCGAAGAACCGTCTGGGAAGCAAGAAGTACGGATGTTCTGGGTCCTAGAGGGCTCCATGAGCGAAGAAAGTGCCGAGATGTTCCTCGAGCGTTACCTCTTTCCCACTTCGTTGGCGGCAATGCTGTGGACGGAGTTTTTCAGGGAAGGAGAGGAGGTACGCTTCGACACCCAGGGCGGATACAGGGTCGTACGTAAGACGCAAGCCCTTTCCGAACCCTTCGGAGCGTACACGGTGTACGGCTACGATCTGATAATCGATGTGACTGAGAGCCCCCGAGCCCGGCGCCGGGCCCCCGGGGCGGGGCGCGTGGAGATCCAGGGCCCGTACCTCAACGTCCATCTG
>CAZVHJ010000026.1:0-21149 GCA_964627715.1 uncultured Spirochaetaceae bacterium | reverse complement strand
CCCCCCTGCCCCACACCGTTCCCCCGATTCCTACTCGGTGCGTTTCTCCTATTCCGAATCAACAGGCGCGGACTCCGGAGTCATCCCCCAGCCTCTCGAACAGGCCCTGTTGACCGCGATACGGGAGAGCGGCCGTTCTTCAGGTATGGCCCGGGTGGGAAATATCAGCTATCTGGGCTCCGGTAAGTTCAATGCAACGGTACTGATCGGCGACTGAAGAGAGTTTATACCAACCCTTTTCGAATCCGTTGAGCCAGGAGAATCTGGCTGCGAAGCTCCGCCGTATTCCGCAGCTGCGTCCAGGTAGAGAGAAACTCAGGGTTCTGCACGATCTGAGCGATCGCCATCAATGCCTGAAGATGAAAATTCCGTTCATCTCTGCTTCCGGCCAAAGCGAATACAACCTTCACCGGGGCGGTCTGCCCTCCGAAATCGATTCCCTCTCGGGATCGAGCCACAACGATCTCGAAGCGCTCATTCCCATCGACAACGATATGGGGAATAGCCAGGCCGGGATGGACTACCGTTGTGGACTCGGCCTCCCGGGCCACGAGCAATCGATAGATGTCCTCGGGCTCGGCGGCGAACTTACGGGAAAAGACGTCGGCCAGAACCCGAAACAAACCCGCCTTGTCGAGGGCTTCTGAAAAATCAATAATCTCCGCCGATTTGATGATCCTGTCGAACCGGTCCTCCACGATCTCATCCCGCTCGATAAGTATCTCCTTCAGTTCTTCAGACAAGCTGCCTGTCCGCAGCTCCCGGTTGGTCACCCGTTCCACCACATGGAGCAGGGCCGAATCCCTGCGGTTGCGGGAGCGGGAGTAGAGGAAGTACCAGAGCAGACTGGCGGCAAAGAATCCTCCGGTCATAAGCAGGGGAATGCGACCCATCTCGACGATCAAGAGGAAATAGACGACGGTACCTCCGATCTGCAGGAAGGGGTAGAGGGGGGAACGGAAAGACGGCTTGTAGGATACGATCTTACTCTCCCGCATCAGGATCACCGACAGGTTGACGAAGGCGAACAGCAGCAGCATCATCGTGGAAGCTACCTTCACCAGGCTTTCCAAGTCAAGAAAGGCGATTACCGCGATCATAAATCCCGACGTAACGAGAATCGCCACCACCGGAGTTTTCAACTTGACGTTCACCCGGGCAAAGAAGGCCGGGAGAAGATTGTCCTTGGCCATGGCCAGAGGATTACGGGATGATGCCAGAAGCCCGGCATTGCCCGTGGTAACAAAGGCCAGCATGGCAGCGATCGAGAGCACCAAGAAACCGGCCTGTCCGGTATAGGTCGCGGCAGCGGAGGAAAAGGGTGCCAGGGTGTTCTCAAAATCAACCCGCCCCAGGATTCCCACGGTGACGAATATCGCCAGGAGATAAACTACGGACACGACGACATAGGAGGCAAACATGCCCTGGGGGATGGTTTTAGTGGGATTCTTGATCTCCTCGGCCACCGCGGCGATTTTCGTTAAACCCCCGAAGCTAACGAAGATCATCCCGGTAACCGTGAACACCGCCGGCCAACCCCCGGGAGCGAAGGGCGAGTAGTGGTGTACATCGACACGCCCGATCCCCGTGGCCACGTAGGCCAGCAGGATGGCCAGCAAAGAAAAAACCATAATAACCTGAAAACGCCCGCTCTCCTTGACACTCAGGATATTGAGCACGGTGAAAAACAGCGTGCAGGCGATGGCGATCAGTTTTACCATGTATCCCGGAAAAACCAGAACCAGGGGAGCGAGAAAGATCCCTATGCCCACCAAAGCGAAGGCGCTCTTGAGGCTCAAGGAGAACCAGGCAGCCAGACCGGCGAAGGTTCCGAACAGCGACCCTAGGCTCCTGTGCACAAAAAAATAGGAACCTCCCGATTTGGGCATGGCCGTAGCCAATTCCGCCTTGGAGAGCATGGCGGGAACAACCAGCAGAGCCGCGATAAAATAGGAGAGCAGAATGGAGGGTCCGGCCTTGAGGTATACCACAGCGGGCAGTATAAACAAACCGGAGCTGACCATAGCGCCGGTGGCAATCGAAAAAACTTCGAGCAATCCCAGCTTCCTTTTCATGTTCCCGGACATCAAGTGACTCCGGAAGCCATTTTATCATAGAATCATTTGTTTGTTCGCAAGAACAAAAAGCTTTTGACCATTGGCCGGCAGTGTTCTTATTATATTAGAGAATAGTAAAAAGGCTATATAGATAACTAGGAGAATACAATGACGGCCCACGGAAAACAGTGCGGCAATAGCGAATCATGACCTCATAGATATCACCAACGATACGATCTTTAAGCCCGCTGCAAAAAGCCCTGTGAACCGGAAATCGAGAAAAGTCGAGCTGGTCAGCAAAGCCAAGCTTCCCACCCGCTTTGGGGTCTTCACGATCTACGGTTTTCTGGATCATCGCGATGGAAAAGAGCACACCGCAATGGTCCACGGCGACGTTAAAGGGGTAGATGCTTGCCCGGTCCGGATCCACTCGGAGTGTCATACCGGAGACATTTGGTTTTCTCTCCGCTGCGACTGCAGGGAGCAGCTTGAAGCGAGCCTGAAATACGTAAAGAGCCAGGAACGGGGCGTGATCGTCTACCTCCGCCAGGAGGGCCGGGGTAGCGGAAATCATTCGTCTGCTCGGGATAGAGTCGGTTGCCCTCATTACCAACAATCCCGATAAGATCAGCGGTCTGCAGAAGGAGCAAATCAGCGTAACCGAGCGTATTCCCGTCATCATTCCTTCCAACCTTCACAACAAGCGCTATCTTCGCACCAAGAAGGAGAGGCTGGGCCATCTCCTCGATACCTGATTCCTGAGATCACCGGCCGCGCGAAGACTGGCGGGTCGCCCTGGTCGCGGCGGCAGTGACGATTGCGGCTACATCGATTCGGGAGGGCTCGCTTGCTGCATCCTGGATACCCGTTAGCCTTACCCGAATACAAATCCAAAAGTCTTCTCTCTTTGCAGGCCTTAGTATACAATCCGGTAGGGGAGACCGAAAAATGGACAAAATCATTGTCTACTCGGAGTCACTAGAAATCCATAAGATCGTCTCTGCTCTGCCGGAGCAAGACATTGTGCCGGCGGCGAGCACCGTGGAATTGGCCAGGGCAATCGTAGAGCAGAGTCACGTGATCGCTCTGATCATCGAAAAGGAAGCGGTCGACGATCCCTTTCATCGCCTTTTGGCCTCGATTACAAAAAGCTTCCCGATTCTTCAGGTCTGCCTGATCACAGAGCCCGGAGCAGAACCGGCTCGCGTCGCCCGGGTAATTCCAAAGGAAATCGCTACCGAAGGCAGCGATCGATTCGCCGAGGAACTCAAAGCCTTCGTGTCTTCCATTGATTTGACCGACAGACGCGACCATCCCCGCTTTGATTGGCCCCTGATAGGGACCGTTTCTTTCGACGACAAGACCTGGCAAAACTATAATCTTTGGGCCCTGAGTGCAGAGGGGGCTTTTTTGGAATATTCCGGCTCCACCCCTCCCGTGGGAAGCAGGGGAATCTTACGCATCAGCTTTCAAAACTCACGGATGGTGACCCACTGCGAGGTTCTCGACCCCCGTCAGGCATCGAGCAAGCTCCCGGCCGGCTTTGCCGTGCGTTTTACACTATTGAGCGAGGATTCGAAGAAACTGATCGACAGGATAATCCAGGATGCCCTCCTCCAGACCCTGCTGCAGCCGGAAAGTGAACCGGCAATCCCTATGCTCGGGGAGGACGATCTATCCATCTCGGGCTTCGAACCTCTTTGATGATCGAAGTGGTGTTCAACACGAAAGATTCTGCGTAACCGGATCTCTCCCTATTTCTCACTCAGTTTGAACACCCCGTCCCAAGAAGCGGCGGGGGGGTTCTTCTTGAATCCCTGACAGCGCTTGATAAACACCCCAGAAGGCCCGTCACCGGGCAGGATCTTCTGGACCTTCCGGAATTGGGCGACCGCCGCGTCCCACTGTCTGTTTTCGAACAGTTCCAGACCCTTGTGAAAAAACTCGACCGCCTCCAGCATATCTGCGCTGGTGGCCGACTTTTCATCGATCAGCTCGTAGAGGCGTACCGGTTCCTGGATCCCCATGACCCGCACCCGGTCCATCTGGCGAACTGTGAATTCGCTTCCTCCGGCGTTGTAGGTCTGTTCGCTGATCAGGATCCAAGTGCCGTACTGCTTGTTCACCCCCTCCAGGCGAGAAGCCAGGTTTACCGAACTGCCCATGATCGTGTAGTCCATCTTCTGATCGGTTCCCATATTGCCGACGACCATGTCACCGGTGTTGATACCGATCCGAGTGTGGAGGGGAGAGGGGCTGAGCTGCTCGTTTATGAAATGTTCGTTTAGATGCATCTCCATCTTCTTCATCCGCACTGCGGATAGACAGGCTCGGGCCGGGTGATCGTCGAAGTGTACCGGAGCGCCGAAGAAAGCGATGATCGCATCCCCCTCGTACTTGTCGATCGTACCTTTAAGATCGAGGATAATGTTGCTCATCTCGGTCAGGTAGGCGTTGAGCAGCTTGACCAGATGGCTGGGACCGTGCTGTTCCGTTATTTGTTCAGAGACGGTGGAGAAACCCCGGATGTCGGTGAACATGGCCGTTAGGTACTTTTCATCGCCCCCAAGGTTCAATTTCTCCGGGTCGGTGATCAGCTCGTTGATCACATCGGTGGACAGGTAGTGGGAGAAGGCGTTGCGGATGAAGCTCTTTTCCTGTTCGAGGATGAGAAATTTGATCAGGATCACGGTGAATAGGGTGAAGAACACACTCAACGCCGGAGTGAGCAGATACAGATATTTTCCCGTGAACAGGAAAAACGCCGAACCGGCCAGAATAATCACGATCAAAAATCCGATCCCCGCGACGATCGCCGGGGCCGGGTTGAGCCTTCGAATGATAAAGGTAACGACCAGGCTGAGCACCGCCCCCAGGATCGCTCCGTACCACCAGGGAAGCTCGTCCAGAAACCTCCCTTGGAGAATCGTATTCACCAGCGAGGCGTGGGTGCCCACATTCATGTATTCCTCTTCGAAGGGATTGACTCCGATATCTGTGGTGGAGGTGCCGGTCCAGCCAATGATGCAAAAAGCTCCCGGAATCGCCTCCTGCAAGGTTTTCCGCACCCTTACCAGGCCGGTGTGAAGATCCCGGGTCGAGGAAAACACTGTCGGCACCTGTTCACCGATTTCCCGGTACAGAACCTTGTCCTCCTCGTCGACGTCTTCGGAGGCCAGCAGAGCTTCTACCTGAGCCAGGATCTGCTGTTCGGCGGTTCCACTCAGGTACTCGCCTACGGCCTGAAAAAACGTTTCCCGCACCTCCCGATAGTCCGCTACCTGGGCTGGATCGCCTCCATCCAGAACCTCTCGGAGAATACCGTTAGAGTATCGGTAGGCGTCGAGCAGCTCGAATCCGCCCTCAAAGTAGGACAGGTATCCAGCATCATCCATGATCTTCAGGTTGTGAATCAGGTCTTCCTCCAGGCGTTTGTGCAGGACCAGATTGTAGTAGCTCAAATGCCGGAAGCTATCCAAATAGCCTGACTTCGGCCAATTGATCAGAAACTTATAGTCTTCCGTCACCGGGATGAGGATATCTTTTCGAGTGTTCTCCCCGACCAGAGCGTCCCGCAGCAGGAGCTGCTGGCTGCGAAGCTCCACCGCCGGATTGCCGAGCCAATCCAAAAGCGGGGAAAAGGCAAGTTGGGCGAAGTAGTGCCCCTCGTATTCCATGATCAGATCGATCCGGCGCTGTACCCCGTCGCTGTCAACAATCACGTTGGGGAAACCCGCTCCGGCGGCTCCCCGAAGAATCGGCAGGATCGCCGGGCGAATATCCACAGCTTGAATCGACGGGTCAGGCACAAAGTCTTCTACCGGCTGAATTTGTCTCTTGGCGATGTTCTCCAGCACGTAGCTCTCGAGGGTTTGCGATAGGATATCCTCCTTTTCCGGTAACATGTTGACGGTGAAGTAGGCCTTTCCAAACAGGCGGGCGGCCTGTCCCAAGTAGGCGTCGTTGTCCCGAGAAATCTCGCGCACCTTGTCGAGGAGGCTATTCCGGGACATATCCGTCAAACCGGTAAGGTCCTGAACATAATCTTCAGCATCCCTGAGGGAGATCGTCCCGGTCTGCAGGGCGAGAAACAGGTCCTGAATGTTTTGGTTGATGACAGCGAACTCCTGGTCGAAGATCTCGGGGATCTCGTGGTTCAGAAGGGACACGTTGACACCGCGGGGGCTCTGTTCCGTGTACTCGATGTCGAATACGGCGTAGGCCGCCTCAAACTCTTTCAATAGGATCAGACCGTCCGCCATGATATCCCGGCTCCAGGGAAACTGCCCCACCTGAGCGATGGCTGTGTCATCGATGTCGAGGAACAGGAGGGACTGCTCTTCGGGCCCGGCGGGTTTTACGTGGAGCAGAAGATCGTACACGCTGCGCTCGGCCCCCGTATAAAAATCGAGCAGATTCAGAGCCGCAAATGCACCGGCAACCAGCAAGGGGATCAGGATGGCGAGCCAGATTCGCTTGTCATTCATTCGAGGGCTCCTTTCACTGCCGGGGCGCCGCGTCAACCACCCCTTTTTTTCGATGGACCGTTCGGGGGCAAGTATACTATAATTGCTTACTAAGTGAAACGATACAGAGATCGGGGAGCCGTTGGGAAGAAGATTTTTCTTTACTGATTTGATACGATATCAGCAATTTTCATCATCGGCTGCCTGAAGGAGGGCGCAAGAGATGACCAAAACGTTGATCCTGCTGCTCGCGTTTGTTCTGCTGGGTGCCGTTCTCCATGTCTCAGCTCAGTCAAATGAGGTGCTCGATGCTCTTCTGGAGGAGGAGACGACTTCCTTCGGGCAGGCCGCCTACCTGGTCCTGACAGCGGTTGCTCGCATTTCCGACGGTACAACACCTGCCGATGCTGCCGCAAAGATAGCGGAACAGGGGTGGACTGTGCCGGCACGAGCAGCGGAAGAGCCCCTCACCTTGGGAGATTACTCCTTCCTGCTCATGCAGGCCTTCGAGCTGAAAGGCGGTGTGATGTACCGGATCTTTCCGGGACCCCGCTACGCCGGCCGGGAACTGGCATACCTGAAATTCATCAAAGGCAACACCAGCCCCTACCGGACGTTCTCCGGCGAGGAGGCGATCGGCATCCTCGGCCGTCTGATGGAGTGGAAGGAGGAGCAGTCGTGAAAGCCAAAGCCGTTCTTTTTTCTCTCATCCTGGCTACTTCGCTCTCATTCAGCCTCTCGGCCTATGACTGGGGCGGCACAGCGGACAATTCCACTTCTCTTACCTATACCGGAGATGACGCTTGGCTACAGGAAGACAAGCTGGCTCTTTGGTTCGCAACACCAATCGGTCAATCCATCGAGTTCACGATGCAGGCAAGCTACACCTTTACATATGAGCAGCCTTCCTTGATCGAACACATCCTCGATATCGATCTTTTACAGCTTGAGGGGGCATTTTTAGTTGGCGAGAACCGACCCTCACTACTGACCTTTCGAGCAGGACGCTTCGCGATCGCTGATTTCTCCGGGCTGGTACTCGGCGATAACGTGGATGGTCTTGAATTTGGTTGGAAGACATCGGTCGCCAACACGGTTCTTACCGCAGGATATACGGGACTGCAGCTTGATCGTGTTTCCACGATCAGCATGACCTGGGCTGACCAAAATGACGGTGATCGCTGGGCACCTCCCCGGCTGGTCGCATCAATTCAAGCTGCATTCCCCGAGCTGATTCTTCGGCAGGACCTGCTCGCCTCTGTTCTCATACAGCAGGACTTGCGTCCTCAAGGAAACGCTTTAAACAGCCAGTACTTCGGATTGGGGATTGTTGGACCTATTCTCTCAACTCTGTATTACGACGTGTTTGCCTATCTGTGTACCGGCACCACTCCTGGAGATGCAGAAGATGCATCGATTCTGGCTGCTCTTTCAGGAATGACCCTCCGCTATTTCAACGAGGACCTGCTCAACTCAAGAGCTGAATTACGTTTTCTATTCTCCAGTGGAGACGAGGACTTCACAGATCTATTTATTGAGGGAAACACTGCGGATAAGGCAAATGTATTCGTTCCGATTTCAAGACAGGAATTGGCTCTCGTATTCTCTCCACGACTGGGGAATCTCATGTTTGTAGAGGCGAGTTATTCTTTAAAGCCTAATGAACGCCTACAGACACTGGTTAAAGGGATTGTATTCCTTCGGCCTACAACAGGACCGATATCAGACTTGCGCGTCGATCCTTTCTCGGAAAATCGATATTTGGGTACCGAGTTTGACGGGGTCTTGTACTTCCGTCCATTTTCCGATCTTGGAGCGGCCCTAAGCCTTGGAATATTTGTTCCGATGGGTGGCGCATTCAGCGATACCTACCAGAAGGTAGAGATCCAAGGACAGCTCGAGATATCCTTTAGCTTTTGAGCTATATTTAGATCTGGGGTGAAGGTATGAAGAAGATAGGTATAATTTTCTTAATATTAAATTTCGCGGCGATAGCTGCGTTTGCTCAATCTTCCTCTGTGGTCAAGGAATTGACCGGGAAAGTCGAAGTTAAGGCTCCCCGGGGAGCTTGGACTTCCGCCCTGGTCGGTATGACCATATCCCAAGGGACGACAATATCCACAGGTTTCAATTCTACAGCGCTTATCGATCTCGGCAATTCAGTACTGAATGTGCGACCTCTCACCCGCTTAACGCTCGAAGAGCTCATCGAGCGAGAAGGCACCATACAAACAGATCTCTTTCTCAGAGTAGGAAAGGTCAATGCAGAGGTAAAATCCGTTGCCGGGGTAAAACAGGATTTCAAGCTGCGCAGTCCCATTTCAACTGCTGCTGTGCGGGGCACGAATTTTGGCTTTACCGGCTTTGATATCGTCGTATACGATGGAAAAGTTGTTTATCTCACCTTAATAGGCCAAGGTCGCAGCTACACCTCCGGAGAGGGTGGTGGTGGAGACGGATACAATACCCCCGAAAGCGGACAGGATTCAAAGAGCTCCAGTTCGGGAGTTAATCCCTACACCACCGGCGCCGGTGGCCAGTCAGGAAATCGGCTACCGGGAGATACCGGACTGGACCTAACCGGCAGCATCACCGTCATTCTACCGCCTGATATGGATCTCTAGGGCAGGAGGAAACTTATGAAGAAAAACCAACTCTTTACTGTTGTGTTGGCTATTGCAGTTGTTTTAGGATTCATCTCCTGCTATTGGGCGCCTAACTCGGATTCAGGAGCACTACACCTGGACTTGACCTCGCTTTCTGCAAAAGGACCAGGAGTCCGAAGCGTTCGGGTTTATCTAACTGCGAACAACGTCCTTTATCCTATCGGAGATGATACGGATTATTTTCAATTTGAATACAACAAACAAACAAGCATTACCTTGGAAGATATTCCCGTTGGACCGATTTACCGCGTCGCTGTGTCTCTAGGCTACGCTGAGCCAGGTTGGTTTGATACGGTATATTGGGCGGAGTCCGCGGCCTTCGAAATCACTCCTGGCACAAAAGTTGCTGTGGTTTTCAGCGACACGGAATTATATTCTTCAGATCCTTTCTATCCTGTACAGTATTCCCCCGACAGCATGATGGCAAAAAAGTTACTGGACGTAGAAGTATTTTCTAACCATGTCTACTCAACTGATGGAGCGACACTCTATGAGTTATTAGATTTCGATCCCTACTCACCGCTGAACATGGTGGTAACTGATGCCCCAGCCGGTCAATCAATCAATTCTGTATCTATCGCTTTCAGCGATGGTGCTTTCGACGCACTTTGCGCGAACACCAATCAGGGCATCTACTCATATAACAGTTTCTCCCAGGCTTTTAATTCACCTCCCACTTCTGCCAACCTTGGTCCTGTTTCAGTTCTCGATTCATCAATCGACGACTACAGCTCCGGCAGAGTGCTCTTTTTCCGGCGGGCCAAAGGATGGGGTGGAACCTTTGCAGGAGTAGAATCATCGGTTAATACGTGGATATGGGCCAGCCAAAGTTCTGGCCGGACCACCGATATGGTGGTTTCCACGGATAGCTCAGGAAATGCCTACTTTGCCGCCTCCGATGGTGCATTCCGTGTTTCAGGGGATTATCTGTATAAAATCTCATTAGGGGAAAAGCCGGATGTCAGTGCCTACAAATCGGGATTTAGTGCGCCGTCGCATATTTTGTGCCTGAACTTGATTGACGTCGGTGCGGTGGCACCATTGGTGACTCTCCTAATGGGTACCGAGAACGGGGTGTGGGAGGCTACTTTAGGAACAGCACCCGATGTAATAGATCCGCCAAAACTGAAAGATGGCACGCAAGGTTTTCGATTCCATCGCGTCATCGCTTCTGAATACATGCTCCCTAACTTTGCAGCATACTTGAGCGATGCTTATCTGTTTGTTTGGCAGGAATCAAGCAACGAGCTACTAAAATATCCTATAGCTGCTGGTCTACCGGGAAAAATAACAAGTGTGGCCTGGTACTCTACCGGTGTAGGATCATACTACCTCCTTGTCTCTGGAGAGGAGGGTCTAGTGTACAAGGTGTTTAGTATACCCGTATAATATACTCAGATCGCAAACGCGCTCTCATCCACCTCCTCGGCATTCGGCTGGAAGGAGCTTGAAAATTTCCGTGGCACTCGCTCCTGGGAGCCGTGCCGATCGGATTGCCCCGGCGATCGACCAGCTGGAGAAGCTCCTCGCTCACGGGATTGCAGTCGCCCTCAAAACGCAGAACCGATAGGATCGGGTTCGGACTACCCTGAAACCTCGGAACTGGGGCTTGCCTGAACAGGAGGCAGTAGATCCTCCCAGGTAATCCCCTCACCCTCAGGAATCGTTCTTTGGGCCGCCCGGCCCACAATCAACTCAAGGTACTCCGGTCCGAGGCCGGGACGAAGGTTGCTCTCCGAGCGCACGACGCACACCTGCTCGGCCTGGATGGGCTGACCGGCTCGGATCTCGGTGAGCGCATGAAGGCTTCGGTTGGTGGTCAAGTAGTACCTCTGTTCGGAAGGCGCCAGGCGCTTGATCCCATCTCCGAGAACGGATTCAACCCGATCCGGCCCATACTCCTGCTCGATCCAGGCTCGGGCTTCCTCCGCTTCCTGGCTCTCGATGCAGCGGATTCCCTCGACCATCCGGGTGAAGGCGTTTGAGTCCAGAGCGATCGGGTCATCCAGACCGCCGTCTTCCTTCGACAAGGCGAGGTGTTTCTCTACGATGCAGGCACCGGTCATCACCGCCAGCCCCGGCACCAATAACGGATCCCGGGAGTGATCGGAAATACCCACGGGGCGGCCGAAGACCGCGCCCAGGTTCGGGATGACCCGTAGATTGTACTCTCCCTCCGGAGCGGGATAGGCCGTGATGCAGTGAAGCAACACCGTCTGGGAGCCTGCGGCGATCAGGACGCGCTCGATATCGGCCAGGGTGGATACCCCCGTGGAGATGATCAGGGGTAACCCGTAGCCGGCCAGCTCTCGCAATAGGGGAAAATGATTGATCTCAGGAGAGGCGATCTTGATGGCGGGGACAGCGAGCTCACGGAGCAGCCGGGCACTCTTCATGCCGAAGGCGGAGCACAGGAATACCAGTCTACGCTTTTCCGTATACTCTTTGATCTTTGCGTAGAAGGAGAGATCCCGTTCCAACTCTCGAAAACGCTCATAGATGGCGGTCTTCCCGCCGGGGAGATCGACGCTGCCGGTTTTGGGATGCACGATCTCGTCGGCGAAGATGACCTGGAACTTGACGCAGTCAGCCGGGGCCTCCGCCGCCGCGTCGATGAGCTCAAAAGCTCGGGACAGCTCTCCCTGGTGGGCACTACCCGCCTCGGCCACGATGAAGCAAGGATTCCCCTTCCCGACCCGTTTGCCGCCGATTCGTATGCTTGCAGCGTTCATTGTAGTTGGGGAGGCAGGGTTGCCGGATGGACAAACGGGGCGGCTGAACAGGAACGTAAAACCGCCACGGCTAGTCCTGGTCCAGAAAAACGCGGCTGCCGACCGCATCCCTCTGGTTCTGGTACTTGCCCTTGTATGGACTGGCTGCCGGTCCGTCCATCAGAGCGAAGACGATCTGGCAGATACGCCTGCCGCTGGTCAGCCGGATGGGCAACCGGTTGGCGTTGTACAGCTCCAGGGTGATGGTTCCGGCGAACCCTGGATCTACCCAACCGGCGTTCTGGATGAATAGTCCGATTCGTCCAATCGAGCTCCGGCCCTCCACAAAGGCGGTAATGTTATGGGGAAGCCGGATATACTCCCGGGTCACCGCCAACAGAAAGCTGTGGGGCGGGATGATGATCTCCTCCCGCTTGAACTCGATATACTCCATCTCCCGGTCAAGACTGATCGCCTCCATCCGGTTTTCATCGACTTTCAAGAAATGATTGCCGAGACGCAGATCGATCGAGGCAGGCTGGATCTGGTGATCCTCGAGGGGTTCGATGACAATCCCGCCCTCCGCTAGGAGCTTCTTGAGGGTCTGATCGGAAACAATCACGGAGTGTCGGATCCTTTATGCACCGCACTTTTCTCCTGAACGCCCCTCTCGTACTCGGCGATCATTCCAAACTTCAGGTCTTTGAGTGTCTCGGAGAGAGACACCTTGTACACGTGCGGATTGATTAGACGTTTATAGGTATCGTCAAGGGTTTTCAGATTGTTCTTGGTACGAATCTGGATGGTTTGCAGGTCGGGGAAATCGGCCAGGATCTTACCCTCTTTCATCATGGGATTCAACAGAGGCTCGATGCGCCGATACTCCGCAACATCCAAAAACCGATAGGGATAGCGAGGATGGTAGAAGCGATAGGGCGGGCCGACCTTCAGATCTTCCCCCTCCAGAGAAATAAGGTCGGCGATCGGGGAACTAGTCCCGTTGTAGAAGCGGTGGACTTGTTTGATTCCCGGGTCGGAGATCTTCTCCGGATTGTTGGACACCTTAATGGTGGGTACAAACTTCCCGTCCACTTCCTTAGCCATCAGCTTGTATACACCGGTCAGGGCGGGATCGCTCTTGGCCGTCACCAGATGGGTGCCGACACCCCAGACATCGATCGGCGCCTTCTCGGTGATCAGCTGATGGATAATTCCTTCGTCCAACTCGTTGGACGCGGCAATCTTTGCGTGTTTTAATCCGGCTTGATCGAGGCGCTCCCGAACCCGTTTGCTCAAGTACTCCAGATCCCCGGAGTCAAGCCTGACCCCGAAACTGTCATGCCCCTTTTCCTTCAGTTTCTTGCCGATTTTTATTGCGTTCTCCAGCCCGCTCTTCAAGGTATCGTAGGTGTCGATCAGCAGAATGCAGCCGTTGGGATACACTTCGGCATACTTTTCGAAGGCGGCGAGTTCCGACTCGAAGCTCATAATCCAAGAATGGGCCATGGTCCCTCTCACGGGAATATCGAAGAGCTTCCCCGCCAGGGTGTTGGAAGTGCCGGAGGCCCCGCCAATGAAAGCGGCTCGAGTAGCACCCAGAGCGCCATTCACCCCATGAGCCCGGCGCATCCCGAACTCCAGGATTTCCCCCTCCTCGGAGGCCAGGTAGATTCGAGCTGCCTTGGTGGCGATCAGGGTTTGAAAATTGACTATGTTGAGCAGCAGACTCTCCAGCAGCTGGGCTTCAATCAACGGCGCCTGAACGCGAATCAGGGGCTCGTTGGGGAACACTAGAGTCCCCTCGTTCATGGCGTGGATCTCACCCCGAAACTGGAAGTCCGCCAGATAGTCGAGAAACTCCTTCCTGAACACTCTTTGAGTGGACAGATAGTCCAGATCCTCCGGATCGAAGCGAAAATCGACAATGCTCTTCAGCAAGGTCTCCAAGCCGGCAAACACGGAAAAACCGCCGTTAAAGGGAGCCCTTCGGAAGAACATCTCAAATACGGCTTGGGGGCTGTGACCCTGGAGGAAATACCCCTGCATCATGGTGAGCTCGTAGAAATCTGTGAGCATCGCGCAGTTCAAGAAACACTTGCTATCCATCTCAACTCACCTCCACGTCCCCAGCCTTCAGGATATGGACCCCTGCCTTTTTCATCTCTTCGAGCCGCGCCTTCAAACTTCCCGGTGGGGTATCGATCCCCCGGCAGGCATCTTCGACAAGCGTCACATCGAAACCCAGCCCGAGGGCATCGATGGCCGAATAATAAACACAAACATCAAGGGCCAGTCCCGCTAGATACATACTCTTCAGTTCCAGACCCTGCAGATAAAAGTGCAACCCGGTTGGTGTTTTGTGATCATTCTCGAAAAAAGCGGAGTAGGAGTCTAGATTTCGGTTCGATCCCTTACGTAGGATCAGATCGAAGGCCAAGGTATCCAAATCGGGATGAAACTCCGCGCCCCGGGTACCCGGAATACAGTGATCGGGCCATAAGACCTGCTCACCTCCTTCCATCTGAATTGTATCGAAGGGGTTTTTCCCCGGATGATTAGAAGCAAAGGAAACATGATCCCGGGGATGCCAATCCTGGGTCGCGACAATCCTCTCGAAGCCGCGGGCCAACCGATTGACAAGGGGAACGATCCTATCTCCCTCCGGGACAGCCAGATTCCCGCCAGGACAGAAATCGATCTGGAGATCCACTATCAGCAGAACACTCTTGTCTTTCACAGTCATAATCGCCTAGCCTCTACAGCAAGCCATACTTCCATTTCAACAGCAATATACGGCGAACTCCCGCGTTGATAATCTCCCGTGAAATTTCACCGCTCTCCACCATGGTATTGACTTCCTCGATCAGTTGCAACACGTCCAGGGTTCCGTTTTCAAGAATGATATCCACTCCCGCAGTCAAACCGTGTTTGACGATCTCCTGCGGGCTGTAGCGACTGCGGAGCGCCCCCATCTCGATGTCATCGGAGATAATCACACCATCAAAACCGAGCCGGCCGCGGAGCAGATCGCGCAGAAATGTGGCCGAAAGTGTGGCCGGAAAATCAGGATCGATCTGGGGATAAAGGATATGGGCGGTCATGACCGCCTCCACTCCATGTCGAATCGCGATTTGAAAGGGAAGGAGATCCTCGTTTAGCAGAGTCTTCTCATCGACATCAACAACGGGAAGCTGATGATGGGAATCCACGGTTGTCCTACCGTGACCGGGGAAATGCTTGACCACAGAGGCGATTCCGGCGCGCTGCGCGCCTTGCAGATAGTATACTCCCCGCTCACCGACCTGAACGGGATTCGCTCCCATGGACCGGTCTCCCACGATACTATCATCGGGTCTGTTGTACAGATCCAGCACCGGTGCGAAGTTGATGTTGCAGCCCAAGGACAGAGCCTCTCTGCTAATGATGTAGGCCACGGCTTCGACGTAGTGTGGGTCCTGATACTCCCCCCAGTGGTAGGGCGCGGGGAACCGCGTCATGGTGTCCAGATCCAGGCGATTTACCCGGCCTCCCTCCTGATCAACGGCAATAAACAGTCCTATGGAAGGATTTTGAGCCCGAGCGGTCTTTTGAAGGGCTTCGACCAGGGCTCTTACCTGTGCCCTGTTTTGTATATTGTGCCGGGATAGCATGACCCCTCCTATGTAGCCTTCTTCGATGAGTTTTTTCGTGGAGTCGCTCAGATTTGTCCCCGAAAAACCGGTGAGAAAACGCTGCCCGATTCTCTGACGCAGGCTCAATTCCTGAAGAACCAGATCCACTACTTCCTCAGCACTTCGGAGCGATTCGCCGGTCTGAGGATAGATAGGAAGGCTTATAGCTCCTACGTTATCCTCGGAGATTTCCGGTTCCCCGGGCAGGGGTTTCATGCTTACTTCCGGGGACTCCTGTGGGGGGGGCACATCCAACTCTGCTTCTCTCTGGGTCTGACAGGCGGCAAGAATGACAATGAAGAGGAGCGGTTGAAAAAGCCTCTGCCTATTGAGGTGCATTTGCGGTTAAAATGGAGGATAGGGGACTTGAACCCCTGACCTATAGATTGCGAACCTATCGCTCTACCATCTGAGCTAATCCCCCGAGGTTTCAGAATATCATAACAACATGTAAATCTCTGATCAAGCCTCAACGGTCATGCCTTCCCGGGCGATCATCACCTCCATAGAGGTCCTCCCGCCGGCTGCCTTCTGTATCTTTCTCTCGATCAGTTCCAGCTCCGCATCGCTCCGATCCGGGTCGTGGTGAAATAGAAGCAGCTTCTTTACCCCCGTTTTGTGGGCTACATTCACTGCATACTCGAAAGAGGAATGGCCCCACCCGAGTTTGGAAGAGATGTATTCCTTGTGGGTGTACTGACTATCGTGAATCAGTATGTCCGCGCCCTGGAAGAAACTGACCACTTTATCATTTTCTTCCTGGGCGGCCATCGCACCTTCCTTAACCGCTTCTTCATCGTAGCTGGGATCATCGGGACTGACGTCGAACACATTGCGGAAGGGCTCGGTGTCGTAGGCGGTACAGAACACCTTGCCTCGATACTCGAAGCGATAGCCGAGAACCAGGATCGGGTGGTTGAGGTACTTCGTAGTCAACCAGAGACCGCCACCGAGGTCCTGGGACCCTTCCTTGAGATTGAAGTATTCGATTTTAGCTGCCAATTCAGTAAGGCGCACCGGCCAGTATCGATAGGTAAGCATACCGCCGACGATTTTATCGAGGGTGTCTTCTTCGTAGGTAACCGGTCCGAAGACCTTCAGCTCCGTGTTGGGAATAAAGATGGGGATAAAAAAGGGAAATCCCATGATGTGGTCCCAATGGGTATGGGTGAGGAACAGTTCGGTCTTGATCGGCCCTTTAGGCAGATCGTTCTTGATGATATGACCGGCCAGCTCTCTTATGCCCGTACCGGCATCTATGACGATGAGCCGATCTTCTTCCCCAAAGCGCAGCTCCAGACACGAAGTATTTCCACCATACTTCACCGTCTTAGGTCCGGGACAGGGAACAGATCCCCGCACTCCCCAGAATCTCACGCGTATCGACACAAATTCAAACCTTTCAACGGGCCACCTGTAGGAACACCTGGGCCTTCTCGATCTCGGCTTTTACCGTATCTTCTATACTTTCCAAATAGTCCCAGTCGACTCTCATCTCCTGAAGAACTTCATCCGGAAGCTCTTCAGGATAGCGATCGCCGGAGAAACCAAGTTCATAGGTGTTGCTGAACAGGTTGGCAATCGCTACGGTGACAACCAGATCCCGATGTGTACCCGTATACCCGTCGAGGTTGTGGTGAAAGCATACGGCGTCGGAGAGGTTTTCCCCCAGCCTCCAGTTCTCGATAATCAATTTGCCCACCATGGCATGGTTCACCAGCATAATATCTTCTTCAGATTTGTACAGCGGTGTGTGCTCACGGTCGGTATTGGAAATTGCCTGTACATACTCCGTGGCAAGCTTGTTGTTCAGGGGGATCTTTCCGATGTCGTGGAGCAATCCCCCGATGAAGTATTCCTCCCGGAGTTTCGGATTCACATTCCTACGGGTAGCAATAAGCTTAGCAGTTACCCCGACGCTGATCGAATGTCGCCAGAACCCCTCCATGTTCAAAGCCTGGAAGTCACTGGCACGGCCCAAAGTACCAAGTACGGCGGTACTCAAAGCCAGGTTTTTGACGGTATTGATACCCAGCATGATGATGGCCCGCACCAGCGAGGTGATCTGGTTGGGCAGGGAATAGTACGCCGAGTTGATCAGCCGCATCACCTTCCCCATGAGAACCGGATCCAAACTGATTATCTGGTTCAGGTCCGCCGGAGAGGTTTTTGGATTGTTAGTGATCTCCAGAACTTTGGCTACGGTGACCGGCAAAGCCGGCATCTTGTGCACGTATGCCTGGATAACCTTCAGTATTGTATCTCTTTCCATCGCCTCATTCCCTGATCTTGTGAAGGATTCCGTTAAGCTTCGACTGCAGCATCGTGCCGAGAGTCTTGTCCGGGTGATAGGAGGCCATGTTCTTCATGAAGTCAAAGGTCTCGGCGATTTTCCCTACATCGAGGGAACTGCCTGGGACCCGAGGTTTGAACTTACTCTCGATCTGGTTTTTAATCCCCGATCTCCCCTGAAGTCTTGACTTAATATACTCTATCTTCAAATGAGCGTCACTGTGGAGAAAGCTACTTTTCCTTCTCTCCGGCAGGTACTCCGTCAACTCTTCCAAATAGTTCATGAGCCCCTGGGCTTGGGATCCCGACCGTTCGGGTGGTGGGGAGGCAGAAGGAACACCAGTGGCTTGTAGCTTCGCCTTTGATTTCTTTGATCCTCGGGGTGAAACTTTATGGACGGGCGGCGCTGGCTTTGCCGCAGCCTCCGGTTTCAGCCGACGTTGCTCTAACCGTTCCCGGATTCGTTTGAGAAAATCCTTGAGCCTTTGGCGTAGATCCTTCTTCTCCCGTTTCTTTTGCCCCTGCTGCGCGCTTTGCTGCGGCGAAGCCTTGAGATGAATCCCCGGAGCCTCTGCAGTCTCCAAAGGCGTCTGTCCGGCGGCGGCCATGGGCATCACCTCTTCGACTGCCGGTTTAGCCTGCTCAGCCGGTCCGTGAAATGGTGCAAACTTAGTTTCTTCCGCCTCTTCGACGAAATCTCGGACAAATCGGGGGATTCCTCCCGCCGCTTGACCCGGTGGCGGAACCACAGGCTGTTCCAACACTGGAGGAGGTCGATGGGGGGGAGATGTCGGTGGCAGCGGTTGGTAAGCAGGGAAAGTCGGCGGCATCGGCGCCTGCATTTGCGACGGCTGAACAGGAGCAGGAATGAATTGAGGGCGGGCATTCATCCTGCTGGAGATATCCTGCAGCTCTTTGGCAAGTCGCTCGACCGTCTGGGCTTGCGCCCGCATCGACTCTTGAAGCGATTGGGAGAGCAGTTCCTGCGCCGGCGAAATCGGGGGTTGTGACGGTTTCGGAGTTTCAGGTTGCTGCGGTGGAGATTGAGATTCCTGAAGCGGTGGCTCCGGGAGTGACGGTTTCATGTCCGGAGACGGCCGGGGTATGGTTTGAAGAGGCAGCTCCTGCCTGACTATCTGAGGCGGACGTTCCTGAAACATAGGAGGAAGCTGGAAGTCTTT
The DNA here is from genome assembly GCA_964627715.1 of uncultured Spirochaetaceae bacterium. GTDB lineage: Bacteria > Spirochaetota > Spirochaetia > SZUA-6 > DRHE01 > JAFGQJ01. Next base: position 2,105 of record CAZVHJ010000026.1, on the reverse strand, counting down.
CCAGTTTGGGTTTTCATCGTACAACTTCTGGTTGTCCAAAAGAGACATTAGAGATTGTGGCGTCTCATCCTTGATTTCTATTCTTTCCGCCTCGAGGCTCTCCTCCATTTCATCTAGATCGATCGTTTCTTCCTCTTCCTCTATCTTTATGACCGGTTCCTGCCCGCCGATTTTAATGATCGGGACGACATCCGGCTGTATCACAGGGCGGCCTTCCTCAGCCAGACCGTTAAAGTCCAAACCTGGTTCCTGCACCTCTGCAGCCACAGCTTTCCGGCCCAGCTGTTTCAACCTTTGGACATTACTCTCCAGTTCAGAACGAAGGGGAGAGGCAAACTCGGAAATCGTATCCTCGTAGGCATCCAGGGTGCTCCGCAGCTTGTCCAAATCCCGGGAATCCGCTCGAGTTCCTTCCAGGGTCATCACCTTCTCAAGTGTCTCCAGCGCTCCTTCGGGATTGCCCATCTTCCTGTAGGTTTTTGCCAGCAGCTCATGTGCCTCCACATGATCCGGGTGGTCCGCCAAAATATCTTTAAACACCTGGGACGCATGCTTATGCCTGTTCTGCAGGAAATACAGCTCTCCTAGAAATAGACGCGCCTTTATATCTTCGGGGACGCTGTCGAGGTATGTACGCAGCTCTTTTTCAGCCTTCTCAAGGTCACCTTTGTCCTTGGCAACTTCAGCAATATCGAGATGAAACTCCTTGTTTTCAGGTTCCACCTCGAGCAGCCTTCTGTACAGCTGCTCCGCCTGCCTGTCATTTCCCGTCTTCTGATACACCTTGGCTAGAGTCCTCAGGCTGGGGCTGTGGCTCGGGTTTTCCTTGAGGATCTCAAGGAGCGACTCGGCAGCTTCCTTGAAACGCTCGAGGTAAAAATAAGTATTGGCCAGGCGGTAACGGCCCTCCAGATTCGAAGGATCCAGATCCACCAACCGGTTGAACTCCTCAAGAGCTTCAGAAAAATGGCCCCGATTCTCGAACAAAGAACCCAGGTTGGATACTGCGGAGAAGTAGGATGGATCGATCTTCAGGGCATCCCGATAGTGCCGCACCGCCTCGTCGTTCATGCCCAGGTTTTCATACACTACACCAAGATTGTTTCGGGCCTGAAGATTATCTGGGTCGATCCTCAAGATTTCCCGAAAGACCTGGAGCGCGTCGTTGTTCTTGCCCTGGATCTGCAGGACCACGCCCAGGTTGTTCATCGCTTCCACCCAGCCGGGTTTCACTTTCAGCGCCTGTTCGAACTCAGACTGGGCTTCCTGGAAATTGCCCTGTTTTTGCAGAGCGATACCCAGATTGTAGTGGAGATTGGGTTGGTTGAAATCCCGTTCCAAACCCCGCCGATAGGTAGCGACGGCCTCCTCGTAACGGTTCTGTCGCTCCAGGACTGTTCCCAAGTTGTTGTAGGCAGGCACAAAACCGGGATCAAGCTTCAGTGCCTGGGAGAACTCTTCGAGGGCTTGGGTATTTTGAGCCAGGTTCTTGTAATCATTCCCCAAATTATAGTGGATGTCGGCCCTTTCCGGAGCCAGGCTGAGGGCTTTTCGGAAGGCAGCAATGGCCTCGTCGAAGCGATCGATCTTGCGAAGAACCACTCCGAGGTTGTTATAAGCTTCTGTGAAGTCCCGCTTCAGATCGATCGCCTGCTTGAATTGCCGGATGGCTTGACCGTAATCGCCGAGCTTGTCGTAAACACTTCCGAGAAAATTGTAGACCAGGCTCATGCGGGGATTTCGGTCGATCGCCTTCAGCAGCATCTGCTCGGCAAGCTTGTAGTCCCCGATCCGATAGGCTTTACGGGCTCGAGTCAGGGATTCATGAACGGTCATCGCTTTCATCCGATTGTCCTAGGGAAGCATGCTCGAGGGTCGAGCGCTGACTTCCCGGGAGAAGAGGCTGCGGTGGGGAGGATCGGTGTCATCATAGGCCACTACAGCAAAGTAGTACAATCTGCTATTGCTCAAGCCCGTCACCTCTACTTGAGAAACATTTCCCGCGTCGATGGGGGAGGCTCCGAGATTACTGTCGCTGCCGCGGTAGCTGCCCGGTCCAGAGCCGTAGTAGATAAAATACCCACCTATATCGTCCTCGTTAACCC
>CAZVHJ010000025.1:2577-68556 GCA_964627715.1 uncultured Spirochaetaceae bacterium | reverse complement strand
GGTTAAACCGTACAGTCCGCCGCAGAGCTTCCCCTCGCGATATACAGAAACACAGTGAGTAATGAACTTCCCGTAGTGCAGCGCGGTGTAAGCCTCGAAGAAGTTCCTGTCGATCCAGCTGCCGTCCTGACGGGCTCTCGGTACCGTACCGCAGAGGAATACCACCTTTTCAAAATCCTGATCGAAGCGAGCTTCAAATCGCCCCTGCTTCAGTACACGGTTTAAACGCTTGGAAATGTGTAGGCGATCGGGGTACAACACAGGCCTTGGGTCGGTTGAAAACCACATGATCGGCGGTCCGTTGAACCAGGGGAAGATCCCTTTGCTGTAAGCTTCGACCAGCACTCGCTGAGATAGTTCTCCGCCTACGGCGATCAACCCGTTCTTATCAGGTTGGAGGGAATCCGGAAACACCGGGTCGGCGGTGGGATCGACGATATGGAGCAGTCTGGCGGGGGTGTTATCGCTCATTGGCTTGCAGGAACTCCCGTACTATTGGTTCAAGTTGTTTTCTGGGCGGAGCTGTCTCCGGCTTCAGAGAGCTTCCTCCAGTGCCGACTTGGCTGCTCTTGGAATATGGATCACCTTGTGCCGGGAGGTTTCGCCGGAAACGATCTCTATCTCCGACTTTGATATCGACAAGGCCTTGGCCAAATATCTCACCAGCTCCTTGTTGGCCTTCCCTTTTGAGGCCGGCGCCTGAACCCGGATTACCAACTCACCGTTTCGTACACCGATAATTTGGGTTCGCCCGGCCTTAGGGAAGGCTTTCACCTTGAGAACTATTCTTTCTTCCCTGATCGTGAAGGGCAATTGCTCAACCGACCTCGATGTTCTGATGTTTTTAAAGTCTACACGAACACGATAGGTGGATTTCCACCCCTTGTTCAAGGTCTTGTTTCGCGAAGGTGAAGCAGCAATCTCGACGAATCGATAATCTGAACAAACAGCACGGCGGTCTGAGCAGCCTTGTCTAAAAGACAACCTTTTATCATATTAAAGCTTATACGCGTAGCTAGGTAATTCAAGGAGGAAGCGATGCCCGCTGTTGAAATTCGGAACAATGTCTACTGGATCGGTGTAAACGACAGAACTACGGATCTCTTCGAAGGAATATGGCCGATCGAAGCGGAGGGAGTGTCCTACAACTCTTACCTGATTCTCGATAAGAAGAAGGTGCTGATCGACCTATCCAAGGCACTGAAGACCGATGAGTTCTTCAGCCAAATTCGAGACTTGGTTCCGATTAAGGATCTGGATTATATTGTGCTGAATCACCTGGAACCGGATCACACGGGTGTTCTGAAGACTTTCCTGCAAATCAATCCCAATGCAACGATCCTTGGCACACCCAAGATGAAGGAACTATTGGCCAATTTTTACGGCGTAACGGAGAATTTCCAGGTTGTCCAGGATGGAGAAAGCCTCGACATCGGCGGCCGAACGCTGCAGTTCTTCCACACCCCCTTTGTTCACTGGCCGGAAACCATGATGACCTACGATTGTGCGGAGAAGATCCTGTTCTCCTGCGACGGCTTCGGCGGCTATGGAGCCTTGATCGGCACGATCTTCAATGATGAGTGCAAGAACCTGCCCTTCTACGAGCAGGAGTCGCTGCGATACTACGTGAATATCGTAGCCAAGTTCAGTAAGCCTACCCTCAATGCGATCGAAAAGCTGGGAGGAATCGAAGTCAAAATAATCGCCCCATCCCACGGGCTCATCTGGCGGAACAATCCGGGACGAATTATCGAACTGTACACGAAGTGGGCCGGATACGCCGCCGGTCCTGCCGAGCCCGGAATTACTCTGGTCTACGGTTCGATGTACGGAAACACCGAGCGGGTGATGGACGTGGTCGCTCAGGGAATCACCAAGGCGGGAGTTCCCCTGCAGATATTCGATGCCGCCCGCACCCATGTCAGCTACATCCTGCCGGCCCTCTGGGTCAATCGGGGAGTTGTGATCGGAGCACCCACCTACGAAGGGGCGTTGTTCCCGCCTGTCATGGATGTGCTGAATCACGCCGCTGTGAAGCGAATCGTTAAAAAGAAGGCAGCAATGTTCGGAAGTTACGGCTGGAGCGGCGGAGCCCTTCGCAATATCAAACAGATCATTGAGCCGATAAAATGGGAGCTCGAGGATTCCTTCGAGTTCAACGGCAGCCCGACGAAAGAAGATCTCGATAGAGCCAAGACTTTTGGCCAAAAGTTCGCCGAACAGATCAAAAACGGCGTTTGATCCAATAGAGGTCATCGGAGATATCCTAATACACCGGCCCGGTTTTGTTCCGCTTTTCCCTGTCTTTGTCCTCTTCTTGGCTGGAACGTATAGAATTTTCTGATACAATACGCACATCCAAAACACAAACAGTGAAGATTCTCCGCAGGAAGAGGCGGGGAGGGAGGGGATGTGACCGTCGAGATATTGTTCACTCTGGTCGGCGGGCTTGGACTGTTTTTCCTCGGCATGAGGACTATGTCCGACGCCCTGCGGAAAGTCGCGGGAGACAGCTTCAAGAAAACTCTTGACGTCGTTACAAGGAAGCCGATTTTTGGACTGCTGATCGGGACCTTTGTTACTGCACTGATCCAAAGCTCCAGCGCCACCACGGTCATGACTGTCGGTTTCGTAAATGCGGGTTTGCTTACCCTGCGACAGGCGATCTCCATAGTCCTGGGGGCCAATATCGGAACCACGCTGACTGCCTGGCTCGTCTCTTTTCTCGCCGTGTTTAAAATCACCCGCTACGCCCTGCCTGCGATCGGGATCGGCTTTTTCCTGACCATGCTGGGGAAGAAACAAAATCTCCGCAGGTGGGGTCAGCTGCTCCTGGGATTCGGGCTTTTATTCGTGGGACTGGGTTTCATCAAGGACGCCTTTGGCCCGCTGCAGGAACGGGCCATCTTGAGAGATTTTATTGTGCGCTTTGGCTCCTACCCAGGTCTCGGCATCCTAATCGGGATGTTGGTCACGATCGTCCTTCAAAGCTCCTCTGCGACTATTGCCCTGCTCCAGATCCTCGCTTTTTCCGGGCTGATCGATTTCCATATCGCCATCCCGATCATCCTTGGTGAGAATATTGGTACGACCATCACCGCCGAGCTGGCCGCCCTCGGGGCTAATCTCAATGCTCGTCGCACCGCCCGGTCCCATGCGCTGTTGAACATATTCGGAGTACTCTATATGGCCGTGCCTGTCTATCTAGGCTGGTATGGACAGCTGATCGAAGCACTCATCCCCGGACCGGTTACCCAGGGTAATATCATGTTCCATATTGCCTTGGCCCATACCGTCTTCAACGTAATCAATTCGCTTTGCGTTTTTCTGCCGCTGGTGCGGGTGTTGGAAAAGGCGGCGATCAGGCTGACTCGGAGCAGAAAAGATTCTCTTGAGCTCGCGCCGATATATCTCGAAAAACACCTGCTCGATTCTCCTCCCCTCGCAATTCAACAGGCGATCAAAGAGTTGATTCGCATGGCCGAAATGGCAAAAGACGCCCTTGGCAGTGCGATCGGCTGTTATTTCAACCACGACCCTACCCTCGAAGAGAGGGTGCGTAAACAGGAGGATACCGTCGACCTGCTTCAGAAAGAGATTACCCAGTACTTGATAGAAATATCTGAGAGGAATCTCGACGAGTCCGAGGCGGAAGAGATTCCGGTGCTGGTCCATTCCGTGAATGACGTTGAAAGAATCGGAGATCATGCGGAAAACATCATCGAATTGGCCGTTCGTAAGCAGGATCAGAAGCTCGAAATAGGGGAAAAAGCCTTGGAAGAGCTCAAGCAAATCGCCGATCACACCCATGCAATGTTCGATGACATTCTACAAACTCTGCGCGAACAGGACGATCGGGCGGCTCTCCGGGTCCTGGAACAAGAGAAAGAGCTAAATTCCATGCAGGTCAGGATGAAGGAGAATCACGTGATCCGCCTGCAAAACCAGGAGTGCCACATCCTCGCCGGCCTGGTATTCGTAAGCTTCGTGGATAATCTTGAAAAGATTGGGGATCACATCACCAACATTGCTCAGGCTTCTCTACGTCATCTACGCTGGGGCCAGGAGTTGCGGTTGGAAAAGTAAAGAATGACCTACTCCCTTACCTCAAGCTCGCCTTTCCAGTTGCTCACGCCTCCGAAATCGAGAACGTTGGTGAATCCTAGGCCTGCCAGGGTATCGGAGGCGATGCCTGAACGGTTACCGGATCGACAATAGACGATAATCCGGGCGGAACGATCTTCCGTGGGAAGGTTGTCGGCGATCACATCAAAAGGAATATTGATCGCCGAGGGAATGGCCCCGGAATTGTACTCCTCTTCGGTGCGAACGTCCACCAGGTAGGTATTCCCATCGTTGGAGGCGATGATCTCGGCGAGTCTCTCCGAGGTAAGCGGCTCAATCCCCGCCCCGGCGGTGGTACCTGGAGTACCTTGGTCTTTGTTTTCACCGCGGCCGCCGGCAAACAGCACCGCTCCGGACACAAATAGTATTACCAAAACTATAATAATTGCTTTCATGCCTGTAAAATAATCATCCCTTATCGCTGATGTCAATCTTCCGTGTTTGGATCCTGCACCGGATTCTCGGCCTGGTTGCCGATCGAGAAAAACAGGATTTCCTCCCCCGAGGCTGAGGTGGCCTTCTCAACAAAGCGGAACCCCTGCTCCCGATCCTTACTGACCAAAGACGATTCCCCCTCCCATAGCAAATCCAGCAACGATCCGGTCAGGCAGACCGTGAGCCCATAGGGAATGTCACTTTCGGCGATTCGCGCAGGAACGGCTCGAAGGAAACGTTCCTGCTCTTCCCTGGTGAAAGCCGTCCCGTTAGCCTTGATATCGATCCACAGATCGCTCCCTGAATATATTTCCACCCACGGACGGAAAAAGGTATCCCGGCAGATGGTAATGCCGATCCTGTATCCGTTCAGCACGACGGGAGCCGCCTCCCGGAGCAGACCCGGGGAAATCCCCAGCAGCTTCTCTTCAAAGGGGGTCAGGTAGACCTTGTCCTGGGTATAGGCAGTCTTACCCTCCTGATCGAAAACCACGGTCCTGTTTACCAGCCGCACCTCCCGGCCCTTCCCGCTCCAGGCAAAATACGTCCCGGCCAATATGGCCACTTTGTACTGTCTGGCCAAAGCAGCAAAAATCCCCTCCATAGCCCGCTCCACCAGCCCCGAGTTGAATAGAAAAAGATCACGAAAACTCTTGATCAGGGGATCCTGGGCGGTTATGCGGCTGATCCCCTCCACTGCACTGTGCGAAGCATAGATCACCGAATAGTAGGGGATGAGGGCTAAAAAAACCGAGGTGTACTCCGGAAATACGATCAGATCCGGTTTGAAGGCGATGCTGCGCATCACAAGGGCTTCGATGTGATAGCGAAATGCGGAGAAGGAGCGAAGATCGGAGCGCTGAATTTCCAGCTGAACCGCGGCGATCCGAAGATCCTGGGAACGATCCCCGGACCCAGGGTTGGACCCAATCCCCGTCTCGTGGGCGCACAGAGCCCGCCCGAATACGAGTATAATGAAAATCGCAACGGGTAGAAGCGTTCGGCTTTTCATAATAATAAAACGCGCTCCAGCATAGGCAAAAGGCCGGATCCTGTCAACGAATTCGGTCCTCACCTTGTCTTTCTCTCCGCTCCAATGGTAGATTCATCGGCATGGAAGCGATGAAACGGACCGCCACCTGCGGACAACTCAGGAGCAGTGATGTCGGCAACAAAGTAACTCTAAACGGTTGGGTGCACAGACACCGGGATTTCGGGACAATCAAGTTCATCGATCTTCGGGATCGCTACGGACTTACCCAGGTGGTTGTTGATGCGGATGCTCCGGCAGAGTTGAAGGAATTGGCCGCAGAGCTCAAGTTCGAATACTGCATCGCCGTGGAGGGGGTGGTACGTTCACGGCCGAAAGACATGGTAAACCCAAAGATGCCCACCGGTAAAGTCGAGGTAAAGGCTGAACGCTTGAGCATCCTCTCCCGCTGCGCCACGTTGCCCTTCATGATCGATGAGCGCAGCGATGCCCGGGAAGAGCTGCGTTTCAAGTACAGGTTTCTCGATCTGCGCTCTTTCTCGATGCAGAGAAAGATCCAGCTCCGTAACGATGCTACCTACGCCGCTCGGGAGCATCTGATCGGACAAGGGTTCTATGAAATCGAGACGCCGACCCTGATCCGCTCCACCCCCGAAGGAGCCCGGGATTTCCTGGTCCCCTCGAGGTTGCATAGAGGAAAGTTCTACGCCCTTCCGCAATCGCCGCAGATCTACAAACAGCTGCTCATGGTCTCCGGTTTCGACAAGTACTTCCAGATCGCCCACTGTTTCCGCGACGAGGATGCCCGGGGGGATCGGCAAATCGAACACACCCAGATCGACGTAGAGATGAGTTTCGTCGGTAAAGAGGACGTGTTTGCCGTAGTCGAGGGAATGATGCACAACATCTTTCGTAGAACCTTGCATATAGAAATTCCTCTTTCCTTTCCCCGACTAACCTACAATGAAGCGATGAACCGCTATGGCTCGGACAAACCGGACCTGCGTTGCGAACTCGAGCTTCAGGATTTTGCAGGTCTCGCCGAGCGCGGGGAGTTTCAGGTGTTCCGGCAAGTACTCGCAGAAGGCGGCGCAGTGAAAGCCCTGGTTGCGCCGGGATGCAGCGAGTACTCCCGTAAACAAATCACCGAGCTGGAGGAAACCGCCAAGATCTACGGGGCCAAGGGATTGGCCTGGATGAAAGTGACGGATTCCGGCCTGGAGGGAGGAATCTCCAAGTTCTACGACGCTCTACAGCAGGAGGTCGTCAAGACTCTCGGCGCCAAATCGGGGGATCTGATCTTCTTGGTCGGGTCGGAGTCGAAAAAAGCCTGCCTGTCTCTCGGAGCGGTGCGGTCCCAGCTGGCAAAGGAATTGAACCTGTACGATCAAGGTCAGTTCCATTTCTGCTGGATCATCGACTTTCCGCTGTTCGAGTGGAACGAGGAGGAGGAGAAATGGGACCCAGCCCACCACATGTTCACCATGCCTCAGGAGAGCTACATCCCCGAGCTGGAAAAAGATCCGGGAGCCGTGAAGGGAGATCTCTACGACCTGGTCTGCAACGGTACCGAACTGGGCTCCGGCTCGATCAGGGTACACGACCCGGAGCTCCAGAGCCGCATCTTCTCCATCGTGGGATTACCGCAACAGGAGGCTCGGCGGCGCTTCGGTTTTCTCCTCGATGCCTTCGAGTATGGACCGCCTCCCCATGGAGGAATTGCTCTGGGACTGGACCGCCTGGTAATGCTTCTGGCCGGAGAACAATCCATCCGGGAGATGATCGTCTTTCCCAAAAATACAGTGGGTCAAAGCCTCATGGATGACTGTCCGGCCGAGGTGGATACGGTTCAGCTGGAAGAGCTTCATATCCGCATCATAACAGAGGATGCCTAATATCCCGACAGGGACCGACACCATGGCTTTCGCTAGCATCTTCCCCGAGCTAAGCCACCGGCTGCTCGTCTGGTTCTACCGGAACAAGCGGGAACTTCCCTGGCGGGAGGAGCATGATCCGTACCGAATCTGGATCAGCGAGGTGATGCTCCAGCAAACCCGAAGTGAAACCGTGGCTGAATACTATGGCCGCTGGCTTGCGCTCTTTCCGACCCTCGAATCCCTGGCCAGTGCGGCGCAGGAGAATGTACTGAAAGCCTGGGAAGGCCTGGGCTACTACAGCCGTGCCCGCAACCTGCACCGCTGCGCCCGCATCATCCTCGAGAAATGGGACGGACGCTTTCCCGATACGGAGGAACAGATCCGGCAGCTGCCCGGGATTGGTGAGTATACAGCCGCCGCGGTGCTTAGCATCGCCTTTGCCAGACCCCTCGGGGTTGTAGATGGAAACGTTATGCGGGTAGTATCCCGGCTGCTGGCCGGCAGCATCCCGGCCGATCGCGGCCGGGAATCAATGAAAGAACACGTAAGGTCGTTCGTGGAGGATAGTTTTCTCAACTATCATCCGGGCTGGATAAACCAGGCCTGGATGGAGCTTGGCGCCCTGATCTGTTTACCGAAACCTCGCTGCTCCCTCTGTCCGCTCAGCTACACCTGCAAGGCCTGTCGGGAAGGCAGGACCGAAGAGTTCCCACCGAGGGAATCGTCCCGAACTCTTCCTGTACGCGAGGAGAGCCTGCTTCTTCTGCTTCCCGCCCTTCTTCCGGATAAGGTATTGGAAAATTTGTCCGCTATCAAGGGCCAGGCCGCCAAACCTGAAGTGCTCGGCGGGTTGCTTCGCCAGCACTGGATACCCCTGCTGCTGGCCAGAAGAGCCGATAGGGGTCTCTTGGGGGGATTGTGGGAACTGCCGAATTTTCCCGAACGGGGCGATGGGTTGTCCAAACTGCTTGCCCCCCTTTCTATTACTGTCACGCTGGACACGGATCAGGAGATCAGGCACAGATACTCCCATTTCGAGATTCGTTTTCGATCGTATCTGGCCCTGTTTCACAAACAACAGCGGCTCGTCCCTTGGGTGGAGCAGCGCTGGGTTCAGCCCTCAGAACTGAAAAACTATCCCAGGCCGAAGGTACACATCAAAGCCATGAGTCTGTTCGGGTTGAGCAAAGATTGATCAGGAATCGGCCGAACCACGACTAAGTCACGCGGATTTTCACCACCGTGGGTTACTCTTGGGCCGGTTGAATGTCGAGCAATTTCACCAGAACAGCCGGTTCCAGGCGAAAGGGCGATCCTTTACCCTCGTAGAAACCGTGGGAGCCAATCAGGTGGATGTGCATATCGGTAAAGGCGACTTCCCGGCCGAGCTTGGTATTACGCACCGTGATATTGGTTTTCGGAAAGATCCCGGGATCCCCGAAGGGACAGGGCAGCTTTCCCCGGACGCTGCTCACTCTTACCTCGTAGTGGGGTTCTATAGTGATGAACTCTCCCAATCCACGCATCCCGGCATCCCGCAGCTCGATCATTCGCTCGGCGATTCTCTGATGGGTCAGATCCATCCTCTTCACCGCCTCGTCGTCTTCCAGCAGGATATCGATCAGTTTACGCCGGTCTGTGCCTAGAAAACCATCTCGGGTAAATACACCGGGCTGCATCTTTTCCTGGATCCTGTCCATCTGCACGGTTTGTTTCATAGCTCAAATCTCTCCCCCCATCAGGCAAATTTGTCGTAGTAGATCAGGTACTCCGGCAAACCCTTCTTGGTGAGCACACCGATGCTGGCATCGATCATCCCGGGGCTTCCGCACAGATAGGCCTCTAGATTGTCACCGTTTTTCAGATGCCTATCGAGCACCTCAGTGATGAGCCCGGTCTCTCCCGTCCAGTTTTCCTCTTCGGTGGGAGCGGACAGGGCGGGAACGAATGTGAAACGGGAAAGGCGTTTCTCCAGCTCCCGCATCTCGTCGACCAGGAAGAGGTCCCGGGTAGTTCTGGCACCAAAGAAGTAGGTGGCTTTTCTATCAATTCCCTTCTCGGCCATATCGAGGAGGATCGACTTAATCGGGGCCATGCCGGATCCCCCGGCTATGAAAACCATCTCGCTGTCCGTATCCCTCAGATAAAACTCGCCATAGGGACCGTTGATCGTGACCTCATCTCCCTCTTTCATGTATTCAAAAACGTAGGTCGTGCAGATCCCATTGGGGACGAGACGGATCTCCAACTCAACGATATCCTTTCGTGAAGGCGGGGAGGAACAGGAATAAGCTCTATAGATACTTTCGGAGGACAGCTCGTATTCGGGAGTCTGGAACTGGATGTACTGACCGGCCCGAAATTTGATCTCCGGGGGATCGAGGAGTTTGAGGGTCACCTCCTTGATGTCGTAGGTCAGATCGCGGACGCGTTCCACCCGTGTTTTGTACTCCTTGACATTGAACAGCTCTTCCGGGATCTGTATGGCCAGGTTCTTCTTTACCTTGATCTGGCAGGAAAGGCGAATGTTCTCCTTCTTCTCCTCTTCCGTGATCCAGGGAAGTTCGGTGGCCACATAGTCGCCGATATCCGAAACCACCTTGACTTTGCAAAATCCGCAGGATCCCCGTCCTCCGCAGGCTGAGGGAATAAAAAGCTTCTCCCCCATCAGAGTTCCCAGAAGGGGCCTGCCCCCCTCCACGGTCATCTCTGTCTCATCATTGACGGTTATCTTCATTTCCCCGTAGTTGCCCACGGTCAGGTCGGCGATCACCATGAGTAGGGCCAGGAAGGTGGCCAGTCCGCACATCGCGACAACTGCAATCAAGAATGAAACCAGCATGCTTACTCCATCTCAGGTGATGTTGATCATCCCGGCAAAGCCCATGAAGGCCAGCGCCATGATCCCCGCAATGATCAGGGTAATACCGGCGCCGGTCAGTCCGAAGGGAACCTTGGACCGGATGTTCAGCTTGGTCCGGATCCCCGCCATGGCAATAATCGCCACAGCCCAACCGATGCCGCTGCCCGCTCCGTAGGCCAGTCCGGAGAGGAAAGTGTACTCCCGGATCACCATGAAGAGACTGGCGCCGAGAATCGCACAGTTTACCGTAATTAGAGGAAGAAAAATCCCCAGTGCCGCGTACAGTGCATCGGAGATTCGCTCGATAACCATCTCGACAAGCTGCACGAAGGCGGCGATCACGATGATAAAAGCGATGAACCGCAGATAGACGATGTCGAAAGGTACCAGCACAAAGTAGTAGATCAGCCAGTTGATGACGCTCGTACAGGTCATTACGAAGATAACCGCCATGCCCAAACCCACCGAAGTTTTAATCTCCCTGGAAACGGCCAGGAAAGAACACATTCCCAGATAGTTGGTCAGCAGGATATTGTTGGTAAAGATGGCGGCAAAGAAAACGCCGAAGGCAAACAACCCTTCCGTCATGACTTGCCTCCCGTAGATACGGCTTGGGGTGCGGGGACTGAGGCCGCCCCTTGTTCTTTCTTCTCCTTCATGAAGTTGCCCTTCACGACCCAGATGAACAGGGCCAGCATAAAGAAGGCCCCCGGAGCCATGATCATGATGTTCCAGTTGGTCCACCACTCCCCGAGAACGCGGTAACCCCAGATCGACCCGGCGCCTAGCAGCTCCCGCAGGAATGCGATGATCAGCAGCACGTAACTGTACCCCAAACCGGATGAAAGACCGTCCACCAGAGACAAGCCGGGAGGATTGGTGAGGGCGAAAGCCTCAGCCCGTCCCATGATGATACAGTTGGTGATGATCAAACCGACGTAGGGCCCAAGCTGCCTCGAGATGTCGGGAATGTAGGCCTTCAGCACCACATCCACGATGATGACGTAAGCGGCGATGATCAGGGTTTCCACCATCATGCGCACCCGTCCCGGAATATATTTTCGCAAGGCCGAAACGGTCAGATTGGACAGACCGGTTACGAAGACCAGCCCGGCACACATGACCACGGTGTTCCTCAGCACATTGGTCACTGCTAGGGTGGAGCAAATCCCCAATATTTGAACGAATACCGGGTTGTTGATCCCAATATTCTCTTTGAATACTTGTCTGAACTTGTATGACTTCATAGCCACTCCTACTCCGGCGCCTCGATGGCTTGCTCGGCTTTGGCTAAACGATCGTTTAGAATCCCCTTGATTCCGTTTGTTGTGTTGGTGGCACCGGTAATGGCCTGGAACTCCTGATCACCGGTGGGATCACCCTCCGGCACGGTTTCCAGGGGCCAGCGTTTGCCCCGGAATTGTTCCTTGAACCAGCTCTCTGTAATTCTTCCACCCAGGCCCGGTGTCTCGTTCTGCTTTATGAACTCGATCCCGGTCAGGGTCTTTAGATCCTTTTCCACACCCACCACCGACTCGATCTCTCCCCACAACCCCGCTCCCAGAACAGGAAGAACGTAACTCTGAACCGATCCCTCAGGTGCATCGAGGATCTCGTAGTATAACGCAGCACCCTGATCGTCCTTGACTTCTCTCACCCTGTCCTGGTACAAGGCATCCGCCTCGATCCCGCTCTGGGGCATTTCCAGACCGGCAACGTACAACACGGCTCGTTTCACCACCAGGGATTCATTGAGCCGAATTGTGTCCCGGGTCAGGACGTAAATCAGAGAGAGCACGGAAATAAAAACAAAGGTCACGGCGAACATGAAAAAAATCGTGAACAGGCTTCGTCGCAGCTTGTTCGGTTTCTTGTTGTCGCTCATGCTACTTTCCTCTTCTGCCGCCGTTGCTTTATCAGGTAGTCAAGAAGAGGTGCGAACATATTGGCCAGAAGCGTAGCGAACATCACCGCCGCCGGCCAGGCGCTGAAGCTGCGGATCACCACAACCATGATCCCGAAAAAAATGCCGTAGATCCAGCGTCCAAGATTGGTTGTCTGAGAGGCGGATACCGGTTCGGTAATAACGAAAAACACGCCGAAGATGAAACTACCGGCAAACAAGGTGTACAGCGGATTGCCCGCGGAAGACAATCCTGTCAGCCAGAACACGGTCTGGGTGACGAGAAATCCACAGAAACCGCCCACCACGATCTGCCAGGCGGCGGCTTTCTTCCAGACGATATACAACCCCCCGAGGATGAGGACAATAGCGCTGGTCTCGCCCATACTACCGGAAATGTTCCCGAGGATCAGTTGAAGCCAGGGCGTCTGAACGCCTTTTGCAAGCTGAGACAGGGGTGTTGCCTGGCCGATGATATCGGCAGCTGCAGCACCATAGCGGGCAAACCCCCCCGGGAAACCGACAAAGGGATTTGCCCAGGAAGCGGTCAGCTGCCCGCCGAAGCTGATGTACAGAAACGCTCTACCCACCATGGCGGGATTGAACACGTTCTTTCCAAAACCCCCAAAGGCCATCTTGCCGAACAAGATACCTACCACCGCTCCAAGCGCGGCCATCCAATAGGGAATCGTCGGCGGCAGAGACAGCGCCAGGATAAAGTTGCTGACAAACACGGCTGAGGTAACCGGTTCTTTGCCTCGCCTCAGGTATATAAACTCGGTGAGAAATCCGGCCGCGTTGACGATCGCCAGGATGACCAGGCTCCTCCATCCGAAGAAATATGTAGAAGCTATGACGGCGGGGATCAAACCGTACAGGACGCGTTTCATGGGTAGCTGCCAGAGAATCAGCTTCGTACTTTTAGTCTCCACCATTCGTGAAAACCTCCACAATATTGCAGGGCTCATTATTATTGATTTTCCGAACCTTGGCAAGGGAAACGGGATTTGCTATACAGGAGTTACGGTGCCCCGCGTGTTGAACTGTTCATCGAGAGGTATAGGGTACGATTAACCAACGAATGTAGAGGCATTAGGATTATATGATAGGCTTTCGCTTGCACCTCAAAAAGCTCCCGGATGGGCGGCTGATCTTCACGATACCATTTGCCTACAAGTTCCTGCTCTTGCTCATCGGGCTGCTGATCCTTCTCTCCCTGATCTTCGCCAGGCAGGAAGAAGGGACCAGCATATTTATTCGGCAGAACACGATTCCTTTGGTCATCTGTTTTCTTTCATTTCTCGGCGCCGCCTACCACGAGTGCTGGATCTTCGACAAGGAACAAGACCAAGTCATCTACCAGCACGGCATTTCAAGCCTGCACAGCAACAAAGTGTACGGATTTTCCGATTTTGAACGGATTGAGATAAGACGGTTGGGGACTGGAGGGGATGAGCAAAACAGGACTGATAGAGGAAGAATATCCCTTCGACAGATGTGGACACTCCTACTATTAGAAAAAAATGGAAGAGTCCACAAGATGGAGACCTATAAACGTTCTCAATTACAACAAGCGGAGAAAATAACCAGGACAATCTCGGCGTACTGCAGGATATCTATGAAAAATCCTGGCGGCGCTTGAAAACAATTATAAATCGCTCTCTTTCACCAGAAGAGGAAACTTCGGAACTTGATGCTGTCTACCTTTCCGGATTCAAGATCCCAACGCAGCACTTGGATCTGTCTCTGAAAACGCTCGTGGGTACCTCCAATTAAGTAAATCCTTCCATCCAGATGTACAGTCCCTACATCTGAATACCCTCTCTCCAACCTTGAGTATAATTGTGTCTTTAATACTTCCTCATCGGTTTTAAGTGATAGCACCTCGTTGAGCTTTTTACCCTCCCAGCCACCGATCAGGAAGATCTGATCATCCAATGAAACCGCGCCGGTCCGGGTACGGCCCGAAGGCAAGTGCCCCATTCTCACCACTGACCCGGTAGTGGGATCGATCTCGAGGATATCGTCGAGATAATTGCCTCGTTTGTCGGAACCACCGAAAAGGTAGATCTTGCCCGCGAGAGATTCGGCGGCAACAAGCTCTCTGGGCGAGGGAAGCTTACCTATCAATTTAGTATCACCGCTGTTAGGATCTATCCTCAGTATCTCATCAAGCTGCTCTGCTCCGTCCCAACCACCTAGATAGTAGATCTGACCTGAATCTACGGCAACAGCGCCAAAGCATCGACTACTTGGTAAGTGAGCAAGCCTTGTTAGGCTGTCTCTTTTAGCGTCCAGCACAAGGATATCATCGTAACATTTTCGTCCGTCAAAGCCCCCAAAGATATAGATCCGATCACCTACGGCCTCCGTAGCCATGCCAAAACGAGGAGAAGGAAGACTCGCGACTTCATGAATCCGCAAATCCTGGAGATCTACTCTGTAGATTTCATCGTAGTTCTGGCCATGCCTGTCTCGTCCTCCGAAAATGTATATCTCTTCTCTTGCAGCTGTTGCGTTTACCCACTCCCTGGCAGTCCAAGGTTGAAATAGTACGTAGCGGGAGACCCAAACCGTGAGCAGAACCACAGCAACTAGGATGGAGATATATATGGCGACTGTGCTCCGCTCCCGCCGTTTCTCCGTATTGTTTTCAAGATCCATCATCCCGTAACTCCTTTCGACAAATCCCCTGGTCACGAAGTAGAACTCTCCCCATTGAAGTCTTGATTCCAGTTTCTCTGGGGTGAGATTGTGCCAGGTAATGTAGCCTGCTGCTGAAACCATAGCCATAGCGACTACAGTCCAGAATGACAGGATAAGATAGTATGGCAATCCGCTAAGTTCACTTAGGATAGCAGCGTCGTTTCTAGAGTAGGAAAGGAAAAATCCCGTTATGTCGTAGAACACATCGACGATGCATAAAAGACCAACGAGTTCAGTAATATAGGTGGAGAACCAAAACTCTTTGAAAAATAGGGTAAAGAAAAAAAGACCTGCAACCAGACCGTAAGCCCAACCGAATGGAGTCCTAACAAAAGCGAGGGTATTAGCCAGAATGAGAGCACCAATGCCTAAATACAGAGAGCGTTTCACGGGCCAGCGATGGCTTGAGCCTAGAAGTAAGGCGCCCAAAAACGCTGTTCCGACGTATCCGGAAGAATAAACCACCCCGGCGATGCCTCCGTACAAAGAGGTCAGACCGGTGCGGTGGGAAACGACTTCAATTGTGTGCACGCCGCCCCCGGTGACAAGCGCCGCCAGGGCGTGAAAGATTTCGTGAAACAACACCACTAGAACCCGAAGGGGTTTTACGATGACTGTGTTCCAAAGAAGAAAGAGAAGCAGTGCAAGATAAACGTTTCTAATAAGCCAGCGGGTCCGTATAGCTAACATCTATACAGTCCATAACCGAATATCTAGTGTATCTCCGTTTTACTGCGCTGTAAGGTCACAAGCTCTAAACCATCAGGTGTTCGTCTGCGCTCGATTTCCTCAAAGCCTTTTTTACGGTACAAAGCTATAGAAAGTTCATTCTTTGTCGCTGTGGGGACCCGGAAGCAGGTATATTCTTGTTCCGCTTCTTCCAAATAGTCCAGCAGATTTGTGGCAATACTCTGCCTTTGAAACCTGGGATGAACTATCAGCCTGCATATTTCCAACACTTGATTATCGCAAGATTTGGAGATCTATCCTCTTAATTGTGACGTGGGCTTGCTTTTTATTCATTACCAATCGGCGTTCAGGTGATCAGGCAGGAAAGATCTTTTCTGAGCACTGTCCAGGTGTATCAAATCTCCCGCCAGCGATGACAAGCCACGATGTGCTCTGTATCAGTATTCTCTAGTACCGGTTCTATTTCCCGGCAGATGTCCTTAGCATAGCTGCAGCGGGGATGAAAGCGACAGGCTTGGGGAGGATTGACTGGATTAGGGACATCTCCGGTGAGTATGATTCGTTCCCGCCCCGTGTCTGGATCCGGTATGGGAATCGCTGAAAGCAAAGCCTTGGTGTAGGGATGCAGGGGCTTCTCGAAAAGGTCTTTGGTATTTCCGAGTTCTACGATCTTTCCGAGATACATCACGGCAATTCGATTTGCCATATACTTTACGACCAAAAGGTGGTGCGTTACGAAAAGATAAGTCAGTTGAAGTTCGTTCTGCAGCTGTTTGAGCAGGTTTAGAATCTGGGCCTGCACTGAAACATCGAGTGCAGAGGTGGGCTCATCCATCATGATGAAACTTGGATTGGTAGCCAGAGCTCTGGCAATGGCGATCCGCTGACGCTGTCCTCCAGAAAACTCGTGGGGATAGCGCATCAGGTGGGCTGTACCCAGACCGACCTTCTCCAGCAACGTAAGCACCCGGTCATCGATTTCTCGAGATTTCGCTAGATGTTGAGCAATCAGCGGCTCGGCCACAATGTGCTTGACCAACATCCTGGGGCTCAGAGAGTTGGATGGATCCTGGAAGACGATCTGGACTTTCTGCCGCAGGTCCAATAATTTCTTTCTCCGATATTTGGTGAGATCCATCCTTCTGAGAAGGGAAGCGGCGTGGGTATGGTCGTGCGTTTTTTCGGATCTGAGAAGACTTTCGACTTCTTCGATCTTCTCCTCAAGTTGATCGTAATAGATACGTCCGTCGGTGCTGTCATGTAGCCTCAGGATGGTCTTTCCCAAAGTTGTTTTTCCACAGCCAGACTCACCGACCAGACCGAGACACTCTCCCTTCTGTATCTTCAGGTCGACCCCGTCCACCGCCTTGACATCGGCGACATGACGTCTAAAAACGCCCCCCTTAACGGGATAGTATTTCTTCAGCTGGCGTATATCGACAAGATTCTGCATTATCCTTCCTTGTCCACAAAGAGATAACAGGCCACGGAGTGGCCTGGAACGTATTCGATGATCGGCGGTTTTTTCTCGGGGCAGATGTCCATCTTGTGAGGACAGCGGGGGTGAAAACGACAGCCCGTTGGAGGATCGATTAGATTCGGAACGATCCCGGGAATGGTGCTCAGCTGCTCCACATGCTCCACTTTAGGAACCGATTGCAGCAGCCCCTGCGTATACGGATGTAGGGGATTACGAAAGATATCCTTGACTTCGGCTGTCTCGCAGACATCTCCGGCGTACATGATCGTGGCCCGATCGCATATCTCAGCCACCAGCCCCAGGTCGTGGGTGATGAAGAGAACCGAGGCAATCGTGGACTCCTTGAGGGTTTTGATCAGGTCAATGATCTGGGCCTGTATGGTGACATCGAGGTTGGACGTAGGCTCATCGGCAATGAGCATGATCGGGTGACAGGCCAGGGCAATTGCGATGACGATTCGCTGCTGCATGCCGCCGGACAGTTCGTGGGGATAGCCATCGACGATTCGATCGGGATTGGGTACGCCGAGACTTGTCAGCAGTTCGACTACGTGTCTACGTACAGTCTTGTTTACCCGGCGATAATAGTGCCTGATGAAGGGAAAGTGCTTCATAAATTGTACAAAAGGATCTTTCTCCTTCAGCCTGTCCCGCCTGCGGTTGAGCAGGATTTTCTTCCTGACCGAAGCATGGTCTTCCTGATCCTCCAGCCGGTAGAGCTGATCGTCGATACGGTCGATCTCTGACTCATACTCCTTCAAACAGCCGAGTTCCCGTTTTAGCAGGCCTCGTTGGACCTGTTTCCAACCTTTTATGAGAAAAAAACTGGTCTTGGGTATCTCTCCATCGAGCTCCTTGACTGTCTCTTCCAGCATCTGGGCTAAGCGGTGAAAATAGAAGCTCTCCCCCACCTGGTAACCAATAGATAACACCGGGTTCAGTGAAGTCGAAGCTTCCTGGAATATCATAGAGATATCGTCTCCACGCATGGAGATCATGTAGGTTTCACTACGCTTGAGGATATCAATTCCCTTGCTGCGGTCAGCTTCCCTAAAGAAGAGCAGGATTTTGCCGTCGACAATCTTACCCGGAGATTGGACGATGCGCATCATGGAGCGAACCGTGACGCTCTTGCCGCAGCCGGACTCACCAACCAAGCCGTAGGTTTCCCCCTGGTTTACTACTACGCTGACCCCGTTCAGGGCCTTGACTACGCCTTCGAACGTATAGAAATCAGTGTACACCTCTTTGGTTTCGAGTAGTTTTTCCAAGCCTATCTCCTCCTCATCTTCGGATCGAAAACATCCCGGATCGCATCTCCCAAAAGATTCCAGCCTAAAACGAAAAGGGCGATCACGAAACCGGGGATGAAAACTACGTACCAGTGTGCTAGCCTGTTTTCCGCTGGACCTACGATCCAGTTACGACAGGTGGAAACCATTTGTCCCCAATCGGCATAGCCGGTATCCGATCCCAGGCCAAGGAAGGAAAGAGCGGCAGCTATGATCACCGTGACTCCAATACGCATGGAGCCGACGATAATCACCGAGAAAATGGAGTTCGGCAAGATATGTTTCAATAAAATTCGCAGATGAGACGAGCCGCTAGCACGGGCGGCCTGGATATAGTCCATGTTCCGGATCACAAGGACCTCGGAGCGTATCACCCTCGTATAGGTTGGCCAGCCCAGGATGATGAGAACCATCATAATTGATTTCAATCCCCTGCCCAATGCGACAACCAGAGCCATGGACATCACCAGCATGGGTATGGCATAGAATATGTCAGCTATGCGCATAATGATCTCGTCGAAGATCCCCCCAAAATAACCCGCGAGGGAGCCGAGAACTATGCCAACCACCATGTTGGCTAGAACCACGAGAAATCCGATCTTGAAGGCATTACGGGTGCCCCAGATTACCCCGTAGAGAATATCGTACTGGGAAGGCAGAGTTCCCAGTGGAGCATCTTTTGATGGTGGCGAGGGCTGGATCTGCCAGCCCTTGTGGGGCATCAGGTAGGGATCATGTGGACGCGGAGGCGGCGCCAATAGCGGTGCAAAGGCTGCCAAGAAAACGAAGAACAGGATAATCGTCAGACCAATAATGGTGAGAGGATTCTTGATTAGCCTTTTTAGGGAAAATCCCAGTTCTTTCAGCCGTGGATGGAGTGTACTGGACACCCCGGCAATCGCCACGGCGGCGGAGCTGCGTTCCTCCGAATTTATGGGATTCATATCGGAACTCATTACGCTTATTCCTTCCTGCTATGTTAGTCTGATGCGCGGATCGATAGCCGCGTAAATCAGATCGACAATCAGGTTCATCACCACGAAAATCGTACCAAGGAAGAGTACGTTGAACATGATGGCTGAAACATCGAGCTGTAGAGCCGCCCGTGCCATCCACCAGCCGATTCCCTTGCGGGTAAAAATCGTTTCGGTGATCACCATCCCCGCCATCAAACCGGCAAAGAGGATACCGGAGATCGTCACTACGGGGAGCAGCCCATTACGCCGCGCGTGTATATAATAAACCGTTCGGCGGTCCGCTCCTTTGGCCAGAGCAGTGCGGATGTAGTCCTGACCCAAAGCTTCCAGCATGCTGGAGCGCATCAGGCGCATGATCAGGGCACTGTTCAGGATCATCAGGTTGATCGTAGGCAGAATCAGGTGGTAAAACGCGTCCCAGACGATGTCCCAGCGCCAGTTGAGAATGCCGTCAATAGTCAGCAGCCCGGTAATCCTGCGCCACTCTGGACTGAAGACCACGTCTTTGCCTTCGTTAGAAAGAGTCCCCGGTGGAAAGATGCCCAGGTATCCGTAGAGGAACATAAGCAGTAACAGCCCCAACCAGAAAGTGGGCAGGCTGTAGCCAATAATCGCGAAAAGCCGGATCCCGTGATCGGCCGGCTTGTCCTTATGAATCGCTCCGGCCGTCCCGAACCAGATCCCCAAGAGGATAATCAAGGGTGCCGAGTATAGAACCAGTTCAAGGGTGGTGGGGAAGTACAGCTTGAAGCCCTCCAGCACAGGAGCCTCGGCGGTTGCAGAAAAACCGAAGTCACCGGTGAATATCTTCTTGATCCAGCGAAAGTACTGCACAGGGAAGGGATCCCGCAGACCGTACATATCGATCATGGCCTCGATCTGCTCCTGCGGAACCTTCTCGTGAGTTACGTAGGCGGCCACCCGCATGCCGGGTGGAATAAGCATCATGACTCCGAATACAAGAACGCTGACCCCGAAGAGCACCAGAATCATAAAGAGTAGTCGTCGGATGATATAGTTGAGCATACTCACGGTTATTCTCCGGTATGAAAAGGTAAAAAGAAAAAAATAGAATTCCATTATGGAGAAATTGGATTGAGCCGTCAAGATAACCGGAGGTGACACAAAAAGCCCCGGCGAGATCACCGGGGCTTCTTATCGTTCGGATCAAATCCTAGTAGCTCTTATCGAACATCTTGTACTTCCAGCGGTTCTCCATGGGATGGAACACGTAGCCCTGGACCCAGTCCTTGAAGTACCATCTTCTGATCGGCTGGTGCATCATGATCCCGATATTGTCCCTCAGCCAGATGTCCTGCAGCTTAAGATAGATCTCTCTCCTTCTGGCCGGGTCGGTGGAGACAGCTCCCTCTTCGATCAGCGCATCAACCTCGGGATTGCTGTATCCGCATTTTCCGCCGAAATAACCCTTGGAGTGCATGTACGGTTGAGCGAAGTTGTGCGGGTCGGGGAAGTCGGCGCCCCAGCCGATGTAGAAGATCGGCATGGTTTTATTGGTGGTCATGTCCACATAGGTAGCCCATTCTATCCCGCGGACGTTGAGCTCGAACTTTGGATTGAGGCTCATGATGTTCTCGGCCAGCATCTTCATCGTAGACTCCCGTACCTCGTTGCCGGTATTGAAGAGCAGATCGACCTTGAAGCCTTTCTCCCAGACCTGTCCGCCCCAGGCTTTCTTAAAATGCTCCTCCGCCTTCTTCAGGTCGAAGGGAGGAAGCTTGAGGTCCGGGTTGAAGAAGGGCAGACCGGCGCAGATAGGCGTAGCGTTGGGGACGCCGTTGTGGGCGATGATTTCCTCGATGTATGTGTCCAGGTCGAAGGAACAGGTGAAACCCCAGCGAACGTCGGGATCGGAGAAAAAGTCCGGCGGAATGCCCTGGCCGTCCAGCCTTCCGGAGTAGATGGCTGGATTGTCCGTAGAGGTGATCTTGAGGTTATAGTTAATCCCCCGGTTGCCCAAGGGCTTGAGCTCGCCGTAGATTTTCAGACCAGGCTCTTTGTCCATCTCTTCGTAGTACATAGGATCGATTAGGACAAAATCCGCATCACCTTGGAGGAGCATCAGCTTGCGGGTGGACCACTCATCGACCACTTTGTAGATGGCCTTCTTCAAAGCCGGCTTGAGTCCCCAGTAGTCCTCGTTGCGCTCCAAAACCACTTCGATCCCCTTTTCCCAGCGGGAGAGCTTGTAGGGTCCGGTTCCACTGGTAATGTCTTTGAGGAGCTCCCCCCCTTCCGGAGGTCCGTTTACCCGGGCGATATCACCTGCCGTGCCGTCCCAACCACCGTTGGCGATTACAAAGTCTTTGTCGACTATACTGCTCCATGCACCGCACAGGATGGAGATAAATGGTGCGTAAGCAACCTTAAGGTTGAAGACCACGTAGTCACCATCCACTTGTATGGTCTTTTCCAGCTGGTCCATGGTGAGAACGACATTGCCGTCACCATCACGGGAGCTGTAGGTCCCCCAGAAAGCCTCGAACAGCATCCACTGGGGCCCCCCGTCGGGATCGACAGCCAGGTTACGCCTGAAGGAGTAAGCCACGCCCTCGGGGGTCAACCCGTTACCACTGTGGAACTTGACGCCCTTGCGGATCTTGAAGCGGTAGGTCTTGCCACCGTTGGTGATGCCGCCGTTGGCTACTGTGGGCACCTCTACGGCCAGCATAGGAACAAACTCCTCGGTGGAGCTTCCCTTGAAGTCTACCAAGGGTTCATAGATGTTCTGGATGAGTGCATTTGAGGCGTCGTCGTAGCCTTTGGCCGGATCAAGAGTGTCCACCGATCCATAGCCCGCACTGATGAAGGTGTCCGGGTTCTTAATGACCTTCTCCTCCACCATTTTTTTGGGCGCCTCCTCCGCGGCGGGCGCCTCCGCTTCACCTTTGCCACCGGCAAAAGCGGAAGCGGCCACTGCCAGCACCATGAGTAGAATCAGTATCTTTTTCATTGTTCCTCCTTTGAAAAAGATTTTTTAGGTATTATTTCGCAGCAACGCTGCACAGTGCCTTTCATCATCCACGCTTTTGTCTTTTTAGTCAAGAAAAATTCCACCTTCGAACGTACCTGTAATTGACGCCGATCCTCCCGCCGATTAGTGTATTCATCATGGTAAGTATCAGGATCATGGGCTCCAGATGAACGATCCCCTTCCGATATCCGACATTCCTATCGGCCTCTGCCGGAACCTGAAGATCTTCTTCACGGACATCGACGACACGATCACCTCGAGTGGACTTTTGACTGTGGACTCCTTCAGGGCGCTCTGGCGGTTGCACGAGGCGGGAATCGAAGTTGTGGCGGTTACCGGTCGTCCGGCGGGCTGGTGCGATCACATCGCCCGTATGTGGCCAGCGAGTGCCGTGATCGGGGAGAACGGCGCCTTCTATTACAGCTACGATCGGGAAAAACGAAAGATGCGGCGGATTTTTCTCATCACCGAGCAGGACCGGGTGGAGGGGCGAAAGAAGCTGGAGCGGGTGCGGCAACGTGTGTTGAAGGAGGTGCCGGCCAGCCGCATCGCCGCGGATCAACCTTTTCGCATCACCGACCTGGCCGTCGATTTCTGCGAGGACGTTGTTCCCCCTCTGAGCTCCCGGGATATCGAGACGATCTGCTCGATCATTGAGGAGGAAGGAGCCACCTACAAGATCTCAAGCATACACATCAACTGCTGGTACGGATGCTTCGACAAAGTAACCGGGGTCAGGCGTTTTCTCGCCGACCGGGGACAGGTTCTATCCAGCGACGAAGTTCAAGATAGCATCGTTTTTGCCGGGGACTCACCGAACGACGAACCGATGTTTGCCGCTCTCCGCCACTCGATAGCCATGGCCAATATCCGCACTTTCCTTGACCGATTGAGCTATATGCCAGCCTACATAACCGAGAAGGAATCCGCCGGGGGATTCAACGAGGCTGTGCAGACGATCCTACAAAAAAGACGTAGTTGACGAAGCTTGCTCCCGGCCTCAGTCCTCCCAATGGGTTGGATCCAGCTCCATCACCTGAGCGATCGGCAGAAACCCCAACTCTCTGAAAAAACCGGCCAGCTGCAAACCTCTACCGCTAAGGTCGCTGCGAATCCGGTGATAACCCCGATCCCGAGCCTCTGCGATGATTCGTCTCAAAAGCATGGCACCGAGACCCATCCCCTGATAGCGCTGAACAACGGCGAGCTGATGTACCTGCAGGATGCGACCCGGGACAAGGACGTCCATATTCTCTACAGCCCAGACGAATCCGGCGAATTCCTGCTCTGGGGTTTCTGCAACTAGCAGAATGCTATCCTTCGCCGACAGGTCGGAAAGACTCGCCCGGCTTTCTCTCCAGAAATCGGCAACACGGCGGGCATCTGCGTCGGGGAACCTGGCGGCAAAGGCTGTCTCGTCCAATTCGCGAACTGCATCCAGATGTCGCTCCTGACCGGGAAGAATCGCAAAATCACTTCCCAGGAGGTCTTCCAAACCGTTCACCTCCTCAGGCTCTTCCTCCAGTCGCTCTAAGCCGGCCAACTCCCGCTGGTCGTTGTACCACCGCCGGACCACCTGACGCAGCTCTCGTTCTTTGAAGTTAAACCAGACGTGCTCGGCCTCGCGGCTCGTTTTCAGAATATCCTTGAACTTCCGAAACACGCCTCGCCCGGAGGCCAGGGCATCCTTTAGCTGTTCCCGCAGCAAAGGATTCCGCAGCCTGGCCACGAACTTTTCCATTAGAAGAAAGCCGTGAACGGGTTGCCATTCCGGAATGGGCACGAAGGGATCTTCTATCCCCTGCTGCGGCTCATCCGCATCAACGTCAATTTCCTCCTCCCGCACTAATTCACCGCTGTGGCGATGGACGTAGTAACTGTGCTGCTGGTCCTCCATGGCAAAGATGATCTGTTCGATCAATTCATTGTCGAGTGAGAAATCCACAGTGCTTACCCGGCTGAGAGGAGCTCATCGACAGCCCGGCTGACTTGATCCAGCGGGACCAGACTGATCTTACCGTTCCTGCGTTCCTTGATCTCCACTTTTCCCTCGCCTAAATGCTTGGCTGCCACCACAATCCGAAGGGGAATACCGATTAGGTCCGCATCCATGAACTTCACGCCGGGCGAGTCTCCTCGATCATCGTAGAGAGCCTGATCGCCGAGCTCCTGATGCATATCTTCCACCGCCTTTTTCACGCTGAAGGACTTGCCCACACTCATCAGATATACCCGAAAAGGTGCAAGAGCGGCGGGCCATAGGATACCCCGCTCGTCGTGGTTCGACCTGACCACCGCATCCATCAAGCGTCCTAATCCGACTCCGTAGCAACCCATGTGGGGATAGGTCGAACCGCCTCGTTCGTCCTGGTAGGTCAAGTTCATCGTTCTGGTATAGTAATCACCAAGCTTGAAGATATGCCCCACTTCCAGTGCTTGGATTTCCCGCAAGGTGCCGCCGCACTGCAGGCAGATCTTCTCTTCTCGAGTCAGGGATATGTCGGTCACATCTGAGCTTTCGAAATCTCTACCGAAATTCCCATTGATCAGATGATAATCCACCTCGTTGGCGCCAAATACCAGGTTGCTGGACTTAGCCACGGCATCATCAACTACAACCCGCATCTGTTGATCGATCCCGATGGGAGACAGGTAGCCGGGTATCAGACCTACAGAGCCAAGCTCTTCATCGGTGGCCGGACTGTAGGCAGGATACTTGAGGTACCCGGACAGCTTTTCCAACCCCAGATCGTAATCGCCCCGCACCACAGCCATCACCAATCCCTGAGGAGTGGTGTACACGAGGCTTTTAGCCAGTCTTTCTTTCGGAAGTTCGAGCAGCTCCGACAGATCGTCGATCGTCGTACACGCGGGTGTATGAACCTTCTCAAGGGCTTTCTCCTCCTCCCGGATATACTGCTTACCCCCAACGGCAACCTCCTTGCTCGCGCAGTATTGGCAGTTGTCGCAGACGATGATGGCGTGGTCCGCCGAATCCGTCGGCATGAGAAACTCGTAGGATTTCTCCCCGCCGATATAGCCGACCCCAGCCTCTCCGGCGAAGGTTTCTATACCGCAACGATCGAAGACCTTTTTGTAGGCGGTGAATGTTTTTGGAAAGAAGTTGTTCAGATCCTGATAGGAGCGATGAAAGGAGTAGGCGTCGTGCATGTAGATCTCCTTGGTACGCACCAACCCATCCTTGGTTCGTTCCTCGTCTCGGAACTTGATTTGAAACTGGTAAAGAAACAGGGGCATCTCGCGGTAAGAATTCAACGCGACTCTCACCAACTCTACAAAGGCCTCCTCGTGGGTCGGTGAGAGTACCAATTCCCTTCCGTGGCGGTCCTGAAAAGGAATCAGCTCGCGGATCCAGTTCAAACGTCCGCTGCGCCGCCAGATATCGGAAGGAGTAACCACAGGAACGTAAATCTCCTGCCCGCCTAGAGCACCCATTTCCTCTGCAATGATCCTCTGAATGTTCTGCAGTACCCGCATTCCCAAGGGTAGAAAGGAAAAGAGCCCCTGAGCCATCTGCCGGATGAACCCCCCTCTGTGAAGCAGTGCATAGCTGGACATTCGGATCGACTGCGGAACATCCCGCAGTGTTTTTCCAAGAAGTCTGGTGTAGCGCATCCTCCCTCCCCGTTTGATCATAACATTGTAGGATCCAGCAACTCGGCGGTCAAGGATGAGAGTACCGCCTGTCGCTTTGCATCCCTCCTGCCAATGATGTTTGTCGCCGAGTGCTGTGAAAAACCCGGGATTCCCTTGACAGCGTAGTAGAGCTCTTACCATATTACAGCTGTACCCCTATACCAAGAGAAAACCAGGAGAAATCAATGAGCATTATTGAATGGGTCGAAGCTCGAGAAATCCTCGATTCCCGCGGAAATCCAACGGTGGAAGTCGAGGTACATCTGGAGAGCGGCTGCATGGGCCGGGCAGCGGTACCCTCCGGTGCCTCCACCGGAGAGCATGAAGCCGTAGAGTTGAGGGACGGGGACAAGGCCCGTTACCTCGGCAAAGGCGTGATCAAGGCAGTTGCAAATGTAAACAATGTGATCGCCGCGGAAATCGTGGGGTTGGACGCCTTGAATCAGGTTGACGTGGATCGAACCATGATTGCCAAAGACGGCACGGACAACAAGGGCAAGTTGGGTGCCAACGCGATCCTGGGCGTTTCCCTGGCCACGGCACGAGCAGCGGCGGAATACCTCGATCTGCCCCTGTATAAATATCTGGGGACCTATCATGCCTCGGTTCTCCCAGTTCCCATGGCTAACATCATCAATGGCGGCGCTCATGCAGACAACTCCGTTGACTTTCAGGAGTTCATGGTCATGCCGGTCGGCGCCGCTTCCTTCCGGGAGGCGGTCAGGACTCTGGCTGAGATTTTTCACAACCTCAAGGCGGTGCTCAAGGCCAAAGGCTACTCTACGGCCGTCGGAGACGAGGGCGGTTTCGCTCCCAACTTGGAGTCCAACGAAGAAGCGATCGAAGTCATTCTCCAGGCGCTGGAGACGGCCGGGTACAAACCTGGCGAGGATGTTCTCATCGCTCTGGACCCTGCGGCCTCCGAGTTCTACGACAAGGGAAAAAAGAAATACGTTTTCAAGAAATCGGACAAGCGGGAACTCTCCTCCGAGGAAATGGTTGATTTCTGGGCCGAGTGGGCGGATAAATATCCGATTGTGTCGATGGAAGACGGCATGGCGGAGGACGACTGGCAGGGATGGAAGCTTCTGACCGATCGACTGGGCAACAAAGTACAGCTGGTTGGAGACGACCTGTTCGTCACCAACACGGCGCGCTTGAAGCAGGGCATAGAGCAAGGGGTGGCTAACTCGATCCTCATCAAGGTCAACCAGATTGGTACGCTTACTGAGACCTATGAAGCCGTAGAGATGGCCAAACGAGCCGGCTATACAGCAGTGGTTTCCCACAGGAGCGGCGAGACCGAAGATGCTTTTATCGCGGATCTGGTGGTAGCCCTGGAAACGGGTCAGATCAAGACAGGATCTCTTTCCCGCTCCGACCGGCTGGCAAAGTACAACCAGCTTCTGCGCATCGAAGACCATCTCGGTTCGATCGCCAACTACCCGGGAAAGGACGCCTTTTATTCCATTCGCGGCTGATCTGGTTTATTTTCAAACGAACTTGAGGCGCTGTCCCAGCCGGCAGCGCCTTTTTTTGTCCGGAGGAGGCTAAAATTCGATCTTAAAAGAGCGATAAACTCCCTGAAAGGGGGTGTAGCGGCTGTCGACCCGGTGTACGATCGCTCCGGGTGGCCCGCGGTGCAGCCAGCGCTCGAATTGCTGCAGCTTCTCCTGCTGTCCTTCCGCCACGACCTCGACCATCCCGTTCCAGAGGTTGCGCACATACCCACACAGGCCGAGACGACGGGCCTGATACAGCGTTGAATATCGAAAACCAACTCCCTGAACAACGCCATCGACGCGGGCGTGTAATGTTTTGTGTGTTATTTTTTCGCTTGAGTTCTTTTTTTCCGGCATAGCCTACCCTAGTTTGGGCGGCATTGATAGCTCACCCCGGAGTGGATGCTTCCGGTTGCCGGCACCGCCTTCACCCTACCCCAGCTCAGCGAGAGCGAAGGCAACCATCTTTTCCAACTCCGAGTAGTCGAAGGGCTTATACAGAACTGGAAAGGGAATGGGAAACTCCGGTTTGAGGAAACCGCTGGTGATGATAATCTTTTTGTCGGTGCAGTACTCCTTGAGGAAGCGGATCCAGTAGTCCCCACCGAGGATATCCATGCGATAATCGGATACGATGACTCCCACCCGATTGTCGAGAAGCTGCTTGATCGCTCCCACTCCATCGGAGGCCACGACTACTTCGTACCCTTTGTTCTTCAGATAATCCCTCAACGTCAATCGGATCGAATCCTCATCCTCGACGATCAGAACATAGATCTGCTCATTCTGTTCCATTCCAACTTCCCTTTTCGCCTTGTTGTTGCTACCATATATTACTTTTCACCGCTAGGTCAACGGCAGATGAATTTCCAGGACGCCATAGAGGACTACAGATACCTGAAAAACCGCGGGTATCCTGACAAGGCCGCCCTCAAGCTGGTCAGCGATCATCACCGTCTCAGCTCCGTTTTGCGTAATTGTTTGTTCCGTGCGATTTTTGCCTATCCCGACTGTGAAAACCGTAAATCCAAGCTCGTGGCAGCTGGAGATGTCGAGGCGCATATACTCGGTGTGGATTGGTATAACGTTCTTATAACCGTGGAGAGTTACCTGAAAGGATTTCCTGTTTTCATCTCCGATGATGGTCTGGTACGAGACTCCTCCGGCATTCACGGCAGCTACAAGCCCGGGAAAATCACCGAAAGAGGAATTGGCGAGATCCTGTCCCTGATCACTGAATTGAAACCTTCCCGGGTCGAGCTATTTCTCGATTCTCCGATTTCATTCTCGGGAGATATGGCGGAGGAGCTCCGCAGCAAACTCTCCCATACTCTCTCCGTGCCCTACTCCGTATCTGTCTTCCCATCAGCGGATTATCCCCTTAAATCTTTCGGCGGGATCGTGGCTACCTCCGATTCTAGCATCATTGATAGAGAACAGGTGCAGCAGGTTTTCGACTTGGCGAGACACGTTTTAGAAACACGCTTTGGGACTCAGATTCCCGCGGTACGGTCGCTGGGAGAATAGATCTCTCGATTTTAAGCCGATCCCCCCGGATTTTCCTGTAATACTTGTCGAATCAAAGGATAGGAAAAGCCCCGAGATCTCAACTTTTTCATGAGCTTATCCTGATCTGTCACTCCTTGCCGCCGCAACTTATCCAGAATCTTCACCGCATTCTCGTGCTCCACCCGAACTGTTACAAAACCGTTCACTACCTGCTCGGCAACCTTCCGTGTCACTCCTTTTCTGAGAAGGCCGGCCAACAGGACTGCCCGCCCCTCGGCTCGGCGATCGATGCGGCTTCTCAGCCAGGCTTCGGCGAAGCGGCTGTCATCGAGAAACCCTTTTTCTGTCAACCAGGAAAGCGTCTGTTCGATCTTTGGGGAATCGTATCCACGCTTTAGCAATTTCATCCGCAGAGAAAAAGTAGAATGGGGCGCCCGGGCCAAAAGCCGGAGTGCTTTTTCTTGAACCTGGCGTCGAAGCCAGCTGTCTTGGAGTCTCCGAATTACAGCCCTGGTAAACGAAAAATCCGGGATGAGCGCTAATGGAGAAATACCCTCGTCCCGTAAGTCCTGTTCGGAGACAAAAAAACAGGAACCATCAGAGAGCTGGAGCTTAATGCGCTCCCCGGCGGTTCCTGTTCGTTCTGCCTGTACAATCTTCAGATTATCGCTTGGAGAACTGGAATCTTCTTCTTGCACCCCTCTGCCCATACTTCTTACGTTCAACCATCCGGTTATCCCGTGTGAGAAACCCATTGGCTCGAAGCGCGGGTCTATTGGTCTCATCATGAGCCACCAACGCCCTGGCTATACCGTGCTTGCAGGCGTCAGACTGACCGGCCTGTCCCCCGCCGGAAACGGTAATCAGAAGATCGAAACTGGAAACAGTATCCGTAGCCTCCAGGGGTTTCTTGATGTTCTGAGCCATCAGAATAGTAGGGAAATACTCCTCCGGCGTTTTACCGTTCACAGTAATCTTTCCGCTCCCTTCCCGAAGGAAGACCCGTGCAACTGCAGTTTTTCTGCGGCCTGTTCCATAGGCCAAATTTTTAACCAAAACCTCAACTCCTAGAATTCCAACTTTTCCGGTTTTTGAGCCTCATGAGGATGCTCCGGTCCGGCGTATATCTTCACATTCTGGAAAATCTTACGTCCCATCTTACCCTTGGGTAACATTCCCTTAATAGCGTGCTCCAAGGGGAAAGTGGGTTTTTTCGTCATTACCTTGCCGAGAACTTCCGTCTTCAATCCACCGGGGTAACCGGAATGACGGTAGTAGAGTTTATCTTCTTTTTTGTTGCCGGTTATCTTTACCTTTTCGGCGTTCACAACGACAACATAATCGCCCGTCTCCATATGGGGTGAGTAGATTGGCTTGTGTTTTCCACGGAGGACTGTCGCAATCCTGCTGGCAAGCCGACCCAGAACCTGATCCTCCGCATCGACGAGCCACCACTTCCGCTGCACATCCTTCGGTTTTACAAAAATGGTTTTCATTGTTCAACGTTCCTTACACTACTCAAACAGGGGGCAATATTGCACAGTTCAAGAACTTTGTCAATCCTGATCCTGTTTCTCTTTTACCTCTTCCTCTTCCTCTTCTTCCTCTTTCTTGCTTTCGATCTTGTCTTTGATGTCGGCAACACCGACGAAGAAAGAGATTAATCCGATGAACACCGCAATCAAGGGAACACCACCCTTGAGAAACTGAATTACGTCAGACCACCAGTTCAACGACCAAGAAAAAGGCAGCACCGAGTAAACCGCAAACAGAATAAGTAAGATTCCGATCAAAAGCGCAATCATTGCGACCTCCCGCACATAGAGCTAATACTTAGAGAAAGATAATCAATTGTAGGATTCTGTCAAGGCTAAATCTAATATTAATAAATTAGTATGCAGATAATCTCGGGCTTGCAGGAAGCAGGAGTTTGTATTACTCTTGCTCCGACAAAAACCATTTTTCAAAGGAGTTTCCGATGAAGGTACGGATTGACCCTGATTTGTGCACGGGATGCGGTCTGTGTTCCGACAGCGTTCCCGATGTCTTCAAAATGGGCGACGATATCGCCGAAGTGATCGCCGCGGAAGTACCCAGCAATCTCGAGAGCGCCGTGCAAGAAGCTGTGGACGATTGCCCGGCGGAGGCCATCATCGCCGAATAACGCTTTGAAGCGGACAGTAACAAACCCGGTTTCCAAAACCGGGTTTTTTTAGTCTCCCGCCCATCGATAATGCCTGACAGAAAGACCGCAGCTTCCCGCTCGACCGAAAAACACATATCTTGACAGGGGACGGCTTTTTTAGTTCTTTTATACTATGGTGCTGTTGTGGTAGTACTTCAGTGTCAACGATACCGGGGGCCCATAGCTCAGTTGGTTAGAGCGGCGGACTCATAATCCGTTGGTCCGGGGTTCAAGTCCCTGTGGGCCCATTACATGATGTTGTGGATGTACTGTATTTTCGCCGGCGTTGTCAAACCACCCGCTTACCTCCTCACCCAAAGCTCTCCCGCTTGTCCTATCGGTCGTCGCGCGGCTTCCAGCTTGAGCCCCTCGCGTGCCCGCCGTAAATTGCTGCCTGTTGACACCATCGATTGACACCGGTCTTGCTTTGAATTAACCTACTTTATACCGTTGAAACCCACAATTATAATTCTTCTCCACCTTACCCTATTTACTTTGCCTCTTATGGGCCAAGAGTTGAACATGCTCTATATGGCGCAGGCTGGGTATCAGCCTTCCGATATTCTCCAACGGGCAAAATCTTTTGAGGAAAAGACCGGCATTTTTGTTAACCTATCGTTTGTAGAATACGAGGATCAGTATAATCTAATAATCGAGTCGTCGAATAAAACGACGGCCGATTACGACATTATATTGGTCGACCTGATATGGACCGCTGATTTTGCCGAAAGATCGATTATCGATCCGATTCCCTCATCTCTGGCGAATGAGGTGGAGCAGGGGATCATTCCGGAAATCTATTCAGCTTTCATCTATGCCGATAGAATCTGGGCTGTGCCGTTTCTAGCCAATTTCCAGCTTTTCTACACGAACATGGAGTTGCTGCATCGGGCGGGATTCGTGCGACCACCGACTACCCTCGAAGAAATGGTCTTTATGTCCAATACTGCGAAAAAGATGGACGTGATCAGGTACCCTTTGTTCGATTCACTGCGAGAGCAGGAAGCTCTGGTTTGTGAGTTCGTATGGCTCGTTGGCGCCTTTGGCGGAGATCTGGTGGATAAGACGGGCAAGATCAATCTGACTACACCAGTGTGCAGGCGCGCTCTCGGGTTCTTCGTCGATCTCCTGGATAAGGAGCTGTTAAATCCGTACTCACTTCATTGCGAAGAGGTTTTTGCAGCGGAAGTATTCATCTGGGGCGATTGTCTGTTTACAACCAACTGGACTTTCTTGAGCGGGCTGATCAAGGAGTCTGATTTGCCGATTCGAAAGGTCGGAAAAGCCAGTCTCATTCCTCCGGCTCAGGTTACCGCACGTAACGGCACTGAGACCAGTACGATCAGCGGTTTTCAGGGTCTCTCGGTAACCCGGAACAGCGTGCACAAGGAGAATGCGT
This sequence comes from uncultured Spirochaetaceae bacterium, assembly GCA_964627715.1. Classification (GTDB taxonomy): domain Bacteria; phylum Spirochaetota; class Spirochaetia; order SZUA-6; family DRHE01; genus JAFGQJ01. Next base: position 35,970 of record CAZVHJ010000025.1, on the reverse strand, counting down.
GGCAATTCATCCGCTACCTTTCGTCTCCAGAGTTTCAGCGGATGCACTTGGAGGAAATGTCGGTCTGGAAGCAGGTATGGACAGAAGAGAATACCCTGAGGGAAGATCCGGATATTGATCTGAAGAAGCAGCAGATCGTTCAAGTCCACAATCGCCCCATCCATCCTGAATACCGTGAGGTCAGCGCACGTTTGCAGTATTGGATCTATGAAGCCCTGGCGGGAAACGTTGGATCCGACGAGGCCTTAGAGAACGCGCAGCAAGATATCGATCGTCTTCTGGAATAGGAAATATATGGTAAATCGAGAATGTTGTCGCTCAAGAACGTAAGGCTCAAGATATCGAGCAAAGTTGCACTCTCCTTTATTATCCTGGTCCTTCTCCAGGGGATTGTCACCCTGATCGCCCTTACCCTCATTCTCTCTCGAACGCAGAACGACGCCTTCCGGACACAGATGGATCGCGCTGTCCTGAGCATCGAAGGCTATTTACAGGAGATAATAGATGAGCAGATGATCAACGCCAATCTGCTGTCCGGACAGGCAAAGGTGATTGATTATACAGATTTCGGCCTGAAAAACTTGCTTAGGCGAGAGCTTTCCGTATACCGCTCTTCTCTGCAGATGGACTCTGTTGGCATCTACTTGAAACCTAGCGTGACCTTCACCACGGTTGGAGATGGATTTGTGAACAGTCCGGCTCTTGAAGAGCAACTGGAGAGTTCCTTTCGGGGAGAAAAGACCTTCTTTGTTACTTCGGGAGTACAAGATATAAAACTCAGTGTCCTTTCTCCGATCAGACGGGAAGATAAGATCATCGGTGTTTTGAGATTGAGTAGGAGCCTGGACCCGGGTTTCGTAGAGAAGTTGGAAACAATCACTCATACCAAGATCATTCTCCTGTTTGATAATCGAACGATCACGTCGGGTGATTTGAACCCTCAAACGACTAATAAGATCATTGCCGCCGCAGAGGATAAGATCATCCCGTCTCGAATGACGAAAATCGATGGATTTGTAGTCAGTCCGATTTCCATGGAACGTTTTCAGGAGTCCGGTGGGAAGATCTTTTGCCTGCTAGACACGACTGAATACAGACGGCTCATCACTCATTACAATTTGATATCTCTTGTCTCAACCTTTCTTATTCTCTCTCTAGCCCTGCTCATCGGAATCGCTTTCTATCGTGTCACCTTCGACAGGCCGTTTCAGCACCTGCTGAAAGGAGTCTACAAGATCTCCGAGGGCAATCTACACTATCATTTCCAGGTCCCGGCTAAGGACGAATTCGGAGACTTGGCTAAGGCCTTCAACAAGATGCGGGTTAACCTGATCAATCGAGAGAGGGAGCTACTACAGCTTTCACTTTACAACACGCTGATCCTGGAGAATGTTCGAACCGGCATCATTACGGTTGATCTGCAAGAAAATGTGACTACCTTCAATCCGGCCGCGGTCAGGATCCTTGCGGTGGACTCGGAGGCGCTTAAAGGAACCAAGATCACTTCCCAGTCCCTACCCCAACCCCTGTTCCAGTTGATAGGGGATAGTCTGAATGATAATTCCCAAGTTACCGGTAAAGAGGTGATTACCGGGCGGAACGGACGGGAGAAAATATTGAGCTTGAGCACGTCTCCTCTCCTGTCCAAAGATGGCGAAAAAATCGGGGTGATCGCTATTTTCGAGGATATTACAAGAGTGAAACAACTAGAGGAGAAGCTCTCTATATCTTCCCGACTGGCAGCGCTGGGAGAGATGGCTGCCGGAGTGGCTCACCAGATTCGCAATCCCTTGGGCGTGATGAAAGTATCGGCCGAGATGCTGAGAGATGACTTCCAAGTCGTTGATGACGAAGCCAACTATCAACGGCTTACCCATATGATGATCAATGAAATCGACACCCTCAATATAGTGATCCGGAATCTTTTAGATTTTGCCAGACCAAGAGAAATCCAGAAGACGATGTGTTCGATCCATGAAGTAGTCCGCTGTTCCTTGGAGAGCCTGCCTCTGGATAAGTACCCCGACCTGGAGATCAAGATGCTCAATTTGGAAGATATCCCGGATTACCTGATGGATAAAAGCCTAATTGAACAGGTAATCTCCAACCTCGTTCTCAATGCCATACAGGCTTCCTCGTCGGACGGAAAGATCCAGATAAGCGCGGCCGTGAAACAGGGGCATTTGCATATCGCCATCCGGGATTGGGGTTGCGGCTTCGACAAAAACATCCGTAAGCAGATCTTTAATCCCTTTTTCACAACGAAGTCGACCGGCACCGGTCTGGGTCTGTCCATTGGCCACCGCATCATCGAACAGCACAACGGTACAATGGACGTCTTCTCCGAGCCGGGAAACGGTTCAACGTTTCGTATCACCTTGTAGGAGGCAACCGTGAGAAGAATTCTTGTGGTGGATGACGAACCGAACATGTGCAACGCCCTCACGATCCTACTGGAAAAACACAATTACTCTGTGTGTACCGCTTCTGATGGTAAGGAAGCGATCCATAGGATCAAACAGGGAGAGGTTGTTGATCTGGTTATTTCGGACCTGAAGATGCCCAACGTCGATGGGATGGGGGTGCTGAAATTTCTCAAGGGGAACAAGCGGGATATACCGCTGGTGCTTATCACGGCTTACGGGTCCATCGAGGCGGCTGTGGAGGCCATGAAAATGGGAGCGGCCGACTTTATTACCAAGCCCTTCAATAAAGACGTCATCTGTCACGTAATCGATAGGATCTTTCAAATAGAAAATCTCAGCCAGGAGAACAGGCATCTGAAGAATATCATCCAAAAGGAAAAGCTCGTTTACAAAAGCCAATCTATGCAACAAACTATGAACACGGTGGCCAAGGTAGCTTCCGTGACAACTCCGGTATTGATTACCGGGGAAAGCGGTGTCGGTAAGGGTCTGATCGCCGAAACCATTCACAATCTGGGCGGTGAGGCCGAACGTCCTTTTATCGCCATCAATTGTCCAACGATTCCGGAAACACTTCTGGAGAGCGAGCTGTTCGGATACAGACGGGGAGCCTTTACCGGTGCCGACTCTGACTTCAAAGGAAAAATCCGATTGTCCGAAGGAGGAACGCTGTTCCTGGATGAGATCGCTGACATTCCACTGAGTGTTCAAGCCAAGCTCCTGCGTATCCTGGAAGAAAAGCGCTTCGAGCCTCTCGGCAGCAACACAACCATTAAGATCAACAACCGTATCATCTGTGCTACCAATCGCGAACTGAAGCAGCTCGTTGACAAGGGGAGATTTCGAAAAGACCTGTACTACCGTATAAACGCCATTACCATTGATGTACCTCCCCTTTACGAACGGAGTGAGGATATCATCCCCCTCGCTCAGTTTTTTCTGGCCCACTTTGCCAGGGAGATGCAAAAGGGGATCTCAGGGTTCTCAGAGACCGCCAAGCAAGCATTGATCCGGTACATCTGGCCGGGTAACGTGCGGGAGCTGCGCAACGTCGTGGAAAGGGCGGTGGTGCTTTCTCAGTCCCAACAGATCGAGCTGTCCGACATACCTTTGGAGCTACAACAAAACAGCAGCGACCCACCACCGCAGGGCAACAAACTCGAGAGCCAGGAGAGGCGCCTGCTGAAGGAAGCACTCGATGCCCATAAAGGCAATGTTTGCGCGGCAGCTCTCGCTTTAGGTATTTCTCGAAGCACCCTGCGCTACAGAATGAAGAAGTATCATCTGGTCAGTGGTTGAAATAAACCAGGCAACCCCAGGAAAATGGCTGATATGAGCCATTCGTTTTAAATTCTGCTCACCTCCGCATCTATTTATCTTCAATATAATGAATTATTCAAATATATCTGGCACAATTTTTGCATAAAATTAAAAAACCCTAACGAGGAGGAGTCTATGAAAAAAGGGTTGATACTGCTTGCACTGGTTTTCTGTGCTGGACTGTTATTCGCCGGCGGACAAACCGGACGAGAGGCTGGCGAAGTAGAGGTTCTGCACTGGTGGACCTCGGGTGGTGAGGCTGCCTCGGTTGCGGTGCTTAAGGAACTGCTGGAAGCCGAGGGGCACAAATGGAAGGATTTCGCGGTTGCCGGCGGCGGCGGCGATCAGGCGATGACCGTTCTCAGATCCCGGGCGGTTGCCGGAAATCCTCCCACAGCGGCGCAGGTAAAAGGGCCGCAAATTCAAGATTGGGCCGAGGAGGGATTTTTGACAAATCTTGATGATGTGGCTGAAGCTGAAAAGTGGGATGAGATCATCCCAAAGGTTATTGCCGATATTATGAAGTACCAGGGGCACTATGTCGCCGTTCCAGTCAATGTTCACAGGATCAACTGGATGTGGGTAAATCCGGACGTTTTCGAGAAGTCAGGAGCGAGTATCCCCAAGACCTGGGCCGAGTTCGAGGAAGCGGCCAGGAAGATCAAAGCAGCGGGACTCATTCCCGTCGCCTGGGGCGGCCAGCCCTGGCAGGAGATCACGGTATTTGAGACCATCGTAGCCGGAGTCGGCGGCACCGATTTCTACAAAAAGACCATGGTGGAGGCGGATCCCGCAGCCATGAATAGCCCCACAATGATCAAGTGCCTGGAAACCCTGAAGATGATAAAGCAATACACCGATCCCGGCGCCCCGGGAAGAGACTGGAACCTGGCCACCGCCATGGTGATCAAAGGCGAAGCCGGCATGCAATTCATGGGTGACTGGGCCAAGGGAGAGTTTATAGCCGCCGGCAAAGTGCCGGATGTCGATTATATAGCCACCCACGCTCCGGGAACGAGCAAACAGTTCCTCTTCAACGTCGACAGCTTTATTATGTTCGAAGTTAAAGACAAAGCTGCCAAAGCAGCTCAAAAGGCGATGGCGCGCCTAATCCTGGAACCCAAATTCCAGGAGGTTTTTAACCTCAACAAAGGATCCATTCCGGTTCGTACGGGGATGCCGGAAGATCCATTTGATATTCCCGCACGCCTTTCAATGAAGGATTTTGTCGCGAGTGCAAAGAGCGGCGATCTAGTCCCAAGCATGGCTCATGAAATGGCGACCAAGCGAGCAATCAGAGGGGCGATCATGGATGCGGTTACCGCTTTCTATAACTCTGACATGACAGCACAAGATGCTGCCGCTCAACTAGCAAACGCTGTACGAGCAGCTCGATAAAACCGTGTGGTTTGAGGTTTCAAAGATGGACACCACAAACGTGGTGTCCATTTCATTAAATATTGATTTATGAATGCGAAACTACAAACAAACACGGGAACCGGGGTACGGCGAAAAAGATTCTTACGCCACAGGGAGGAAATACTTCCCAGATTAGTACTCGCTCCCACATTTGCAGCCGCAATCGTTTTTATTTATGGATTTGTTCTATGGACTGTCTGGATCTCTTTTACCAACTCAAAGATCTTGCCTAACTACAAACTCGCAGGGTTTGTCCAGTACGCTACCCTGTTTGTAAGAGAACCTCGCTGGTGGGTGGCCATGAAAAACCTGTTTGTGTTCAGTGGTCTGTTTATCGCCCTCTGCATTCTCTTTGGATTGTTGCTTGCAATCTTTCTTGACCAGCGGATTCGCGTAGAAGGATTCTTTCGAACCGTTTATCTGTATCCAATGGCTCTTTCCTTCATCGTAACGGGGGCAATATGGAAATGGATGCTAAATCCTAATCTAGGATTGGAACGGCTTGTGCAGCAAATAGGTTTTACCGGCTTCAGGTTTCGCTGGCTGGTGGATTCCAGGATGGCAATCTATACGATAGTGATTGCTGCAGTCTGGCAATCCACAGGTTTTGTGATGGCCCTTTTCCTTGCGGGATTACGCGGCATCGACGACTCCGTTATCCAGGCTGCTCAGGTTGACGGTGCAACTCTTCCCCGAATCTACTGGAGCGTCATTATTCCCATGATGAGACCGGTGTTCTTGAGCTCTGTGATCATTCTATCGCATATTGCGATCAAGAGTTTTGACCTGGTTATGGTGTTGACCCAGGGTGGACCGGGAATTGCAACAGATATGCCCGCGACCTTCATGTACTCATTTGCCTTTCGATACGACCGACTGGCACTGGGTGCAGCGAGTGCTGTGGTGATGTACCTGGCCGTAATGGCATTTATTATCCCTTACCTGTATTCGGAATTGCGAGGTACCCGTAATGCCTAGAATCGAACAAAAAACAGTCGGTGAACGGACCCCAGGGTACATTTTTTTCAGGGTCTTGATATATGCCCTATTGGTTGCTGCAGCGATCTACTTTCTTATTCCGTTTTTCGTGATGGTCATCACGTCGATCAAAACCATGGATGACATCCGTACCGGACACCTGATTTCCTTTCCCCGCGAGATTTCATTCGAGGCCTGGGGAAAAGCATGGGGTAGTGCATGCATCGGTGTGAACTGTGTGGGATTAAGAGGGTATTTCTTGAACTCCGTACGGATGGTGATTCCGGCTGTTGTTCTTTCGACAATGATAGGCGCTCTTAACGGATATGTATTCTCGAAATGGCGATTTAGAGGCAGTGAAACCTTTTTTTCCTTTCTTTTACTTGGGTGCTTCATTCCGTTTCAGGTGATTCTTCTCCCAATGTCGCGAACATTGGGCTGGCTTGGTATGGCTCAGAGTACTCAAGGATTGATCCTCGTCCACACTATCTACGGACTGCCATTCACATCCCTGTTCTTTCGTAATTATTATATAGCGATTCCGGATGAGCTAATCGAAGCCGCGAAGATAGACGGGGCGGGATTTTTCACGATTTTTTGGAGGATTATGTTGCCGATCTCAGGACCGATCTTCGTGGTTTCTATAATCTGGCAAACAACTCAAATCTGGAACGACTTTCTCTTCGGTGTGTGTTTCTCGGGAAGCGACAGTCAGCCCGTCACGGTGGCCCTGAACAACCTTGTGAATACAAGTACAGGGGTAAAGGAATACAACGTGGATATGGCAGGAGCAATAATCGCCGGAATACCAACTCTATTTGTGTATGTCGTATCTGGGAAATATTTTGTGCGTGGGCTGACCGCAGGGTCGATTAAAAGATAAGGAACCTCCTATCCACGATCTTCGTAATCATTACGGTGAGCAAAGAGAAACAGTTCACGGATGCAAAACATCAACAGATAAGTATCTGAACAGCACCTAAACAGCTCCGCCTGCTTCGGCACCGGCTCAGGTTTACACGTCATAGATAACTGATATATGCTGTTCCTCATGATTAGCACGAGAAAAAACAGGTCAATATGGGGAAGGGTCCTGATAATCACCGTCGTGCTCCTGGTCGTTGGGAGCACTTCATTCGTATCCGCCGTAGATATCGACGGCACCATCGCCGAAGGGGAATACGGGAACCAGCTGTCCTTCGCCGCCGGAGATTTCCTGCTGTATTGGGAGCTTGATCAGGATACCGCCCATTTCGGCATCCAAGCCCGGACCGAGGGCTGGGTATGCCTGGGGATCGATCCAGCCCAGGCCATGGCAGAAGCGGATATGGTCTTCGGCTGGGTGGAGCCCGGCGGAAGTGCGGGAGCACTGGACTGCTACGCAACAGGGTTGTTCGGTCCCCATCCTCCGGACGAGGAGTTGGGAGGCCAGCAGAATATCCTCTCCTTTGCCGTAGCAGAGCAGGGGGGAACAACCACCTTTGAGTTCACACGTCCGCTCGACACGACGGATGCCTATGACAAGCCCCTGTCCCAGAGCAGGGAGATCAAGATCATTTGGGCCTACGGCGGCTCCGACGACTACCTCAATCTGCACAGCAGGAAGGGCGGAGCTACGATCAGCCTCACCGGCGGGCAAACGTCGATCCAAGCAGAAGCCGGAGGGCAGCGGGATCTCTATGTCCTGCTGTATCCGGTGCATGCGGTGTTGATGAGCACCGCCTTTGTTCTGCTCTTGGTGGGCATGTTCTTTCCCCGCTACTTCAAACGGAAGAAGTGGTGGCTCAAAATGCACCGCCGGATCGGAATAGCCGGAGGAGCGATCGGTGTGGTCGGTGTAGGCATGGCCGTATACATGATCTCACAAACCACCCGGATGCATCTGCGAGTTCTTCATTCCTACATCGGAGGGATCACCATCATCCTCATAATCTTCACCCCCTTCTTAGGGCATTTCATGCTGAAAATTCGCAAAGTACCGAGCAGGGCCAAGCAAGCCCGGGCCATCCACCGCTGGGTTGGCCGGATCACCCTGCTGTTCATGGCAGCCACGATCGTACTCGGATTGTTTCAGGCGGGTATACTGTAAAAAACCATCCGGTTATTTCGTCGAGACAGTCGGGACGGACCGTCTTTCTATAATCCCCCGCCAAAGCCTGGCTCAGTGATCGGGCACGTGAACGATCTCGCGGGGCTTGCTGCCTTGGGCGGGTCCGACAATGCCCATACGTTCCATCTCTTCGACCATCCGAGCTGCCCGATTGTAGCCTACTTTTAACCGGCGCTGGATATACGACGCGGAGGCCTTCCCGGCAGCCAAGACGATCTCGATAGCCTTGTCCATTAGCGGATCTTCGGAACCCGACCCGTCATACTCCTCTTCATCCTCATCGAAGAACATCTCCTCGTCCAAATACTCAGGCTCGCCAAGAGTCCGGGCATGATCGGTGATAGCCTCCACCTCCTCCTCTGAAAGATAGGTTCCTTGAATGCGTACGGGGATCGGGTCCCAGGCTGGAGTGAAGAGCATATCCCCCTGGCCGAGGAGCTTCTCGGCGCCGACGGCATCGATGATGATCCGGGAATCGAACTTGCTGGCCACCATGAAGGCGATGCGGGAGGGGATGTTGGCTTTGATCAGACCCGTGATTACGTCGATCGACGGTCTCTGGGTTGCCAGGACCAGATGAATCCCAACGGCCCTGGCCATGGCGGCCAGTCTGGCCAGTACCGCCTCCATCTCCTTGCCCGTAGTGGCCATAAGATCGGCAAACTCGTCGATCAAAATCACCCAATAGGGGACCTTCTGGATGGTCAGCTTGTGCTTGGCCGCCTTTTTATTGTAGGAGCGGATATCCCGGGCTCCGGTATAGTCCAGCATGGAATAGCGCCGTTCCATCTCATCGATGCAGTACTGCAGCGCCTGAAAGGCTCTTTTCGGTTCGGTTACAACAGGGGTCAACAGATGAGGAATGTCATTGTAGGCCTTGAGCTCCACGATTTTAGGATCGATCAGCAGGATACGAACATCTTCCGGCGCCTTCTTGTACAGAATCGAACAGATAATGGAGTTGACACAGACAGACTTTCCGCTTCCGGTCGCTCCGGCAATAAGTAGATGAGGAGTCTGGGTTAAATCGATAAGCTGAGCCTCTCCGGAGATATCCTTGCCCAGAGCGATGGGAATTTCCATTCTGGCATCCTGAAAATCCTTCAGGCTGACCATCTCTTTGAATGAGACAATGGCCCGTCTCTTGTTGGGAACTTCAATCCCCACGGCATGTTTCCCCGGGATGGGAGCCACGATTCTGACCCTGGAGGCGGCCAAACGGAGGGCGATATTGTCGGCCAGATTGACGATCTTGGAGATCTTCACCCCGGGAGAGGGAAGGATCTCGAACATCGTTATCACCGGGCCCTTGCGGATTCCCGTGACCTCGGCACTGATCTTAAACTCCTCCAGAGTCTCCATCAGCACTTCAGCGGAACGGCGGGTCTCAGCATCGATCTCCCAGTACTCCCCGTCCGGATAGTCCTTGAGCAGGCCCTTGATGGGAAAGGAGTAAACTCCAGCCGCGGGTCCCGACTTCCCTCCGGAACCGGGACTGCTCCGTGGACTCACCTTCTGTTGAGAGAGGATTCGCTGCCTGGCTTCAGCCTCCGGTGCAGGCCGAGGCTTCATTACAGGGGTACCTTCTTCAACCACGACCTCCAGCTCCGGTACCTCCGCTCCCCCCCCAACTGCGACCTCCGCGGACGCGGACGCCGCTGCCGCGGGGCGTTCCCGTTTTGCGTTGCGGGGCCGAGCTCTACCGGCAGGCGCCCCCACCCCCACCCCGGCTGACCCAGCTCGCGCTCTCAGAACGCCGCGCAGGGTAAAGATCAGGAAAAGCTCGAACAGAACGATGAGAAAGAGAAAAATTGCCGACAGGGTGCGACCAAAGGTGTCGACCATCAGATCGGGAAGAAACGAACCAGGTATGGTCCCGTGCAGCACCACCTTGTGAAAGACGCTGGCGGTGATAAAGGGCAGGATAAACAGATTCAAGACAAACAAACCCCGGCCGGAGAAACGTCGCGAGAGCAGGAACAAGGCCAGGAAAATCAAGTATACGGGAATAAAAAAGGAAGCCCACAGAAAGGTGGCGAAGAGAAACTCCCCCGGTACCGATAACAGACCTTCCTGAGCGTTGATGACCCGCAGCAGCGAGACAAGGATACCGGCGGCAACAACTGTCAGGAGCAAGGCCAATATATAGGAAATTGCTGAAATACTACGCTTCAAAGTTCCCTCTACGTCTGTTATCGGAATAAAAAGAGAAAGAATGAAAGGGCCCCTGTCTCAGAGCAGGAAAAAAGCGACTACCGCCAGCGGCACAAGATAGATACTGAACAGAGCCAGCCTACCCTTCCGTACGACTCTCAACAGCAGAAGCAGCGAGATCAGTCCGACAACGAAGGAAGCGGCAAAACCCACCATGAGGGCTGCCGGATCGACCACCTCGAGGAGCGAGCCGGCTTCACGCAGCTGCAGGAGCAGGGCACCGAGTATCGCCGGAATCGCGATTAGAAAAGAAAACTCCCCCGCTCTCTGTCTGTCCAAGCCCCACAGAAGGGCGACGGAGATCGTGATCCCCGCTCGCGAGATTCCGGGAAGAACGCCGATTCCCTGGGCCAGTCCTACGATCAGTGCTCCAAAGATTCCCATCTGCAGATAATCCCGCCGGCCTCGGCCAAGGAGGGTTGAGATCAAAACCAGGGCCGTGATGAGAAAGAGAAGAGATACGAGTCGGGGCTGCCGGAGGAAGACCTCTTCAAACCTCGAAAGAACCAGGCCAACACCGCCTGTCACCACGGTTGCAATGAGGATATAGAGGGATAGATTCAGGTTCTCCCGATCTTCGGCCGCCACGGCTCTTGTCAGCCATCGCCGGATCGAAGCCAGAACCGAAAGAATTTTCTTTCTAAAAACGATTGCCACCACGATCAACGTGGAGACGTGCAGAAGCACGTCGTAGAGCAGTGGTATATCCCCCAAATTCATCACATTTCTCAGCAGCACTAAATGACCCGAACTGGAAATCGGCAGGAACTCGGCAACTCCCTGAAGTGCGCCGAGCAGCAAGGATTGAACGGTGCTCACGGCTTTCCCTCCCTGTTTTCACTTTAGCCCCGGGAAGAAGAGAAACACCGTTTCTTCGAGGGACTGATCGTAGTACAAACCGCCGTAGTATACAGCAGAAACAAGGATCTTGCGTACATAGTCACCCGTTTCCGGGTAGGGAAGAGCTTCGACCAGCAGGTCTGTGGGTAAATCTACGTAGTTACGCTCCCAGCTCCTCAGCCTGGATAACCCGGCGTTGTAGGCCATCAATGCTTTAGGTATGTCTTCAAGCCGGGATAGCAGCCTGGAGAGGTGACGAGCTCCCAGGCGCAGATTCTGATCGGGATCCCAAAGGTCGTATTCTTCCATCCGAAGCCGACGAGCGGAATCCCCAGCCGTCTCCGCCATCAACTGGGTAAGGCCTACCGCTCCGGAGCGGGATACGATCCGTGGATCAAAGTGGCTCTCCTCCCGCACCAGAGCAAAAAACACTGAAGCCGGGATATCCTCGCTCTTCGCCAGCCCGCCGATCTGCTTGCCGAAGGCTTGCGGGTACAGAAGCTCAAGATCCCTCCGCTCCACCACCGCGGGCTTCCTCAGAACGTACAGATTCATGAGACGAATTGAATGCAGATACTCCCCCCGGTCCTGTAGAATAAGCGCACTATCAAGAATCAACCCCGGAGAGAGGGTGCGCCAATGCGATCGGAGGAGTTCCATTCCAAGCTCGTAGAGTCCATACTCGAAGTATCCCCGGATCAAGATCTCCAGAGAATCGTCCTGGCTGGCTTGTTCCTCCGCCCCTTCGGAGAGGGAGGAGCTGCCGGGCTGATCCGCTGTCCCGATGCTCCACTGAAGGGCAAACCCCATATCGGTCAAGGCCGCTTCGGAAAGATACCTGTAATAGAGTTCACCTGCACTGCGAGCTTCTAAAAACAGGGACTGGGGGGAGAGCGGAGACTGAGAACTGGAAGAATCCAGCATGCCTAAAGTAATGGCCCGTGCGTTGAGATATGCAAGCCTGGCCATTGTTTCCGGCGGACCGAACCCTTTGAGCAAACGGTAGAGTAGGCGCAGGTCTTGCCAGTTCCTCTGAGCGACCAGCCGAGAGATCTCCGGCTTCAGGATATCGCTGAAAAAACCCGGTTCGTGCCATACAGGCGCCAGCTCCTCGACCTGGTCGAGGAACTCCCCAGGTGAAAGACTCCTTGCCATATCCAGGGCAAACCAGATGGCTCTGTCCCGCTGCTCCGGAGAGTCGGTTTCCCTAACCACTTCGGAGAGCAGCCGCCTCGCCTCCGAGACATTGCCCTCCTTTCGGTACAACCTACCTGCCATCTCCACGGCATCGAGGCGCCGGGAAGGGGAAACCCTCTCGGAGAGATCCAACAACACCTCCGCGCCTCTGTTATGCCCCGCTACGGCAAAATAGGCAGCCCCCATCTCCGCTGTTAGGATAGCCAGGTTCAAACGTTCGATATCGAGCCCCGGCAAGGATTTCTCGATCAGATCGATCGCTTCAGAGTTCCGTCCCCGGTAGAGCAGGTCCTTGCCCTGGAAAAACAGAGCGGCCGCCTGTGGGAGAGAATCCAGCATGCCCTCCTGCTCCAGGTACGCATAGGCACGGGAATGAAGAATCGAGGTACGCTTGCTGTAAAACAGGTCGATGAAAAGCTGCTGCCATCCCTGCTTCTCGAGCCTCTGGCTGGACACGGCGGCGAAGAGATCCAACTCGTCGTCCCAGGGAGCCCCGCTGTTTCGCATCTCCTCGAGGAGGGTCAATACCTCCTCATCCTGCTCCTGCCAGTAGAGGGCCGCTACCAACTCCCTCTCCGCCGGGAATATATGTCGCTCCTCTTGTGCACGTCGAAGGACCTGTCTGGCCAGAGTCTCGGCTTCTTCGTAGCGATGGTTCTCCATCTGGATACTCAGCAGCAGGAGGGCTGCCTCTTCCCGCCACGGCGAGTCTCCTCTCTGCCACTGGACTGCCAGCAGTTTCTCCGCCGTCTGTTTGCGTTCCAATGAGGTCAGGATCAAAGACAGGTAGTAGGGCGCTCCCGGCCCAAGACGAAAAGCCTCCGCCAGATTCCCGTCTTCGATTTCAAGATCCGCCAAGAAATCATCCTCCTGCCTGACCAGCCGCTCAAGGAAGGTGGACTGGGATATTCCCCACACAGCATCCGCCTTGCACTGGGTCAGTGAGAGGAGAAGGAATAAAAGAGATAGACCTAAGCTAATTCTCTGGAATGAAGAGCTTTGTACCTGCAAAAATAAGATCCGGATTGGTGATGTTGTTCTCTTTAGCTATTTTGGGGTACAGCCAAGGATTGCGGTAGTAGGTAGCGGAGATGTCCCACAGTGTGTCCCCCCACTTGATCTCATACCACAGGCCGCCCGCGGCGCTTTCAGCCTCCAATTCGCTCCGGCCGGCCGCCGGGGCTTGGACAACCTGCTGTTCCGCTGCCGCCGCTTCGGTATCCTGGGGTTCCGCTTCACCCACAGGTTCTGCTTCTTCGCCTTCCGTACCTCCGCCCGCAACCGGCGCCTCCGCAGCTTCGCCCTTTCCTCCGAACAGAGGCGGTATCGGTTGCCCATCTAGAGCCCTGAAAACAACGAAGGCAATAACCGCGATAAGGATCAGGCTCAGCAAAATGAAGCCGATGAGAAGAAGTGGACTTCTACGCTTTTTATGCAGATGCTCCCTGCGGCGATCCGTATCCGCCAAAGGATAGGTTTCTCCAGTAAGAAGGGACTCCTCGAAATCCTCGCTCTCGCCTTCCCCTCTGGAGGCTGCCCCTTCCCTCTCCAGCTCAAACTCCGGAACGGCAGCCGGACCTTCGGATAGAGATTGCAGACTAACCGAAAGACTTTGGCTCTCCCCGGTAAGAGCATCACTGGCGATCGCTTCCAGATTGCCCTGTTCATCCACTCCAAGTACTACCTCAACCTCCGGTTCTTTCATTGGAGCGGGTTGGATGTTTTCGATCATCAGACTGCCAACGTATTGGGTCTGTTCTGCGATTTCACCCTCGCCCCTGTACAGGTCGATTTGCACGCTTTCCTGATTGTCCCGAACCGTAGTAAGGACCAGCTTTTTCCTGCTCCGCCTTCCCTCCTGCAGCACCGGATAGAAAGAGCCATCTGCCAGCTTGATTCCTATCTGTTGTCCGTTCAAATCTCCTCCTCATCCCTCCCAAAATAAATCGTAGCTCGCCGCACCCCGTTTGTCAACGCACGGTGTACCGGCACAAGGTGTCGAACTACTGCGCCCTGTTTATAGAGTCGGCTGTAGAAGCGCCAAAACTTGACAACCTTAATGTTCTTCATGACAATACCAACAGCATGGACTTGCTTTTTTACATCCTGATAGCTCTGGCCGCTGTGGGTCTTTTGGCAATCGCCGTTATACTGTTTTTCAAAGGGGACCACGAAAAAGACGCACGGAGCCACAAACGAGGTCAAATCAGGGACAGAAATGTTGTGATTCGAGAGGCAAGCCGTCGCCTAGCTCAGGACCCACGAGACGTTCAGGCGCTACAGGATCTGGCGGACATCGCCTTTGAAGAGCAGGACTTCCCCAATTCCTACAAGTACTATCGGTCCCTCGTCTCGATGTGCGGGGCAAACCCCGATATCGATGAGTTCGAGGTGAACTTGCGGCTTGGAGAGTCGGCGTTCAAATTGAAGAAAACCGAGGAAGCCCACAAACACCTTATGGTCGCACGCACTCTCCGGCAGGACGAATTCGAAGTCAATTTCAACCTCGGTGTCATGGAATACACACAAAAGAATTATCAAAAGGCATCCGGCTACCTCGGCATAGCCCGCAGCCAGCGCCCGGACGACGTAGCTACGAACCGCTATTTAGGCCACAGCCTGTATACGCTGAAAAACTACAAAGAGGCGATCGATGTCCTGCAGCGGGTGTTGGACTTTGAGCCTGAAGATAAAAAGGTACAATTCGTACTGGCCAAGTCATACTACGCGTTGAAAAAGGGCGGTCAAGCCTTACAGATGTTTTCACGCCTGCGCACCGATCCTGAAATCGGCGCCATATCGGCGCTGCACTCGGGAACTCTGAACATCAACGCCAAGAAATACGACACAGCTCTCGAGGATTTTGACATCGGCTTACGTCACGAAAACGTTCCTCAACCGGTCTTCGTCGAGCTGAAGTACAGAATGGCCGAGGCCAACCTCAAACTAGGGGAGCTTTCCAACGCTATCAAATTATGGAAGGAGATCAACACCCTCCAGCCGGATTACAAGGATGTTTCTGAAAAGATAGGCCAATACCAGGAAGCCAACACCAACAGGTTCTTACAAACATTCCTCATGGCGGTAAGCTCGGAGTTCATTACTCTGTGCCGCCGGATCGCCATGCACTACTTTGCCAATTCCAACACCAAGTTGGTCAATATTTCCCTGCGAAAGGGAGAGTACGCAGATATCCTGGCTTATGTACGAACCGCTCAGTGGGAAGATCAGGTGCTTTTTCGCTTCGTCCGCTCTCAGGGAGTGATCGGAGAGCTGCTTCTCCGAGATCTCTATGCTCATACAAAGGAGGTCCGGGCGCCCCGCGGTGTGTGTGTTACCGCCGGAACATTCAGCGAACAAGCTCGGAGTTTTGCAGAAGCCCGCATGATCGATCTGGTGGACAAAGAAAACCTGATCAAGATTCTGAAAAATTTGTAGAAAGAATCACTAGGTGACGTTCCTCATTCAAAAAGGGTACCTCCACGGCCTCGATCCGGGCTTGCTTCGGGCTAAGACCTGCTTTATTTAATTCTTCCAGGATTCGAGCTCTTTTTCCCTTGTAGGCGATAATCACACCGCTGGGCTCCAGGATCCGCCGCAGAGCGTCAATCTCCCTGTTAAGGGGAGTAAAAGCGCGGAAGACGACCAGGTCGAAGCGGCGTTTCACATCCTCGAGGCGAGCCTCCTCCACCTCGACATTATCCAGATGGGCAAGAATTGCGACATTACGAAGGAAGGCAGCCTTTTTCGCGGATGGTTCCAAAAGAGTAAAACGGGAGTCTGCCAGGAAAACCGCCAGCGGGATACCGGGAAACCCTGCTCCACTTCCCACATCCACGACCCGCTCTCTCCGGGCAAGCGCGGAGATCTTCCACAAGGCCGAAAGAGAATCGAGGACGTGCCGGATAATCAACTGCTGCCCTGCAGCCTTCACGAAACCGTACGCCTTGTTCCAGCGTTCGAGCTCTTGAAGAAAAACGTGAAGCTTGGCGAGCTGTTCAACCTTGAAGGGGATGTCCAGCTGTGCGAGTCCTTCCTCAAGAACAGGGGGTACGTTCCCGGTCATCAGCTCCCCTCGGTGAGCTTTTCGTTAGCATGACCCTGAACGTTGCCTCGGGTACCGCGGCCGCGGCGCAGATGAACGAGCAGCACCGCGATGTCTGATGAGCGGACCCCGGAAACGCGGGATGCCTGTCCAACCGACAGCGGGCGGATATCCTTGAACTTGAGCCGGCTTTCCGCAGAGAGTCCCGTGGCGGTGTCGTAGTCAAAATCTCGAGGGATCTTCAGGTCTTCCATTTTGCGGAATCGCTCGACCTGCTTCTCTTGTCGCTTTATATATCCTTCATATTTCACGTCCAGCTCGCTCAGGTGAAGCCACTCTGGGTTTTTGTCCTTTAACCCTTCAGCGCAGAGTAGCAGATCTTCTATGTGGACCTCCGGATCTTTGAGCGCATGTTCCAAAGTGCGACCGAGGTGTTTCCTGAACACAGGGAGTTTTTCGCAATCCCGCTCGTAGAGGTTTCTCTGGCGAAGAAGCTCGCGAATTTCCTCGATACCTTGACGTTTCGCATTCAGAGCTTCTACCGCCTCGTTATTCTGCAGACCAATTTGATGTCCCTTCTCCAGCAGGCGCAGATCCGCCGTATCGTGGCGAAGGGAGAGGCGATACTCGGCTCGGGAGGTGAAAAGACGGTACGGTTCCTCGGTTCCTAAGGTGACAAGATCGTCAATCAGCACCCCGATATAGGCTTCCGCACGGGATAGAATCAACGGTGGCTTTCCTTGCAGATAGCAGGCTGCGTTGATTCCCGCCATCAATCCTTGAGCAGCTGCCTCTTCGTACCCGGAGGTTCCGTTGGTCTGTCCGGCCACAAACAGCCCTCGGATCCTTTTGGTCTCCAGAGAAGGATACAACTGCGTCGGATTGATAAAATCGTACTCCACGGCGTAGCCGGGGCGCAGGATTTCAAATTTTTCTAGCCCGGGCACGGTACGCAGGAACTGCGCCTGGACCTCTTCGGGCAAGGATGAGGAGATGCCGTTCAGGTAAACCTCCTCGGTGCTCAAGCCCTCGGGCTCGACGAAGATCTGGTGCCGGTCCCGGTCGGGAAAACGAACCACCTTATCCTCGATGGAGGGGCAGTACCGGGGCCCGACACCTTTGATCTTGCCTCCGTACAGGGGAGAGCGGTGCAGGTTTTCCCGGATGATGCGGTGCGTTTCCGGGGTTGTACAGGTGATGTAGCAGGAAACTGAAGGCCGATTCAGCACGGCACTCTCGGCGGCGAAGCTGAAGGGAAGGATCCTTGAGTCCCCTCTCTGCTCTTCCAGACGTTCCAGATTCAAAGAGGAACGCAGTCCCCGGGCCGGGGTACCGGTTTTCAGCCGGCCCACGGTAAAACCCATCTCCCGCAGACGGGTACCCAAGCCGCAGGCCGGAGGTTCTCCCAACCGCCCCCCCGGGGCGCTGTATTCGCCGATAAAGATGATAGCTTCAAGAAAGGTTCCTGTGGTCAGGACAACGGTCCGGGATCGAATGCGCCTTCCCCGCTCGGTGACGACGCCGTGAATCGTCGAATCCGCTCCGTCAAGGAGGAAATCAACTACTGTGTCCTGAAAGAGGGTGAGATTGGCGACCTGTTCCAGGGTCTGTTTCGCCAGCAGGCTGTAGTGGGCTTTGTCCGCCTGGGCTCGGGGCGCTTGCACCGCCGGGCCCTTGCTGCGGTTGAGGATCCGGAACTGGATCATGGTCTGATCGATCAGGCGACCCATTCGACCGCCGAGCGCATCGATCTCCCGCACCAGATTTCCCTTGGCCAACCCGCCGATGGCGGGATTGCAGGACATCTTGCCGATGCAGTCCAGGTTCTGAGTGATCAGTATGGTGTTGTAGCTTAAAGCAGCAAGAGCACCGGCCGCTTCGATACCGGCATGGCCGCCGCCTATAACAATAGCGTCGAAATCCACGATCACTTCCCCACGCAGAATTGGGAGAAGATCTGGTTGAGAATATCCTGAGAAGTGACCTCCCCGGTGATCTCCCCGAGGGAATCGAGCGCCTCTTTGAGATCCACCGCCAGCACATCCCAGGGTTCACCAGCCTGCAACCCGGCGCGAAAGTCTTTGATCCCTTGCAGAGCCCGCTCCAACAATCTCTTCTGTCGCAGGGAATCGATGATCGGCTCTCCGCTGTCAACCATTCCCACTCCGGTCAGGACCTTTTCGGTAATCGCCCGGCCCAGCTCCTCCAACCCGTCCCCCTCCTTGGCGCTGATCGGTATAAATCCAGCAGGAGGGCGGCTGCTCTGCCGATCGATTTTGTTCCAGACCGGAATCAGCCGTTTCTCGCTGCCGCTGCCACGCAAGAATTCCTCGTCTTTGGCGGTGAATCCAGATTCGGCATCGACAAGATAGAGGATAATGTCGGCATTGCCCACGATGCTGTCAGTGCGGCGCATCCCTTCCGCTTCGATTCCCTCCGCCTGTTCCCTGTACCCGGCCGTATCGTAAAGCTTGATCGGTATCCCCTCTACGGAGACGATCCCTTCCAGATAATCCCGGGTGGTTCCATGGATCTCGGAAACGATCGCCCGATCCTCTTTCAACATCCTGTTAAACAAGGTTGATTTGCCGGAATTGGTGCTGCCGGCGAGCACGACGGAAATTCCCTCCTGATAGATTTTCCCGATTCTGTAGGTAGACAGGAGCCTTTCCAATTCCTGCTGGGCAACCACATCCTCCCCAGTTATTTTGTCGTTCTCCTCGACCTCATCATCGGGATAGTCCAGCCGAAGCTCTACGGCGGCGGATAAACGGACAAGAATCGATTTAATTTGATTGATCTTCTGTTCGATTGCGCCGGACAGGCGATTCAGGGCGATGGCTCGAGCTCTATCCGTCTTGGCTCGAACCACCTCATTGACAGCTTCAGCCTGGGTGAGGTCGAGCTTGCGGTTGAGGAAAGCCCGCAGCGTGAACTCTCCCGGTCCGGCAAAGCGAAATCCAGCCTCCTCGAGCAGCGCCAGCAGGCGGCGAATGATGATCGGGCTTCCGTGACAGAACAGTTCAGCTCCATCCTCGCCGGTGAAGCTCTTTGGACTTCGATACACGGCAGCCAGTACCTCATCGACGATCTCTTGCTGCCCATTCTCTTCCAGGGCGGTGATTACCCCACGATGGACCGTATGTCCCGGGACTTTGTCCAGAGTTTTTCCCCTTGCCGAAACGGGCTCGAACACGGAAGCCAGAAGCCGAAGGCTATCCGGGCCGGATACGCGGATGACGGCCAGGGCGCTCTCGCCCCACGGAGTGGCTAAAGCTGCAATCGAATCCTGCGGATAGAACAGATCCTCGTCCATCAAAGACAAGATACGGTTTTTGCTTCAGCCGTTCAATACAGCTCAAATGGGTGATATCCCTCCAGTGCTGGTTTTTGCGCTTAACAACCCGGCAGTTTATAAGTATCTTTTCCCTGGCACCAGGAGCAGGAAATGAGAGATACGGAAATAGATTTCATGGATTTCGAGTCCGCTCGGGAATATGTGCTCGCCTTTATCACTACCCTGAAAAAAACGCAGAAAGACAGAGCCATGGCTGAAGAACAACTGGCTCACTGGCGAATCCGGGTCAAGCTGGCGGAGAGTCGGGCGGAACCGGTTCTGAAAAGGGGAGCGGAAGAACGGGTGGCGGAGCTCCAAAACCACTGCCAACGATTGCTCGAAGAAGAGCTGGATCTCAAGCGCAAGGTGGATGTGCTGAAAGAAAAGCTGAAAGCTACGAAAATACGCTCCTCCTTGCAGGTGGATGCCGATGCCCTGCTGGCACAGATGCAGATGCTGGTAGGAGAGCCGGACACATTAAAAGAGAAGCTGCGGGACGAAGAAGCGGCGCAGGCATTGGAAGCCTTGAAGAAGAAGATGGGGGAAGGTGGAAATCAATAATCCTGGATCCATTTTTGCATTTGCCTCCGGTTGTGCCGGCTCGACCCATGCACTATACCTTTTCGGGCACAGGGGGTACTCCGCCCTGGCTCCGGAAAACACCTTGGCCGCCTTTGCGGTACTCTTGGAGCACAAAATTCCCGGCGTGGAGCTGGATGCGCAACTGACCCGGGACGGGCAGGTCGTTGTCATCCACGACGAGAATGTGAAACGGGTAACCGGTCTCGATGCTCTGGTGCAGGATTGCTCGGTCTCGGAGCTGCGGGACCTCGACGCCGGGGTATGGTTCGACGAATCTTTCCGAGGCGAGAGGATTCCGCTGCTCGATGAGGTCTTTGAGCTTCTCGGTGATAAGGTCTACTACGACGTGGAACTGAAATGGGGACAGCGCAGGAGCCGTGGTTTGGAGGAAGCGGTCATTAAGTGTATTCACTCGCATAAACTGGAAGATCGCTGCCTGATCTCCTCGTTCAATCCTTACTGCATCCGCACAACCCAAAAGCTCGTCCCGGATATTCCAACAGCCCATATATATTCGAGACATTCCAGCATCCCTTTACTTCTCCGTCACGGAGAAGCAGGGATAGCCATCCCCACTCCCTTCATGAAACCCCGGTCAAATCAGGTGAACCTGATCAGCTCTTTTCTCATCCGGCGGGTGTTGAAAAGCCAGATCCTTACCTGGACGGTGGACAACCCGGAGGAAGCCACCCACCTGGTACATCTCGGTGTTCGGGGCCTGATTTCCAATCATCCGGGGAAGATCAAAGCGGTACTTCCCGCAAAGGACCAACGATGACTCTATACTTGATCCGGCATGCCCAGTCTGCCAACAACGACCTCTACGATCGGACCGGTTCCTCTCTGGGAAGGGTAGAGGACCCGGGGCTTACCCCACTGGGCGGTCGTCAAGCAAAGATTCTGGCGGAGTATCTGGCAGAAGGCAGCAATCGAGACGGTGAGTATCACTTCACCCATCTCTATACCTCATTAATGGTTCGGGCCGTGGCCACGGCTACGGCTGTTTCCCTGAAGTGTGATCTCCAGCCGGCGGCTTGGCCGGAGGTCCATGAGCGTATGGGTATTTTCCTCGAAGACGAGCAGACAGGGGAACTTATCGGCCATCCCGGCAAGACCCGCTCCTACTTTCAGGAGCACTATCCGGATCTCCTGCTCCCCGATTCCCTGAACGAGCACGGCTGGTGGAACCGTCCGGCGGAAACCGAGGAGCAGTGGCGGCAGCGGGCCAGAGATTTTCTCTCCGCGCTGAGCAAGCGACACGGGAACAGCGAAGACCGGGTGGCCGTGGTGACTCACGGCGGTTTCTACCACGAAGTGCTGAGCGCTCTGGCCGGTGGCTCCAAACAGAGCGGTGTGTGGTTCACCATGCACAACACAGGCATTACCCGCATCGATTTCCACTCGGATTATGCGTCATTAGTCTATCACAATCGGTTGGAACACCTGCCTCCGGAACTTGTTAGCTAGACAACGCGCCGGCTGACCATTCTCAAGATCGAAAATAAAAGAGGAGCGGAGGGCCAAAGGGCAGACCATGCTTTGCTTTCATCCTCTTCTGTTATTATATTTATGACATGAATACTCAAGTTTACCCCTGCAGGAACAAAGTTCTGGTTGTTGGACTTCTACTATTTTTCGTCGCTACCGGTTTTCTGCTCTCCCAGTCGATGGGAAGCAGGAAAGGATCGGATTGGTCAAAACTCGAAGTTATTCCCGAGGATGCCGGGGTAGAGTATCCAATTACCCTGACTGAAGAGCAGTGGCAGCAGCGCCTCAGTGATTTCCAATACCACGTACTGAGGGAAAAGGGCACGGAGAGAGCCTTCACCGGAAAGTTGGACAAGGTTTATGAGGAGGGCGCCTTCTACTCCGCCGCTACAGGGCAGCCACTGTTCAGCTCCAAAGCCAAGTTCAACTCCGGAACCGGCTGGCCGAGCTTCTACGAGCCGATCAATCCCGATGCGGTCGTCCTTATCGAAGACAACGGTTTCTTCATGAGACGGGTGGAGGTGGTGGACAGCTCCAGCGGCTCCCACCTCGGCCACGTGTTCCCCGACGGGCCTGATCCGATGGGCCTGCGCTACTGCATCAATTCCGCCTCCCTCATCTTTGTGCCCAAGGGCGCCGAACCGCCCCAGATCGTCAAGGACTATCTAGAAAAATACGGGGAGTAGTATTGAAATTTTACTCCAGGGATTGAAACAACTCACCTTGAATAATATTGCTTCTGCTTTGTTCGAGGTGCTTCTTTAATACCGACAGGACTTGCCTGGAGTTCTCGTAGAGCAACTCCAGAAGCCTCATGTGATCCTTCAATGTTCCGCTGATGTCCGGTTGGGTCCCGATCCGGTAGATGAAGGTCATATTCAGGTGCAGGCTCACCTCCCGGTAGAATCTCCCCAGGTAATCGTTCTCGGACAATGCACACAGCTCGGTATGAAACAAGCGATCCAGGTGAATATAGCGCTGTAGCCTTGCATCAGTCCGTTTCCCCTGGGCGATCGCCTTCATGTGGCTGCTGATCTCCGTCAGGCGGGAAAGATCTGCCTTTTCCACGGTCTTGAAGATCTTCTCTACTGCGCGCATCTCCAAGAGCTGCCTCATCTCAAAGGCATCCAGGATCGATTTTTTCGTAGGAACCGTAACGATGCAGTTGCTCCTCGGTTTTATCTGAACGATATTTTCCAGCTCGAGCTTTTTCAAGGCATCCCGCACCGGCATGGTGCTGACCGTCAGTTTCTCCGAAATCACTTTTATATTGAGCTTTTCTCCGTATTTGATTTTTCCCTCGATGATCTGGTTGCTCAGGAAGTCATATACTCTCTCGCTCAGGCTCGGATAGTCGATTTTCATAGCGCCATTTTTATATACATTCGTTACTTTCGCAAGCTACAGTGACCGTGCCCGACGTCATCTCCGGACTGATCTGGCGGTTCATGTACAATCCAACCTCGGGAATCATCAACGACATCCTGATGCGCATCGGTATCGGCGGTGACTACGTCGAGTGGCTGGCCCGTCCGGGGCTGGTCCTTCCCAGCGTGATCATCGCCGACGTCTGGCGTGGATATCCTTTTGTTCTGGTCATCCTGCTCGCCGGATTACAGGCAATACCGAAGGAACTCTACGAGGCGGCACGGGTGGACGGTGCTTCGAGGTTGCAGGAGTTTTTCCATGTAACGATTCCTGGAGTGATGCGCATCACTCTGATCGCCCTGGCTCTCGATACGATCTGGCAGATCCGAAGATTCGGTTTGATCTACAACTTCGAGTATGCCTCAGCTATCGCTGTGGTCATGGCTGTAGTCATGCTTGCCATCAGTTACCCCTATATTCGAACGATTACCCGGAAAGCCTGATGGGTAAAGCAAGAACGTCGCGTCCGACTGCCTCGTATCTGATCATCGCCTTTGTATGTATTTACAACTTGATCCCCTTTGTCTGGATGATTTCCACATCGTTCAAAACTTATGAGGAGGCCATAGGATACCCCCCACCTACCTGCCCGAGCGTCCGATGGTCGTCGATATCTCGAAGGTTGAGGAGGTTGAAAAAACGATCGATGACATCATCGAAGCATTTGCTACGGTGGATGTACTGGTCAACAATGCCGGGATCATCCACCGGGGAACGTTTACGGATCTCGATCCGCAGGACTGGCGCCGTGTGCTCGACGTCAATCTCGGCGGGACCTTCAACTGCTGCTATGCGGTGATACCTCAGATGATCAAGCAGGGCGGAGGTAGAATCATAAACATCACTTCGGTAGCGGGACTGATGGGAGACATCACCGCCTCCCCCGCCTACGGTACTTCCAAGGGCGCCGTCAATACCTTAACCAAATCACTTGCCCGACAGTTGGCGGCGTATAACATCACGGTAAACGCCGTTGCCCTCCACGCGATCGAAACAGACATGTCGAGGCAATGGTCAGAGGAGAAGCGAAAAAGCATAATTGCCGCCATTCCATTGGGTCGCCTGGGCAGACCGGAAGAGGTCGCCGCTACGGTCGTGTTTCTGGCCTCCTCCGGTGCGGACTTCATCACCGGCGAAATCATCAACGTCAATGGCGGCTTCCTGATGGCTTGAGCTATACCACAATATCCCGGTAATTACCTTGATGAATCCCATCCTACTGAAGCTGGTTGATGATCGCCTCGCCGATGTCTTCGCCCAATTTTTTGAAGGCCGTTGACAGAGCCGCAGAGGCGTTGGTGCCTTGGGCGCGCTTGGATTTGTTCACCGTGAGAAGCGTTCTCCCAGAAGCCAGTTCAACCACCGTCACGGTTCCCGTAACCTGAATGATCACGGTGTCCCTATCCTGGGAGTGATCGGAAATCTTCGCTGTTCCAAAAATGGCTCTTTGAACCTGTCCGCCGAAGTTGCTGTTCAAAAACTGTGCTACCTGGGCAGTAGAGCGACCCGCCACATTGGTTACCGCCACCGGCAGATTGTTGACCTGGAATCCCGCCTGTCCCAGCTTCTCCAGCAATCCCGCCGAGGTTTCGGTGAGAGCTATGGGGTTTCCCGATGCATCGAGATCAAACACGGTAACTCCCGTGCTGATCCTAGAGGCCATGGACAGGGACTCCAAGGAAAAGGTGACCTTCTTTTTCAACACCAGTTGCTCGAATCCCTCTACCTGACTGTACAGTTCGTCCGGTACATCGAGGATAGACTCCAGAGCATCGCTGACATCGAGGGACATGGTGATCTGTTCTTTGCCGACGAATCCCGGCGCCGGGGACCGAAAGGAGGCCACTCCTTGGGCATCGGTCTTGATCAGGGCGCTGCGCACGGCCGGCCGCCCGCTCTGTTTCATCTCTTTATATACCACCCGCACCGCGACACCTTCGACACCCGGATCATCGGCCGTCGAGCCGTTGACCACTTTGGCTCGGAAAGGTTCGCCGAACTCCTGTCCCATATATGTGCTCAGGTTGTCGTTCAGCTTCACCAGTCCGATTTGGCGAATCGCCTTGCTAGCCTGGTTGATATTACGTTCGAATTTGATCTCCGCATTTTCCAGATCTGATTTGAAGGCAGCCGCGGCGGCGTTGAGGTAACGAATGGCCGCCTGGTACAGCTGACCTCGGGACTCGAGCTCCTGGGCTTCTTTTTCAGGTCCAGAGACAGCTTCGATCTTTTCCTGGAACACTTCCTCGAGACGGCGTTTCTCTTTCATAAGATCCGTTTTATTGTACCGGGCCAGAAGATAAAGAGTTAGACCTCCGGCTTGCTCCACCTGCCACTTCTCGGCAATCTCCAGACCGGTCACCCGTCCCGAGGATCTGGAGGTGAGTTGCTGAACTACGTCGCTTTGAAATTCATCCAGGGAAGCCCTGGCTGTAGCGGTCGTCTCGGAGGTGATGCGTACACCGAGGTAGCGCATGATCTCATCCAGCACCGCTGCCCTGGCAGCCTGCTCCGCTTCGGCCAGGCTGCCCGCACTGGAAGTGCCTGAGCCCGTGAAATACATGTATTGATCGTCGCTTTCCGGAGGGTTCAACACCCACTCCGGAGGAGGCCCTGCCGCCGCCTCCTGCCCGCTGTCCGGAGCAGAGGCGCAGCCTGTGTACAGAAGCAGCAGCACTCCGATGAACAAAATCGTGATTACACTGACCCTTTTCATGCACTTCTCCTCTTGAAACACGCCGGCCCGGGCGGGCGACCTTGTTCAGACCGCTTCGCCCGGGAGACGTTACATTTTTTTTCATTCAGGCGGGCTTCATCTGTACCCGCGAATTATCTCAAGCTTCCCCGGTATTACAGGCCTTCGGAGAACAGCTCTTTCACCCTGTCTCGAGCTGTCTGCTCCTCTTCGGTCTTCGGCTTGTCTTTGTTGTTCTGGGCATCCAAAGATCTCTGGATGGCCGCGTCGATCTGCTCCTGAGGAACGGTATAGAGCATGTAGTACGTGTACTCTTTCTTGGTCGGACTCCCGTTGTCATCGTAGAACTGTCTGTAAATCCAGAAGTCGTCCTTCTTGCGGGCTCCGGCATACTCCGCCACCGCCAGGATCTTGGCCACCTCTTCCATATAGGTTTCAACCATGTCCTTGTCGCCCACCTGAGCGCCGGCGAACTTGTTCATCACCCGGGTGGAGACCATCCGGGCTACCTCAGTAGCCGCCGAGAAGCTGCGGGTCCAGGCTTTCACCCCTTCCAGATCTTTGCCGGTCTGCTCGAAGATGAACACGTACAGATCCTCGTAATCTCTCTTCTCCTCCAGATTTTCTCCGTTGGCGTACTGGAAGACCCACTCGGGAACATCCCCTCCCAACGCGGTCAGTTTGTGCTCGATTACTTTGGGCGGATAGATCTGCGGTTCGACCTTAAGCGCTTGCTCCTGTTTCGGCGTTGGCTTCGTTCCGCAGGCGAACAACACGGCGATTGCCACCAACACGACAGCCACTTTCCACAGATGTTTCATAAACATTCTCCTTTATAGAAGATTAAAACTCTCAGAGGCGACGCCTCCCCTACATGCCTGTATTAAAGGTAACACTTTTTCCCCGCAAAACAACCTGGTAGATACCCTCCAGACCGGAAACCGTGTCCGCTACGTCATAGACCACATCAACCAGATCCTCGATGGACCCGATCAGGAAGACGCTGTACTTAGTCTCTTCGGCGGTCTGGCTGACGGTCGTGATATCCCTCGCTTTCCTCCTCATCTTGCGGTAGAAATCGCTCATCATCCGAGGATCCAGGGTGTTCTGGATAACCAACTCGTACTTGATGCCGTTCTGAAGGGCTTTGGCCATGTAGGCCTTGGCCTGGTCGATCACGATGGGCATGGCCTTGTACACACTGGTCTGAAGGGCATTGATTTTGGCCGCCTGCTCCGAAGCGGTGGAGAAGGTCTTGGGGCTGTTCCAGGGTTGGGAACCGAGAAGGCGCCCCGTAGAGGCCTCGAAGCCTTTGAGAGTGATGTTGGCCTGCCCGTAGTACTTGTCGCCGGAGGTCTCGCTACTGGTGCGGCCATCGATCTCGATATACACATCGGCGTTCAGTTTCTGCGCTATCCATTGAATGATCGAAATGGTTTCTCCCGTCTCCTCCTCGTAGGCCATCTGCTGGTCTTTTTTGAGCTGTTCCACCTGATCGTAGTCGATCGCCTCGATGGCCTTTGAGGTGAGGTATTCATTGGCGATTCCCACAGCCGCCTTCATATAGAAAGGATCCTCAGTGGCTTCTTCGTTGAAGTAGACCATATAGGTCATGTTGTTCACATACCGGGCAATGATCCGCTTCTCCTCCGCAGTCAACTCTGCCCCATCGGTCTGAGCCGTGATCTCGTCGATCGCCTCAGCACCCTCTTTCGTAGCTCCGGTGGAAGCCACGGCAGCATCACCGGTCTTCTCCTGCGTGGTCACCGCCTCGCCGTACAGTCCGTGGGCTTTGAGGGTGCTCTCCACGGCCCGCATCTTTACAGCTACCCGGGCTTCGAAGATATAGTCATCCCCGATCTTGTCCTTGCGGAGAGTTTCGAAGGTGTCGTTGTTCACGAAGGCATTGGGATTCTGGGTGTTGTACAGAACCTCCTGCAATTTTTCCTGATTCGCCTGCTCGTTGGCCACACCGATCAGGTCGATCACGGCCTTTCGAACCGCGTCCATCTTGGCCATATTCATGGCTTTGAGCATCGAGGCGTCCTGACCAGCTCCCTCATATACCTTCTCTTCCGGCATGGCCGCGGCGGTACCGGCTTGTGGAGCTTGTACCGTGGCCGGAGGACCACTTACACAGGAGATGAGGAAAAGCAACAAAATTAGTTGAGCGAACAGTCCATAGAGAAACTTGGTTTTCACTCGATCCACCTCCTTTTGTTCTAATACTTTATGGTTACGCCCGCCCCCACGTAGATGCCGTCGTAGTCGGGAAAAGTCAGGTTATCGGTAAATTCTTTCAACGGTATCAGTGAGAACCAGTTCATATAGCCGAGTTCCACGGAGAAGCGGAAGTTCTTGTTGAAGAGGTAGTTGGCGGTGATTCCCGCCAATCCGCCCACGTGGGTTAGAAAGAATCTTTTATCTTCCGGTGCATCTGCATATTTCAGATACCAGAGGTACGCCATACCTACACCAAAACCAGCCATGGGCACGAGCTGAAACCGGCCGAAATAGATGTCGTACTCTCCGCCTATATATACGTTCACAGGCAGAGCAGCGGCAATATTGGCGATCAGAGGAACCTCGATCCCGACCAGGGGCCGGAACCCGAAGAATCCACGGGACACGGCCTGCCGTGCGCCGATAAGAATGGTCTGGTCTTTCTCGTAGAGCGCTCCCTTGGCGTAGTGTACGTACGGGGTGGTGTCCATGCCGAAGCGGGGCACCTCCTGCAGCTGATCGCCGATCTGAGGCCTGGGATGGGCGTAGATGATCTTTGCCACAGAAACCTCATCGCTGACCTCTTTGATCACTACAAGCCCGTTTTCGCGAGTCAGAGCTCTTCCGGACTGAAGTATCTCCCCGGAAACGATCACGTACTCGTCCCCGGGTTTGAGTCCGAGATCCCTGCCCAGCTCTATGATGATCTCGGTGCCCCGCACTTCGATAACGCCCGTCTTGAGCTGGAACTCGGGGATCTTGCGAATCTCGAAAGTAAGTTGCATGGGTATCGCGTCCAGGGCATCCTTGATGGCCAGGTCGACATTGGTGTCTTTGCCCTCCGTATCCACGAAAGCTTGGGCGAAGGTGCGTCCTTGCTCCACGTTGATGAAGCTGAAGGAAGTTTTAATTTTGACCTGATACTCCCCCGTGTCGAGGCGCGCGACCACGTAGTTCGCGACAGCCGGCACCACGACGATAAAGGAGCCGACTAGTCTATCGAAGTCCGCCTTGGTGAAGAACTCCTTCCCCATCTGTACTTCTTCGGGGATCTCCACCTGCTCCTCTTTGTACAGCTTGATCTTGTCGATAAACTCGTTAAGATCTCCTTCTTCGAGACGCTGAGTAAGACCCACTACATCGAAACGGCCCAGGTTGATGAAAACGCTGCGGATCTCTTCGTCAATTCCGCCGAGAACCGCGTTGGGAATATCAAAACGGTAGTAGCTGAGTTTAAAGACGGCTATTTCTTTTCTTTCCGATACCACTTGAGCGGAAATCGAGTTGATGATAAATAACGACAGTACCAGGACAATGGTTATCAGGAATAAGCATTTACGCACTTTCAGTCCTCCCAAGGGAATTAGTAAGCCCGGAATTTTTCTCTCTATCTGTTACAAAAATATAGCGATCCACCTACTTTTTCAATTCACGAAGATTATTTTTTTAATTGTTGAGGATCCTCTTAGGAATCCTCGCGCGGTTCGCGCTTCACAAACCGTCCCGCCCCTGCCTTCCCGACAAACTTCATCTGCTTTCCATCCCATTCGGCTACACGCTTTCCACGGGAGTACACTACCGAGGGCATTCCTGTTAACTCCCACCCCTCCCAGGGAGTGTAGTCCACGTTCATGTGCAGCTTGCTCTGGGATACGGTAAACTTCTGCTTGGGATCGAAGATCACCAGGTCCGCATCTTTGCCTACGGCGACCTCCCCCTTGTCTTTGAGACCAAACAATTTGGCCGTGTTCGTGGAAAGGGCAGCAACCATCTGTTCCAGGCTGATACGACCCTTGAGCACTCCTTCGCTGTGCAGGAGCATCATCATGGTTTCGATCCCCGGCGCGCCGTTGGGAATCTTCTTGTAGTCGTCCTTGCCGAACATGTCCTTTTGACCTTTGAAATCGAAGGGGCAGTGATCCGTGCCGATGGTTTGAACATCCCCGTATCTCAAGCCCAACCAGAGCTCTTCGCTGGAATCCTGGGGTCTCAGAGGCGGCGACATCACATACTTGGCCCCCTGCCAATCCGGTTCATTGTAGCGCTCTTCGTTCAGAGTCAGGTACTGAGGGCAGGTTTCGGCATACATCTCTACGCCCCGGTCTCGGGCTTTCTTGATCTTCCAAAGGCCCTCTTTGGAGGACAGATGTACGATGTAGATCCGCGAACCGGTGAACTCGACCATTTTCGCCGCTTTATCTACAGCCTCCTCCTCTGCCAGGACGGCATGGGCTTTGGCGTGATACATGGGGGAAAGGTTTGCGGCTTTCTCGAAGGTCTCGTTCAAACGGCGTACGATGTCAAAGTTCTCCGCATGCACCTGTACCAAACCGCCGTACTTCTTGGTCTCTTCGAGCAGTCGGATCATGGTGTAGTCGTCCACTCGGAAATCGTAGAACAGGAAAATTTTGAAACTGGGTGTTCCGTACTCCTGGGCCGCTTTCTTGACTTCGTCGATCACCTCGGGTCTGGGATCCAGCACAGCCGGATGCAGAGAGTAGTCCACGACCACTTTTCCATCGGCGATTCCTCGTTTCCGCTCCACCGCCTCATGGAGGGATTCTCCCTTGTTTTGAAGGACGAAATCTACCACGGAGGTGGTTCCACCACAGGCTGCCGCAATCGTACCTGTTTCGAAGTCATCCTTTGAGGTCGTACCCATGAAGGGCATGGCCAGGTGGGTATGGGGATCGATCGCCCCGGGCAGCAGATACTTGCCCTTTGCCTCGATAACATCCTCCGCTTTGACCACCGACTCAAGATCACTGCCGATCGCCTTGATTTTTTCGCCCTCAACAAAGACATCTGCGCAGTAGCTTCCGGAAGATGTCACGACCAGGCCGTTTTTTATCAACACACTCATCTCTCAATCCTCCTATTATGATAACGGTCGAAAATCTTGTTTAATCGCAGCGAAACTTCCAGCATTATACAAGATTTTCGGCCGGAAGAAGACAACGCAATCTTCCTTTTAGTTGCGATCGAAGATTGCGTTATCTTTTCAGATCCACTTCTTCGAAAGGCTGGTACTTCAGCTCCTTCTCCAGACTCGGATCCATAACAACCGTTTCTTTTCGCTGCCACTGCTTAGGCATCTCTTTAAAGGTTATCAACCCGAGCACGGGACAGACGAAGCTGCAGACCATACAGCTGAGACACTTGTCCTCGATCAGCTTGGGCCGCCGCTTTTCCGCTTCCCATTCCAGAGCCTGGCCACCAGCGTCGTTGCACACGATGTAGCACTGTCCGCAGCCGATACAGCTGTCCAGGTCGTACTGGGCGACACCCTGCCGGTTCAAGTTGAACTCACCGGTAGTTTGCAAATTGGGCAAAGCCTTGCCGATCAGGCTCGAGACCCGATTGACTGCCCGAGCGGCCATGTAATCACTCAAGCCCTCGATCATGTCCTCTACGATCCTATAACCGTAGTGGACGATCCCTGTTGTCACCTGAATTGTTGTGGCGCCCAGTAATAAATATTCCAGGCAATCCACCCACGTCTCGATCCCTCCGATACCAGACAGGGGAAGCTGCAGATCCTCGCACTTGGCTATATCGGCGATGAAGTGCAGAGCAATCGGTTTGATCGCCGGACCCGAGTAGCCGCTCGCAGCCCCCACGCCGAAGATGTTGGGCTTGGGAATCCAGTCATCCAGACCGATCTCTGAGATACCGCTGAAGGTGTTTACCGCAGAGATGGCATCGGCGCCTCCTCTCTTAGCGTACAGCGCAGGCTCGGTGATGTCTGTTATATTGGGCGTCATCTTGGCCATGACCGGGATCCCTACGACTTTTTTCGCAGTTTCGGTGAACTTCTCCAGCAGGTGAAAAGCCCGACCCACCTTATGTCCCGAACCTTCCACGGTCATGTGGGGACAGGAGAAGTTCAACTCCAGCATATCGGCGCCGTTGTCCTCGGCCACTTTGGCCAGGTAGCCCCATTCCTCGTTGGAAAAGCCCATGATGCTCACGATTACAGGGTGATCAGGGTAGTTCTTTTTCAAATATAGGATGTCCGCGAGGTTGTCTTTGAGGGGGCGATCTGTGATCTGCTCCACGTTCTGCAGACCCACCAACTGCTTGGCCCCTACGTGGAAGGGATTCATGCGTGGAGAAGGATGGATGATCGGGATACGGTCGGATCCAAGGGTCTTATAGACCACGCCCCCCCAGCCTGTTTCGAAGGCATTGGCTATCATCTCAGCGCTGTTGGACACGGGGGATGAAGAAAGCATGAAGGGATTCTTGAATTTGATCCCACAAAAATCAACGGACAGATCAATATTTTTCGCCATACAGGTTACTCCTATCAAGCAAAGTTTTTCGCGATGGCCCAGGCGGCAACTTTACCGTCTTGAACCGCTTCCACGACCAGGGCCGGACCCCGCACGATATCTCCTCCGGCGAAGATCATCATTTCGGAAGCCCGCCCGGTTTCAGAATCTGCGACAATAAGCCCTTTTTTACCGACTTTGGCAACGGGGGACCAATCGACCGTTTCGTCCGGTTTATTTCCAATCGCCTCAACGACGAAATCAACCTCCAGAACCCACTCCGTGCCCTTGATTTCCACGGGCCTTCTTCTACCTGAGCTGTCCGGTTCCCCTAACTGGGTTCGGACCAGCTTGAGACCGCTCACCCGACCGTTGGAATCAGTCAGGTAATCGATGGGTTGATTAAGTACGAGAAAGTGAACCCCAAGACGCAGAGCTTCCAACCTCTCATCTTCCTTGGCGGGCATTTGTGCAAACGAACGCCGGTAGACAAGGTAGACGTTCCGAGCGCCCAGCTTCGTTGCAGACTCAACACAATCCATAGCAACGGAACCACCGCCGATCACCGCGACTGTCCTTCCCTCGATTTGCGTGCCGAGTTCCTCGAACTGCTCCTCCCGTAGTGCTGCTAAAAAATCTGCGGATGTGTATACACCTTGAATATTACCGGCATTGGGAATCAGCCTTTGTGTTCCCCATAATCCGGGAGACAGAAAGACAGCTTTGAATCCTTCCTCCAGCAGCCTTTCCGCTCCTAGCCTGCCCTCGATTTTCGTGTTGCACTGGAAATTCACTCCAAGATCATAAAGGTCTTGAA
>CAZVHJ010000025.1:0-2477 GCA_964627715.1 uncultured Spirochaetaceae bacterium | reverse complement strand
CCCTCGATTTTCGTGTTGCACTGGAAATTCACTCCAAGATCATAAAGGTCTTGAAGCTCATTCTTGAGGAACTTCTTATCGAATCGATATGCGGGAACCCCGAATCGGATAACACCTCCTGGCTCAGATCGCTCTGCAAATACTGTGACCTGGAAACCTTGTTTGGCTAGCTCAGCAGCACAGCTCAGGCCCGCCGGACCGGAGCCGACCACCGCGATTTTCTCTTTGCGGGGCTTAGGCTGTTCGAAGACCTTGAATTCTGTCTGCCAGGCGTATTCCACCAGGAATCTCTGCACCTTGCCGATCTCGATCGGTCTGCTGATGCCTGTCGCGCTACACTCTTTCTCGCATAAATCGGAAGTCGGACAGAGCACACCGCAGGCTCCGCCGAGAATGTTGTTCTCCTTGATCGTTCGGATCGCCCCGGTGAAGTTGCGCAGACGCAGCTTGCGTATGAAAGTTGCCGGGTCCGTCTCCGCAGGACAGGCTTTGGAACAGGGAGCATCGTAGCAGAGCAGACAGCGGTCCGCCTCAGCGATCGCCTGGGCGAAGCCGATGCCCTTCTTCATTTCCTGGAAATTATCAGCGTAGCTCACAAATGAAACCCTCCTAATATAAGTACGATATAAGCTTTTCTCTAACGTACGGGTTAGCGACTTTTTGTGCAATATGCTCCAGGTTAGTATCCAACAGATTGAATAACCACGATGGAGAACCTTACAGGCGGGAAGCCTATCGGTTCCTCTGAGATTATACGTGCTGAGGAGGCGAGTTGTAAAGCCAGCTGACATCGGTTGAGGGTTTCGCCCTGATCGAGCGACCTGTCGGGCACGGGCCAAAGGCGGGCGCCAAGGTAGAGGTGGTATTCGGAATGGCAAAGTCCTGGGGAGCATGGTATAAAGAGTCAAGAGCAAAAGCCATTTAAGGAGGAGCAGAAGGATGAGTTACGATCTGTTGATAAAGAATGCCAAAACCCGTTTTTCAAAGGAGAGTCTTCTCGATATCGGCATCAAGGACGGCCGTATATCAAAAATCGAGGAAAAATTGGAGGAGGCTTCGGAAGCGACGATCGACGCTTCCGGAAAGCTGGTTACCGAGTCCTTCGTCAACGGTCACCTGCATCTCTGCAAAGTGTACACCCTGACAATGGTGCCCCAGGAAACCCTCACTTCCTATCAAGGGGAGGCCATGGGCAAGGCCATGAGTGCTATAGAGCTGGCCTCGAAGGTGAAGGAGCAATACGACGAGAAGTGGATCATCGAAAACGTGCGCAAAGCTGTTCGTTTGGCCGTAAGGTACGGTAACACCCACATCCGCGCCTTCGCCGACACGGACACCAAGGCCAAGCTGGAGGGAGTGAAAGCGCTGATTAAAGCGCGGGAGGAGTTCAAGCACGCCGTGGAGATCCAGATTGTGGCTTTCCCCCAGGATGGGGTCATTCGTGATCCCGGGGCTGAGGACTACATACGCCAGGCCATGGAGATCGGTGCCGACGTGGTCGGAGGGATTCCCTGGATCGAGTACACTGATGAGGACGCGAAAAAGCACATCGACCTCATGTTCGAGCTGGCCAGGAAATACGATAAAGACATCTCCATGCTCATCGATGACGCTGGGGACCCCGGCCTGCGCACCCTGGAGATGCTGGCTGTAACAACCATAGCGCAAGGCTGGGAGGGTAGGGTCACGGCTCAACACGCCCGGGCAATGCATCTGTACCCCGAGCCCTACTTCCGTAAGGTTCTCGCTCTTCTCAAACGGGCCCGTATCGGTGTGGTCAGCGATCCCCACACCGGCCCTCTGCACGCCCGGGTACGGGACCTGTACGCCGAAGGGGTTGCCGTTGCTTTGGGGCAGGATGATATCTGCGACGCCTACTACCCCTACGGCCGGAACAACATGCTCGAGGTGGCCTTCTTGGCATCCCACCTGATGTGGATGACCACGTTTGCCGATATGGAGATCCTCTACGATCTGATCACTACCAATGCCGCCCGAGCCCTGTCTATCCCTGAATTCGGACTACAAGAGGGAAACAGGGCAAACCTGGTCGTGTTGAATGCGCAGAACATCGCCGAGGCCTTGACCGATCACGACCCTCCCCTCCACGTGATCAAGGACGGGAAGGAGGTTCATGGTTGATTCCGACCTGCATTCTTTTGCTGTACAAGTCCTTTAATAGCTTGTTGCTTGGTACCGGCCGATGTGTTGAGGAAAATACTGACTGACATCGATGGGCTCAATCCCGGCAACTGAACGACGCCCTTTAGCCTCAATGAAAACGAGAAACTGGCGGGAATGGCTTTCCGCAGATTCTATAGAATTCCGTTTCCACCCCAGTTCGACAAGATAGATGATGTGATCTTTCTGAAGTTCGGCAAATGTTGGACTTGTCGGAGTAATTCTGTTTTTGCTGCAGGGTTGCGGCAAAGTAAGGAAATAGCCTTGGCGGGCAAGGAATTGCAGCCAGGGCTGGC
>CAZVHJ010000024.1:0-68671 GCA_964627715.1 uncultured Spirochaetaceae bacterium | reverse complement strand
ATATCGCTCTTTGTCATGCGTTCATTTTGGTTGCGGCCTTTGGCTGCGCTATGTCTTTACCAACTGATTCAATGTCTCCTGATAGTACCAGTCCTATAATAGGATTCCTCGGTTTTGTAAAACCTACAACTAGCCTCATCATCAGTTCCATTATTTGTTTTTTTGGAAACCTGAGTTTACCAGGCATTTTAAAACTCCGTATGATACAATCGCTTGCAGTTACAGCTGTCGCCTTTATCTTTATGAGCACTTCATTGTTTTTTGGAATGGGTTTTTCTACTTCTTTAAGTTGAAGGACTTCCGGTGGCCCGTATTTTGTGCAAATAATTGCTTTCATAAGTATTCCTCCTAAAGACTACGCTTAACTCCAAACACTTTCACCGGGCCGAAGAACAGTTTGTCTCCTGGATCAAACTCTACGGCCCACCAAGCCCCTAAATTAATTCTATTTCGTTTACATCTGTTTTGCAGACTCGGAATCGATTGCAGATGGATTGAATCCTTTAACTATAAGCCATATCGCTAGAAGCACTTCACTTAACATTATTGGAAAATATAAAATCGTTGCTGGTTTAAAACCCTGAGTGGGGTCGGGTACTCCCAATACGTTTGCTGTTGTCAACGATGCGACTGCAATGAGGCCCCAGACAGATATAAATCGCGGAACGAGTTTTGATCTATACAATGTCAAATATAATATCAGTGCGCCTAAGATAAAAAAGACCGTAAGCATCACACCAGCAGCCCAGTGACGCCCTGCCTTAGCCAAGGCGCCCGAAGCGTGAAAATAGGAGGCATTCACAGCTCCTGCTGCTATATACTCCTTGCTTAATGTGATTAGGGTTAGTGCGCTGATTGTACCAACAATTAACGTTACCGCTTCAACAACTCTCATCCCCGCGTACCAAAGTGCTACACCTTCACCAAACTTTTTAAGGATCGGAAACAGCAGCACTCCAATGCCAATTACTGGAACGTCATTTAGTAACACCTCAATGAGCAATCCAATTATTACTCGGATTCTATTTGGGTAAATAGTACTAAGATAATCTGGATCATTTACAATAGGTCCCGAAATTGCATCGCCCACAAAAACACCCACATAACCGGCTAGAAATAGTACTCCCACAATTATTGCTGTTCTTCTGTTTGTATTCATTTTTACTCCTCAATATGTTGTTTCACGATTTTATCTTGGTGATGAAAAGTGTTACCTTGTTTCTGAGCTTTCCCTTATGCCCTTGATCAGCAGCCAAAATCCGATTGCTAATTCAAACGGTAAAATTGGCAGGAATACGTATAATGGAACATCATAACCGAATATTGCAAAAACTTCTCCAATAAAACCCACAGAAGCTACTACAATACCGAAAATGGATAACGCTTTTGGAACATATTTTGATTTAAGGAATAAGGAGTAAAACAGTAAACCTCCTATACAATAAAAAACCATTTGAGCATCATAACTAAAGTGCATTAATCTATAAAATAAACTACCAAGTGTCTGGAAATAAGAAGAATCGGGAACTCCCGCCTTTACAAATTCTTGAGCCGTATATAATAGAGAAAAAGCATTTATTTCTCTGACAGCAATTGCGACTGCCTCAATTATCCATAATCCAAAAGCCCAACGAGCAAGAATTATATTTCGTTTTTTTAAGGTTGTATAAAGTGATACCGCTAATAGTACAATTGCAACGGCTTCAAGGAGATAACCTATGATGCTCAACTGAACCTTTGCTGGATTATCTGAAAAATTAGTCATGGTTTCAGAAATATTTTCGGGTGGGCCTGTCATCGAGTAATCTAGCGGCGTTAACAGAAATCCACTGAGTACGCCTATGACTATGACAATAAGAAACATCAAACCTGCGAGTCTGGGGGCATATTTGTCTGAATTCACTTTTTGCTCCTTCTCCGTTGCCGGGCAACGATCTTAGATTAAGAACTTCCATGGTCCACCATTATGTATGACACCTTGATATGGGGTTCGATCCCACTTTGTTTAATTGGCAATCTGTCTCCCGGCCAGCTCCGGCGTCAAACTCTTCGGCGTACCAATCCCTAAACTCCTTTTATTTCGTTTACGTCTATTCTGTATATTGGGAAGTACGTTCTTTCCACTTTTCGACGTTCACACCTCTAATCAAAAGTAATCCGCAAAATGAAAATTCCCCAACAACCGCAGGCAAAGTAACAATGAAGGCTATGGTGTCTCCGTAGCTCGGCAAAAGAAAACGTATAAATTCATCTACCAGAAAGCTAACACATGCAATAATCAACAGGACGCCAAAAACTCTGGAATAGAAACCCGATCTGAACACCAATAACCCAAGGGGAAGTAACCAAAGGCCATGAAATATCTGGGGGATTATATATCCATACTTGTGCATGTTTAGAAAGAACATGGCCAGTGCCTGCAACTGACTTGTTTCGAAGACTTTCAAGTAATCAGCACCGCCCAAAAGTAGCAGGGCGGCAAATTGGTTTATCATATTAAGGAACTGTATAGCGACGCCGACCACAACAAATATCACCATGAGTGAAGCTTGGTTTTTGTTAACCGATTTGAGCAACTTATATAAAGCAAGGGGCAACAATAACCAAACTGTCGCCGAGATTAGATCGCTAACAAAGCCGATACGGAACAGCGATTCAGATGCCATAATATTATTGGCTGTTGCCGCGGCATCGCCGGGTGTAATAAGCCTCTGGCGAACAAAGAACTCGGCAAAGACACCGAATACTATGAGCATCAGATACAGGAATCCTGCGAGTCTTGCGGTCTTTTTTGGTGAAATCATTTATTCTTCCTCCAAAAAGTTTTTTTATACTACATCATATGATGAGGAAGACCCTGTATCAAATCTATATTTTCATCTCATCTCGATTTTTCTACTTTTGGGAAGGCTTTTTTTCCACTCATCTTGTTTTTTCTACTCTCTACCAGGTCAATTTATAAATAAAACACGGCTGACTGTTTCCGTTTATGTAGTCTCAACCGGGCTATGTCCGATATCGATTATCCCGAGACCTTCGTGAGCCTTTGTAAATACTCCAGGAATCTCAATCTAAATTGCCTGTAAAACTTTCATGTACACCCACGAAATAGTATCCAATATAGGTCTGGGATTTACTTTGAGATTATTCGGTCGCTATACCGGGATATATCGAGAAAACTCTATATACCTCACCTTGACCCATTTCTTTTTGTCATATATAATAAGATAACTTGGGATGATTTGAGACTAAGGGCCAAAAGGGCTTCCACCAGACTCAAAATCTGGTGGGGAGCGATCCCCGTGTCGGTTCGACTCCGACCGCCGGCATTCATGTAAACAGAACCTTACTCCGGGAACAACAGGGGGCGTTTCTGGGAACAGGTGGGGCTGGGCGCCCCCGGCAGAAGTAAAACGATTTACAACTGAACAAACGGAAGTATTCGAACTTACAGTCAGGATCAGTGCACTGGATACGGGCGACGGCCTGGAAATAATCTCCGCATTGGACGAACTTCTCAATCACCCTGCACCGGCCGGGAAACGGGACTTTCGGAACGGCGGTCCGAGCCCGGCGGCCCGGGCCCTATATCCCGGTCGCTTCGGATCAGATCGAAAGTCAGCCCGTATATGTCCCGCCTGAGGCTGCGTATAACCGGCTCTTGTCTTCTTTCCGAAGCGATTTCACTCAAATCCAGAGTCCCGTAGATGATCTGCTCTTTTTGCCTGGAAGCTTCGGCGAGAACTTCCCCCTTGGGATCTACGATCTTGCTCGAGCCGCAATAGCGGACCTTTGCCTCCCGCCCCACCCTGTTGGCAGCCAGTACAAAAAACTGGTTGTCCTGCGCCCTGGCTCGGGTGCGCAGGTTCAGAAGATACTCATATCCTAGGGGTACGGCAGAGGGGACAAACACGAATTGCGCACCCTTGATCCCGAGAACGCGGAACAGCTCGGGAAAGGCGTGGTCGAAACAGATCGCCATACCCGCCTTTGCCACCCCCAGGTCGACTACCGAAATCTCTTTTCCGGGATGGAAGAAACGGTGCTCGGTTGGGTACAGGTAGTACTTCCGATACTTGCCGGCCAGCTTCCCCTCCCTGTCGATAGCGAAGGCTGTATCGTACAGGCGAGACCCGTTTCCTTGTTCCTTCTCGACGATGTTGCCCAAAATCGCCAGGTTCTTTTCTTTCGCCTTCTTCGCCAGGAGGTCGGTCGTATGGCCCGGGATGGTCTCCGCCAGCTCGTAGAACTTCTCTCCGATCAACTCGAGGTTGTAGCCGGTGGTGAAAAGCTCGGGGAAACAGGCTATATCCGTGCCTTCCTTAAGCTTGCGCAGGAAACCAATGGCTTTTTCCAGATTGTGTGCCTTGTCCTTCAACCGGCAATCCATCTGGATGACTGCTGCTCGAACCGTACCGTTGCCCATGCTCCTCCTGTTTTTCAACCGCTGCCCGTGCATCCGACCCGAGATCATCCGCCGCCTCACTCGAATCTGAAGAAGCCGTCTATCAGGATGAAGGTGGAGAAAAACAAGAGCGCAGACAGCACGAGCCTCCAGACGAGCAACGTCTCGGTTAGATAGTAGAAGAGCAACCCGGTACAGGCTGCCGCCAGCACCGGGGCGATTAAATATCGTACCTTCTTCACACATCCACTCCTATTTCGCAGAATACCCGCGTATGACATACTTGCCGAGAAAGATAAAGATCAGCAGTGTGGGGGCGGCGACCCAGAGCGCTCCCGCCATCTGCAGGTTCCATTCGGCCACAAACGAGCCCTTGAGATTGGCAAGTGATACGGTTACCGGCAGATTCGCCTTGCCGCTGGTGAGCACCAGTCCCCAGATGAAATCATTCCAGATGATGGTCACCTGTAGGAGCGCGGCCACGATGAACGGAATCACCGAAACAGGGAGGATGATACGACGATGGATCATCCAGACACCCGCTCCATCGAGCTTGGCGGCTTCGATAAAGCTGTCCGGAACCTCGTCGTACAGGGTTTTAAAGATAAAGGTGCACATGGGTGTTCCGAACAGCATGTACAGCAACACTAGAGCCCCCAGGTTCCCATGCAGCCCCAGGATCGAGGTAATCCGTACCACGGGTATCAGCTGTACCTGGGGCGGGACGTACAGGCAAAGGACAATCAGAAGAAACAGCATGCCGGAGCCCCGGAAGCTGCGCTTGGAGAAAACGTAGCCCAGGAGCGAGCCGAAGAGGCAGGATACCATGACCCCTGATACGACCAGCACCAGGCTGTTCATCAAGGAACGACTTATGTACTCGAGAGATTCTCTGAAGGGCGCCAGGGTCGGGCGCAACGGCGGCGCTACGGGGGTGGAGAGGACGACCTCTTTCGAACTCTTCAGCGCTGTGGTAACGCCACTCCAGAGAGGAAGAAGCATCAGGACAGCGAAGATCGACAGTATGGCGTACAGCATGATGCGCGTGAGCAGGCTCGTTCTCATGACTGAGCCTTCCTGCCATGGATTCGATACAGAATGGGGAGGACTATGGCCACGCTGAGGATGAAAATCACGGAGGAGTAGGCGGCCCCATAGGCGTACTTGTCCAGAACAAAGGTCTCCTTGTACATCGCCACTCCGAGGATATGGGAGGAGTAACCTGGACCCCCCTTGTTCAGCACCCAGATGAAATCGAACGCCTTCAGGGCGAAACACATGAACACGATAAAGGCGGCAAGAAAAGAGCCTTTCAGCTGTGGTATGATGACGCGTGTATACAAGGTCAGGCTGGAGGCTCCGTCCATTCTCGCCGCTTCGGTTTGCGCATCCGGAATCGAACGTATGCCCCCGAGAAAGACGATTATCGAGTACCCGGCGAACTGCCATATGAGTGCTGCGATGATGCAGTACATCACGATCCCCGGTTCGGTGATCCAACCGCTGCCAAGGGCCCCGAGTCCCAGCCTGTCCAGCAGCACGTTGATCATCCCTTCCTTAGGGCTGTACATCCAGGTCCACAGCGTTGCGGTGACGACAAAAGACATGGCGAAGGGTAGCAGGTACACCATGCGAAAAAAGTTCTCCGCCCTGACCTTCTGGTCCAGCAATATGGCGAAGAGAAGCCCCAGCAGGATTACACCGGGAACAAATATCAGGATCAGCAGTAGGTTGTTCTTCAAAGAAATCCAGAAGATCGAATCATTGAACAGCTTCTGATAGTTGCCGATTCCCACTAGATTGCGGGAAGGGACAAATCCTTTCCAGTCGGTAAAAGATATAAACACGTTCCAGCCCACACAGTAGTAGAAAAAAAAGAAAATAAGCAAAAGTATGGGCAGAATGACGATCAGGGTCTGCAGCCTCTCACTCTTTTTAGAAACTGACACAATTTCCTCCTTCCGGTCCACCTGCCTTCCAGATCAAAGATGGTTATAGGCTGCCGGCCTCAAGCCTGTGGAAGCCCGGTGATCGCCGCGATGATTTCGGCCGCCTTCTTCACAGCCTCCCCCACGGACATTCGCGAGGAGACTGCATTTTCCAGCATCGCCTGCAACTGCTGGGACACCATGGCGTACTCCGGGATGACGGGTCTCATCCTGGCCCGGTCTAACATTTTCGAGGTTTGTAGCAAAAACCAGTCCTTTTCCTCATTCTCCGGATTGAGCTCTCCGTACACGGACATGCGGGTCGGATTCTGATCGGTGGACAAGCAGAACTCCTTCATCAAGCTCCGTCCCGTAGCGATCTTCAATATTTCCAGAGCGAGCTCCGGCAGCTTTGCCTGCCTGTAAATCGCGTAACCCATGCCTCCGGCGTTGGTGCTCTGCCGTCCGTTGACTCCTGCCGGGATAGGGACGAATCCCGCAGCCGAGCGAAACTGCTCGTCGCTCCAGCCGGCGACTTCTTTGATAAAAGCACTCTCATAGCTGCCCCCCAAGGCGAGGGCCACCTGGTGCCGGGCGAACATCTTCGGAGCGCTGTTCCAGTCATAACCTATAATGTCCGCAGGGGCGACATGATAGCGGTGTA
This sequence comes from uncultured Spirochaetaceae bacterium, assembly GCA_964627715.1. Classification (GTDB taxonomy): domain Bacteria; phylum Spirochaetota; class Spirochaetia; order SZUA-6; family DRHE01; genus JAFGQJ01. The sequence goes on along the minus strand of CAZVHJ010000024.1, from coordinate 61,674 downwards.
CGAGATCGCGGAGGAATCCCACCGCCGTGCCGGCGGCTTCACTGTCCAGAACGACCCTTCCACCTTGAAACACGTCCGCTCCGGCCGACCAGAGGAAGGGCAGCAACAGGTAGGTGGTTGTCTCACCTGCCTTTAATCCTGCCGGGAAGGCCAGAGCATGCGGCCCCAGGCTGTACCGCTGCCGAATTTCCTCGCGCTGGAAGTACTGGGCCACCCAGGCCAGCTCGTCCCAAGTCACGGGGGGCTTGATCTTCTCGGACTCGAACCAGTCTTTCCGATACCAGAGAACGGTCATATCCGCCTGGGTGTAAATCGTATACAGATGACGGCCGATACAGCTGCCCTCTACAAAAACCGGAAAGAAATCCTGCCTGTAGTCGTTGTCTACCCAGTCCGGGTCGATTTCGTCGATGGGAAGTAGAAAATGGTCCCGGGCAAACTGAGCCATCCACACCGAATCGATCAGGGAAAAATCAGGCGCGTTACCGCTGGCAACCGCCGAGACGATCTTGAAGCGAAACTCGTCGTGACCGACGAGCAGTAGGTTCAGCTTGACCTGTTTGTCGGGGTTCTGTTCGTTCCATATCTCTACGGCCTTCTGAAGAGTGATGGCCCAACGCTCTTCCGGTACTGTGACTTTGAGACGCATTAAATCCTTGGAAGGAGGAAGGGTGAAATCGCTGATAAAGGTTCCCCGTCCCGGCTTGCGAAAGAGAACGCCTTGGTAGTGCAGCTCGTTGAGAGCCTGGCGTACGGGAGTACGGCTTATATCGTACTGCTGGCACAGCTCCAGCTCGGTCGGCAGACGGTCACCGGGTTTATACTCACCTTTCTCGATTTTTTCTTTGATCATCTCTTTCAGCTGGTAGTAGATCGGTATGGGGCTTTTCTTGTCGATCTCGGTCATGCTTTTCCTTTACTGCAACGCGGCCACAGTATCTCCTGAAGTACTTATAATAATGTTATTATGTTACCATTATTCTACTGAACCTTCTCATTATTGTTTATAACAGAATTTCCAGAATTTCTCAAGGATTTTCGTTATGAAAATTCAAAGCATGCCCCAATACGTTTAAAACTCGCCAATTCTAGTCAAACTTCAACCGAAAACGGCCCTCTGCCCTTGCAAAAAAATTCCCACTTTATTATAATGTAACTACAAAGTTTTACTAAGGAGGGAATATATGGTAAAAAGAACTACACTGCTCTGCATCGTTCTGAGCCTGTTCCTCTTGGCCGGAGCCTGGGCAGGAGGAAAAGCCGAAAAAAAAGGAGCGAATGCACTGGAAATCTACCACTGGTGGACTTCGGGATCGGAAAAGGCCGCTATCAACGCCCTGATCGACGTCTACATCGAGAAATATCCCGATGTAATCGTCCTGCAGAGCCCGGTGGCAGGCGGTGGCGGCGCATCGATGCGCCAGGTCATGCATTCTCTGGTCCTCGGCGGGGAGGCCCCGGATTCGTTCCAGAGCTACCCTTTCGGATTAATTCCCTATTGGGAGGCGGACATGCTCGAGCCCATCGATGAGGTGTGGACGGCAGATGTCAGAGCCGCTGTCCCCGATGTCGTAGAGGACATGTGTAAAATGCCCGACGGTCATTACTACGCTGTACCCTGCGGCGTGCAACAGGCAGGGGTCGTGTTCTACAATATCCGCCTGTTCGATAGATACGGTCTGTCCGAGCCGGAAACTGTTGAAGAGTTCATGAACATCTGCAGCACCATGAAGGCGAACGGAGTGGACGCCATCGCTTTGGGCGACAAGAACTCCTGGCCGTTGACCTATATCTTCCGCGCCCTTGCGGCCGCCCAAGGAATCCAGTTTTACGAGGACTTCATCAACGGAAAAGTCACTTCCTCGAGCAATCCTCAGCTCGTCGAATCCCTGAAGTATCTCAACAGCATGCTTGACTACGTAAACAGCGACCACGCGGCTCTGACCTGGGATGCAGCCATGGCCCGAGTGGCCAAGGGAGAAGCGGCTATGAGCATTATGGGCGACTGCGGCGCCGGAGAGTTCATCGTGGCGGACAAGACATACGGAACGGATTTCGGCGCCTTCTACCTGCCCGGAGCGAAGGACATTTTCGGCGTCAGCCTGGATGTATTCTGTCTGCCCAAGGGCGCAAAACACCCCAACAATGCGATGAACTGGTTCAAGGTGATCGTCACCCCGGAAGCGCAGAGCGCCTTCGCCGGGCCTAAGGGCTTCATCCCGGCCCGAACCGATGCCACAATGGGAGCCGGTTTTTCCGCCTACCAGCGGGACGAATCCGCTGTACATTTCAAGGAAGCCGGCTACTATCGTCCCGGCATGTGGAGCGGCACCCCACCCGCCTTTATGGGTAAGCTTACCGACATCATCGCCGATCAGATCGGCGTCAAGAGAGATCCGGTGGGGGCCGCCGAGCAGATCACCGAGCTTCAAGCCAGCACCGACTGGCCTAAGGAGTGGAATCTGGTTCAGTAGTCAATTGATGAGCCCAGTACGACTGGTTGGATAGTGCAGTCGGGCGCACTAGCAGGAATTCTCGACATCATCCGGCTGCAGCGGATCATTGCTGCCACTGCTTCTCTTTGAGTATCTTCAATCCTCGTGGTGTTACCGCCTCCTCCAGCCCGCCGAGGACTGCATCGAGAATTATGGCCAGGGCCGCCGTAGGGGCGGCGCCCTGGAGGGTGAGCTGCATGACCCGCACGGCGATCCCGGTCACGATCAGCTCGCCGAGCCCTCCCGCTCCGATCATACCGGCCACCGCTGCCGTTCCTACATTCACAACGGTGGAGGTCCGGATCCCGGCGATGATCACCGGCCGGGCCAGGGGCAGCTCGACCTTCCAGGTGATCTGCCAGCGGGACATCCCCATACCTCTGGCCGCTTCAATTACCGCCGGATCCACCGAGCGGATTCCCGCGTAGGTGTTGCGGATGATGGGCAGCATGGCGTAGATGAACAGGGCGACGACCGCCGCCTGGTAACCCATTCCGAGTACTGCTCCGGCGATCCCGATGAAGGCCAGCGTGGGAATGGTCTGCCCAATATTGGCTATGCCGACCAGCACCGGGGAAACGTAGCGCAGCGCTCTTCGGGTGGCGAGGAAACCGACGGGGATCCCCACCAGAATGGCGAGCAGCTCCGCCGCACCAACGATCTGCATATGCCGCAAAGTGGCTCTCAGCACCTTGCCCGGCGGGGCCATCTTGAAGATGCCCACGTCTCCGATGGCGGTCATCCACACCGTCAGCCCGAGCAGGGCGATCAGCAGTATGGCGAGAATGATGTTCTTACTCACGAGTTCTTCCCGCCTTCCTTCCCGGTCTCCTGCGCTCCCAGGACCTCCCGTATCATGTCAAAGGATAAAACGCCCAGAAGCCGTCCGTCCTCGTCCAGAACCGATAAGGTGCCGATGGTGCTGCTCAGCATCATCGAGAGAGCGTCGTTCAGCGGCGTCTCCGGTATGGCTGTGACGGTGGGCGGTTTCATGATATCCCGGAGTGAACGAGACGGCTCTATATCTTCGCAAGTAATCCAGCCGAGAAAATGGTTGTCTTGATCTGTCAGCATAGAACAGGTGATATGTTCCCGCTTCATGCGAGCCTTGACCTGGCCGGGATCTTCCCCCACTTTGACGGTCAACGGCGGCTTCCTCATGACGTCTCGCACCCGACTCAGCTGCAGGCTCTTCAACGTACGGTCGGCACCGACAAAATCCCGCACGAACTTGTCCTTGGGCTGCTGGAGGAGAGTCGTTGGATCCGTATACTGGATGAGCTCTCCATCCTTCATCAAGGCGATCCTGTCTCCCATCTTTATCGCTTCATGAATGTCGTGGGTCACGAAGGCGATCGTCTTCTTGATTTTTGCCTGGATCTTGAGAAACTCCTCCTGCAGCTTGGTGCGGGTAATCGGATCGATCGCGCCGAAAGGCTCATCCATCAACAGGATCGGCGGATCGGCCCCGAGACACCGGGCTACGCCGATACGCTGCTGCTGCCCCCCGGAGAGCTCACTGGGGTAGCGATCGATGAAGGTGGCCGGATCCATCCCCACCAGGTTCAGAAGCTCCTCCGCCCGGGCTCGCTGTTTGGCCTTCGGCCATTTCTTGAGACGGGGAACCGTGGCTATATTATCCTCCACGGTCAAATGGGGAAACAGGCCGATATTCTGAATGGCATAGCCGATGTCCCGTCGCAGCTCGTTGGGATTGAGCTTCATCGTATCCACACCGTTTAGGTAGATCTTTCCCCTGGTCAGAGGAATCAGACGGTTGATCATCTTGAGGCTGGTGGTCTTTCCGCAGCCGGAGGGTCCGAGAAAGATGCAGAACTCTCCCTCATCGATCTCGAGGCTGACGTCTTTGACAGCCTCGGTACCGTCGGCATACACCTTCCAGACGTTCTCCAGCTTGATCATTGCCTGCTCCTTATTCTTACTCCCTTCGGAGTCGTCAGCCACTCCAGCCTTCCCATGATGATGTCCACGAGGACGGCCAAAAGCGACACGCACACCGCGCCGATCAGGATGAGGTCGGTCCGGTAGTTCGCGATGCCTCGGAATATCGGCTGGCCCAGCCCGCCGGCGCCAATGTAGGAACCGATGGCGGCTACCCCGATGTTCATCACGATGGCCTGGCGCAGCCCGGCCATGATAACCGGAACTGCCAGGGGCAGCTTGACCTTCGTAAGAATCTGGAACTCGCTCATGCCCATGCCCCGTCCGGCCTCGATGATGGCGGGATCCACTTCCCGTATGGCCGTGTAGGTATTGCGCACGATCGGCAGCAGCCCGTACAGGGTCAAAGCGATCACGACGGGGAGAAACCCGATCGAGGGCAGGGTCAGAGCGGATAGAATTCCCATCAGGATTCCGTAGAGGGCGAGGGACGGGATGGTCATCATGATGCTGGCGAGATACAGCACGATGTCCGCCAGTCTCTCTCTGCCTTTCCCCGATATAAAGATCCCGACAAGCACCCCGATCACCACTGCGCTGGCGTTGGCCACCAGGATGATATACAGGTGCTGCAGAGTCCACTCGAGGATCTTATCAGAATGTTTCAGCAGATATGTCCATGCTTGTACCCACATTTTCTTTTCCTCTTATTGGGATACCAGGGTCGTAATCTTCGATTACGTATCAATCTTCGATCACGAACGATCACAAGATCTTGAGAAGCCGGGACCGGCTTCGATAGAAACCGGTCCCTTATGCGTACAACTGTCTCGTTCGTTAGTCGATCAGACCGTTGTCCTTCAGCCATTCTTCGGCGGCTTCCTCGGGCTCCATCAGATCGATATCGACTTTGGCGTTCAGCTGGGTCATCTCGGCGCGTGCCCCGGCGGGATCGCCGGGAAAGGCGGCGACCAGCTCGTTCAAAATCCCTTCTAGTTCGGGATTGGCATCCAGAACTTCCTTACGGACATAAGGACACAGATCGTAGGGAGGCCAGAAGTTCTTGTCATCCTGCAGCACGACCCAATTGTATTTCACCACGGCCGGGTCCGTACCGAAGACCATCGCGGCCACGCTGCGGCCCTGAACCAGGTACTCGAAGGTCAGTCCGGGCAGTACGGTGGTGACCTTGTCGGGTTTGAAGGCGAAGCCGTAGTGTATCTGCAGGCCGAGAATTCCATCCGGCCGGGAGTAGAATTCGAAATCACTGGCAAAGAGTACATCCCCCTCTCTTTCACGGACGTAGTCGGCGAAATCGGACAGGGTTGTCACGTTGTTTTCTTCAGAAAACTCCCTGGTCACCGCAATGGCGTAGGTGTTGTTGCACCATATTGGTTCCATCCAAATCAAGCCTTTTTCAGCGTCACTGTCTTTTGTTTTTAGATACATCTCTTGTGGAGATTCTCCCTGGAACTCATGGCCGGTGTAGCTCAGCCACTGGGTGCCGGTGTAGTCCATGCAGAGGTCGAGACTCCCGTTCTCCATAGCCTCGCGCAAAACGGTGCTGGACATCCCCGTTTTCAACTTCAAATCGTAGCCCCGGTCTTCGAGCAGAAGGGCCATCAGGTTACCTACGAGGAACTGTTCCGTAAAGTTCTTCGTTCCGATGTCGATCGGCGGATTATAAGGCACTCCCGTTCCGGGAGCCGTTTCTTCAACCACCTCCTTTTGCACCTCTTCGGCCGCTTCCTCCACGACCTCCGCCGGTGTCTCCTTTTTACCGCCGGCGTACAGAAAGGCGGAAACCGCCACCATCATCAGTAAGAAAATCAAGATCTTTTTCATCATCCTCTTTTACCTCCTATCTTTTTGGTTAGTAATGCGATTTCTACTGTTATCTTCACCACATAATCTTACCTCCTTACCAGTATATTTATTATTAATTATTTAATATATTAGTGATATCATTTTATCAACAAAACACCAGAACCGCATTCCGCGGCGATAATCAGAAGCAATCCAACACCCTTGAGAAAACGACGATCGTCCTCTCCCAAATGTGTCCCAGAAAATCGACGCTTCCTGCTTTCAGAATAGCTCAGATGCACACAAACAGCGGTAACGGATTTATAGGACCGGAAGGATTGGTAGCGAAACTGCTTAAAAAAGCCCCAAACCGGGCAGCAGCAATCGCTATATGCCCCGCAACTCACCACCGTTAATGCACATAACAATGTGCTAACGATTGCTCATAGTCTAGATGTATTTCCCCGTATTGTCAAGTTCAGTCAGAATAAAGAATTGGAGAATTCATCTTCCCTCTGAGACAGCAAAACTGCGTTCGAATATGTCTTCGATGTCCTTCGCCTCCGCCCTGGCGGGATTGGTTTTGGCATTGACATTCTCCATGGCTTTCACAGCCATTTCAGAAAGGTCGGCTCTGCGGATTGTAACCATGTTCTTATGGACTCCAAACCGTGTGTACAGCTTCGTCAACCAGCGCGCGAAACCGTGTCTACCACGAACCAGACCTGCTATTGATCTCATTTTGTTCCGGCATACCAATCGGTTAAAAGCGAGAACATGGGGAAGAAGTAGGGCATTGGCCAGGCCGTGGGGTGTATCGTAATGTCCGCTTACTTGATGAGACAGGGCATGAATCAAACCGAGACCCACATTTTCCATGGACATACCCGCAAGCATACTGGCCAAAGACATGTTGCTGCGAGCTTGCAGGTCCTGACCGTCGACGATCGCCTTCTCCAGGGAGGTTACGATCAGGGAAATGGCACCCAAACCGATCATGTCCGACAACCAATTGCTCGTGGCGGAGATGTATGATTCAACGGCGTGGGTTAGAGCGTCGATTCCCGTGTACAGGGTGGCTTTCGCCGGAAGGGAAAGACACAACCGCGGGTCGACCAGAGCAAGGAGGGGCGACATGGCTGGATCTCCTACGGACAGTTTCTCCCTCGCCGCTTTGTCAGTAATGACGGACCAATAGTTCACCTCGCTGCCGGAGCCGGCTGTGGTGGGCACCATGATCACGGGTACGGATCTTCGCTTTCGGGACAAGGCGGCAAGATCCCGAAGATCCTCCACACCATTCGCGTAGCAGATGCCTGCCGCCTTGGCAGTATCCAGGCTGCTGCCCCCGCCGATGCCTACCAGTACATCCGGCCGGCAGCTCTTTAAAAAACGAACGCAGTCAGTCAGGGATTCTAGATCCGGGTTCTCCCGCACGCCTGTATAGATCACCGCTTCGATATCCTGCCCCTGCAATGACTCGACCGGCCCGTCGAGCATGCCGGAGCGTTGCCGGCCCGGTGTCACGATGAACGCCGCCTTTCGAAGTTCGTTGCGAGCAAGCTCTTCGGGCAGCATATCCAATACTCCGGGACCGAACTCCACCTTTGTAGGTAGAATAAAATTGAAGACATTTGATTTCGCTTCCATAGAAGAATTACTACGGCATGCGGATACCCGAATAGACGGTCAGAATGTGCTCGCGAATGTCTTGCGGCAGCAGGAGCTCCGGTTCTCGAGATCGCAGCTCCGCCACCCATTCCTTCGCCCGCACCAGGGCATCCTCGCCCCGGTAGGCACCGTCCCTCTTCTCCCGGTTGGATATGGCAGGCTCGTAGAACTCCCGGCGCATATGCCGGATCGTGTGCTCCGAATCCAGGTAATCGGTTCCCGGACCTTTTTCGATGATCAGATCGGCGGCCAGGGTCTCATCGTTGACCTCAATCCCTTTAAGAACTCGACGACACATGCCAAGGATCTCATTATCCATGACCATCTTCTCGTAGGAGACGGTGAGATCCGCCTCCATCAGTCCGGCGATGTCGTGGATGTAGTTGGCCCCACTCATGGCGACGAGCAGACTGCTCATGCCGCTTTCGTAAGCCGCTTGGATATCGACGATCTTGGAGTCAGTAGTTCCTCCGGTCGAGTACAGGGGGATCTGGAGTGCCTGAGCCACCTGGGAGACTGCGGCGTTGATCATGGCCCTCTCGATGGCCCCACCCACGTGATCCATGCTTCGCAGGTTGGTGATCGACCCGACGCTTCCGCAGATGGCGGGGGCGCCTTTTTGGACACACTGAACCAGGCACACCCCTCCCAGGGTCTCCGCCACGTGGGTCAGGACGTTTCCCGCCAGAGTTACCGGGGAAGTGGTACCGCAGATCGGTTCGGTGGGAACCACAACCGGAAGCTTGTTCTCCGCTAGATAGCAGGTCATCTCTCCGTACTGGTTATCGACTTTAAACGGACTGATGATGAGGGTGATGAACGAGACGAAAGGCCTCTGTTGTAACCGGGTCTTTGATCCGGCGATCATCTCCGCCATTTCAACCACCTGGCGGCAACCATTCAGGGAGTACAATCCCCCCATCACATGCTTGGTCGTGTTGTCAAAAGCGTGAAAAAAACGGTTGATATCGATGTCGTCATTTCGCTCGATTTCGTTGGGAAATACGTTAATGGTAAAGACATGTACGTGTTCCAGATCCTGGGCCAGCCGGGCGCAGAGAGCGACATCCCGGACGGTGGAAGGCCGCCGCTGCCCTGAATCAGGATCAAGAACATAGATTGCTGTTCCACCGGTTCCGAAATGCACCCTGCTGTTCTCCAACACCGCGTCACAGCTTCCGTCCCGTGAGTACAGGGTGATGCTGGAAGGGTTGGAGGCGATGGCATCCTCCACCAGGCTTCGCGGCAGCCGTACCAGGGGCCGCTCTGCGTCCACGGCGGCGCCTGCCTTCTCAAACACGCTCCTGGCGGTATCGGAATACACCAGCATTCCCGACTTCTCGAGGATTCGAAGGGCCTCCTCAACAATTCTATTCACATCTCTTTCGCTCAAGGGTTTGTACAGCGAAGCTGTAATACCAGGCTGATTGTCCTTTTTTTCTGTCATCATCTTCCTACTCGCAGTTCTTTTTTTATCTTCTCAAAAAGGCTCCGCCAGCGCGAAGGTTCTTTTTTCTTATCGATTTCCGCCAGTCTATTCCACATAGCACTGAGGATCTTCCCAAATTCTTCGAGCCGAACCTCTCCCGGGATCTTCAACAACTCCTCGGCGCGCCCCGCCAAGACCGTCGCCAGTTCTAAACTCGGTTTGTACAGCAGCCAGGATCGGGGTACAAGAGCGATCAACCAGTCCGCCCAGCTTTCTCCAAAAGACTGCATCAATTCATTGAAATGATTCACCATGGTCAGGTATCCGGGACTCTGTATTTTGAGAGACATCATGCCCCTCTGCATGGCATCCAGAGTATCGCCGAGCTGGGCTTCGAGGCTCTGAGCGTGATCCCACTCCAGGTAGCGGACGAATAAACGCAGGAACCATCCCATTCTCTTCGATGCAGACAGGAGGGGCACTTCGATAAGGGGACGCCCGTTCTTGCTCTCGCTGATCTGCACCATACCGGAGCTCAGGGCTTCCCAGGACATTCCGAACACCTCCTGCCAGCCCTGTTCCCCGGTTTCGAGAAAATCTTGTTCAGCGTCATGAACTTCCGCTTTCATAAGAAAAAAGGACAATCCCTGAGCATGTACTATTCGGAAATGCTCGATCACGTCCCTGACTTCCACCTCATCCTGGTTCTTGAGGAAGTTGAACAGTTTCTTCTCTGAAGAAAACCGCCTGACTTCGAATCTGACCGCTCTTTCCACGGCGCTTACCAGTGGGGCCAGCCGTTGCAGAACCGCCAGATGGCGGTGCCCAAGGGTACCCAAATCAACGTTGCAGCCATGTAGAACATCCCCCAGAAGGAGCAACTTACCCCGCAGCAACCGCTGTTTTTCCTCGCGGGAGGTGAATATCGGGGCTCTGCCTTCAATCCCCTTGGAGGTAATGCAGGCCGCGGCGAAAGCCACGGCCATAAGATTACTCACAAAGGGCAGCAGCGGATCCGGAATTGGACCGCCACCCGGACTCAGGGCCGGTAAAAGCACGGGTTCACCCGCGGTACAGCTGGCAAGAAACTCTCCTTCCATACTAGAAGAGTAGAAACCCTTCTGGGAAATCAGGAGCATCCGGGCGTACCTGCAAGAGAAGATTTCCACTTCATCCCTGGCCTGTTCGAAGTATCGGGCCCGGATAGCGTCGAGAATGATCAGATTGTCTCTGGAAAGCTCATAGCGTGGCTCAGCGATGGGAAGATACCAACTGCTATTGGCATAGAACAATCCTCGCTTTATCAATTCCTCGGCTTGATCACCCGAAGACCGGAGGGAGTCCCCGATCAGTCCGCTGCCGAACGTTTTTTCCCATTCCGACACCCTCCTTTTGCCGTAGAGCTCCACCATTTCATCAGGGGGACGAAGGCGGACAAACTTCTCTTCAACCCGAGAGTCTACCGTGGCGATCGGCCCGTGTGAGCTGTCCCCATACACATGATGTTCCAAGCTCAACGTGCCGGTGGCATCGAACAGCTGTTCCCATACATAACCGACTCCTGACGGAGGGCTGATGTAGAAGGCGGTATCCCACTCTTTGTTCTGACGCCAGAAGCTGTCGATAGACTCTTTCAAATGCTCGTCTTCAAGGACAGCTGAGACAACCTTCCCGGCGGAGCACAGCAGGGATTTCAAAAACCGGCTCTTTCCGGGGCAAGCCGTTTCCCAGGCGCCTGCGAGCAGCAGGAGAACTCCGGCGTACAAATTACCGTATGAGGCAGCGGCATGACTGTCTGAAAGAACATAATATCCTAAGGACCGTCTGAATTGTTCGGCCTGTTCCTCATCCAGCTCAGGACCGATCCAGCAGACCGGTAGTTCCGGATCTTTGCGAAACTGGTCCAGAACACCTCTGTCTGGTACAGCGGAAGCAACAACCACAACCGGAAGCTGATCATCCTTTCTTTGCAGTTCTTCCATCCGATAGAAAATTCGAAGAGGCACCTGGAGCAGCCGACCCCAGACGGCTGCGGCCTCGTAGCCGGCAGCCCAACTGGTTCTATCACAGCAGAGAAAGAGGACTTCTCCGCCCTCCCCCAAATCATCGAACAAGCGTAAGGACAGCCGTTCAAGGCCTCTGTTATCCTGGTGAAACAAAGCTCCAAGAGGGTCCTCGCGGGAAAGGAGCTCGGTGACCCTGCGGATGTGCTGATAGATCTCCCTCTCCCAGCCCGTATGTGCCTGCTTTTCCCACAGAGTGGTCCTACTGAAATCAGGGCTGGAAACACCGGAGAGTTGCTCCAGGTCGTGTTTTATCAGCGCCAGCTCGGCCGCTGAAACGGGAAAACGCTTCTGGCGGCTCCGGGTCGTGGTTACTGATTTTACTCTATTGCGGGGAAAGCCGGGAACGCCCTTTCCGGCCTCTTCAATCAGTCGCTGGGTAAACCTATAGAAAAAAATCAAATCAGCAAAAGGCTGATACGCATCCTCCAGCTTCGGTATAACCAGCAGCTGATCACGGCTGTAAAATCTCATCGGTTCGAGGAAGGGGTGCTCATAACCCAAGGCATAAAAGCGGACACCCGCCAGAAACAACCTCTTCATCAGCTCGAGAGCTTCGCCCAGCCGCGCCTTGCTTGTGGCATTGACCAGAACAAGGTTGTCCTTAGAGTCAGAGGTGAGACAGAGCGGAAGGGGATCCTGGTAATCCAGGGCCCTGCACACGATTGTTCTGCCGTTTTCCTCAAGCTTCCAGGCCGCCTCTCTGCCCGTGTTTGCGTACAACAGATCGTCGAACACGAATCCTTTGGAACAGCCTGAACTGTCTTGAGCCCACCGGGAAACAGTTTGTAAGAGCTGCGGATCGTCGAGCAGCTGTTCAAGTGTTGCCGGGAGAGTACCCAACTCTTCCAACCTTTGCTCCGCCTCTTTGCTACGATTACAGAGTACGGCCAGCCATATGATCAACAGCTGAGCACCGAACAACATACTGTAGGTGGCTTTCACCGCGGAAAATGTCACCTCTTCCCCACTCACCAGGTTCACCACCCCCAGGCTTCTCCAGGCAAAGAGCCCCAATTCCGAATAGGGTTTGTTGGTAACCACGATGAAGGAGATCTTGCTTTCCTCCAGCTCCCTGGCGAATTCAAGCATATCGGCGGTGGTACCGGACCAGCTCAGCAGGATTACCAGATCCTTTTCCGGTTCCATCAATCGGAGAGCATGTTCCACCTCCACTGGTCTTAGTCGAAGTATTTCGACGTGCGGCAGTAACTCGCGACATAAGCTACGGGCCATGAGCCCGGCGTGGTAGGAGCTGCCCATTCCCACCAGCACTACTCGTTCCAGGCCGGCGAGTCCGTGACCGAATCTCCTGATCAGGAGCCGACGCCTAAGGCTGAGCCGAGGCGCTTCCACTCCTTCAGGAAGATAGGTATTAAGGATATCCTGAAGGCGCTCGGGAATTTCCTTCAGGTGCGTCTCGAAAAAGGAGGCGAATACTTCTTTTTCTACCTGAAGGGGGTTGAGAACCGTTTCAAATCCCTCGATATCTGCAACCGGCCGGCCGTCGAAATCTGTGACAGTAATCCGACGGCGGACCCTGGTTCCTTCCAGGCAGGTCTCGATGCGGGCAAGCTTCTGCTCTCCCTCCAGGGGTAGCACGGAGACCCGGAACGCGTCGAGCACCCGCTCCTCTTTTTCCTTCAGCTCCTTTCTCTTGTTCTGCATCATCTCCAAATCGGCACCAGCGGTGCGAAGCTCTTCCACCGTCTCACTGTGTGCCATCCGCAGGATCTTCAGCTCACGTGTTTTTTCCTGAATCATCTTCTGGCTGAAGAGCCCTAGCGCAGCGTTGATGTCCGAAACAACCATAATCTCTTCCGTGCCTTTGCGCTGCACGAGAAAAACCGGACGGTTGTGACTGGCAACGAACAGGCAGCGGGGGGAGAACAGACTGATTCCCGCCAATGCAATCTGTCCACCTCTGGCTGACATCTTGCCTGCCGCCTCCCGGAAAGCCAGGGCGTCCAGTTCAGGCTCGGTCCCGCCTTTGATCATGGAAAATACGCGGTAGTCGATTGTCTGGCTTCCTAGATTGTACTTGTCCAAACCGCTGTCCACCTGCGCTTGGATCGCTTGGCTGCGCCTCTGTTCGTACCGAAACACGTCGAAATAGTGACCCCAGAGAACAGACAGATACTCCGCGGAGTTTTCGCTTCGGAAGTGAAATCCCGTTTGTATCAGAAATCTCCGCAGCTCCTCCTCCACGGCCGGGCTGAACTGTCCGTTGAGCACGATCGCTCGCTGGCCCTCGGCGTCGAGGAAGGGGTGGGCGTTATCATCTGACACGGGGGATTGTAGGGCCCAACGTCCGTGAGCGATGATCGGAGAGCAGAAGTACCGTAGAGGTGCGGAATCTGTGTTCGCCAATACTGCGTTTGATCCCGGCTGTGGGCCGGACATCGTGTTTTCCTGTACATGCGCCGCTGACGGCATCTCTGAACTCCGCAGGTAGATCCAGACCGCCGCGGCTGCCCTACCGAATACATTGAGTCCTTTCTCAGCCAGATAAACTGTAGGCCACTGCAGCGTGACCCTGTTTGTCGCCTCGGGCCAGCTGTTCTCGAAAATCCTTTGAACCTTTCGCTGGATCTTCGGGTGAGAGGAGATCCGGCAGAGAACGGCGCCGTCCAGCAATCGAAACAACCATCGAACCACATCCGGGCTGCACTCTACAGGAATTTTTACCACCGAATCTCGCAGCAGTCGGCGGAACTGAGCGTAGAGGTTACGCTGCCCTTCAGGCAGAGCCTCCAGCTTCCCGCCGAATAAACTGAAAGGAAGAAGTCCCTTCCGGTCTATTGCCCCTTCTGCAGGCGTGCTGAACGTGCTTGTACTGGAAGATGAATCTGTTTCTCGTTCAAACTCCGGCTCGGGGCTGGGAATGATGATATCTTCATCGCTCAGAGTGCTGTCATAGATTTCGTTTGTCAATTCAGCAATGATATCTTCTTCGATTCCCTTGTACCTTGCCGGACCCGCGGACCTGAGTGTATCCATAACGGCCGTTCGTACCAGAGTCCTGACAACCAAAGGAGGCAGGTCAAACCTTTCGATCCCGTCCACGACGAGTTTCCGGAAATCCTCTGGTGAGTCCAACGGGTAGGTTTGATACAGTTCAGGGGCTCCGCAGGTTCCAGCTGTTATCTGAAACGGTGGTTGGCGATCTTCATCGATTATGTCATGAAACTCCACTCCTCCTAGGGGGTGACCGAGTGTTCCCGGCAATCCTTCCCATCGAAGCAATGCATTCTGCAGCTCATGACGGTCGACTGGAGGTTTGTTGGCCGTCCAGAGAGGAACAAGGATTTCAGCCTCCCCCGGATGTACTCCAGGCTTGAGTTGGGTCTCAACGAAACGGGAGAGCGCTCCAACCGATTTTCTGACCCGCAGAGGCTCCCGTTCGTCACCAAACCAGGCCGCACCGGTACTGTCCGGCGCCCTGTATAGAATAGAGGCCATGGCACCCAGGACACGAGTTAGACCGTTCGCGTTATCACCAAAATAACCTACGATCCCGCACATCGACTTTGGACCTTGTTCCCCCTTCTGTTCATCCCAGAATTACAGGTCATCCGGTAAGAAGATATGAAACCTCCTCCTGAGCGCTTTATCAGCCTCTCGAGAGATATATTCTGCCCGGTTTCCCTCGATCAGCGATCGAGCAATCTCACGAGCCCGCTGTCTGGCATCGCGGCTACCCTGTTTTTCCCAAGTATCACGAATGCTGCGATCGCTGACTCCATTTCCGTAAAAGAAGGCAGTACGCATGTGGTTCAGGGTGTGCTCCGACATCATATAGCTTCCTCCCGCCCCAACTTCTCCAATCGTTTCCAAAGCCAGGTGTTCAGGATCGACCTTGATTCCTTCAAGAATCCTGTAACACATACCGAGGATTTCATCATCGATGACGAACTGTTCGTAGGCGACAGCGAGCATCGACTCGAGCATTCCCGCCGCATGGTGCACATAATTCGAACCGGCCATTGCCGTCAATACTGAGCTGATCGCCTTCTCCCAGGCTGCCTGTGCGTCCGGAACTTTCGAGTCCGATAGACCGGAGGAGTTGTAGTTCGGTACACCGACATGTTTGGCCAGCTGGTGGATTGCGGCGTTCATCATTCCGCACTCTACGGCCCCACCCATATATCCCATGGTTCTGAGATTGGCCGCACCGGGTATACCTCCGTACAGCACTGGAGTTCCCGGATTGGTCAGCTGCGCAATTGCAATCCCAATCAGCTCTTCGGCGTGCAGTTGAGCCAGAGTCCCGGCCATAGTCACGGGAGATGTGGATCCGGCTGTCGGTGCGCTGGATAGAGCCACCGGTATTGAGCGGCGGCACGCCTCCTGCATGATAGACACGGGACCCGTACTGAGCTTAAGAGGACTGATGATGAAGGAGGTAATCACCGAGAAAAAGGGCTTGGCGGTGAGATTTTCTCTGCTTCCAGCCAGCATTGAAGCCATCTCCAGGACTTTCTTGAACCCGCTGACATCGTTGACCCCTCCCATCACATGCTTAGCGGTAGCACGGAAGCAAGCGTAGAAAATGTTCTCATCGCAGGCGTTCTCGGGAATATCGAGGGGCAGACAGGGTCTCAAGAAAAAATGAATATTTCGCAGCTTATCTACCAGACGTCCAAGCAGATACAGATCCATCAAGGTGCTTGGACGGGCATCACCGCTCTGCAAGTCGAGAATCTTGATGGCCGCGCCACCGGTACCCATATGCACCTGATCACCCCCGAGTTCTAGGTTGTGGTTTTGTTCTCGTCCGTATAAAACTACCCGCTCCGGTGCTTTCGCCGCCTGTTCGGTCACAAAATCGCGGGGAAAGGTTATCCGCAAACGGTCATGGTCAACCCGAGCTCCGGCCTTGCGAAGCATCTCCGCGGTCTGCCTCAGTTCGTTCTCGAATGAGCAGCCGACACGTTCGAGAATAGTCAAAGAGGCTTCGTGGATCTGCGCCAACTGCTCTTTGGAAAGGGGTTGATATTGGCCTCCGATTAAGCGCATAGATACAAATACTACCCTGGCATTGATCGTACAGATAATCAACCCGATTTCGATGGCCGGATCAGCTAAAGGAGGGAAAAAACTAACTCGGGGAAAGCAGACTACTCTTGCGGCGCAGCAGAATCAGGATCGCTGCCAACAGGGCGATACTGCCGACTATAGTTGCGGCCAGGAAAGAGGGAAACACTTGAGGACCGATGGATTCGAAAAATTGCCCGATCAGCCAAGGCAAGGCCATTGCCCCGAGGGAAGAACCGACCAGAAAGAACCCGGTAACCCCTCCGGTTAAGTGCAGGTGTTCGCTGGCCAGGGTGATCGTACCGGGAAAAAGTCCGGCCAGGGAGATTCCGTAGGCTAATGTGGCGATCCAGATTGCCGAGACGGAGTCCGGCCGCAATAACAATATCACTATGCTCAGTAACGCCCCCACAACACTGCCGCTGAGCTGAATTTTGGCATTCACTTTCAAAGCCAGGAAGATCGTCACCAGGCGGCCTAAGGTGAAAGAGCCCCAAAAAGCGGATGTCAGGTATCCCGCCGATACCTCATCGGCCAGTTGTTTGGTGAGAGAGTAGGTATAGATCCAGCTTCCGTAGGAGCTCTCCGCGGCGACATGAAGGAAGAAAAAGACCGCAACGAGCACGGGCAACAAATATCGGCCTGCCGCAACCCGATCTGTATCCGGGGCTGCCGGTTCTCTCGGGCTCCGTTGGAGAAAGAGAAAAACCGCAGCCGGCATAATGAGTGCCCCGATGGTCCAATATCCCCAGCGAACTCCTCCGGTGTGTCGAATCACCTGCGCTAATATGAGGGGGGAAATCAATGCGCCGAGGCCGAAAAACAGATGAAGGGCGTTCATCAACGATCCGATCTTGGGAGGCTTGATCCAAACGAGCAGTACGTTTCCGCCCACGTCCACCGTTCCCTCGGCAATGCCCAGCAGGAAAACAATCACAACCAGTAGGGCTAGAATTGTTATGACCGGGGTTGCGATCATCCCAGCTGCCATGATCAGCATCACCGCCGCCATCAGCCGGTTTCCGGAGATCCTGTCGTACATGTGCCCGCCCAGGAATGATCCGATCATATAACCGAGACGGTGACCGATAAACAGAGAGCTGATCCCCCTAAGGGAGGCGCCTACGTTTCTTGCAAGGTAGGGAAGGGCGGGGCCCAGGGTTGCGTTTGTCATTCCGAGGAGGATATAGGCGAGGAAGTAACCACTGATGAGGATTACGATACTTCTGATCTGCTTTTCCAAGATTTGACTACCCAGCAGGCTTACGAATTGTTTTGTTAATAATCCCAGGACAGAAAATCTTCCCGCACGGGGGTGAAGGCGTCGGCCAGACGCACCGATGGTGTCAACGCCTGGATAGCGTGGGGAACATCCGGCGGAATCGTCACCATGTCGCCGGCTTCGAGGATTTGCTGCTCCTCCCCGAGAAAATAGATGACTTTTCCGCAAACGATGTAGGATATCTGTTCATGGGGATGGGAATGCAAAGGATCCGGTTTGTCCGCCGGTCCGTCGTCAAAATCGAAAATCACCATCATGAGATTGTCGGTGTGAACAACAACTCGCTTCCGCCTCCGGCCAAAGGCTTGAGCTTTCATCTCGACTTGTTTGTGAAAGGCCATGTACCCTCCTTCTGGTAAACGATTCGTCCGCCAACGATGGTCATCTCCACCTCTGTCTCTTTAATATTCGCAGGATTCACCGACAATAGATCCAGGCAAGGATAATGGAAAAAGCAACCACGAGGAGAACCCCCAGCCCAACCAGTGCGGTAAACAAACGGATAAGCTTGGAACCTGCGAGTATGAATGATCCCCTGTAGCATTGTCTAAGCCAACGTGCTGAAAATGTAAACCCAGGGCCGACGAAAAGTGTTACCCGGCCTTCCAGCATTCAAACAAATATATCTTTGTGATAATTGTTTTAATATAAAGCATATATATCGAGACGAGAATAGACAAGAAAAGGTTTGAAAAATCCACCGTGTTGGGGTAGAATATGAACAACACCCAAATTAGAGGGAGGGAAACATGGCTGATTATGAAGCCTACTGTGTGAAGTGCAAAGCAAAACGCATGATGAAGGACGCCCAGGTTGTCACCAACAAGCAGGGTCGCCGCCAGGCAAAAGGAATCTGCCCACAGTGCGGCACCAAGATGAACCTCTTTCTGAAATCACAGTAACGCTTTAGCCCTCGAGGCGAAAGCCCTCATTCCCTTCAGAGTTAACCCGTTCAGATCAAAGGTTTATGGACGGGTTAATCTGAAGGGATCGACATCTTTTTCCACCTCTACGCAGTATTTTGTTGTCGAAATGTCGCCAATGCGGCGTTGATCCTACCGTCGTGCTGGTTGAGTAGCTTCTCAGCGCGCTCTCGTGAGACTTTCAAGAGAACCATCACGATCGCTGTCTTAACCCGCTTTCCTGATTCATCGAAGACCTTTTCGGCGGTAACCTCATCGCATCCGGTGGCCAGCCGGATAAGCCGCTTGGATCGCCGCACCAGCTTGCTGTTCACAGGCATAAGATCAACCATTAAGTTATTGTAGACCTTACCCAGACGGATCATCGCAGTCGTGGTGATCATGTTCAAAACCAACTTCTGCGCGGTCCCAGATTTCATCCGGGTCGAGCCGGATACGATCTCCGGACCGACATCGATGAAAATGACGAACTCGGCATGCTGAAAAATCCGTGAGTTCCTGTTGCAGCTCAGAGCCGCAACACGGGCGCCTCGTTCCCGTGCCCGGTCCATCGCTCCGATTACGTAGGGGGCGTGCCCGCTGGCGGTTATTCCTACTACGACATCCTTCCCGTTGACGTTTTTTTCGTCGATCGCTGCGGCACCGTCTTTTTCAACATCCTCCGCTCCTTCGATCGACCGCACCAGTGCCTCCCGTCCGCCGGCGATGATCCCCTGCACCATAGCCGCAGAAGTGCTGTAGGTCGGCGGGCATTCGGCGGCGTCAAGGACACCGAGCCGTCCCGATGTCCCGGCTCCAATGTAGAACAGCCTGCCTCCTTTCTTGAAGGACTCGACAACAACATCGACAACCCGGGCGATGCTTTCCAATTCCTTCTCGATCGCTGTGGGGACCTTCTTGTCTTCCCGGTTTATAATCTCGAGAATCTCCAGGGTCGACTTACCGTCAATACCGGCAGAAGCGGGATTCGGCTGCTCTGTAGTGAGCTCATCAAGGTAATCCATCTGTCTATTATAATCTTGAACTGAAATGGTTTCACTATCCCCAGTTCTGGTAGACGGCGGAGTGCAGCTTCTTGCGGAACTCCGTTATCTTGTCCTCTGTCTGTTCCCGGCCTAGATGAACCCGGTTGGTCAGTGTTACTACAGTTAGTTTTTTTTCCGGCTCGAGCCATATGCACGTTCCCGTGAATCCGGTGTGGCCGAATGAGTTCCTGCTGAACAACGGCCCAGAAGGGGCATCGTCATCATGCATATAAAAACCGATCGATCTACGCAGCCCCAGCCCTTCGGTGAAACAGGTGCTCATCATCCATACCTGGTCGGGAGCAATCAGCTGAACTCCGTTTACCACCCCGCCGGTCTCGAATATGGATAGCAGCCTCAGCACACTCTGGGCTGTGGAGAACAGTCCGGCGTTTCCCCCCTCACCTCCGAGACAGTAGGAGTTCTCGTCATGCACCTGACCCCGGATCCAGCGTTTCCTCCAAGGGCAGTGTTCTGTAGTTGCCACGCGGCCCCACAAAACAACGGGCGGGTTGAACATGGTATCTGCGAGCCGGCAGGGAGCGGCGATCAGCTGGGCGAACAGCTCCTGGAGACGCGCACCTGTTGCCCGCCGAAGAAATTGCCCGAGAAACAGATAGCCGGTGCAGCTGTAAACAACTTCCCGGCCGGAGGGTTTTTCCGGCTTTACGGAGAGAAGAATCTTGACCGCACGGTCGTATTCGATTTTTCGGGGATCCGGAAACGCCTTGTATATATCGGGAACCGGGGGGAGCCCGCCTGTGTGAACAAGAAGCTGTCCCAGGGTAATTGAGCTGCTTTCAGCAGCGATCTCGGGAATGAAGGTTCCAATTTTCTCGTCCAGTCTGATTCTCTCCTGCCCGCATACCAACAACGTGAGAAGGGCGGTAGCCAGAGGTTTGGTGACCGAAGCCAAATCGAAGATCGTGTCTTCTGTCATCTCCTCTTGCTCCGGCTTAATCTGTCGATTCCCCTTAACCAAGGAAAGTACGATTTTGCTATCCTTCGAAACCAGGAGAACAATTCCTGGGAAACTACCGCCAGCGATCTCAGCATCCACCAGGGTTTCGATGTCAGGAGGTGAACCGGCCATCACTGCTTTAGAATATCGTTTTGACAACATTTCTGTAAAGGGATTATAATGTTATTGAAAAATCAAACCCAATTAAGGAGGTGCATATGAAAAAGATCCTGTTCATCGTTGCTGTCCTACTGCTGTTGGCTGGAACAAGCGGCTTCGCCGGCGGCAGGCAAGAAGCCCCAGCGGCCGAAATGGTGACGCTTCAGCTGTGGGGCTGGCGCGCTCAGGATGAGCCCGTCTGGGCTGAAGTGCAAAAGGTTCTCCAGGAACGGGGCGAAAACATCGCCATCGACTACCAACCCTTTGTGGCTACCGAGTACGATGCCAAAGTGCTGGTCTCTCTTCAAGGAGGAACCGGTCCGGACATCTACCTGACCCGCAGGCTCCCGGGAGAAAGAACCCAGCCATTGATCGACAACGGTTATCTGGTGCCTCTGGACGACAAGATCGATTTTTCCAACTTCACGGAGGCCACGCTTAACTTTATCCGTGCCGAGGGAACAACCTGGGGGATTCCCTTTGCCAATCAGATCGTAGGCATCTTCTACAACAAGGACATCTACGACAAGTACGGTTTCAAGGAGCCGGCAACCTGGGACGAACTTCTGGCGATCTGTAGAAAATTAAAGGCCGATGGAGTAACCCCGTTCATGATTCCCGGCAACGCAGCTTGGGCCCTGGCTATGCAGCACGCCATGGTCGGGGTGAGCATTCCCGGCGAAGAGTGGATCGGTAAGCTGATCAAAGGAGAGACCAACTTTCTCGATCCCAAGTTCATCGATATCAACAAGAGGCTCAACAACCTGAAGGTCTACTACCAGAAAGACTTTGTCGCAAATTCTACTGAAGAGATGGATGCCGGCTTTGCCATGGGACAAGCGACTATGGTTTTCTACGGCATTTGGGGCGGAACCAACTGGAAGACCCTCAATCCGAACTTCAACTACGGCTACTTTCCCGTCCCGCCGACTTCGAAGTCGGTCCCGGCCCGAGCCTATGTGTATATGGATGGATCCTACGGCCTGAACCCGGCTTCAAAACACCAGGAAGAGGCCCTCAAGGTGCTCAAGTTCACAGCCACACCGGAATACGGCACGATCTTCTCCAAGAATACCGGCGAGATGACCGCGGTTGTAGGTGCGGAATTGCCAAAAGACAACCCGATCCTGGTCGAGTGCTACGACCTGGCTACCAAGATCGGGGCCAAAAACATTTACTGGGTCGGCTCGCCCTTCGAGAGAGGCAGACCAACTGTCTACAACGTGCTATCTGAGTTCATGCAGGCCATGTACTTGGATGAGATTACCCCGGAGCAGTTGGCTCAGAAAATCCAGGACGGTGTCGGAGCCTGGTATCCGGCCTTCAAATAGTCCAACAATCCGCAGGGGGACACCCGGTTGTCCCCCTTTCTTTTCTGTGATCTAGGAGGCGACGGTACAGTGGTAGAACGATCGAGAAGCTCGCTGCGATCTTACGGTTTTCTTTTCATGCTTTTGCCCGCGTTTCTGCTATACAGTGCTTTCATCGCCTATCCATTCTTCTACAGTCTATTCTTGAGCTTCTTCAAGTGGCCCGGGATCGGTCCCAAGCTGTTCCTGGGAATCGATAACTACAAGAATGTTCTGGGCGGCTTCATGAGTCGGGAGTTCTATCGGGCTCTGCGGCACAATGTCTTTTTCTTCTTCTTCTCCTGGACATTGAGCATCATCCCGGGAATGTTCCTGGCTTTGTGTCTTTCAGCAGGACTACGGGGCACCAATTTCTTCAAAACAGTTTACTTCATCCCCAATACCCTCTCCATCGTTATCGTTGGGTTTCTCTGGAGACTTCTCCTCAATCCCCAGTGGGGCATGGTCAACTATTTCCTCAAATTGATTGGATTGGAGATTCTGGCCAAACCCTGGCTCGGAGACATGAAGTTAGCCTTACCGACGATTATTGTGGTTACCGCCTGGCGGGGTATGGGCTTCTACGTGCTCGTCTTCCTGGCCGGCATACTCGGCCTAAACCGGGAGATGCTGGAAGCGGGTCGTATCGATGGCGCCTCGGAAATACAGATCATCTTCCGCATCATCCTTCCCCAACTTCTTCCCATTATCGCCACGGTAACGATTCTGAAGGTGATCTGGAGCTTCAACATCTTCGACATCGTCTTTGCCATGGAAGGTACCCAGGGCAGCCCTGCCGGAGCTACCGATGTATTGGGCACGTTGTTCTACCGCATCGCTTTTGGCGGCTTGGGAGCGTCTCAAATAGATATGGGTCTAGGCGCTACGGTAGTGACTCTGATTTTTCTGATCGTGTTTCCTGTTTCGATCTTCTACGTATACATCGTAGAACGGCGGGCACAGAGGGGGTAAGACGTGCTGAAGCTGAAACCGAGCTGGCAAGTCCTGGTCTTTGCTGTATTGATCATTTGGGCTCTGGGCAACCTGGTGCCCATAGGAATCATGCTGCTCTCCGGTTTCAAGACCACTGCGGAGATTTTTACAAATCCCTTTGGTTTGCCGGAGAAATGGTCTTTTGCCACTTATATCAAAGCTTGGCGTGGAGCCAGCTTCGCTGTTTACTTCCGCAACAGCGTCATCGTGTCCGTGGTTTCTATCGCCCTGATCCTTTTCGTTTCCTCCATGGCCTCCTACGTGCTGGCCCGCTTCAATTTTCCCGGCCGACGGCTCATCTACCTGTACATCCTGGCGGGGCTGGTTCTGCCGGTACGCCTGGCAATCATTCCGATCTTTCTCCTGATCCGCACCATTAATCTGCAGGATACGCTGATCGGATTGCTCATCGTCTACACAGCCGGAGGGATCTCCTTCTCCACCTTCCTGCTTACCAACTTTTTCCGCGGCATTCCCCTCGACTTGGAAGATTCCGCCCGCATCGACGGGGCGGGAGTTTTCCGCATCTACTGGCAGATCAACCTGCCTCTTTTGAGACCGGCTCTGGCCACGGTGGCGATCTTCAACTTCATCAACGTCTGGAATGACTTCTTCTTTCCCTTGATCTTTATCAACACCCGGACGAAGAAGACAATTCCCCTCGGTATTCAAAGCTTTTTCGGGGAATACTCCATCCAGTGGGACATGCTCTTTGCGGGCCTCAACATCGCCATCGTACCGATGATCATCTTCTTCCTGATCCTGAGCCGGCAGTTTATCTCCGGTCTCACCGAAGGGGCGATAAAATAGCTAATACTTCCCCCTTCCTGGCGATCGACGCGGGGGCGTCCAAGTCCCGGTTCTGCCTGTTCCGCGACCCCTTTGTACCTGACATCGAAGGAACGGCAGCCGGTGCCAACTACACGGAGCTCGGCTCTGAAGGTCTACGTCGCCTGTTTCAGCAGCTTTGCGCTCAAATCCCGTCACCGAATTCTGTGATTCACATAGGCCTGGCCATGGCCGGGGCGGGCAGGAAGGAGGTCTGCAGCCGTGCCGTCGCCGACATGGAGAAGATAGTGCCGGAGTTTTTCTCAACTGCAGCTTGTTTTCTCTTTCACGACGGGCAGTCCGCCGTCTGGTCGGCGGAAGGAAACGGTGTCGGCATCGTGGTGTCAGCCGGTACCGGTTCGATCGCCTACGGAACCGATCCAAACGGCAAGGTGGTTCGCTGCGGAGGTTGGGGGAGGATCGCGGGGGATGAAGGTAGCGCATACTGGATCGTCGTACGGGCGGTGTCCCGAATCCTCCGGGCCTTCGACGGCCGGGCTCCTGAAACACTGCTCAGATCTGCTTTCTTGGAACGAATCGGACTGTCCTCCGTCGACCAGCTCGTCGAGTGGGCACAGACGGGAAGCAAGGAGTCGATCGCCTCTGTAGCCCTCGTGGTGGACACGACGGCGCAAGCCGGCGACCATGCTGCTGCCCGGATACTCGCCGATGCGGGGGAAGAACTGGCGGATATGGCTTGGACGGCAGCCAATCAACTCGATCTCAAACCTCCAGCCACCGTTCATATAACCGGTTCAGTGCTCATAAAATCCTCTGTTGTTCGACAGAAATTTTCAGAGAAATTGAAGAAGCTTATCCCGGGAGTTATAATTAAACCCTGCCGCTTCTCCCCGGTGACCGGAGCCGCCCTTCTTCTTGTTGATCGGGTGAAAAAAGGGTGTCGACCCGATATACCTGGTGAACGCGCTCAGCTGTAGATCCGATATTTGTTCCTCTTGTCTAGAAAAAAGGATTGGTTCAAGCAGGCTCGATCATAAATCTCTTGGAAAGAGTCTCCCCGGTCAAGCATATCCCTGAGGTAGCGGCCCCCGGCCAGCCTGTCGAGAAAGCTGTAATTGCCTTCCCAATCCTTCCTCCACTCGAGCCTTTCCGGGTAGTTCTGTTTGATCAACCAGAGCATGGCCACGGCGGTTCGAAGCGGCTGGAAGTACTTGGGATTGCAGACATGAAGAACCACGCCCTGGCATGATTGTCCTTTGTGTTTGGAAAACACGGGAGTGAAGAAGGTCGATAGAAAAGTAACCCCTGGAAGATTCATTTGAGCCAAGGATTCTCGCAATGATTCTCCATCAAGCCAGGGAGCCCCGATAGTTTCAAAAGGACATGTAGTGCCTCTTCCTTCAGACAAATTGGTACCTTCGAACAGGCAGGTCCCCGGATACACGAGGGCTGTTCCCACGCTGGGGAGGTTCGGCGAAGGGGCAATCCAGGGAAGACCGGTCTCGGGGAAAAGCATCGCCCGCCGGTAGCCCTCCATCCGCACAACTTCCAGTTCTGCCTGGTGAAAGTACTCTCCTTGCAGGTACCGTCCGTACTCTCCGATCGTCATCCCGTATCTATTGACCAGGCCGAATCCACCCACGAAACTCGCATAGTCCTGATCTATCGGACCGCCCTCAACCAGATCCGCCCCGATCGGATTCGGTCTATCCAGAACAACGAACCGCTTCCCCAGTCGGCTGCATACCTCCAGGCAATAGGCAAGAGTGTACAGATAGGTATAGTAGCGGGAGCCGACCTCCTGGATGTCGAATACCATTATGTCTATGTCCTTGAGCATTTCTTCGGTTGGCTTCAGACTTTCGCCGAACAGCGAGTAGGTCGGTATTCCTTGAAAGGTTTCATCCCCTACGTGCACTGCGTCCTGGGCTTCTCCGCGAAATCCATGCTCCGGACCAAACAGAGCCGTTATGGAAAATCCATTTTCGAGGAGAGCTTTCCAGGCCGGTACGCCGTCGCTGGTGATCCCGGAGGGGTTGGTGATCAAACCCAGTCTCGCCTTCTTGTACGTGGCGTTTTTCACAAAAAAGTCGATCCCCGGAATTGCGCAAGTATCGCTCATTTTTTCCTCCTCTTTTCAAACGCAAAATCTTCATAAACCAGTCTCGTCGACGGAATCGATCATCGGGTAACCTTGTTTTAAGTGTAGTCTATTCTAGTCCGGTCGTTGTTTCAAACGAAAAAGGCGGCTTCTCTCATGAAACTGTACGGTAGTAGGTTTTCTGATTGTGCTTTTTTTCAACAAGGCGACCTTCGACAAGGAGTTTTTCAACAATCTTCCAATCTGCGCCGTTGCTTTCAAGAAGTCGCTGCAGAGCGTCCCGCCGGAGCGGATGCACAGCGGCGATGCTGAGGATATCCTGCTCGGCATCCGCAGTAACATCGAATTGATCCCCTTCGTATTCGGTAAGGCATTGCACTTCCAAACCGGCTTCTTCGAGAATTCGCCGGGCTCTGTTCAGCTGCGACCCGCCGGGGATGTGAACCTCAGCCTCTGCAGGAGGCCGGGATGGTACGGAAAGGTATGCTTTCTTGGGAGACAGTTCGCTCAGGAAGTTCGCCAGTTCCGCGAGGTCTTCGCTATTTGTGTTCACATTCTCCACCAGCATGGTTTCTGTCACGAGATCTCCGCTGTAACTGCGGGCGAAGGAACAGATGCCCTCGAGCAGCTTTGACAACGCAAGGCGCCGGTCCGGCCTATTGATACGACGCCAAACAGATTCAACAACACTGTCAACTTTTACAGACACCCAATCCGCCAAGCCGGCCGCCTGAGCCACCTCGTCACGCCACAGCAAGGATCCGTTGGTGATGATAGCTATGGGAATCGTCAACTCTTTCTTTAGCATCGAGATTAAATTTTCAAGATTCTGGTCCAGGGTTGGTTCGCCGTCCGGAACGAGACTTATGTAGTCGATGCGCCTGCCCTCAATTCCCACCTTTTCGATTCTGGCCTTGGTTTCACTGACAAGGGACCCAGGTTGGTAAAAAACGGAAGGTTCCACCCGCATCTTGGCCGTTCGCCCCACCTGACAGTAGATACAGGAGTAACTGCAATATTTATATGGTATATTGTTGAGCCCGAGACTTCTTCCGAGCCTTCTGGAGGGAACCGGTCCATATGCACGCATAATAATTGAGAATATTCTCATTAAAAATATAGTAAATTTGTCCGCCGATGGCAACGCATTGGTGGAAATCTCAAATGAGCCATCAGGGGGACTGAAAAAGAGACTGAAGAACTTCCTCAAACATCCAGGAATCAGAGCTGGGAGAGAACCAGGTTGATAGCCAGCCCCAGGATATAGAGGCCTCCGGCCAGGCGGTTGAAGTACATCGCCCAACCCACATACCACAGCGGCCATACAGGCCAACCTTCCGGTGCGGAGGCAGGCCGGGGTGCACTGAACCTCTTCCAGGTTTTGACCAACCGGAATAGGGCAAGAAAGCTCAACAAAACTCCGGGACCGATGACCCGTGTCACCACCAGAGCGGCGGTGAGACCGTAGAAGAGGACGAAGAGCACCTTGGTTAGGACTCTGGAACACTGCTCGCCGAGGAGCACGGGAAGGGAACGGATGCCTGCAGCCCGGTCCGCCTCGATCTTGTCAATATGCTTTCCCACAAGAACCGAGGCAACGATCAGACCGTAAGGCAAGGCCTTCAGAATATAGGTTGGGTCCCAGCGCCCGGAAGCCGCGTAGGCCGTGCCTCCGATCATCAAAGGCCCCCACACGACCAGCGAAGCCAGCTCTCCAAGGGCAAAGCGCTTGAGAAATCCCGTGTAGGAAAGACTAAGGACAAGGCCCGAGAGGGAAAAAGCAAGCACAGGCCAGCCTCGGCCGGCCGTGAGAATCACCATTATCACCGCATCGAAGGCCAGCAGCACCAGCACGGCACCAAAAAGCCGCTTCTCCGTTGTCAGCCTCCCGACCAGGGGATGCACGCTGTACTGCACTCTGGGGTAGTCCTCCGTATCCACTCCCCGTCGACTGTCTGTCCAATCGTTGAGCATGTTGTTCGAGGCGTGAGCGATCAAAAGGCCGGCGGCGCTGAGCAGAGCGTACCCCCAGTGAATCGGCCCACCCTGCAGGGCGACAAAAATCCCGATCAAAGCGGAGATAAGGGTCATGGAGAGCACACAGGATCGGGAAATCACCAGCCAGCGGCTTACCGAATCGGCACGCTTGATGTCCGGCACATTGCAACCGCGAAGCGCCGCGCTCCAGCGCCGGAAGATCTCGAGAATGGACGAAGTTCGTTTGGTTTGCCCCGCTGTTTTTTCCTTAATCTGTGGCATAGGTGTTGGTTTAACCTAACTAGATAACTCAAGAAAAAGTAATGAAATTCTCCTCGCGCGGCAAATCTTCACCCTGCAGCGCGAATCGTAGCAGGTAACCGTTTCGGATAGCCGTTGATCGCGCACCTGCTACCGGGTACGGTCGTTGGCTGTGCTTTCGAAGTAGTCGAATCCGGGACCAAGCTTGTTCTTCAGAGTCTCCGTGACCCGCCCAAGTCTCTGTACCACCTCTTCCGGAAGCGCCTCAGCAGCCGTTGCGGCATTCACCTCCAGCTGTTGCCTAGTGCGGGCTCCGGCGAGCACACAACTGATACCCTGATTGGCCAATGCCCATCTCAGAGCCACCTCGGCTGTTTTCATGCCTAGCTCCCGGGCGATTGCCCGTACTTCCAGCACAGCCTGCCATGTCTCCTCTTCCTCGCCGACCTCGCCGTGCCGCGCGAGATGGTTATTACGGGCATCGAAATGGCGGGTCCGCCGCCGCCATACCGGAAGATCATCCAGATTCGCAAAGCGATCCGTGAGAAGTCCCTGCCACAGAGGCATATACCCCACCACTCCGATACCGAGCTCCTTACACAGCGGAAGAATTTCGTACTCGATCGCCCGAGCCACAAGACTGTAGGGAAGCTCGTTGGCCGCAATCACGACTCCCGTAGATAAAGCCTCCTTCAGCTTTGGAGCGGCGAAGTTGCTTACTCCGATGTGTCGTATCTTCCCCTCCTCCTGCAGTTTCCGCAGCGCAAGCATTGCCTCTTCCACCGAGGGGCAAGGGATCGGTTCCTCCGTGAAATGTCCTATCGAGTGGGGCGAGATGGGCCAATGCACCATGTACAGATCTATGTAGTCGGTACCGAGACGTTTCAAGCTTGCCTCGCAATGTCTGGGAAGAACTTCCGGATCCGTGTTGCTGGGACTGATCTTGGTACCAATAATGATCCGGTCCCTCGGGATACCACGGATTGCTTCGCCGAGGGATGATTCACTTCGCCCCTCGTTGTAGACCTCGGCGGTGTCGAAGTAGGTTATTCCCAGATCGATCGCTCGCAGCACTACCTCGTCTGCATCTTTTTGAGCCTGCTTGCCCCAGTATTCTCCGCCGCCGAAAGACCAGCAGCCCACACCGAGAGCTGAAAGTTTCAAAGCTGAAATACCGCACTTCCGTATCTGCAAAACTCTCTACCTCCTTATTCTCACATTTTTTTCGCACTCCACTGCTCTCGGCAGCGACTCAGACGAGGCGTCCGTCGAAATCCTCCCTGTCCTTCTCCGGTTTGAGGGGAAATCGTACGGGGCGACGGTCCCGATTGGATCGGTAGATCCCGGTAAACAGCTCTACGGTTTTGCGGCCCTCCTCTCCTGTAACGAGGGGCTGCCTGTCCTCCAGGACCGCCAGCAGGAAGTCCTGAATCTGCAGCTGGTGATAGTAGCCGGCCGCATCGATGGTCTTGAAGAAATCCGTGTCCTCCTGCCTCCACTTCTCCAGCATCGACTCCTGCCCCGGCACATTCCAAAGGTCATTCACCGGGGGTTCCAACACCGGCGACATTCCGGCGATAAACATCGCCCCGCCGTCGGTCTGGACTCCCACAGAAGCCCCGTTCTTACCGTGGACGTGGACCTTTCCGTACAGCCCTGGTTTTTGGGAGTTCGAGACGACGATATTCCCCAGGGCGCCGCCTGCGAACCGCATCACGGCGATTGCAGTGTCCTCGACCTCGATGTACGGGTGGTTCAGGTTGTCCCAGTAGCCGAACAGTTCCTCGACAGACCCCATGAACCACTGAAGAAGATCAAGTTGATGGGGGGCCTGGTTGACCAACACCCCTCCCCCTTCCAGCTTCCAGGTACCCCGCCAGGGATCGCTCTGGTAGTAGGGCTGATCCCGCCAGCCCAGCATGATCACCATTCCCAGGATCGGATCACCGATCCGGCCGTCGTCAATGGCCCGTTTGACCCGCATGACCGGGGCGTACCATCGGCGCTGGCTGACCGTGCCCAGCTTGCAGCCGCTGTCCCGCGCCGCGGCGATCATTGCGTCGCAGTCATGCAGCGAGGAGGCCAGAGGTTTTTCAACCAACACGTGGACTCCTGCCTTCAGAGCCTGAACCGCCGGACCGGCGTGAAACGGGTGGGGTGTGCAAACGACCACCGTATCAACTTCCTTCAGCATCGCATCCAGATCGGTATACCCCTTCGCCCCATACTTACTGGAGAAGGCTTCTGCCTTGTCGACGGAGCGGCTGTAGGCGGCGACAAACTCGGATTCCTGCAACTCCAAAAGAGCCCTGGCATGGGTATGACTGACTTTCCCGCAGCCGATTACACCCGTACGTAATTTCTTCATCTGTCCTCCTATCCTTCTTTCGAGCTACGGAGTGAGGATTACTTTCATCAGCCCGGGTTCTTCGTGATACAATCGCTCAAACCAACCGGCTCCTTCAGCCAGAGGTACTATGGCACTGATCATCGCATCGACCTCCACTGCCCCGCGGGCGATCAGTTCCAGGCAGGTCGGGTACTCGCCACAGGAGGCGCAGGAACCGTTCACACTGATCTCCCGGGTGACCACGGATTGCAGAGGAAAATCCACCGAGGGGGTTACGTTACCGATCAGCGTCAAGGCCCCCCCTTTTCGCAGAGCCGCCACCCCATCCTGCAGAGCCGCAGCGATGCCGACCGCTTCGACGGCCAGGTCCACTCCCTTCGTTGCATGCTTCCGCACTTCCTGTCCTACATCCACAGCCCTGGAGTTGATGCACAGATCCGCTCCGAGCTTCCGGGCCCACTCGAGCTTGCTCTCGTCGATGTCCGCCGCAATCACCGGATTGCAGCCGAAGGCCTTCAGCACCTGGATGACCAGAAGTCCGATGTTTCCCGCACCGACTACCAGGGCGGAGTTGTTTAAGTCCACCGGTGTCCTGCGGACCGCGTGAACCGCGATAGACAGGGCTTCCACCATCGCGGCCTGGGAAAAACTTACTGCATCGGGAAGGGTGTAGAGAATGTGGGCAGGCACAGCCACGTATTCGGCGAAAGCCCCGTGCTGTCGGTACTCGTCGCAGGAAACCCCAAGAACTCGACGATTATCGCAGAGGTTGATTTCGCCCCTGCGGCAGTGCCAGCAGCTGCCGCAGTAGATCGTAGAATCGAAGGTGACCCGCTGCCCCGGCTTCCATGCCTCGACGTTCTCCCCGACCCCGGCAATGATACCGGCTGCCTCGTGCCCCATGATAATCGGCGGTTGCCGCCGCCCGCTGGAGCCGTCCATGCCGTGAACGTCGCTGCCGCAGATCCCGCAGGCTTTGACGGCGATCAAGACTTCCCCCGGACCAGCTTCCGGTTTGTCTACCTCCTTGTACTCGAAACGATTGTACTCCGCCAACACCAGTGCTTTCATCGAATCTTCACCTCGCAGAGAAGGGTTTCGGAAACTCCCGCCTGCACCATCATCCATCGGACCCGGGATGGTACTCCCGGGCCGCCCGGTACATGGCATCGATGTTTTCAGAAGGTGTGTCTGCCTGGATAGCGTTGCAGGGAGCGAAGACATAGCCGCCGTCCCGACCAAGCGCCCGCATCACCTCCCGGGCATGCCGAACCACCTCATCCGCTGAGGAATTGGGAAGCACCTCCTGAGTGTCGATGGCTCCATGGAATACGATGTCCTTGCCGAAGTCCTCTTTAAGACCCTGGGGTTCCATATCGTCCGCGGTGATCTGGACAGGGTCGAGAATATCCACACCCACCTCAATAAGATCGTTCATGATCTCCCGAATCGACCCGCAGGAGTGCATCATGACTTTGAGCCCATGACTGTGAGCCAAGTCGATCAGCTTGCTGTAGTTATCGAAGTAGAACTCTCTCCACATCTCCCTGCTGAAAAGCAGCCCGTTTTGCGAACCGAAGTCGTTTCCGAAGTAGTAGACAGCGATTCTTCCCTTCAAAGCCGAAAACAGGCGTTCGTTGAGCTCCAGGTAGAACTCTGTCATTCGGTTGACCAAGGTCTTGATCAGCTCAGGCTTCAATGCCAGGTTCATCAGGAAGTTGGCGAAGCCGTGCATCCTGTAGGCGTTGCCGAACACCGCCGTCCAAAAGCCGCTTACGATCACCCGGTTGGAGTTTTCTTCACACTCCGGGATCAGTGCTTCCACATCAAACCACTGCGGCTTCGGCCAGGAGTATTTCAACACCTCCTCCGGGCTCTCGGCTTTCTCCAGAGGGCTTGCCAGTACCTCGTCGGCCCCAAACTTCCAGTCATAGGCGGATCGCTGGTAACGGATACCGAAGGGGCAGGTGCGCTCTGTTTCGCTCGTGGGCAGTGCCGGCCCGCGGTAGATAGGCAGGAAAGCCTCGTTCTGACTAATATCCCGAGCCGACAGATGGTACAGGTCACAGCCAAGCACATCCAGGAGCTCCTGTTCCGTCGTTACCCCAAAATAGTCTTTGAGCATTTGATCCGCATCCCGTTTGGCCTGATAATCGATGGGGAAACGGTCGGGGTTTCGATGTTCACACACCACTGTCAATCGCTGTTTTGCATTCATGATCCTATCGCCCTTTTGTCTTGAGCTCCTTGGGAGATCAGAAAAACCGCTACCCGAGCTATCCTTGCTGCGGCCCGACAGGAAGCTGAAACTGAAAGCCTAAGTCTTCAATCCGGTGCCTGTCAGCGCCTCCACCATCCACTGCCGCAGGATAGCAAATAGCAGAAACAGAGGCAGCAGGCTTAAGATCGCCGCCGCCGTGATCAAGTGGTATTCTCGGAAATACATGTTCGTTAAATAAGAGAGTCCCAAGGTCACCACCGCTTTTTTCGGGGTCATGATGATAAGAAGCGGCCAGAAGAACTCGTTCCAGGTCCACATGAACTTGATGATCGCCAGAGCCGCGATCGAGGGTTTCATCATCGGCATGATGATCTGAAGGAAGATCCGCAGTTCGGAGCAGCCGTCGATCCGGGCAGCCTCAATGTAGTCATTGGGAATCGTCGAAGCGGCCTCCCTCATCAGCAGAACTCCGAACGCACTGATCATCAAGGGCAGCACCAGGCCGAGAAAGGTGTCTACCAGCTTGAATCGGTCCATCCAGCGGAACAGGGGTACCGCTACGGATTGGAAGGGAACCATCAGAACACCAACGATGGCAAAGAAGGCGATCTCTTTGCCCGGAAACCTGAATTTAGCGAAACCATAGCCGGTCATCGATGCAAATACCAAACTTGCCCCGAGGACGACGGCGCACATCGCAAAGTTGTTCAGCAGCAGGCGGCCGAAGTGTAGTCGCTCGAATACCTTGGTATAGTTGCTGAAGTTGAGGAAGGAGTCAGGAAATATAGGCGGCGGAACCACGTTGATCTCCGGCGGAGTTTTAAACGAGGTAGTAAAGGTCCAGAAGATGGGAATGAACAGCAGTCCCACCCCCACAACCAACAACAGGTAGAGAACGACCCGGCTCAAATGGCGCCTATAGCTCATAGCGCGTCCCCGCCAGCAACCGCCGCTGCAGGATCCCGAAAGCCAGCAGGACCAGGAAGATGAACACCGCCGTTACCGCCGCCTTGTCGATGCGGTAGAAGCGAAAGGCATTGTTGTACAGATAGAGCATCAGCATGTCACTGGCTCCGGCCGGCCCGCCCTGGGTGGTGACATATACGATATCAAAGATCTTTACCGCAAAGATGACTTCCAGAAGCAGCACCGCCCCGAGATGCGGGAGAAGCAGAGGCAGGGTGATGAACCAGTACAGCTTCAGCCCTCTGGCGCCGTCGACTTTGGCCGCGTCGAAGTAGGTATCGGGAATGCTCTGCAAGCCCGCCAGAAGGATCAGAACGGAAAACCCGACCCGTACCCAGACATTGATCACCGCCAGGCTGCTGATCACCTGGTTCTCGTCCTGGAGGAATTTCAGACTGGGAAGACCGACCAGAGCGAAAAGCTGGTTTGCCAGACCGAAGCGGGGATGAAAGAGCCACTCCCAGATAAACCCCGCCGCGGCCAGGGAAACCAACGTCGGCAGGACGTAGAACAGGGTGATAACATTGCGAAAACCTGCGGAATGCACGTTGTACAGCGCAATCGAGATGACGAGGGCAAGCAACACGTTGGCCGCCACCGCCTGGACGGCGAAAAGCAATGTGTTGACTAGGCTCCTCCAGAAATCCTTGTCGGCGAAAACTTCCCTGTAGGTTTTCAGACCGGCAAACCGCATCTCAAGCCCGGGGATGGTTTCCTGGAAGGACATTACGAAGGCGCTGATCAGGGGATACCAGTAGAGGATGATAAAATAAAGAAAAACCGGAAGAATGAAAAAGACTCCCGTCAGGGTGAGCTTGCGAATGTACGAAGTTGAGCCGAGCTTCACGTCTGCTTCAGAGCCTCCGGCGATCCCTATACTAATACACCCGACCCGGGAAGGCCAAGGGCTTCCCGGAGTCGGGTCCAAATGTTTATTACAATCGAATGCTACTTATACTTCGCCAGTATGGCGTCGATATCCTTGGCCGCCTTGTCCAGGACCGCCTTCGGAGTGCCCTTGGCATACATGGCATCCAGAGTAGCCTGGCCGATGATGGTCAGAACCTCATGAGCAGGCGGGATGTAATAGGTCGGTGAAGGTTCCCCTGCGATTGAATCCTTCCAAGCGTCGAACACCTTCAAGTTAGTGAAGATCGGATCGTCCAGGATGTCGTTATAGGGCGGTAGCATGCTGCTCTTCACGTAGTGCTCTTTGCGAATCTCCGCATCCCCTGCATACCAGCGGAAAAACTCCCAAAGCCATTTTCTCTGGCTCTCGGTGACCTGATTACTGACCATCTCCGCCCACGGGAAATTGTTTCCATACCCAGAGCCACGTTTTTGCTCCGGCAGCTTGTAGACTTTAAACTCGATACCCGGTGCGTTCGTTTTTAGCCAACCTTCATACCAGGACTCACGAAACATGATACCCGCCAGGCCTTGTCCGAACATCGCCGCCGGATTGTCGATATCCACACTGGAAACCTTGGCCGCCTGGACCAAATCCGCATAAAAGGTCAGCGCATCAACCGCCTCCGGGCTGTTCAGATAGCCACTGGCTTTTTTCTCATCCCAGTTCAACCATCGGGCTCCCCAGGCGTTATAAAAAGGAGCGGATTTGTCGGCGATTCCGAAGGGATGCCCTTTGTAGCGTATAGCGTAACCGGCTTGGGTGATCTTCCCCGCGCTATCGTACTTGGTCAGTTTCTTGGCGTACTCGAGCATTTCCGTGTAAGTCTTGGCCGGCTTGTTCGCATCCAAGCCCGCCTCTTTGAACAGACCAACATTGATGTACATCATCATGAAGTTCCCGCCTTCCACCGGTAGGCCGTAGCGCTCGCCTTGATACAAGCCGTAGGGCTCGGAGGGTTGTACCACGATCTTGGCTATCGCCTCAGCGACGTCCTTGGGCATTTTGTCCACCACACCGAACTGTCCCGCCCACACATGGGTCATGCCGTTGAACATGGCCGGGCCTTTCTTCACCTCGAAAGCGCTGGAGTACTTGGCCTCGTATCCTTCGTAGGGCACACAGTTCAGATTGATGTTGAAATTTACCTCAGGATGCTGTTCATTGAACTTCCCCGCTGCATCGCTCCAGAACGGTTCGAAATACTCGTTATTGGAGCACCAGTGGGTCCAGAAATCGACGGCAACCGTCTCCGCAGCCTTAGCTGTCTCCTGTCCGCCGGCGGCGAACGTCAGGCCTCCCGCCATGACAAACAAAACCAAGAATACTCCCCATTTTATTTTTTGTCTCATGCTTCTCCTCCTTATTGCGCATGATTCTTTGTGTTGAACTGGTATAATACCTGTGTATTATACCTTTCTTTTCTGATCAATATTTTTTCCTTCTCCCGACAACACCTCCTCTCGTTCTCTGACCCGCACCCGGGCTGTGGATTCCCGGACAATCAGCCTGGCGGGCACGATGATCTTCACGCTGTGAATTTGCCTGCTTTGGATGGTAAACACCAGCTTTTGACAGGCCGCCCTGGCCATCAGATCGGTGTCCATATTCACGGTCGTCAACCTCGGGTTGGACTGTATTCCCTGCTCCACATTATCGAATCCGACAACGCTGATATCCCCAGGTACCGTGAACTCGGCCTCCCTGATGGCCTCGATCGACCCTAAAGCCGTCATATCGTTGCAGGCGAACACCGCCGTAGACAGTTCCTCCTGTTCCTCCAGGATCGATTTCATGGCTCGGTAGCCCCCGTCGAAGGTCCAGTCGCCCTCCCGCATGATCTGGCGTTTCCAGTCCAGATCCGCATCGACCAGCGCGTGCTTGTATCCCTGATAACTCGCTTGGGAACTCCGGTAGCTCGGGATGCCGCTGATGAAGGCTATCCTTCGATGTCCCAACTCGATGAGGTGAGTCACCGCCTTGTAGGAGCCGTTCTCCCGGTCCGGCAGAATTGAGGGAAAATAATCGTCATCGTAGTTTACGACCACCGCCGGTAGATCGAGCTCGCGGGCCTTATCAAGAAACCTGCGTGGAATCTGGCTGACGAACAGGATGCCGACCACTCGTGAATCCGACAGGAGAGAAGGGAACTCTTCGTTCTCTCCTACGGTAGTGTAGATCAATCGAAAGTTCTGCCGGGCAAGCTCTTTCTCGATCCGATAGAACAGGCTGGAAACGCAGGGTTCGGTGATGCGGTCGATACGGTTGACGCTTTTGGGAAGGACAAATACAATGTTCCCCGACTTCACGTTGCCGCTCAAACGGGGCGGCAGGGATCGCACCCAGGTTCCCAGACCGGGTTTCTTCTCGACCAAGCCCTCGCTGACCAGCATCTCGAGAGACCGGCGTACAGTCAGCCGATCAACGTTGAACAGGGCGCTCAATTCCCGCTCCGAAGGAAGAAGCGCCCCACTCGAATAGCTGCCGTCCGCGATTTTGTTTAACAGAGCTTCATAAACCTGCATGTACAGCGGGACGTTGACCTTTCTGTCCACCTTCACGGAACAACTCCAAAACAATTGACTGTCTTTGATTCAACCGGTATTATACCTGTGTCTAATACAATAACATGAATTCAATCTAAGTGCAAGATCAGTTCAGGGAAACGCAAGAAATAAAGATGGGGGAGGGGGGATGAACAGATCGACAGACCGGGCGGTGCAGATAGCTGTCGAAACAGACGAGCCTTCGAAACCTCTGAAACCTTTTTTCAGCGTCGTCGGCTATGTCAATGTGGACTTCACGCTCACCGCGGCGACCGAGAGAATGTACGACTACTTCTCCTCGTTTCACAACCACTTTCTTGATATGGGGGTGGAAAAGGGAAATACATACCAGTATCGTCTCCAGGCGGTAAACGCAAGCGGAGCGGCATCGGGCTATTCCGAAGAGCTGATTGTTTCTATATCATAGTTCGGGACGGAGGGAAAGTTGGAGGAAAAGGTTACGATTATCGTTGGAGCTTCCAGTGGCATGGGTGCCGCGGCGGCCCGCCTGTTTGCAGGATCCGGTTTCAAAGTTATCCTGGCAGCCCGGAGTTCCGAAAAGCTGGAACGACTGGCCGCTGAACTCGGAGACGGGGCAGCGGCGGTTGCCACGGATGTCCAGAGACGAGAGGACGTGGAAAAACTCATTCGCTTCACCGAAGACTCCGAGAAGCGGATTGACCACCTCCTCTACTTCACAGGTACCAATATCCCTGAGAGAAGCATCGACGTACTTACAGAGAAGACCTGGGAGATGATGCTCCGCACCAACCTGACCGGAGCTTTTCACTGCACCCAGGCGGTGCTGCCGATCATGCGTCGGCAGAAACAAGGGCTGATCGTGTACATCTCCAGCGTGGCCGCCAAGGTTCCCGATCGATCCGGCGTATCCTACCAGGCGAGCAAACGCGGCCTGGTCGGTCTTGCCCACGGCACATTTCAGGAAGAGAAACAAAACGGAATCCGAACCTCGGTCCTGTTTCCGGGGTTAACGGACACACCCCTGGTGCTGAAACGTCCCGTGGCCACCGATCCCGAGACACTGGCTCTGACACTGAAACCGGACGATGTAGCTGCGGCCTGCCTGTTCGTGGTCTCCCTGCCGCCCCGGGCTTACGTCCCCGAACTGGTGATTCTCCCCACCGGGCTGTCGTAACGGCGTTGGACCGATGGGTATTCAGGGAGAATGACCGCGCAAGAGCTGTTTGCTAATGCGAATAAATCGCAAAAAGGAGCAAAAACAAATGAATAGTCTACGAGATAAGACGGCGTTGATTACCGGAGGGGGATCCGGAATCGGCAAGGCGATCAGTACCGAGCTGGCTGAATTGGGCGCTCGGATTTGTATTCACTACTTCAGCAGCTCCGAGTCTGCAAACGCACTGGCCGAACAGGTACATTCAACGGGCGGCAGTGCCTTCACAATAGGCGCGGACTTGACAAGGGAAGAGGAGGTGAACCGCCTTTTCACAGAGCTGGGCAAGCGTTTCGACGGTCTGGACATCCTGATCAACAATGCGGGGGATCTGGTGGCGCGGTACCGCCTCGAGGAGATGAGCTACGAGTTTTACAGAAAAGTACTTGCGGTCAATCTCGACTCGATGATGCTGGTAACCCGTGCGGCCATACCTTTGATGAAAAACCGGGGATGGGCGAGCATAGTGAATCTGGCTTCTCTGGCCGGGCGAAAAGGCGGCCACGGCGGTTCCCTGATCTACGCCACGGCCAAGGGGGCTGTCCTCACCTTCACCCGGGCGTTGTCCACCGAGTTGGCGCCCTACGGGATCCGGGTCAATGCCCTGGCCCCGGGACTCATCCTCGGCTCGCGCTTCCACGAAGTACACACCACCGAGGCATCGAAGCGCGAAACGATCGCCGGCATCCCTTTGGGACGGGCGGGGACCTGCGAGGATATTGCCAGGGCTGCCGCTTTCTTCGCGAGCGAATACAACGGCTTCATCACCGGTGCCACATTGGACATCAACGGTGGAGTGTACTTAGCCTGAAAGGTTAACCGATGAATCAATTCAAGGAGAACAATACGTTTCTTCGGCTCCCCGAGAACGCCAGGGCCCGCAGCCTGCTCAAATCCATGGGATACGACAGCCAGGATCTGAGGCGACCCCGTATTGGAGTGGCCAACACCTGGGGTGAGACCTCCCCGGGGCACGTGCATCTGCGGGGAGTCGCCGATGCGGTGAAAGCGGGAATCTGGCAGGCCGGGGGTACGCCCTTTGAGTTCAACAGCGCCGCCCAGTGCCCGATGGCGGTGGGAGAACCTGGAATGCGCTATGACCTACCGACTCGGGATATCATCGCCGCGGAGGTCGAAGCGATCACTCACATATCCATGCTCGATGCTCTGGTGATGGTCTCTTCCTGTGATAAGAACGTTCCCGCGCACCTGCTTGCCGCAGCCCGGCTCGATATCCCTGTGATCTTCGTCCCCGGGGGGCCGATGGATTCAGGTCACTATCACGGCAAGGATTCGGTCACCGCCACCTTGGACAGCGAGTGCTACGCTTTCGGCATTGGAGAACCGAGGATCTCCATCGACGAGATCGAAGAAATGGAAAACTGGGTCTGCCCCGGGGCGGGCTCCTGTGCCCTTCTGGGAACAGCCAACACCATGCAGGGCTTAGTCGAGGCTTTAGGCCTTGCTCTTCCCGGCGCCGGTACCGCAGCAGCAACCTCGGCACGCCGTCTCTGGCTGGCCAAAGAATCGGGCCGCCGGATCGTCGATCTCGTCGACAAGGGCATAACCTCTTCCCGAATCATCAGCAAACGGGCCGTGGCCAACGCCATCAAGGTGCTTCATGCGATCGGGGGTTCCACCAACGCCATCGTTCACCTCCTGGCCCTGGTCTACGAATTGCGCTGGGAGGAGGAGATCGATTTGGCTGTATTCGAGCGCTATAGTAACGAGATCCCCTGCATCACTAATGTGGTGCCCGGCGGAGTATACACGATGAAGGACTTCGATGAGGCGGGGGGCATCCAGACTGTGATGAAGCGCATCGAAACCATGCTCAACCGGGAAGCCCTGACCGTGACCGGACGTACGGTCGGTGAAAATCTGGCAAATGTGGAACTCTCCGAGGACTCCGATGTGATTCGC
The DNA here is from genome assembly GCA_964627715.1 of uncultured Spirochaetaceae bacterium. Taxonomy (GTDB): domain Bacteria; phylum Spirochaetota; class Spirochaetia; order SZUA-6; family DRHE01; genus JAFGQJ01. Next base: position 21,340 of record CAZVHJ010000024.1, on the reverse strand, counting down.
CCCCTCGAACGGCCAATCGCACGGGAAAGTTTGGTAATCCTTCGGGGCAATCTGGCCCGCTCGGCGGTGGTCCGCACTCCCGTCATCCCCAGGGAAATGTTCCAGCATAGGGGACCGGCTCGGGTGTTCGACGGCCAGGAGGAGGCTCTTGCGGCTCTGCGGGAACACAAGATCAAACCGGGGGATGTGCTGGTTCTGCGCTACGAAGGACCAAAGGGCGGACCGGGGTTCAATGAGGTTTTCAAGGTAATCGGTTTTCTCAACGCCTCGGGTTTGGAGACCAAGTGCGCCCTGGTCACCGACGGGCGCATCTCCGGATTCGCCAAAGGACCGTACATCTGCCAGGTATCTCCAGAGGCCGCCGAGGGGGGACCCTTGGCCGTGATCGAGGACGGGGATCCGATCGAGATCGATATCCCGGGACGCAGAATCGATCTCGGCCTCCCGGAGGAGGAGATCAAACGGCGCACAGCCGCCTGGAAAGCGCCGCCTCCCCGGGTTCACGACGGATTCTTAACCGCCTATGCCAAGCTGGCCAATCCGGCCGAATTGGGCGGTGGGCTGAATCTTCGCCTGCCCTGAATCGGACAGCCGGGTCAGTCCCGGCCCAGCCCAAGCTACCCGCGATCCTCCAGAGAATGAACAACCCGGAGATGTGTATTCCGGGGTATGCCGAGGAGGGGATGCACGATCTCCGCAGCCTCGACGAATTGGCCGAAGAGCATCGCCCTGCCGTCCACATAGGTTCTGCCCACGGCCAATTTCTCGAGATCGGCCTCTGCCCCGTATTTGGTCTCGACCAAGACGGCCCCAACGGGCAGGCGAGCCACCTGGGAAGCTCCGATCGGACAACTGCTGGATACAGTGTTGATCAACACATCAGATCGTGGCAATGCTTCCTCGATGTGCTTAAAACCGCTCCATACAATCTTTGCGTCGGTCCCTCTTCGAGTTTTCACCGACTGCTGAATGGATTCAGCCAGAGCCTTCGCCCGGGCCGGTGTGCGGTTAGCGATCCACAGATTGCTACGGCGGCGGATCAGTTCCGCACCGATCGAGGCGGCGGATCCACCCGCTCCCAGCAGCAGCACCCACTTCCCCCGAAGGTCGATCCGTCGACTCAATGCCCGCATCATCCCGAGACCGTCCGTGTTCAACGCCAGGATTCGCCTGTCTTTCTCATCGAGGATCAAATGGTTGACCGTTCGTGTTTGCTCGACCTGGTCGAAGGAAATAACAGGAAGGGGCAGAGTCTGTAGAGCCCGATACACTTCATGTTTGTAGGGATCGGTGACCGTGAGATCTAAAGCCCCGGGGACACTGACCCAGCGGATCAGGAAAGAGAGGAGGTCATTATCCGCCGGAACATCGAAGGCAAAGAAAACCCCTTTCACTCCCAGCTTCCGGAAGTAAGGATTCCACAGATTCGGGCTTTCCGAATAACGCGAGGGATCTCGCCCGCCGACGATTCCGCTAATTCGCCACGCTTCGAAAAAATCTAGGGAAGGCACCCGCCAGAGGAAATCCTGTACCTCGGGCATGCCCCGTTCCCCCTCGGCTGAAGCGGCTGAAGGCAGCGGCTCCATACCCTCAAAAAATGGGTCTCTGAACGAACAAAGATCATTGGCAACGAGATTTTGAAGGGCATCGAGCTTGCTCACACTTCCGGCTCCTGAATTGAAAAACAGCTCTTGTAAGTAGTATTCCCTTCAGACCTGGAAAATGCAATCTAGCCGTGTAGAGCATTCCTCCCGTCTTAAGCACCAGGAAAACGGATGAATATACTGGTCGGCCTTCAGCCTTCATTGCTCTGATCGAAACACTGTGATTTAATAATGCCCAAGTTGCAATTTCGGTGAGCTGGAGGACAAGTATGAACACGAGGGAACGCTTCGTTGCGGTGATGAACTTCGAAACACCCGACAGAAACCTGCTCTGGGAGATGGGCTACTGGCCGGACACCCTGGAACGCTGGTACCGGGAGGGCCTCGAACGCAAAGTTAACAGACAGGGAACGCCGGGGGCCGGCATTCGCGCAGAAGCATCCCCCCACGACGAGACTTCGCCGACTCGCTTTCGAGAAAGGGATGCCCACAATGTTCTCGGCTTCGATCCCGGATTGATTAACCTGCCGGTGAATTCTGGACCTCAGCCGCTGTTTTCTCAGGACGTGTTCGAAGAGTCCGCAGAGTACCTGGTTTATCAGGATGAGTACGGGGTGAAGAAGCGGCTCAGTAAGGGCGAGGCTTCGGTGCCGGAGTTCATCGGCTGGCAGGTGGGTAATCGCCGTGACTTCGAGCGTCTCAAGGAAGAACGCTTTCGACCGCTTTTACAGGAAAGGGTACCCCAAAACTGGTCAAAGCTGGTGGAAGAATACCGCGACCGCGAGTTTCCTCTGTCGATCGGCGGCTATCCCTTCGGCTTCTACGGTTTCTTGCGCTACCTGATGGGGGAGCAGCGGCTGCTGCTGAGCTTCTACGACGACCCCCCGCTGGTCAAAGACATAATGAGCTTCCTGGCCGACTTCTGGATCGAACTGTGGGACCAGGCGCTGGCGGAGGTGCAGGTGGACTGCGCTCACTTCTGGGAAGATATGGCTTACCGCACGGGCCCGATGATCTCTCCGGCCACCTTTCGGGAGTTCATGACCCCCTGCTACCAGCGGGTGACGGGATTTCTGAAAGACAGGGACGTCGGGATCATCCTAGTCGATTCCAACGGGAATCTGGACGAGCTGATTCCCCTGTTTCTGGAGGCCGGACTCACCGGTGTATGGCCGATCGAAGTGCAGGCCGGAAACGACCTGCTGGCGATCCGGCGCCGGTACCCGCGGCTGCAAATCCAGGGCGGCATTGACAAGCTGCAGATCGCCAAGGGCCGGGAAGCCATCGACCGGGAGCTGGAGTCGAAAATTCCCTTCATGCTGCAGCACGGCGGCTACATCCCCCACCTGGACCATGCGGCCCATCCGGAGATCTCCTGGCGGGATTTCTGCTACTACCGCTCCAGGCTTCAGGAGTTGATCGAAAACCATGCGGGGAAAGGCAGATGAAGAAGAGAACGGACTATCTTTCCTGGGACGAGTACTTTATGGGGGTGGCTCTGCTTTCCTCTCAGCGCAGCAAGGATCCCAACACCCAGGTCGGCGCCTGCATCGTCAACCCGAAAAACAAGATCGTCGGAGTCGGCTACAACGGCTTCCCTACCGGATGTTCCGACGACGAGTTCCCCTGGGCTCGAGAGGGGGAGTACCTCGACACCAAATATCCCTACATCTGCCACGCCGAGCTTAATGCCGTGATCAACAAGATCTCGGCGGATCTGTACGACTGCCGGCTGTACGTGGCCCTGTTTCCCTGCAACGAGTGCGCCAAGGTAATCATCCAGGCGGGAATCAAAGAGGTGATTTATCTTTCGGACAAGTACGGGCAGACCGATCCCGTCAAGGCCTCCAAGCGGATGTTCCAAGCGGCAGGTGTTCGCTGCCGGCAGCTAAAGGTGAGCAGACAAAGGGTGACCCTCGATTTTTCACAAAGCTGAATCGGTGGAACAAGGGCAGTTCTGCGATCAGTTACCTTTCCCCCACCCGGGCTTCCTCGTACATCGCCAGGATGCTTTCCAGGGGCACATCCTCGATGATCGTGTTGGTCGGTGCGAGAATGAAGCCCCCACTCCGACCGAGCTTTTCGATTCGCTCCCGCACTAAACGCCTTACCGTTCCCGGATCGCTGTCTGGAAGCTCACTCTGCACACTGATCCCTCCAAACAGTGTCAATCTGTCCCCGAGTTCCTGTTTGACCGCGACCATATCCATACATTCGGGCTGTATCGGATGCACGGCGGCGAACCCACACTCGATCAGATCCGGCAGCACAGAGCTCAAGTTCCCGTCGGAGTGGAGAAAAACCAGGACCTTCGGGTTGATCGCCTTGAGTCGAAAAACGAACTCCTCCAGTATGGGACGCAAGACCCGCCGGAATAACTGCGGGCTGATCATCAAATCCTGCTGGTGGGCAAAGTCTCCGAAGATCATGGCGCAACGGGCACCTGCACGCACCCCATTCTCCACCCGGGTGAATTCCACCGCAGCAATACGTTCCAGTAGCTCGGTGATGAAATCCGGCCGAGTCAGGCAATCGATGAGAAAATCGTCATACCGTCGCATGAAGTAGGCGATTTTAAAGGGATTGTCACAACCGGTAAGGGTGCATAGTCCCGCCTTGTTGTAACGCCGAATTTCTGTAAAAACCGTTGTCATATGCAGCACATCCTGCGGTGTGGGCCAGTCGAAGCTGTCCAGGTCTTCGGTATCGTACAGAGGCCCGTAGATCCGATGACCCTGGGGTGAGTTGGGGTGGCGGAGAAGCACGACACCATAGGGACTCATCTCGATGGAATCTCCCGGCTTGACGCGGGATTGCGCAGACACCGGGATCGGCTGCCTCTTATCGATCGGCAGATCCAGACGCCGGAAATCGACTCCCAACAAACACAGGAGCTCCTCCGTATCGGCCAAACTCAGATGCCGGCGTAGGTGCTCCACAACCCGATCGGTGGCCATCAGCTCCAGAGGCGGTCGATCCGGCTGCTGATGGGCCACGGTCTTCAAAAGCCGCTGATATGAATCCATAGGAGCAATAGTACGACAGCCGCTGATAAATAAAAAGAGGTGACAAAACCTTCCCTCCCGGCCGGATTTTCTTATATTTAGCTTAACCCCCCGAGTCGAAGACAGCAGCAAAAACCGACTCGCTGGACCGCTCAGGGTGAGAGGGAATCGATGGCTGTAGAAAAAAGCACCCGATACCGCCTGGAATGGATTCGTGAGATTTCCAGGGTTCCCAAAGAAGCCTGGAACGCCCTGGCCCTACCCCTCGAAACGCCGGTCCTCGAATGGGAGTGGCTGAACCAGATGGAGGCCTCCAAGAGCATGCGTCCGGAAACCGGCTGGCTGCCGATTCATCTGAACGTGTGGGCCGGCCCACAACTGGTAGCCGCGGCTCCCCTTTATGTCAAGGGGCACAGCGAGGGCGAGTTCGTCTGGGACTACATATGGGCGGATGTGGCCGGACGGTTGGGGATTCCCTACTATCCGAAGATGGTTGGGATGAGCCCGGCCACCCCAGTGTCGGGTTACCGATTCCTTGTTGCTCCGGGAGAGGATGAAGATCTTCTCACCGCCCTCATGGTTGAAGCCATCGACGCTTTGTGCCGCCAGAACAACATACGGGCCCTAAGCTTCAACTACGTGGACCCGAAGTGGCTTGATGCGATGAGGAACCTCGGATTCGTCGCCTGGAAGCATCAGAGCTACGTCTGGGAAAATCCGGGATTTGCCAACTTCGAGGACTATTTGTGGAGTTTCGACAAGAATCAACGGCGCAACATTCGCAGGGAACGAAAAAAGCTTTCCGAGCAGAATCTGGTCATTCGAGCTTTCACCGGTGAGCATATTACCACCTCTCACCTCGAGCAGATGTACCTCTTCTACGACCAGACGAACGCCCGGTTCGGACCATGGGCGGCCAAATATCTGAACAAGGAATTCTTCACCGGTCTGTACCGCAATTACCGTCATCGCCTCCTGTTACTGGCCGCCTTCGATGAACAGGACGATGCAGACCCTGTGGGCATGTCTTTCCTGCTCACAAAGGGAGAACAGTTGTACGGCCGCTACTGGGGAAGCAACGGAGGTTACGACTGCCTTCATTTCAATGCCTGCTACTACAGTCCAATCGAGTGGGCTATTGAAAACGGAGTGCGTCGCTTCGATCCCGGAATCGGTTCGACCCACAAGGCACGACGAGGCTTCCAAGCCACAGCCAACTGGAGTCTTCATCGCTTCTACGATCAGAACCTTGCCCGCATCATGGCGCAGAACATCGACCAAATCAACCGCATGGAGCAGGAGCAGATAGACGCCCTGAACCAGGCTGTTCCCTTTGCCGAAGGCAGACCGCCGGTTTCTTGACCAAGACCACCGCTACAATTCATAGTAAACCCGGTACCATGAAAAACATCTTACTCTTTGCCCTGATGATAAACCTTCTCGCTTGTACGGCCTCCCCCTCCCCTCCGATGGTTCTGGATGATTCGGAGAATCATCGGCATGAACGGTCGACCCCCGGCTACAAAATTCTAAAGGAGGGAGGGAAAAAAGAAAGCAACTGGCTGCAGCTGAATGAGTTCTTCCCGGTCCACTATTTGTACACCGACATCTTCTATCGCCTCGGTCTGTACAGAATCTTTACCCTGCCCGACAAGATTAAGATCTTCGCCGGTCTGCTGTACAACCTGGATTTTGAAAATCCCGTCAATCTTATCGTCGAAGAATTTCAGGGATCCGCGAATCTGGTGGTATCCCTTCAGTTAATCCGGGTGGGAGACCAGTTGAGCGTTCTCTTGGCTACCAACACGGATCGAGAGGGAAAGGAGATCTTTGCGGGAGTGAACAATCTCACCAAGACCTACAAACGTTCCTACGTCGTCCTCGAAGATCAGCTGATCGCCCTGACTGATCTGTACTCCGAGAGCAAAGAGGCCGAACTCATAGAGGAGAACAGCGCGGATAACCTGGCCCGGTTTTACATCTTCGACGGCAACTCCTCCAATGATACGGTAGCTGAAGGATTGCTGATCGGTTCAATACGCGAGGCAAAAACCGCGGCTGAGCGCAGTCGCTCCCAGCTGACCCTGTGTTGGTACTACCTGTCCCAAAACAGACTGTTGGAAGCTCAAGTGTTACTCCTGGCCGTGGGAACCCACTTATCCCGGGACAAGAGCGCTGAGGAAACGCTGGTAGAAACTTACTCGGTGACCTACGAACAGCTCCTGATCACCAAAGCCCTCAAGGAGCGGGAGGCGCGCATCCAGGAGAGCAGGCCTGAGTCCCTCTGAAGCGTGAGCCTTAAGTCTAGGTCTTGCCCTTGTCGGAGGCTTTGTCCTCGGTCCCGGTCTTGTTCGGTGTACCCGCTCTTTTAGTGGATTTTCCGGTACCGCTGCTGCCCTTGGCAGCCCTGGGCTTTCTCGGTTTGCTTGTTTTTACCGTGACCTCACCGATTTTAGCATCCAGATCAACGTAGGCCTTTCCACCTTTTTTCAGCTCCCCGAACAGGACGGAATCCACGAAGAAATCTTTGATCTTCTGCTGCACCAGCCGAGCGATGTTCCGGGCCCCAAACTCCGGGCTGTACCCCTTTTCGGCCAGATAATGACGGCAGGCGTCGCTGACCTCGAGATTGATCCCCTTCTCCACCAACTGGACTTCGAAAAAGCGGATCTCTTTGTCAACGATCTGAAGGATGACCCTCTCGTCGAGTCTATTGAAGGTCACGACCCGATCCAGACGGTTGCGGAACTCGGGATTGAAGATCCGGTCTACGGCTTCATTGATGGCATCTTTACCGATCACCCGTTCGCCGAAACCGATCGAAGACTTGCCGAGCTCCCGGGCTCCCGCATTGGAGGTCATAATCAGAATGACATTTCGAAAATCCGCCTTGCGTCCGGCATTGTCGGTGAGAGTGGCATAGTCCATGATCTGGAGCAGGACGTTGAATATATCCGGGTGGGCCTTCTCCACCTCGTCCAGGAGAAGCACCGCATGGGGGGTCTTGCGGATCGCATCGGTAAGCAGTCCTCCCTCATCGTAACCCACGTACCCCGGAGGAGAGCCGATCAGGCGACTCACCGTGTGCCGCTCCTGATACTCACTCATATCAAAGCGGTGCATGGCGATGCCTAAATTGTCCGCCAGCTGGCGGGCTAATTCCGTCTTGCCGACACCGGTGGGACCCACAAAGAGAAAGTTGGCAACCGGCTTGTTCGGCTCCCGAAAGCCGGCTCGGGAATTCTTTACGGCCTGGACCACCGCGTCAATGGCCGCGTCCTGGCCGAAGATCACGTTTCTCAGATCTTCGCTCAGTGTCATCAGGCGGTCCACCTCCGAGGCGGAGACCGTCTTCTCTGGAATCTTGGCGATCTTGGAAACAACTTTTTCAATATCCGTTTGGGTAAGCACGGGCTCCGGGCTCGTGGTCAGACCACCCCGAAAAGCCAGTATACGCATGTAGGCGCCTGCTTCATCTATAACGTCGATAGCCTTATCGGGAAGGAAGCGGTCGTTGATATACTGGTCTGAAAGATCCACGGCGGACTGGAGAGCTTCGTCCGTGTACTTGACCTGGTGATACTTCTCGTATCGATCCCGCAGTCCCTGGAGGATCTGAAAAGTTTCCTCCGGAGTGGTCTCGGTCACCTCTATCTTCTGAAATCTTCGCGAGAGAGCTCTATCCCGCTCGAAGTACTTCTTGAACTCGTCGTAAGTAGTCGAACCGAGACAACGAATACGGCCCGAAGCGATGGCCGGTTTTAAAATATTCGAGGCATCCAGCGAACCGCCGGAGACAGCTCCGGCGCCGACGATCGTGTGGATCTCGTCGATGAATAGGATCACTCTCTCCTTCTTCTCCAACTCCCTGATCACCTGCTTTAAACGCTCCTCGAAATCTCCCCGGTAGCGTGTTCCGGCGACAACGCTTCCCATGTCGAGGGCGAACACCTCGTAACTTTTGAGCAGCTCCGGTACATCCCCTTCGGCGATTCGCTGGGCCAAACCCTCGGCGATCGCCGTCTTTCCTACGCCGGGATCTCCGACCAAAACCGGATTGTTTTTCAAGCGCCGGCAAAGAACCTGAACCGTACGCTCCAGGATATCCTCTCTTCCGATAAGCGGCTCCAACTCCCCTTCGCGCGCCGCTTTGGTCAGCTCGCGGGTAAACATCTCCAGGGCGCTGCGCCGCAGTCTGCGTTTGCCGCCGGCCCCGCGAGCCTCCTCCTCTTCTCCCTCTTCGGTGTCGGGAGCCTCATCCTGTCGCTGCCGATTGTCGGGATCCGTGGCAAGAATCCCCCCGTGGGAGATAACCTGCAACAGGTTGTATCGGGTGATTCCGGCCTTCTTCAGAAAGAAAGCGCCGAAACTCTTGGTCTCGTCGATGATCGATACCAGAATATCCCCGATATCTACGACCTCCTTGGAGGAGGCTTCGGAATGAAACAGGGCGCGGGCGATTACCGACTGGAAACTGAGAGACTGGATCGGTTCGCTGTTCTTCACCACGGGAACAGAATCGCCCAGGTGTTTCTCCAGATCTTCCTTGATCTCATCCGGGTCTGCGCCGCAGGCCTTCACGATCTCCTGGGTTACATCGAAATATAAAGAAGAAAAAAGTATGTGTTCGGGGGTCAGGTATTCGTGCTGCCGCTCTTTCGCATGAAGATAGGCAGCCTGTAGAACCCCCTGTACATCCTCGCTGACTCTCATATAGTATACCCCTTATTGATCTACGCCGGTTCAACCGAGCACTTCAAGGGAAACTCCCTCTCTTTGGCCATCTGACGTACCTGGGCCACCTTTGTTTGAGCGATATCCCATGTGTATACACCGACGGCCCCTTTCCCTCGCTTATGCACATCCATCATGATCTTCGTAGCTTCGATCGCAGGTTTGTGAAATACAACCTGAAGCACCTCCACGACGAACTCCTTGGTGGTATAATCATCGTTGTGCAACACCACCTTATACATGTCAGGCTCTTTGAGTTCCTTTTCAACCTCTTCGAGCAGCTCCTCGTCGTATCTGGGATCCATGGACCCTTCTGACATCATTAAACCTCGATCCATAATATCGCAATGCGATGTCCTTCGTAATATCGCAATCTTCGGTCTTTATCGATAAGGAAGATTGCGATGTCCTTCGTAATAAATTACGCAAAACCTCAAGGCATTGACAAGTACATCCGGAGATTGAAACAATAGGAATCATGCGTTTCATTGCTGATCTTCACATTCATTCTCACTACTCGATCTCCACCAGCCCTCAGTTGACCCCGGAGCATCTCGAAGCTTGGGCTGCAATCAAAGGCATTACCGTGATCGGGACCGGAGACTTCACTCATCCAGGTTGGCTCGAGGAGCTCAAAGACAAGCTCGAGCCGGCCGAGGAGGGCTTGTTTCACTTGAAGCGGGAGTACCGCCTGGACGCCGAAGAGGCTCGGTTGCCCCTTCCCGCATTGAACCGGAAGAGGGAGGAACCCAGGCCCGTCCGTTTTCTTCTTACTGCGGAGATCAGCAATATATACCGAAGAGCGGAGAAAGTGCGCAAGGTCCACAACCTGATCTTGGTTCCAACCTTCGAAGCGGCTGAGAAGATCCAGTCGAAGCTATCCCGGTTTGCCAACATCTCCTCCGACGGCCGGCCGATTCTCGGTTTGGACAGTCGAGAGCTTCTGGAAATCGCTCTGGAAAGCTCGGATCAGATGTTCTTCGTTCCAGCCCATATCTGGACACCCTGGTTTTCCGCCTTGGGAGCAAAGAGCGGCTTCGACAGCATCGCCGAGTGCTACGGTGAGCTGGCCGAACATATCCGGGCCGTGGAGACGGGGCTGTCCTCGGATCCGCCGATGAACTGGTTGTGCAGTTTTCTCGACCGCTACACCCTGATCTCCAACTCCGATGCTCACTCTCCCGAGAAACTCGGGCGGGAGGCGAATCTCTTCGACACTGATCTTTCCTATCCAGAAATCATTGCGGCGCTATCGGCCCGCCGTTCACCGATTGAAGGGGCGGATTTCCTCGGCACCGTTGAGTTCTTTCCACAGGAGGGGAAGTACCACTACGACGGCCACCGGAAGTGCGGTATTTGCTGGGATCCACTCGAAACCCTTCGTCACCGAAGCATTTGCCCGGTATGCAGCAGGCCTGTCACCATAGGCGTACTGAACAGGGTAGCCCAGCTGGCCGATAGAGCGCAGACTCCTAATGCAACCAGCCACCCCCGGTTTCGCTCCCTGATACCCCTCAAGGAGATTTTCTCCGAGATAACAGGGATCGGAGTTCAATCGAGGAAGATCGCCCGCCTCTACAACACAGCGATCCAGGCTGTCGGTTCGGAGTTCGCCCTGCTTCTCGATGTTCCCATAGAAGATATCGAGATCAAAACGAATGAGTTACTTGCCGAGGCGGTCCGCCGCATGCGCTGCGGCCGGGTGCTGGTCGAACCTGGCTTCGATGGACAGTTCGGTCGGGTAAAGCTCTTCAGCCAGGGAGAGATTAGCAATTTCAGTCCACAGGAGCTGCTGTTCCAGGATATGAGCCGGGCGGAGTCCGGGCCCCCGGCCAGAACCGGTTTAATCAGCTTCGATATCACAGCCTATCGGCGCCTCGCAGCACAGACCTGGCAACCCACACCATCACGGGAAGTGCTTCCGACAGCTCCGAATACCGCCGGTGTCGAGCCTTCGGCGCCGGCGATCCTCTCTTCCTTGAATTCGAAGCAGAGGGAGGCGGTTAGCCACGGTGCGGGACCGCTACTGATCCTGGCCGGGCCAGGAACCGGAAAAACCCGAACCTTGACCGCTCGAATCGCCTATCTGATCCAGAGCCGCGGGATCGAACCCCGCAATATCCTGGCCCTTACTTTCACCAACAAGGCGGCAGGGGAAATGAAAAGCCGGCTTCAGAGTCAACTGTCCGCCTCGGGGGGATTGGAAGAAATCCATCTGTATACCTTCCATGCCCTTGGTCTGTCGATCCTGAAACCCCACGCCCGCTGCACTGGCAGAAACAGCGGATTCTCCCTGATCGATGAGAATGACCGGCTCGCGGTAGTTCGCTCTCTGCCGGGTGTGGCAAAAGACGATGTTCGATCGGTGTGTGATGAGATCAGTAGCCTGAAGAGAAACGCAAAAACCAGGGACGAGATTACCGATCCGGGAATACAAAGAGTATTTGAACTGTACGAAGAGTACCTGCGGCGGCAGAACCTCTTCGATCTGGACGACCTGATTCAAAAGCCTGTCTCGATCTTTCTTGCCAAAGCCGAAGTGCTTTCCGAGTATCACCGGCTCTTTCAGTGGATCCTCGTGGATGAATATCAGGACATCAACCTGGCCCAATATCGCCTGATACGGCTGCTCGCACCGGAAGGACACTCCAACCTGTTCGCCATCGGCGATCCCAACCAGGCGATCTACGGGTTTCGCGGCGCTGATGTCGGATTTATAAATCAATTTCTCTCCGATTATCCTGCGGCGAAACTGTTCAACCTATCCCGCAGCTATCGTTGTTCCGACACGATCCTCCAAGCTTCCCATCAGGTACTGGCGGGCCTTAGCCCCACCCCGGCTCTACACGGTCTAGAACCGGGGGTTCGGCTGCGGATCTTGGAGAATCCCACCGACAAGAGCGAAGCCGAGGTAGTAGCACGGACCATCGAAGCCATGATGGGTGGCTTGCGCTTCTTCTCTATGGACAGCGATATCAGCGAAGGATCGAGCACGGAGGGAATCCAAAGCCTTTCCGACTTTGCCGTACTCTGCCGCATCGGTAGACAGATGGATATTCTAGAGCGGGCCTTTCAGAATCATTCCATTCCGTATCAAAAGATCGGGGAAACCCCCTTTTTCAGGCAGGAACCGGTAAAATCGGTGATTGATATTCTTCGGCTCGCCACGAAGGAAAATCCCGTTCTCAGGAAGTCCGTCATGGAAAAAGAACTGATCGGAATGGCGAAGCTGGAGGAGCTACGGGAGTTGACAGGCAGGGCAGATTCGACGGCGGACCTGATATCCTTGGTGCTCGCCTGTACAGACCTGAAACTCTCGCCGCAGCAACACCGGTCCCTCCTCGAGCTGGCCGATTCCTTTGGGATTGAGTCGCAAAAGTTCCTCGAGTATGTGGTTCTGGGTGCAGCAGCGGACAGCTTCAAACCGGCGAGCGAGCAGGTGACGCTCATGACCCTGCACGCCGCCAAGGGGCTGGAGTTTCCCTGCGTATTCATTGTGGGCTGCGAGCAGGGGATGCTACCCTACACGCTGTACGGCCACAGCGACGCGGATCCTGAAGAGGAACGAAGGCTCTTCTACGTGGGCATGACTCGCGCCAAAAGATATCTGTTTCTCAGCTACGCAGGCAGGCGGTATCTGTTCGGCCGGGAGCACCGTCTGGCCAGGAGTCCCTTTCTCACCCCTATCGAGGAAGGATTGCTCGAGCGGGCCCAGCTTCGAACGGATCGGCCCTCCACGGCCGCTAAGCAAAAGCAGCTAGACCTGTTCTGATACTACTGTTCGTAACGTTTGAAAACCAGTACGCCGTTGTGCCCGCCGAATCCGAAAGAATTGGAAATAGCCGCCCGCATCGCTCCAGGCACACCTTTAATGGGAACGTAGTCCAAATCACATTCCGGATCCGGGTTCTCAAGATTGCGGGTAGGCGGGTAGAACTGCTCATTCAAGGCAAGTGTGGTGAAGATCGCCTCGACTCCGCCGGCGGCTCCAAGAAGGTGTCCGATCATCGATTTCGTTGAAGACACCTTGAGTTTCCAGGCCTGCTCTCCGAACACCTCTTTAATCGCCTTGGATTCTACGGGGTCATTAACCGGGGTAGAGGTGCCATGAGCATTGACGTAGTCGATGTCCTCTGGCTTCATCCCTGCATCAACGAGGGCCCTCTGCATTGCCCTTACCGCCCCGATTCCTTGCGGATGCGGCGCCGTCAGGTGATTGGCGTCGCAGGTAGCCCCATAGCCAAGGAGCTCGGCGTAGATCTTGGCTCCCCGCTTCTTGGCGTGTTCCAGCTCCTCCAAAACGATGATTCCGGAACCTTCGGCCATTACAAAGCCGTCCCGTCCCACGTCAAAGGGCCGGGAAGCTTGATCGGGTCTGTCGTTGTACTTCGTGCTCACCGCTTGAAGTACGGTGAAACTGGCCAACCCCAACGGTGTCAGGGCGGCTTCGGTTCCACCTGCCAACATCATATCCGCCCTGCCTCTGCGTACCCAACTCAGCGCCTCACCGATGGCATCGGTTCCGGATGCGCAGGCGGTAACTACGGCGTGACAGGGCCCCTGAAGGTTGAGCTTGATGGCGATATTGCCCGGTGCGATGTTGATGATCATCATCGGGGCCAACAGAGGGTGAACTGCTTTTACCCCGCGCTCGAAATACTTCTTGAAGTTGTCCCCCAACACTTCGATCCCACCGATCCCGTTGCCCAAAACGATTCCAATGCGATCGGGGTCGATATCTTTGTTCTTTAATCCCGCATCATCGTGGGCCTGCACAGCCGCGGCGACCGCGTATACGGTGAAGCGGTCCATCCTTCGGGCTTCCTTGGCGTCGAAAAAGTCCCCCGCATTGAAATCCTTGACCTCCCCTGCTACCTGACTGGTATGTTCCGACGGATCGAACCTGGTAATACGGGTTATGCCGTTTTCACCGGCTTTTATCCGTTCCCAGGTATCTTTGACATTATTGCCGAGGGGATTCACCGTCCCCAAACCGGTTATCACCACTCGTTTAACCATAATAATGTTCTCCTTGATATCTAAAACCGTTTGTTCTATATGGCCATACAGCCATCTACTCGAAGCACTTCTCCCGAAACGTAGGAGGAGAGCTCCGAGGCCAGGAAGGTGACTACCTTGGCAACCTCCTCAGGGGTGCCTGGACGTTTCATGGCGATCTGGGTTAAAAACGCCTCTCGAGCGGCTTCCGGCAACTTCCGGGTCATCTCCGTATCTACGTACCCGGGGGCAACGGCGTTGACCCGCACACCCCGCATCCCGATCTCTTTGGCCAGGCTATGGGTCAGGCCGATCAATCCCGCTTTGGAGGCGGCGTAGCTAGCCTGTCCGGCGTTGCCTCCGATACCGACCACAGAGGCCATGTTGATGATAGAACCGCTCTTGTTCTTGGCCATGTGCCGGCCCACAACCTTGCTGATCAGAAAGACGCTGGCCAGGTTAATACTCATAACCCTGTTCCAATCCTCGAGGGTCATGCGAAATATGAGGTTGTTGTCGGTAATGCCGGCATTGTTCACCAGGATATCGATCGTCTCAGCGTCTTTGAGGATTTCTTCTATCACGGGAACGATTTTTTCCTCTACCGCAACATTGGCCTGTTTGAAGAAGACCTTACCGCCGCCCTCTTTGGCAGCCTTTTCCATTTCGGCGAGGGATTCGCTGGGTTTTAGATCGATGAAGTATACCGTAGCTCCCTCTGTGAGAAATCGCAATACGATCTCCAAGCCGATTCCCCGGGCTCCCCCGGTCACGATTGCTTTTTTTCCTTCTAACAACATACTCCTATCCCTCGACGATTTTTTCGATATCCTCCAGCTTACCCGCAGGAAGACAGGGGTGCTCTTTGGAAAATGCCTTCCACAGGCCGCTCAAAACAGAACCCGGACCCACTTCGAAAAAGCGATCGAAACCGTCATCGACCATGCTCTGCTCCTCATCGACCCAGCGGACTGTTGAAACAGCCTGTCGAACGCACAAGCTGCGGGCCTCTTCGCCTGAAGTGATCCGTTTTCCCGTGACGTTGGCGTACACAGCCTTCACCGGATCGTTGAAGGTATACCCGGCAAGCACCTCTTCCAATCCCTTCCGAGCTTCCTCGAGAAGCGGGGAGTGAAAGGGAGCGGATACCCGCAGTACAACAAAGCGCCTGGCTCCGGATTCCTTGAACAACTTTTCAGCTTCGTCCAATCCCTCGGCAGTTCCGGCCAGGACAATCTGGGTCGGGCTGGAATAGTTAGCCAGAAATACCCCTTGCCCCTCCAAAGCATTCAGAATATCAGTAGCCTCAGCGAAGCCCAATCCCAACACTGCAGCCATACCGGCCTTGCCATCGCTCCCCGGGGTATCGAGAGCTCTGGCCGCCTTTTCCATCAGCTCTCCCCGGACTTTGACAATCGGGAAGAGATCTTCCAGGGCGATGATTCCCGCCTCGTAGAGCGCACTGTATTCACCGAGACTGAATCCGGCGAAACCTTCCGGTTCGATTCCCTTTTCTTTGCATACCAGGCTGGCAGCCACACTCGCCAAAGTCACCGCCACCTGCGTGTTGTCAGTGGCTTTCAACTCCTCCTCACTTCCCTCGAAGAGCAGTCTCTCCAGATCCATACTCGTGGCATCAGAGGCCAAACGAAACAGATCTCTGACCTTTTCGCTTGCTTCCCAGAGATCTTTTGCCATACCGGGATACTGCGCTCCTTGTCCAGGGAAGAGGAAACAGGTTTTCATGAAGGCTCCTTGCCCATGGGTTGGGATCGCAAAAAATAGCACATAGCCCATGGGTTGTCAAGTGCCGCACATGCCTTGCGGCCCCGCCGATATTTCCGGATACCGCCCATTCCGCCTTGACCGCTGGCACCAATGTCGATAAAATGCTTGAACCTTTCCCTGATGGAGACAGTCATGAATGCAGTAATCCGCGCTACCGGAACCTACGTACCCGACAGGCGTGTTTCAAATCATGAGTTTGAAGAATACCTCGATACTTCCGACGAATGGATCGTATCGCATACGGGCATCCGCTACCGCCATATAGCAGCGGCCGAGCAGGCCGCCTCGGACTTGGCTACCGAAGCCGCTAGAAAAGCCTTGCAAAGGGCGGAAATCGAGCCCGAGGAACTCGATATGATTCTTCTGGCTACCGCTACGCCGGATTTTGCGGGGTTTCCCGCAACCGCCTGTATCGTACAGGACAACCTAAAGGCGGAGAACGCCGCTGCCATGGACCTGGTGGCCGGCTGCACCGGGTTCATCTACGGCCTTGAGACCGCCAAGGGTTTTATCAGCTCCGGCTTTGCCAAGAAAGTACTTCTTATAGGCGCGGAGGTTCTATCCCGACACGTCAACTGGCAGGACCGCGACACCTGTGTTCTCTTCGGCGACGGTGCCGGCGCTGCGGTGCTTTGCGCCGAAGCAGGACCGGAGGAAAGAGGCGTGCTGTACACCTATATCCGCTCTCAGGGTTGGGGAGCCCGGCTTCTTGAACGTACAGCCGGGGGCAGCCGTTTTCCGTACAAGCACGGAGAGACCAATCCCGAAGATTTTTACCTAAAGATGGATGGACGCAAGGTGTACAACTTCGCCGTAGCCTCTCTGGTTGATACGATCGAGCATCTGTTCGAATATCACAATCTCACAATCGACCAGATCAAATATATCATCCCTCACCAAGCCAATCTGCGGATCATCGAAGCGGCGGCGAAGAGGAAAAGAATCCCCCTGGATAAATTCTACATCAATATCCAGGAGTTCGCCAACACCTCCGCTGCCACCATCCCGATCGCCCTGGCCGAGCTTCAGGGCAAGCACATGCTCCAGGAGGGGGACTTGCTCCTGGCCATCGGCTTCGGGGCGGGATTGACCTACGGGGGAAACCTGATTCGCTGGTGATCCGCAATTCTGCAGCAGATCCAGACACAGCGATCCAACGCATCCGTCGCCACGCTCATCCTCTGACCCCGATCCCTACTGGACAAAAATCGCGGCTGGATAATTTACCCGATATCCGAGCTGTCCTGTTCGACGTATACGGCACGCTGTTTATCTCCGCCTCCGGCGATATCGGCAGTACGGGCGAAGGGGCGCGAACTCAAGCCCTTGGACAGACGCTGAAGGCTTTGGGTATCCCTGCAGACGCGGAAACGGCGAGGAGGGGGGCCTCAGGGTTGGTGGAGGCGATCTGCAAAGCCCACGAGCGGCTCAAGGCCGAGGGTCGCGAGTACCCGGAGGTCGACATCAGGGACATCTTCCTCGAGGTGCTTCAGAGCCTCTGGAAAAAGGGGCGGATTCCCAGCCGGCCGGATATGGAGCTTTGCGAGTTGGTCGCTCTGGAGTACGAGTGCCGGATCAATCCGACCTGGCCCATGCCGGAACTTGCTGAAACGCTGCGGTGTCTCAAGGAGCGAAAGTTTGCGCTGGGGATCGTGTCGAACGCCCAATTTTTCACTCCACTGCTTTTCCCGGCGTTCCTTGAAGATCCTTTAGAAACTCTGGGTTTCGATCCCGAGCTCTGCGTATGGTCCTACATTCATCTCGAGGCCAAGCCTTCTGGGAAGCTATTCGAACTGGCCGCCGCCAACTTAGGCCGGAGAAAAATCCGTGCCAGACAGGTACTGTACGTGGGCAATGACAGGATCAACGATATCTGGCCGGCAGGCCGAACAGGTTTCAAGACCGCGCTGTTCGCCGGCGACCGCCGTTCCTTTCGTCCCCGGGAAAAAGATCCCCGCAGCGCCGGAGTGGCGGAAGATGTTCTGTTGACCAGCCTCCGGCAGCTTACAGAAGTTCTTGCTTAGAATACCGTAAAGGTTACGGTACTCCCGCTGACTGTCCTGGCTTCAGCGTATGAGAAGCTGGATGCAGGTCTCCGCCGGCTCCGCAGAGCAGATCGAAGTAGAGCATGTCGCGTTGTACACCGCAACCACCGCCGTGTTCAAGGGTAGCGTTTACGACCGGATAAATTCGACTTGTCTTTTCGTGGGGCCGTTCGTATCATAATATTGGGTAATGATATGAATGAAGATCAGCACAAAAAAAGACAGATATCCTTGGGATATATCGCTATCGCCCTGCTTTTGATTTTCGGACTGCAATTTTTATTTGTTCGGGGCATGTCTCGCGAAATTCCCTACAGCGAGTTCAAACAGTATCTCGAACACGGCTTGGTTAGGGACCTGGTTGTTTCTCAGACGGATATCCGGGGAGTGATTGTCCGCAGCGAAACGGAGCAGGAATCCTTCGTAACCAACCGGGTCGAAGATCCGGATCTGGTCAAGCAGCTGGAGGAGAAGGCAGTGCGCTTCACGGGACGTCAGGCGAACAGCTTCTTCGGTACCCTCCTGTCCTGGATATTGCCTCTACTCATAATCTTTGCTATCTGGAACTTCACCATGCGCCGGATGTCCATTGGGGGTCCCGGCATTCTCAACGTCGGCCAGAGCAAGGCACGCCTGGTAGCAGATGAGGAGGCCAAGAAAACCTCCTTCAAAAACGTGGCCGGGATCGAAGAGGCCAAAGAGGAGCTCAACGAAGTTGTCGAGTTCCTGAAGACTCCGAAGAAGTTCGAGGACCTGGGCGGCCGCATACCGAAGGGAGTCCTTCTGGTGGGCGCGCCGGGAACCGGAAAGACCCTGCTGGCTAAAGCGGTTGCCGGGGAAGCAGGAGTCCCTTTCTTCCATATCTCCGGTTCTGAGTTCGTCGAGATGTTCGTAGGGGTTGGAGCCGCCCGGGTGCGGGATTTGTTTTCCCAGGCCAAAGGAAAGGCGCCCTGCATCATCTTCATCGATGAGCTTGATGCTCTCGGGAAGGTGCGGGGATTCAACCCCATCGGCGGTCACGACGAGCGGGAGCAGACCCTGAACCAGTTGCTCGTGGAGATGGACGGTTTCGACACCCGTGCCGGGGTGATCATCATGGGTGCTACCAACCGTCCGGAGATTCTCGACCCGGCCCTGTTGCGTCCGGGCCGTTTCGACCGCCAGGTGGTGGTGGATCGACCCGACCTGAACGGCAGGGAAGAGATTCTCAAGATTCACAGCCAGGGTGTGAAACTGGACAAGGACGTCGACCTGAAAGTCATTGCCAGCAGAACCCCGGGAATGGTCGGCGCCGATCTGGCCAACATCGTCAACGAGGCGGCTCTTCTGGCCGCTCGCCGCGGCAAGAAGAGCGTAACCATGGACGAGTTTGATGAGGCCATCGATCGGGTCATCGCCGGGTTGGAAAAAAAGAAGCGCCTGATCAGTCCCAAGGAAAAACAGATCGTAGCCTACCACGAAGCGGGTCATGCCGTAGTGGCGGAAACCCTCCCCAATACGGACGTGGTGCACAAGATCTCCATCGTGCCCAGAGGAATCGCCGCACTGGGGTATACGATTCAGCTTCCCACCGAGGATCGCTACCTCATGACCAAGAGCGAGCTGGAGGACCGTCTGGCCGTGCTTCTGGCCGGAAGAGTGACCGAAGAGCTGGTCTTCGGGGATGTGTCCACCGGAGCCCAAAACGACCTGATGCGGGCTACGGATATAGCCAGGGCCATGGTCAAGGAATACGGGATGAGCGGCAAGATGGGGCTGATGGCCTACGAACGACCGCGCAATCCCTTTCTCACCGGAGACAACTGGACACCTACGGAGAAGGAGTACTCCGAGAAGATCGCCGCGGATATCGACGAGGAAGTGAAACGCATCCTCGACGACACCCATGACAAGACTCAAAAGATCATAGAAGAGAAAAGAGAAACCATCAAATCTCTGGCCAATCTGCTGTTGGAGAAGGAAGTGGTGGATCGGGAAGAATTTAAGAAGCTCCTGCAGCTGTCGGCTTAAAACGGGATTGCCGATACAGATTACAAATCGTCCTCTCCATTCTGAATCTACTTCAGGGTCTCTATAACGGGAATATTACCTGGAAGGAAGGAAAAAAGTGGCTATAATTAGAGGAAAGGCATGGAAAGAATTCCGTTCAATCCGTATATCGTCGGCAATCCGATCAAAACCAGGGAGATGTTCTTCGGCCGGGAAGATGACTTCAACTTCGTAGTAAAAAAGATCGGTTCCGCTAAATCAAACCAGGTCCTCGTTTTCTGCGGGGAGAGACGTTCTGGGAAAACCTCGATCCTCTTCCAAATTCTCGGGGGGCGGCTCGGCGAACGCTTCCTGCCTGTGCTTGTGGATATGCAGATCCTGGCTGGGATCAAAAACGATGATCATTTCTGGCGAACGATCCTAAAAATAGCCTGCGACAGCCTCCAGATTCCCGGCCTATCGGTTGAAACGATGGAAAGCACCATGGCCTCACGACGGGTCGAAGAACTTTTTGACATCTTTCTCACCCGGGTGAAAGAACACTACCCGGAAAAAATCGTACTCTTTCTGCTGGACGAGTACGAGCTGATCGAGGAAAAGATCCGGGACGGTTCTCTCAGTGAATCCGCAATTCACTACCTCGCCGGCGCCCTGGAAAGCCCGCATCGGATCTCTTTCATATTTACCGGTTCCACCAACCTGGAGCACAGGAAGGTACACTTCTGGAAATCTCTTCTCGGGAAGTCCATCTATAGGAAAATTTCATACCTGTCGGTAAACGATACGGCTCGTTTGATCACCGAGCCCCTCAAAGGGTATATCCACTACTCCGGTGATGTAGTGGATCTCATCTACCGGCTCAGCGGAGGACAACCGTTCTACACTCAGGTGATCTGCCAGAATCTGGTTGACCACCTGATGGAGGAGGAAAGAAACGAACCTACGGTACAAGACCTGGACGGGATCGTGAAGGGCATCGTGGACAATCCACTGCCCCAGATGATTTACTCCTGGAACAGCCTCTCAGAGGGCAGCAAGATTCTTCTCTCCTCGCTGGCGGGTGTCTTGGAAGGATCTCAAACCTGGGCCGGGGCGGGTGATGTGATTCATTATTTCCGTCATAGCAGGCTGGCCCTGCCCTACAGCCGGGAAGAAATCCTCATCCTCCTGGAAGAGG